>CACVAU010000053.1 GCA_902727915.1 uncultured Sulfurovum sp.
TCGCCCGTGCTATTCTTCCATTACCATCATCATAAGGATGAATGGCAACAAACCACAAATGAGCCAAAGCACTTTTGACATAGATATTTTCATCTGAATCATTACACCACACTAACAACTCAGCCATGTCTTTCTGAATGCTCTTTTGAGGTACAGCTAAATAGTGTACTTTCTCATAACCTATGGCTCCTGAAACAACTTCCATGTCATCATGTGTTCTAAAAGATGCAACGTTAATCTTATGTAGTCCATCATAACCACTTTCAAACAAGGCATTATGCCAACCATGTAGTCGCTCAACAGACAAAGGTTCACCATTAAGGTTACAGTCAATGAGTATGGCAACAAGTGCGTCACTTCGATGGGTTGAGCTATCATCATCATGAGAAAAGAGATTATCCAGTTTTTTACGTACAGAACTTCGCACACTGTCACGTTTCAAATACTCACCCTCTATAAGCGACGTATGTAATGCCTCTTCAATGAGAGCCTCTATCTCTAACTCTTTTACCTCTTCTTTAGCAAAACTTTTTGAAATGCCATCAAGCAGTCCTCTGTTATATTCAATCTTGGAGAGTAAACTTGTTAGCTCATCTTTTTTGTAGGGAAAGGTAGGATAGTTCTTATGTTGCCATAACCATTTTTTTATATTTTCATCCATTTTCTAACCTTTGATACACTAATATACTTTAATTGTATCATATTTTGAGGCACTTAATCTATTTAACTGTTTCATTCTTCCAAGCTATCAATTAAAGATTTAACAAAAGGTAAGTTGTAAGTTATTAAAAAGAAGCATCAATAACATCTATTGAGCTTTAGAATTAAAAAGATAAATCTATAAAGTGCATCAAGAAATGCACTCTATCTTACATCCTATCGAAATGATAAATTGAATGTTTATCTCTTAACTTTTTATCTTTCCACGCCAAATAAGAAGCTTTTAAATGTTTATCATCATTTGAAAGTTCAAATATCATTTTATGAATATGATCTTCAGCAGAGTTACAAAGCGCTGTACTCATATCACAATCAAAAACAAATTTATCTTTTGTACTCTCTTCTAAATTTAAAAGAAATTCTGGTTGATTTTTCTTTGCACAATAATGGGTTGCCTTTAGTTGCGTACAGTTTGTATATGAATTACAATGATACATGGTTACCATAGATTTTTTAGTATCTGCTAATAATGTTTCTTGGAGTGTTGCTCCACGTCCAATTACTTTATAGCTTGTTCCAACAGCATCACTGTTTCCTACTAAATGAGCAATATGCTTACTTTTATGAGCCCCTGTAGTATCCAACTGTGCCTCTTCAGGTGAAAGTGACCATTCATCTGAAAGTATGAATGTCATCTGTTCATAAACATCCATTGCTGTTAGTTTTTCAGCTTCTACTTTTTTTAATTCTTCTTTTGCTTGTAAAACTGTAAATATCATTGATCCCACAATGATTAAAAATAATACTATGCTTTTCATTACTTTTCCTTCTTTTATTTATTTATTTTATATTACATTAAATCCGACTCAAAACGTCGCATTTTTTTCCCATCATCACTGTACATATTAATGGCTTTAAAAGTATATTCTTCCCCCATACCTGAAGCATGTCTAAGCTTATAATAAGAAGGACGATTACGTTTTTTACAAAGCTTCATCATCTTCTCTACTTGTTCCTTAGTAGGTTTAAACTCTTCTTTTTCTTCATTTATAAAAACCAAGGCTAAGAGTTTTGCTTCTAAGGATTCAAGTACTTCACGACTATACTTACTTTCCATCTTGACGCTTTAAATAATTTAAAAACATATTACGTGAGGCATAACCAACAAAAGTCTTTTCAATTTTTTGTGTTTGAGCATCAAGAATATACAAGGTAGGTACAACACTACTTCTTGCTAAGTTCTCAGGAAAATTTTTCTTGTCATAATTCAACATAACAGGAATGTGGGTTGATTTTATTTTTTTATCTATATGCCCTTGAGATAAAATTCTATTTTCAAGTTTACGACACCAAGGACAATAAGCCGTTGTCATAAACACCATAAGTTTTTTATTCTCTATTTTTGCCTTTTTTAAAGCGATATAATAATCATTTTCATAAGCCATATCTTTATGAAATGTTTCATGAGTGACTATTTTTTTATTGTTTGATAGTTTTTTATTGTCATCTCGGTATTGTGTCGCAAAAGCTTCTAATAACTCTTCTATTGTATCTGCCAACTCATCCTCTAAATCTTCTTTAACATAAGCAAAAGAACGTTTATTGACATAGGAAAGTACAAAAATTTCTTCTTTATTTCCTTGACGTTTTACATACTCTCCAAGTTCTAAAGAAACACGTACTCCTAAAGTATCCCCTACAGAAAATTTAGAAACCATAAACGCCAAAACACGTGAAGGATTTCCTGTAGTATTAATATCTAACTCTAAGGCATTGGCATTCATTAATAATTTTATATCATCATTAAAAACTTCTAACACTTTACCTTCAGCAATCACAATGGGGTCATAACTATCAACCCCTGTCAACACATAAAAACTTTGGGCATTGAGCATGAACGTTGTCATCAGTAGTAACAGCATTATTTTTAACACTTTCATCACTTCTCCTATTTTACATTTTTTACGATCTAAGCATTTTATTTAAAAATTCTTCTGACCCTGATGCAATGTTTTAATCCTCTTATCTAAGGCATCAAGTATATTAACAATTTGGTTTTGTAATGTATAAAAATCAGCCATATGATTAGCAGAGATATCATCTGTACTACGTATTTCAGCTAAAATTCTCTTTAATTTTTCACGTCTTTCTTTAGCATGTTTAAGATTGACTGTTGCGATTTTATTATCTATTTCATTAACCTTATCATACCAAGCATTGATTTTACGTTGTCCATATAAATTAAAAGCTGGAACCATTACTTCTATAAAAAAAGCAAACAATGCTACCAAAGGAAAAATAAAACGTAAAGTATAATCATGTAACTTATTCAAACTTTGCGCAATCCAAAACGAAAAATTACTCTCATAATAATGTATCTTTTCGCGAAAATATTCTTTTGATGCCTTATGTTGCTGAACTTTTAACAAAGAGGCATTGGGAAAATCATTTTCTTTATGAAACACACCTACTTTACGGTGTACTCTGTTCGCAATTTTAAGCATTAACCGTACCAGCTCATCCGAAGCATTATAGGTTGCGAGTAAGGTATGCTTGGCTAAAAGTTTATAACGCTTACGTGGAATATGTTGCTTCATGTCAAAAGCATTTTCATGAAGTGTTACAATATCAAAATATTTATCACGTTTCACAAAGAATTGTTTATAAGATTCAGAAGCAGAAAAATTCATCAAATGAACATTGGGCATGGTCATCAATCTTTTTAAAAATGGTGCATCAGCAGAAGCAATATAAAACATGGCATCAATTTCATTCTTTTCTAAATGATTATAAGCTGATTGACTAGGAACATGTAACAACTTAGAATTAAATCCATTAATCCCTACCAAGTCCAATAAATCAAGAGTAACAGGTAAAATTCCCGAACCTTTTTCACAAATAGCGATACGTTTACCCTTTAAACTTTTAAGGTCAGTTATTTTACGCCCTTTATAAAAAATCCAAATGGGTTCAATCATAATATTTGCTAAGGCTAAAATATCTTTTTTCTCTGTTCCTCCCTGAACAAAAGCAAAATCAACTTCCCCTTTAAGTAACTTCTCTTGGGCATCAACTGAACCTTTCGTCTCCACAAGATTTAAATGAACACCCTCCTTTTTAAATTCTTTGGCATATTCTTTAGCATATTCATTATAGGCATCCACTTTAGAGCCAATGGCAATGCTAATAACTTTTTTATGATTATTACTGTCTAATGCCACATAGAGTAAGGGTAACAGTAATAAAATAATAAAAATAAGAATTAATTTCAATGTTTTCATGGTAATTATTATAGCAAAAAAACTTCTGAACTTATTCTATTTTAAGTAACTTAACACAGTGAGAAAAATAAGAATGATTTTTCTATACTCCAAAATATTAAGACTGATATTAAGCTTTAAAAAAATAAGAAATTAACGGCTTTAAATCTTTTACTTTTTAAATTAATTTTTTATAATAAAGCTAAATTTCACTAAATATAGAGTGCTTATACTGTACAATTCAACCATATGCGCATGGATGAAAAAGGAGATTAAAATGCCAAACAATGAAACACCTAAATATGAAGTCATAACCTATACTGATGATGTTACGTTTAACTACACACTACCCGATGAAGAAGAAGCACGGTCAATAGAACATGAAATAACAATTGTTTGGGAAGAAACACTTCAAGACTTTCTTAAAGAGCATGGTGAAGATAAACCCTATAAAATCCATACTTTTAAACGTGAGAGAGAAAAAAATAATCTTATTGCACAAATAGATGAAATCACTGAAAATTTAATCGATGAAGTACAAGAAGAAATCGCCAACAAAATGAAATTTGGCTTTAGCTTTAGTGGTCAATTACATAATGATGATTAAGTAAAAAAAAGAAATAAATCGCAATAAATCAAAGTAAGTAAAAGTACTTTGATTTAGGAAAATAAAAAGCTAAGAACTATTCTTTATTTGCTTTTTCGGCAGCAACTTTAGCAGCCTTTTCAGCAGCAGCCTTAGCTTTTGCCTCTGCTTTTTCTTTAGCAATACGCTCTTCTTCAAGTCGCTTCTCTTCTGCTAGTCTTGCAGCTTCTTGAACAGCTTTTTTACGCTCTTCTTTTTGCTCTTCTGAAAGCTTTTTTACCACAAGTGTCCAGTCAACTTCATTGAACTTAATAGAATTCATAAGCTCATGACCTGTTTCTTTAATGAAGTCAGCAGATGTCTGAATGTGTGAATAGTCACCTATTTCAAACATAAAGATTCCTACTTCACCAACATTTAAACCAGTCTCAATGAGTTCACCCATTCTGTCATAAAAATCATCATGTAAGTGTCTTAAATCATATCTTTGCATTATCTATCTACCTCACCAAATACAATGTTTGTCGTACCAATAATCGTAACAACATCAGCAATATAAACACCAATTAAAAGTTCTTGAAGTAAGCCTGTATGGAAAAATGATGGTGCTCTACATTTAAGTCTATAAGCATATGGTTCACCCTCTGACTTAATATAGAAACCAAGTTCACCTTTTGGTGATTCAGTTGGAACATATACTTCACCTTTTGGAGGTCTCATACCTTGAGTAACAAGAACAAAGTGTTGCATTAATGCATAGTTCTGTGTCATAATCTCTTCTTTAGGTGCAGAAATATATTGTGGAGCATGTGCCATTAATTGTGGCTCAGTCTCGCCATACATTGGCATAAGCTGTCTAATAATTCTCATAGACTGCTTCATCTCTTCCATATAAAGTCTGTAACGTCCATAAGAGTCATTTAAGTCTGAAACAGGAACATCAAAGTCCAGCTCTGGGTAAAGTTCATATGGCTCTTCTTTTCTAATGTCATAAGCAATTCCAGAACCTCTTAACATTGGTCCTGAACATCCCCATGAAAGTGCATCTTCTGGAGAAAGCACACCAACGTTTTCAAGACGCATTTTCCAAATTCTGTTCTCTTGAAGAAGTGCATTATAAGTATTATCTAATTCATGCTCTAGATTGTCGCAGAACTTAGCCATGTTATCTAACCAATCAGATGGAATGTCTAATGGCACACCACCAATTCTTACAGCAGAATGAGTAAGTCTAGCACCACAGTAATCTTCCATTAAATCCATTGCAAATTCACGCTCACGGAAAGCATAAAGGAACATAGACATTGCTCCAACATCAAGTGCATGTGTTGCAATAAAGAAAAGGTGAGAAATAATTCTGTTAAGCTCTAAAAGCATAGTACGAATAACTTGTGCACGTCTTGGTGCTTCAATACCTAGTAATCTTTCAACTGAAAGTGAATAAGCATAGTTATTTGAAGTTGACGCAATATAGTCAAGTCTATCTGTTGTTGGTAAGAACTCATTATAAGTCATGTTCTCAGCCATTTTTTCAATACCACGGTGAAGGTAACCAATATCTGGATACGCTTTAACTACCTGCTCTCCATCTAGCTCTAAAATAAGTCTTAACTGACCATGAGCTGAGGGGTGCTGAGGACCAAAGTTAACAACCATAGTGTTGTCATCTCTTTCAAAGTTAAGGTTCTCAAAAAATGGGGAAAGTTTATTTGGTTGTTGCATATCTATCTACCTACTTTCTTTCTTTTAATTGCTTTGTATCACCCTTGTTGTAATCAACTAAGAATGTTTTAGAATACTCAATGGCTGTTTCAGTCTCATTTTCAGCATTTACTTCAGCACCAAATGGAACTTCGTATCCTACTCTTGAGAAACGCTTAGAGTCATATCTTTCAACTTTTGCTTCATCTCTGTTCTCTGGACCAATTGCTTCACGTGCATCTTTTCCAAAAATTTTATCAACTTCATACCACGATGCAAACTCATCACCATGTAAAGGATAAGTTTTAAGAAGAGGGTTTCCTTCCCAGTCATCAGGCATAAGAATTCTTTTCATAAATGGATGATTATTAGCCACAATACCAAACATATCAAACATTTCACGCTCTGCAAAGTTTGCAGACTTATAAAGAGGCACAGCTGACTCAACAGCTAAACCTTGTTCTATTCGCATTACTAAACGTAGTCGTTTAACCTGTTTAAGGTTTAGCATCTGATAAAAAACTTCAAAGTTCCCATCTTTAGCCAAATAATCTACAGCTGACATCTCAGTGAGCACAGCATATCCACAATCATTTTTAAGCGTTTCTAATGCTTTAAAATTATCTTCATGATTAATCTCAACTACCATACAATTAAGTTCAATACGTGATGATTTTACTTCCACTTTTGTAGCTAAGGCTTCAAGTTGTCCAGCATACACAGGATCACTTTCTACTTTTTCTCTAGGGGTACTTGGAACAACATGGAACCTGTCTGTATAATATGCTTTCTTTTGAACACTGTCTTTTGGTACATATTTTCTCATACTATATTAACCTCAAGTTTTGTTTTGTGTTCTTGTTCATGTTTGCAGACTCTTTTCTAATCTTCTTTTGTAGCATCATTAAAGCGTACTGAAGTGTCTCTGGACGAGGTGCACAACCAGGTAAATAAATGTCCACAGGAATAATTCTGTCCACACCTTGTACAGTTGAATAAGTGTTAAACATACCACCAGTGTTTGCACATGAACCCATAGAAATCACCCATTTAGGCTCTGTCATTTGATCATAAAGTCTTCTAGCAAACTCAGCATGTTTTTTAGAAAGTGTCCCAGCCAAAATCATAACATCTGATTGTCGTGGACTTGCTCTAAAAATAGTACCAAATCTATCAAAGTCATAACGGCTACCACCAGCTGCCATCATCTCAATCGCACAACATGCGAGTCCATAAGTTAAAGGCCAAAGTGAATTACTTCGTCCCCAGTTTACCAAATGATCAACCGTAGTTAATGCAACTGGTAGTCCTCCTGAAGAGGTATAATTTACTTGATGCTGTGCCATTCAAGTGCTCCTTTTTTCCATGCGTAAATAAATCCAGTTGTTAACAGTAAAAGAAAGAGAATCATTTCTGCAAATCCAAACCAACCAAGAAGTCTAAAATCAATTGCCCAAGGGAACATAAAGATAATCTCTACATCAAACAAAATAAACAGAAGTGCTATTAAGTAAAACTGCGTTGAAATAGTATTGGGTTGTTTGGTAACCTCTGGTCCACATTCATAGATTGTAAGCTTCAACTTCTCTGTGTCGAGCCTTGCCATTCGTCTACTCACAAATCGTGCTGCTAAAAGTGTTGCATTAAATGCCACTACAGTTACAATAAACAAGAAGAAGATACCTAAATAGGGGTGACTATTAATCACTTGAGTCATTAAAACTCCTTTGTAGAAAATGTTGTTGTCTATTACCATACTTCCCAAAAATTAGAAAGGCTGGAAGATTATTGTGCTTATATTATCGTAAAAAGTGTTAATCTTATTGAGTATCTACTAGGTAAATAGTTTATGAAAAATCTATGTAACTAAGAGTTACAACCTCTTTCAAACTTTTATTATTTAATATCTCTACCCTATAAATGATTTAACATATTTACGTTCATAACGCAAATTATTGCTGAATTGGTTTACCTGTAATCTTTTCTAAAATAACAAAGATTTCATCCATAGAAAGAACATTGGCATCTTTATGCTCTTTTAACCACGCACCATTTAAGTCAACAATATCATCATCAATACGATAAAATGATTTATCCTCGTCTAATGCTTCTCTTATTGGGTCATCAATATCATAGTGATTTTCAAGATATCTCTCTAGTTCATCACTTGAAATTTCTTTAATCTCTTTTTGCTTATTAAGAAAAAACTCAAGATGTTTAAAAGATTTAATTGCTCTTAAACCATATTCAATCTTATCATTTATCTCTTTGTTCCATTGAGAATCATGCATAAATTTAGAAAACCCTGCCATATTCACTTGTGAAAAATAATAATCTACATAATAAGCAGTCAATGCATCAGGGTGAATCTTATCGAGACTAACTTTTTGTGCTAATAAAAAATTGATAATCCGTGAGTTACTATTAACAACCGTATAATATTCATCACTATTATGTGCTACTTCAGAGATTAGTATTTGTTCCATTTTCATTTTCTATCCTGTTTTTAATATGCTATTAAAATAGTTAAATAAAGATTATGGAATGTTGAATCGTTCATAAAATTATTTTATGAACAATTCAGAAGTGCTAGTTTTATACGTTAAAAGTGAAGTTTTTTATTTAAAATGCATAGTTTGCAATTAGACGTGTATGATTTTGTGTTTTGGGTGTAGCGCCAAGACCATTAAATTCAGAAGTTCTATTGGCATTAAATAATTTTAACATGAGATTCTTTTGTGGTTTATAAATCATAACAAGATCCGTCTCTTTGGCAGAACCTTGAGCATCTTTTCCTGCCAGTTTCATATTAGATTGACTGTACTGAGCTACACTTCCCATCACTTTCAAGTTTTTAGTCAAACCATAAATACCTGTAATTTTTCCTGCCTTCACCCCATCTCGATACTCATTTCTCGAAAATATTGAAGAAGTATAACCAGGGTTAGCTCCCCATGCATTATAAAAACCACCTTCATCATCTTTTTTATTGTAAGCTATTTTCAAAACAAATTTTTTAACTTTTACTTTGGCTTGTGCACCATAAAATGCACCCCCATAAGTATTGCCTCCACTATTGAGTGTAACATCATCTATTTTTTGTTTTAAATACTGTCCAGACAATACCACGGCATTACCTTCACCAAATTTAATGGCATAATCAAGTTCCGTATACAAATTATTTAAAATATTTTCTGCTTTAAAGTTCCAAATATTTAATTTTAAATTATCAAATTGACGTTCATAACCAACAACAGCAATACCTTCAGTACTTGCACTACCAGCTGTCTCATCAATGCGATAATATTTTCCTCGTTCTAATGTATTAGTGCCTTTATCAGAAAAAGGAGAATGAGACATACCTGCTGTAGCTGTTCTTTCACCAATTAAACCCCAATCAGCTGCCGAACGTGAGCCATAAGCCATATCAGTAATGAAAGATAAGGATAAATTTCCACCCAAAATACCTGTATCAGCACGTAAATACTCATACATATTAGGAACATGAGTAATTTCAATTTTTGTCATTGGTGATTTAAACTGAGACCTTGCCCACGTTACTTTAGATTTACCAGGTAAACCTTTAAGCGTAAAGTGTAAACCACTCACATGCCCTTGTGCCTGATCAGTTGAGGATACACCCATTCCTTGTCCTAAGGCAACTGTTTTATCATGATTATTAAACCCTGTTTCAGCTACCCCATAAACTTCTCCACCAAGAGCAAAGTGCTTAGAGAAGGTTTCACCATATTTTAAAGCAACCCCAACGGTACTTCCTGTATTTTTATCAAAACCGTTCGATTCACCATCAAAAATATGATGCAACCTTGTGTAACCATGAAGCTTTCCATCATCAAGCTTAGAGACTTTCACCTCTTTCTTTACAATCTCTGCCATAACACTTGTTGAGAGCATTAATGATGCCAATAATATACTGTTTCGTTTAATCACGTTCTTCCTCCTATAGATAATTACACTATAGTTTAACCTTTTTAAAAAAAAATAGATACTTAAGGGCATGAATTTAAAATAAACTAAAATATATTTTACTTATTGCTACAATATATAAAAACTTATGACAATGAAGAACAAATTTCAACTTAACACAAAATTAACACTATTGTGAGATAATTCTTTTGTCGTCGAAATAAGTCCTTATGTTTCTAGTCTCTGCTAGAAACGGTCTTTTAATTTATTGCAGTCGACAAATTCAAATCAAGAACTTCATTACGAACATCAAACATAAATTGATCACCTGGGTCAGACTTCTCTGTTCTATACCCTTTGTCCAACTCTAACCACAAATCACTACCTTCCATTTCACGGTACTCATGATGTCCTATTAAATGTGTAATGGTATTGTATTTCTTTTTTAGATAACGTACTAAAGCAATATTTGCTTTAACTTGTGCAGGAGTAAGGTCTTCTTTGTTATTTGATTTTCCACCAATGTTTTCAACCCCTATACTCGAATAGTTCAGTCCAATTACATGACGAGCCATCCAATTTTCTGGCATGAGTCTATAGATGGTGCCATCACGCTTTACCATAAAATGAGATGAAACATTTAGCGCAGAAGCTTTTACAATGTCTTTTCTGTCTGAAAAAAGTTTTTGAGGTTCCAAACGTTTAAAACTTTTTTTGAAACTCATGTCTGCTGTCCAATGTAAGACAATAATCCGTGGTTCTATTTCAATGTTTTCAACGTCATAACCATAATGGTCTTTTATATAAGCCTTTGTCATGTCAATACGTTCTTGACCAAAATTTATGGGTTTATCAATAATCTTAATTTCTTCCATATCATTGGCAAATGCCAAAGTTGTCAATAGACTAAGTGTTAGTAGTGTTTTTTTTATCATTATCTAATTCCTTTATTATAAAATAGGCAATTTTAGCTGCCACCTCACCCAACCGTGGTTCTAACCAATCGGTTTGTTTTTTACACGTTATTTCACCCAACTCTAAGACCAAAAACCCTTTACTTGTGTTTACTTTAGAAAAACCATAATACTCACTTAAATTTTTTGTAAAATTATCACTATGCCATTTAAAAGGAAAAAACTTTTCATATTCAAGTCGCCAATTTTTCGCCAAAAGTTTAGAACCTACCGAAGCATCATGACCGATGGAAGCTCCTGTTAAACAAGCTGTTTCTGAACCATCAAAATGAATGGCAATAGCAATCACAGCATTTGCCTTAGGAATTTTTGCACCAACGCGTGTAACAAGTATGTCATTTTTTTTCAAAATCTCTTCAACTCTAATCGCAACACGTTCATTCCATTCTGATTCCACTAAACCATTATGTATTGAACCTATGTTACCAGTAATTCGCCCAACATGTCCAGCCTGTATCAATACCGTTGTCTTCAGTATACGTCCATTCCAAATAGCAATAATCAATAGCAAAAACATACCCCAAGCAAGAAGCATTAAAACTTTTCGTTCGTTCAAATACTACTCCTAAGGGTAAAGTAAATAGTTTTGACGCATCGCTTTAAATGTATTTAAACCTTGTTGCCAACTATGCTTAATCTCTTTTTCACTCTTTCCAGCCAAAACTTGCTGACGTAAATTATTTGACCCAGCCAACTTATCTATAAATCTGTTTTTCAAAAAGAATTTCTTTTTATAAGGGTAATGCTTATATGCATCTAAAATATAAGCTAAGTTAATCCCAGCATTTGCATCTATAAATTCACCAGACAAGTCTAGCCCATAACAAGTTTTATTTTGATGTTTAGGGTACTTAGCCCCCTCACGTGAAATAGGCTTAAAAGTAAAATTCTTTTTAGTATAGTGAGGACTACCATAAATTTGAAACTGTTGCACCGTTCCACGACCAGCTGAAAAAGTCGTTCCCTCAAAAAATGCCAATGAGGGGTAAAGATAAATAGACAAATCATTAGGTAAGTTTGGTGAAGGCTTAATACTCAAAGTGTAAGGCATACTATGGGTATAGTTTTGCAAAGGAACAACGGTTAACTTCGCTTTTCGATGTCCTTTTAACCACCCTTCGCCATTTATCATTAACGCATACTCACCAATGGTCATGCCATATAAAATTGGCACAGGATGCATTCCTACAAATGAGGTGTACTTCATGTTTAACACTTCACCATCTATACGACCACCATTAGGGTTTGCTCTGTCTAAAACAATTACTTCTATGTTTGATTCAGCAGCAGCTTCCATAATATAATGCAGTGTAGAAAGATAAGTATAAAAACGCACACCTACATCTTGAATGTCAAAAACAAGTACGTCTAAATTCTCCAAACTCCTTTTAGAAGGTTTTTTATTTTTTCCGTAAAGAGAGACAATGGGTAAACCAGTTGCACTGTCCATTCCATTTTTAATATAAGCTCCAGCATCAGCCTTGCCTCTAAAACCATGTTCAGGGGCAAAAATTTTACGCACATTTATTTTTTGAGCCAACAATGAGTCAAGCAGATGTTCACCATAAACCATTGAAGATTGATTCACAACCAATCCAACATTTTTACCTTGTAACTTAGGTAAATATTGACTACTTTGTTCAGCGCCAACAATAATATTAGCAAACAGAAAAAGAGGAGCAAGAAGAAGAAAAAAGAGTTTTTTTAACATATGAATTCTTTATTTTTTGATATAAAACATAATGTGATAAAAACCACATCATGTTGTGCAGAAGTTTGTAAGAGAGCTTCTACATATTTAGACTCCGTAAACACTTTAATCAGTATTTGTTGAGTAATTGTAGAAGTCTATCTTTTTGGGGCTGAGAATAGAATAAAGCTAGAGAAATTGCTATTTAGTAACAAAAGAATTGCCCGTCGATGCCCTATAAACCCAAAGATTTAGTATAATGCAAAATTTTAAAAAAATAACAAGGGTTAAGTTCAATGTATATTAGAAGATCCATCCGTTTTAAACTCATATTCGAAGACTCTTGGCGATTTTTACTTATTATCGGACTTTGGTCTACATTGGTTGTTTATATACACGACTATATGGGTTGGGGACTCATTTCTGTTCCTATTGTGCCTTTGTCTACCATTGGTATTGCTGTTTCTCTTTACCTAGGTTTTAGAAGTAAAGAGTCATATGATAGATGGTGGGAAGGACGAAAGATATGGGGTAACATCATCAACAAAAGTCGCTCTTTTTCAAACCAAGTACACAGCATGTTTTATGACAAAGAGGGTAATCCTGTTTCTCCAGAAATCAAAAAAGATTTAATCTACCGTCATTTAAGCTGGTTAACGGCACTAAAATACCAACTACGTTCAACATCAAGACTTGCTTCTACTTCAAAACCCAGAATGTTTAACCACCGAATATCAGACAAAAAATCAGCTGAGTTGTTTTCATCTTACCTGAGTCATGACGAGTATACTAAACTACAAACCAAAAGCAATATGGCAACACAAATCCTAGTCAATCAAGGAAAAGCCATACAAGAGTTAAGTCAAAAAGGTTACCTAGACTCAGTACGCCATACAGACTTAACCAATATGATTACTTACCTTTACGACACACAGGGACAATGTGAACGTATTAAAAAAACACCGTTTCCTAGAGCCTTTGCCAACTTAGGTCAAATCTTTACTGTTATTTTTATCTTTTTACTGCCGTTAGGACTTTTAGATATATTTGAGGATGAAGGGAAACGTTACTTGCATGATGCAGTTTTACAAAGAGAATACATGTTTGCCATGGTTCCGTTTACCATGTTACTTTCATGGGTATTTTTCATGATGGAAAAAGTAAGTGACAGTATGGAAGACCCTTTTGAGTCAGGAGTCAATGACCTACCTCTAAACGCAATGGTACGTACCATAGAAATTGATTTACTTGAATCTTTAGAAGAAGAACATATACCTAAACCTATAAAGCCTGTGGGGGATATGTTGCATTGAGTTGGGTTTAAATATTTTTACTTTAGATTTAATTTTAGTAAAGTTCAAAATAGTATTGCATTACTATAGTTTTTGTAATATGTTAGAAATATGATACTATTTTTTAAAATACCTAGAAACTAATTTATGAGCATAAAGGTCATTCATATCGTTGATTATCACATTTATAACTTTTTCTATATTCTCTTCAAATTCACTTTGTTCATCTTCATTTGTTTTTCGTTCCAGTTCAAATAAAGAAATTCTCTTATTAACCTCATCACTCTCCGTAAGATTTTTATAGATTCTATGATTATAGACTTCTACCTCATGATTATGATTTAACGTATGAAAGGCTGTTCGTAGCTCCAATGAAGCATATACTTCATTTTCCAAATATATCTTACGTAAATCTAAGAAAAACTGATAATATTCAGATGCAAATTTTTCAAAATTATTACTATCAATTCTTAAAAAATCTAAATGTTTTTTTCTCATTTGGATAATAGCATTGAGAGGGTTATATAAGTTTTTAAGTTGTTCTTTGGATCTATCTAGTTTTAGGTTTCTCTGATGCAAGAATATGTTAGCCGTAGTTACTATTGTCGCACCTACAATAGCACCTATTCCTATATTATTTAAATCCAACATTACAACTCTCCTCTCAAAGGCTCATTTTTCTCACGCTCCTTACTCTCTTCAACAGCAACAATAGCCTCAACTGTCTCTTTATATGTCTCAATAAAATAGCATTTAAACTTATCATAAGAACCTGTTTCATAATACTCAACAGTAGCTACTAAATGCTCCCTAATCTTCTCTTCATTTGGAATATAAACCATTTGCTTGTCATGTTTAAGTGAAACATTGAGCATCATTCTTGCTGTTCGTTGATTACAATCTTTGAAATACTGTAAATAAGCTAAGTTACAATGAATATACAACGCTCGATTAAAAGGATTTTCTATGGTGGCATATTTACTTAGCATGTAGTTCAACTCATCATCAAGTTTCTCTTTCGTTGCCAAAGGTACATAACTCGAAGCTTTAATGGTCACCTCACCATCTCTAGGCATAGCTCGTTCACCATCAGCTAACATCTCATCAGATAAAATGTAATGCAAATCTTTCAAGTTCTCTTTACTAACCGTTAAATCTTCAGCAATAAATTTATCGTAAGCCAATTTCATATTTAAAATCATCTTGGCATCACTATACTTTTTACCCCCTGCTGTACGACCATACTCTAGCAAGGTATAAGTGTCATGCTTATCATAAGTATTCCCCTCTATTTTAGAAGAAGTATGGATGAAATCCATACCAAACTTTTCTATGTAGCTTTTATTGGATAGAAATTTTGATAGGGAGACTTTGGTGTTTAATTCTTCTAATAAAACTAGTTTTTGGTTTGTGAAAATGTTTGTTTTTTCTAGGAAGTTTGGGTTGTAGGGTATCATTTATTTGACTCCTCATAAAAGGATTTAGCTTTTTTTAGTTCATTATAACTAAGAACTCTTTACAGGTCAATCAAAGAACTTCCTTGGTATAATTTTTGAAATTATAGAATGGATCAGAATTGGTAATATTAGATTTATTTTCAGGTGCAGGTGGTCTTTCAGAAGGCTTTTTTAGAGAAGGTGCTACTTTTGTTGGTCATGTAGAAGCTGATACTTATGCTTGTGATACTTTACGAACAAGAAGTGCTTATTGGAATTTAAAAAATAATAATAAATTAAATATTTATCATAACTACCTTTTGAAAAAAATTACCCGTGATGAATTATGGGATAAAGCGAATATTACAAATTCGAATGAAGTTATAAATTCTACAATTTCAGATGAAACATTCAATAGTATTACTCAAAAAATAAAAAATAATTTAAAAACTAAAAAACTAAAAAAGATTGATATTATTATTGGAGGTCCTCCTTGTCAAGCCTACTCTATTGTAGGCAGGGCAAGAATGAAAGAATCTGTATCCTGTGACCCACGTAATCTTTTGTATCAATATTATGTTCAATTTCTTAAAGAGTTTCAACCTAAAAGATTTGTGTTTGAAAATGTACCAGGACTAAAAACAGCTGGTGGGGGTCAATATTTTCAAGATTTAAAAAAAGCTCTTGATAAGGTAGGTTACCATATTGAACTTGATGAACTTATCGCTTCTGATTATGGTGTTTTACAAAATAGAAAACGAATTATTATAATTGGATGGAGAAAGGATAAACGACGAAAAAACTATACTTATCCTGCATTTGAAAAAATAGAGAATAGATATCTTGTTAAAGATGTATTAAATGATTTACCACGAACAAAACCTAAAAATATGATTGAAGGAAAAGGGAAGTATATAGATAAACCTAACAAGTATCTAAAAATATCAAAAGTTAGAGAAGATGATTTTGATATTTTAACTCAACATGAGACAAGAATGCATAATAAGAGAGATTTAGAAATATATAAAGAAGCAATAACAGCTTGGAATAGAGAAAAAAAACGACTTTGTTATGCAGAACTAGCAAAAAGAAGACCTGAGTTGATTACACATAATAATACCCACTCTTTCACTAATCGATTTAATGTTGTCAAAGCTAATGAGCCTGCTTCACATACTATCTTAGCTCATATAGCAATGGATGGTCACTACTATATCCACCCAGATATTACACAACTCCGTTCACTCTCAGTTCGTGAAGCTGCAAGGTTACAGTCCTTTCCTGACGATTTCTATTTTGAAGGTCCAAGAACTTCACAGTTTAGACAAATTGGTAATGCTGTTCCTCCTAAAATGGCTGAACAGATTGCAAAAGGGATAAAAGAAATTCTCAAAAAATAGTTTTACCAAACACTCTTCATCCCTTCATCTTCCAAATACAAAATAATCTCTATAATCTTTTTAGACTGTTTATCAGAAGGGTACTTTCTTGATGGGATTAAACTTAATAGTTGAATTTGAGATGAGTCAAGTAGTTTTTTTTCACTACCCCATCTTATAATATCTTGCCAAGTATCAAAAGAGAGCTTATACATCTTTTTCAACAACTCCATAGAGTTATCTATCTTCTGCTCTTTTTTTGCTTCTTGCTCTTCATACTTTACTTTTTCTTTTGAAACTAAAGAGTCTAAGAATTCATTAGTTAATTTCAACTTATTGGTACTGATTAAAATATCTTGTAGTTTTATCCAACAGGTATCTTTTTTACACCATTCTGAAACATTTGTAAACTTTTCTGGGGTATTGGTAATATAGTTATTTATATATCTACTAATACTCTTTAGTTCTGATATAAAAATCGTGTTTATCTCTTGTTGCTTCCAAATACTTGAAAAGTCTATACTCTTTTTTTCTTGCTTAATTAAAAAAGAAACTGTAGAGAGTGTATAAGCAACAATATTGGCTTTATAACCACCATACCAAGACTCTTTAAATACTATCCTATCACAAGTTTTAAATATAATAATTTTAGCAATAGAGTGCTGATAATATAAGTCATTAAACTCTTTATCATTTTTATTCCATAAAGGGACAATTAACTTGCCAAACTCTATAAAGTTCTTTTGAGCTCCTCGTGAAACAATATGGGGTTTTTCCTCCCAAACCATTAGAAACTTCGCTAAATCTGTTTTAGAAAACTTTTGTGCATTTGGATGAATCTCTTTAAACTCTTTTTTCTTAGTTGGCGTCAATTTTGATTGAAGTTCTAAGTACTGACCTCTTGCTCTTTCATAGAACCATTTTGTCTTTTTAAGTTCTCCATCTTTTACAGGAGTCCAAATTCTTCGAGACTTCTCTTCCATTCGGATATGATACATATCGTTTGAAAAGAAATCTGCTTCACTAACTTTATTTTGAGTATTAGAAAATCGTGATATATTAGGCACAACATCATTAATCTTATCATCATGAATAATCGTCAACTTCATTTGAACAAAAATATTGTTTAATGGTGTTTTATCACTTTTTCGTGTATTAAAGAGTGCAGCTGTTGTTTGACCACCATTTACGATTTGAAAGTTTTTTAATCTCTTAATTTTATTACTGTCATCTAACTCAATATCTTCAGCTGTTGCTGTAATTCCATTATTGTAGGCAAAAAACATATTAGGGTTTTCATTAATTGTTTTACGTATACCTTTATTAACATTTCCTCTGAGTTGCAAGAAACTTCTTACATTTGACTCTAAAAGTCTTGCTCCATACTTCTCATATAAATCAGCCAAGATATCACCGTTAAGTACACAAAGATAGGAGTGATAAGGAGAAGTTAAAATATGGGCAGGGAGAGCAGGTATTGTGGTATTAAACTCATCTTGAAAATCAATTAGTAATGTCTCTTTTTTAGTTTTGGAACTCTCAATTTCATAAAACCTCTTCATATCCCAAACCGAAGAATTTACTTCATATTCTTTTATCTTAAAAGAAGGAAGTTTTTTTACTCTACTACTTAAAACCTTATTACTCACAAGTACTATATTTATAGATTTATATCTAAGTTGACTTTTATATAAAAAGTAAGCTATTTCATACCCAGGAGAAGTCTCTTCTAATTCAGAGTATAGTTTTTGATACACTGATTGATTAATAAACTTAGTTACTCTTCGTATACTAGTCTCAATGTCAGTCTGTGTCAATGTTTTTAAAATATAATCATCATTAAAATCACAAATAAAAATAGTCAAAATTTCTCTATCTTCAATATAGTAATAGCCATCAACTTTCATACCCAAGCTTTTATGTCGAAAAGGCAGATGATAATAATCTTCGACTACACCCTCTTCTATTATATACTCCATAGATTTTGTAAAAAATTGATTCTCTTTAAAGTCTTCCCCTATATCTGAAGCGACATATATCTCTTGCATAAAATCATTATAAAATTCTTCATACTCACTCATTTTCTACTCCGTATCTTAAAAAGTCTTCTTTAACTAAGAACTCTTTACACGCATCTAAATTAACTCTATAAGTAAGATTTTCTATACTTTGAGGTATTTTAGAGATACGAGGAAAACCGTCAATCACTTCATAGAATTCATCTATAGAAATTTTAAAGTACAATTCTTCATATTCACTAAGCTCTAAAAATCCATAAAGTAATAAAAGATGATTAAACTTATCAAGATTCTCTAATCCAATTAAATCTCTTATCTCTTTAATTAAATCATAAATGTTAAATGAGCTTTTATCTTTCTTCGTTGCATCAGTAAGTGTTAATACAAACAAATAAAGTTCATCTAATGTAGTAAATAACTGCTCAAAAGAAGAGATAGTAATAGCATTCATAGAAGCTTTTGTTTTGACTTCTATTGCCATATTGTTTAATTCAAAATCTTGTACAGATTGAAGAGGAGCTTTCCAAAAGCTTAACGCTTCATCTACTTCAAAGTTCTTTAAAAGATATTTATGTAGAAAAAAGAGTTCACCAATTAACCCTTTTAATTGTTTTTTATCTATTAAATTTCGACTATTTTTTAAAAAATACTGCCATTTTTCTAAACGCTTCAACAATACATCTATTGCTATATTTTCATCATTAATACCTTTAGTCGAAGCTAATAAATCCATACAAAGCGTATAAAAAATATCTTTATCCTCTTTTGAGGTTAATGTCAAAATAAGTTGATAAGTTTTCCCCACTTTTCCTATAGTTATCTTTATACCATTAAGTTTTGGAACTTTTTCACTGTTTTTAACATCTAATGTTGTATGCAAAATAAACAGTAAATTAGTACTTGAATCTCTACCCCAATAGAATTCTAATGGGCTTTCCTTATCTGCTAAAAGTACATTCAAATTCAACTCAGCACTAGGTACTTGTATTTTATTCCAAGGATTAATCTTCATCTTCATCATCCTCTTCTATAAAGTTATTATCTAGCCAAGTTTTATTTACTTTATAAGTAATAGCACTTACTCTCCGTTTTCTTCTATCTGTATGACCAGGAAAACTAATACCATAAGCAACCACAGATGATAAGGATTCAGGAAAGACTCCTTCTTTATTTTTATCTTGTAGTTTGAGTATATGTAAAATCAATAAAGGTTTTTCTCTTAACTTTCGATAGTCTACACCACTTGCCTTTTTACCACCTAACTCTTTTTTAAGTTTCTCTAGTTTAACTGATGACAAACCTATTTTTTCATCACTTATACTACCTACTCTTGATTTATTACCACTAATTTGTAGAGTTGAATTTGATATAAAAGAAGACCTCATTTCATGATAGATAGAAATATCATCTGTAACCTTTGTAACCCCACTATCTTTTTTAGAATTCGTAACAACAGCGACATCAAAACTCTGTATATTTTGTTCAAGTAAATACTTTTCTATAGTCCCACCATCAGTTTTAATATTTAAAGGATGATTTTTATACGCTTTTATAAAATCTAAAACAACCGATACATCTATATCTCTCCAAAGAAAATTTTTCTTTTCAGAACTGTCAAGTTTTAAAGAAGCAAGAGAATTTATAAGTGTTTTTAAACTTCTCATATTTAAACTAATATGTTGAGGATTATTACTAATCTTTCGAGTCTCTATTAACTCTCCATAATAATTAATAGAAACAATAGCATCAGAGGAGTGGTACATTTTATTTCTAGCCGTAATAATCAATGACTCATCATGGTTTTTTACTTTCAAACCATATTCACGAGGTGTTAAATCATGATCATTCATAACTTTAAATTCCTCTTTTAGCTCTTCGGTAGCTTCTGATATATGCCTATACCAACCAATAGCCTCTTCTCTCATATAAATTCTACATAAGTCTTCATATCCTGCTCTATAACCAAACCAGCGTCCCATTTGTAATAAAGTATCATACATCTGTGAATTTCGTAAGAAATAACTAACGGTAAGTCCTTCAATTGTAAATCCACGAGATAAACTATATCCTCCAATAGTTATTGCATTTAAACCTACATCTTTATAGTTGTCATAATTTAGCTTCTCTTCTTTTGTCTTTTTACTGTTAACTAGAAAAACTTTTATTAAATCTTTGTTTTCATTAATTTTATCTAGGACATCTTCAAAAGAAACTTCTATATTTGAGAACTCTTTTACCCAAGAATTATATAAAGATTTCATCTTATCATTTTTAATCATCTCTTCTAAAGATTTATGATAATTATACTGAATATATTGTTTTATTAATTGTAAATACTCATTGATTAACTCTTTTACTTGCTCTTGAATTACAACTCGAAAAGATACATTAACCAACATAGAAGAGTGTAGGTTTTTATTTTTTCTTATTTTTCTAGTTCCTATAGTTAATAAATAAACATTGACTGCTTCATACAAACTTTCAGGTAAGCAATCAACTCTATCTTCTGCTTTTAACTTAACATCTAAACAGACCTCATTATCTGTGATTGTTCGTAATATATTATTATCACTATTAAATATTTTTTCAGCTCCAATATAATTACTTGGACTTTCCAGCGAAACGATAAAGTCTTCAGGAAACAGATCATCTCCATGTTCATCTGTTTTACTCTCAGGATTAATAAATATATTAGCAAATGGGGTTGCTGTATAGCCTACATAACTTCGTTTTTTAAACATTTTTAGTATTTGTCTAATTTGCCGATTAATAGTAGTTACTTCATCAGGATTCTTCTTTGTATTAATTGATGCATTATCTGCTTCATCATCAATAACTAGCAAAGGATATGTTGAGTATGACTTCTTAGTATTATTTGTCCCCAACCAGTCCAACAAGTTTTTTAAAGTATGCATATTCTTTTTAATTACTAAAATAACTGGAACATTAGAATCTTTAGGGTTAAAATTCAATGATGTAGCAATATCTTTATTAAAATCATACTCCGTACTTGTAAAAGAAAAAGGTCTAAACTCATTATTATATTTACTAACTCCTAACTCTTTTTTTTCTACAGTATCAAACCCAATAAATCCACTATTCACTCTTGCTTGTGTTTGGGTTCTTAAATTATTATGTATACCTGCAATTAAAATAATAAGCTTATATCCTACGTCAGCTGCCCGATTAATCAAAGCTAAATAATTTGCTGTTTTACCTGATTGAACATTACCCATTACCAGACCTTTTTTAATACTCTCATTTTCTGTATGAGGATTAGTCATAAAATCTAATGTTTCATCAGTCGTCTTAAATATTTTATCAACAACCTGACGAGAGAACCCCTCATCAACTGTTAAATAATTTCTATATCTATCAGAATAATACGTAGAAGGATTTTCCACTGTATGTAACCATGGTTCTTTCTCTTTAGACATAATTGTAGAAGCACGAGGAATACTAATTGTCTCTTCTGAATGAATATCTTTACTTAATAATTCAATATCTTCTTTAGATAATTGACACCCCAACATCTCTAATTCTTTAGCTTTGACCCTTAATAACTTTTCAACAAAGTTAATTTCAGGAATAAACCCTTCTTCTTTTTGATCTAAAAAACTTTTTACCAGTTTTCTTGCTTTAGCTAAACACTCCATACTCATTATAAACTCCCCTTATTATTTAAAAACTCTTCCCAACTATTTTTATATACAGAAAATGGTTCAGTTGATTTAAAATAGTTAATAAACTCATTATCTGTCATAAACTCTCTTTCTTTTAAAACTTTATATTTTGCCATCTCTTCCAATTCAATATTAGGAATATCTAACTTATTAATTGATTGAGGATTATTATTTCCTATATCAGCATACAAGGTATCTTTTGGAAAGAAGTTTGAAATTAGTTTTAAAATTTTTTCAAATTCATATTCTTCTTCTTTATTTAATTTTTTACTAAAACTTTCAATTATAGGATGCTCTTTATTGATAGAATATGTTATCTCTCCTCTAGCACTTGTTCGCTCCCAAAAAGCAATACTATTATCTGATGCTCTACGACTTCGTCCCTTATAAACTCGAGTTGAACTTCCTATAATTTTCTCTATTATTTTTTTTAATCTCTGTCTGATTATTAAAGGTGGAGAAGCCTTAGATTTTTTTACATCTATCTTCCATAAATCATCTAAACTGTTTGGTAAATCTATCTGTATTCTTGCAAGTTTATACATTTCTGATTGGGAAATCAATCTAAACCAAGTACCTGAAATAAGTAACCTTTTATTTCTGTAAACGTAAAAACCTTGATTTTTAAGATAACCTCCACTACCTGCATAATACTCATAATCTTGAGCTGATACTTTGCTGTAATGAGGAAGAATATAGGGAGTAATTTTTATTTTCTCATCATTAACAGTAATAGTCTCTTCAGTTAACTCTTGAGTTGCTCTATGATGAGAGAAAAAAGGATCAAAAGCTTTTAATTGTTCTCCATTAATAAAAATATTAATTTTATCTTTCCCTTTCAAATAACGATGAAAAACTAGTTCTAAATGTTTTTGTAAGTTCTCTATTTTTTCATAAACAACATCTTCATTAGCATCAGAGACACTATTATCTACAATCCTATCAGTCTCCTCCCATAAAATTAATGTTCCATTTGTCTTTAGCTCATCAACTTTATATAAAACAGATATTTCATCATTCTCTAAAATTTGCAATGACCAATCTTCTTCTTTAGCCACATAATCTAAATCCCAAACAGTAGCTACTTTTTGATTGTTTTGAGAAGAGACCACTGTCAATTTTCTACATTGAGAGAATGAAGCAGTTTTTAAACCAAGCCCAAAGCGACCTAAATCATTTGCATCTCGGCTATCCAATGGATTCTTTGTTCCAGGTCTCATAGCTTCAATCAGCTCTTCTTCTCTCATGCCTATACCATCATCAAGAATAGCCAAAGAGAGTTTTTTATTATTAAAATCAAAATAAATATAAATATTTTTAGCATTCGCAGTAATAGCATTATCAATAATATCAGCTACAGCACTCTCAAAGGAATAACCTATATCCCTAAGAGATTCAATCAGAGAAGAAGCTTTTGGTAATAATTGTACAGAGGTCACAAATAAACCCTTTAAAGAAAATATAATTTTTTCCTATAGTATAAATAGAATTAAGTTAACTGATGTTTATAAAAAACCTCAAAAGCATTAAAAATCAGTACTTTCAACAATTAATTTACCCTATAACTTTATTTAAAATATTTATTCATAATAAGAAACACATTCATCAATAAACAGCTAAATAAAACACTTATCCTAAATTTTACATTTAATATTAAAGAAAACAATTACATAAAAACACAAACTGTTTTAAATCCCATTTTTATTAAATTTAAATATAATATATAAATTAATTATTTTATTTAATATTATAAAAAGGATAAGAGAATGCTATACAAAGACATCGACTCAAAAGAACAAGAGATTCACCAACTCAAAACACTCATACTCAGAAGCCAAAATCCCAAACAAAAAAACCTTATCAAAACTGATTTGGCACGTGTTGTCAATGGCTATGAAGCAGAAAAAGATAATGCATACTACATTGGTTTTCGTTTTAAAGAGAGT
>CACVAU010000054.1 GCA_902727915.1 uncultured Sulfurovum sp.
AGTATGAACTTTTTTATAAAGACAATGTACAAGCCACAGAGAATGTTTTAACAGCCATGAAAAAGTACGACATTCCAAAACTGGTGCATGTTTCAACACCGAGTATTTATTTTGATTTTACTGACCAAATTAATGTGCAAGAGAGCTACCGACCAGAAACATTTGTGAATGCCTATGCTCAAACAAAATATGAAGCAGAAGAGTTGGTCTTGGCTTCGGATGTGGATGCTATTATTATACGACCTCGTGGGATTTTTGGTGAGTATGATTCGGTGTTGATTCCTCGTTTGGAGAAGATAGCCAACAGAGGGGTGTTACCTCTCATAAATAAGGGGAATGCCTTGGTCGATGTTACCTATGTGGGTAATGTGGTTCATGCCATGTACCTCTGTGCCACAAAAGAGCTACCTGCTAAAAGCATCTTTAACATTAGTAATGATGAACCCATAGAAATTTCAAAACTTTTTGAGATGGTCATGGCAACCTTGGGTAAAGAGGTAAAGTATAAAAAAGTCGCTTACAAAACCATGATGAGGTTGGCAACCGTTTTGGAGTTTGTTGCTAAATTAGGTTTGAGTAAAGAACCGATGATAACTAAGTATGGTGTAGGACTTATAGCCCATGATCAGACTTTGGATTTGAGTAGGGCTAAAGAGGTTTTGGGGTATCGTCCGAAGTATAGTTTAGAGGAAGGGTTGGAGAGGTATGCTCGGAGTAGAGGGAAGTAATTTGATTTTAACATCATATATGCTATCATAATTAATGAATGTGGTAATAGATACAAATATATGGATTGCAGCTTTAATCAGTAAAGAAGGCATTAGTCGTGAGATTATACGACTGGCTTTGAGAGAGGAAATAGCTCCTCAAATAAGTACAACACTTTTTCTTGAATATGAAGCTGTCATGAATAGAGAAAAGATTCAAACTTTGTGTTCTTTGAGTATTGAAGAACAAGAGGAGTTACTTCAAGCTTTTTTGTCGGCTTGTAAGTGGAATGAGATTTTTTACTTATGGCGACCAAATCTTGATGATGAAGGAGATGACTTTCTCATTGAATTAGCCGTTGCTAGTAACAGTAAAGTTATTATTACGGATAATATAAAAGACATAGAATTTGGTGAACTTCATTTTGATATAGAAGTTTTAACTCCAAAAGATTTTTTAGAAAGGTATAAATTATGAGTACATTAACATTACGAATTCCAGACAGTAAGTATGAGCGATTAAAAAGTTATGCAAAGAGTAAAGAAATTTCTCTAAATAAACTTTTTGATGAATTTGCAACCATTGCCCTAACACAATATGATACGAAAACACGATTTGACCTGATGGCTTCTAAAGGAAATAAGAAAAAAGGGTTGGAATTATTGGATAAACTGGATAATAATCAATAGTTTTTAATTCATGCACCCCACAAAAATAACCCTCTACCAAGTAGGCTACTGCAAACACCCCGAGTTCATGGTAAAACGTGGTGGGAGTTTTTCTTCCATAAAGTTTCCTGCCATGGTTGCGTTGATAGAGGATGAGGGTAAAAACCTCCTTTTTGACACAGGGTATGGGAAACACTTTTTTGATGCTACAGCTAAATTTCCTGAAAAACTTTATGCTATTACCACTCCTGTGACATTAGAAAAGCCTTTGGTAGAGATGATGGACAAAAAGATAGACAGCATTTTTATTTCTCATTTTCATGCAGATCATATTGGAGGGTTAAAAGATTTTCCTGATGCTAAACTTTATTGTTCTAAAGAGGCATATGATGTTGCCAAGGGAAAGATGTCTCGATTTTCTAAGACCAAAATGGGGGTGCTTCCAGCTTTGTTACCTGATGATTTTGAAGAGCGTTTGACGTACATTGAAGATTTACCAAAAGTGGAGCTACCTGACACTTTAGCCCCTTTTGAAAAGGGGTATCTGTTGGAGGATCGATTTTATGTCATTGAGCTGGATGGTCATGCTCATGGTCAGTATGGTTTGGTGGTGGATGATACCTTTTTTGTGAGTGATGCTGTTTGGGACATAGAAGCCATAACTAAGGGGGTTAAACCCAATATTTTGACCCATCTTATTTTTAAAGATGCTAATGTTTATCATGAGATGATAGGGAAACTCAAAGAGCTTCATCGTCGTAATCCTACTTTGAAAATGGTGCCAACGCATTGTTCTAAAACCCATGAATGGTATGAGGATGTTTAGAAAGCTTGGCATTGTTAAAGAGTTTTTGTCAGTTAAAGAGTTTAGGTCTAAAGAAGCGTTAGAGGCGTACCAAAAAGAAAAATTAGCAGTACGTTTGGCTACTCATGGAAGCAGATTTTACCCTAACTCTACAAAATTAGAAGATTTCCCCATTATCAATAAAAAGATTTTTATGGAGAATTTTGACAGCATCAATACAGTGGGCATTAGTAAAGAAGAGGCATTTAAAGTAGCCTTAGCTTCTGAAGAGAGTCGCAACTTTTCTAATAAGATAGGTGATATTTCAGTTGGTTTGTCATCAGGTACGAGTGGTAGTCGAGGGCTGTTTTTGGTTTCTGAAGAAGAGAGCAGACGTTGGGCTGGGTATATTTTAAAACGGATGTTGCCTAAGCCTTTGTTGCAAAGACATAAGATAGCTTTTTTCTTACGTGCCAACTCGAACCTTTATGAGAGTGTTAACTCTTTGGCTATTAAGTTTGCCTTTTATGATTTACTTCAACCTTTGGAAGAGCATATAGAAATGTTAAATGAAACGCAACCGACCATTTTAATTGCTCCTGCACAAGTGCTTCGGCTTTTGGCATTGTCTGATGATTTGAGCATAAACCCTAAAAAGATTATCTCGGTTGCAGAGGTGTTGGAAGAAGAGGATGAAGTGTTGATAGCCCAACGCTTTTCACAAAAAGTGCATCAGGTTTATCAATGTACCGAGGGGTTTTTAGCCCATACTTGTGGAGAGGGAAATTTGCATCTGAATGAAGACAGAGTCTACATCGAAAAAGAGTGGATAGATGAAAAGAGTGGGCGTTTTAGCCCCATTATTACCGATTTTTTTCGTTCCTCTCAACCTGTGATTCGCTACAAGTTAGATGACATTTTGGTATTAAAAAAAGAACCATGTGCTTGTGGGTCTGTTTTTACAAGGCTTAAAAAGATAGAGGGGCGTTGTGACGATATATTGAATGTTAAAGATAGAAACGGAGCACCTTATTTACTGTTTCCTGATTTTGTTCGTCGTGCTATTATCCGAGCGAGTGATAAGGTAGAAGAGTATGCTGTGGAGCATAGAGAGGATGCTTTGCATATTTATCTGCAACCTTTGAGTGTGAAAAATGAGGTGGAGAAGTCGCTTCAAAAGCTTTATGATGAGCAGGGGTTAGAGAGCTTAGAACATGTTTATGATGTTTATGAGAGGGGAAAGTTGACTGATAAACGACGAAGGGTGAAGCAGTTATGAGAGTGTTAATCACCTGCCCAAGAGCGCCTGTCACCATAGAATGGGTACGATTGTTTAGAAAAGCAGGACATGAAGTTTGGTTGGTAGATTCATTGAATTTTCCCATTGCGAAGTACTACAACAATACCAAATATATTAAAGTCTCTCCCCCACGTTTGGCATTTGAACAGTATAAAAAAGAGATGATAGAACTCATTAAGCAAGTTGACTGGGTCATTCCAAATTGTGAAGACCTTTTTTATTTGAGTCGAGTGCGTGATGGTATGCAGACAGATACTTTTTTCTTTATGCCAGAGAGTGACTCACTTTTTGAATTACATCATAAGTTTAATTTTTTTCAGAAGTTAAATGAGCATGTCAAAGCTCCTAAAACAAAGTTGTTGACTTCTCAAGAACAAATAGAGATAGATGAAAAAAGTATTTTAAAACCAGTCTATTCACGGTTTGGACGCAGTGTTATTCGAGAGGTTACGGAAAAAAATATAGAAAAAGTACAAGTTTCAGAAGCCTACCCATGGGTACAACAAGAACGCATTGTGGGTGAGGCTATTTGTAATTATGCGCTTGTTTTAAATGGAGAGCTTTTGGCACATGTGGCATACCGACCGATGTATTTGCTTAATGGGGCTGCTGCGACTTATTTTGAACCTTATGTGGATGAACGCTTAGATAAGTTCATAGCTCAGTTTGCTAAAGATACGAATTACACAGGACAGGTTGCTTTTGACTTTATAGATGATGGGAAAGATTTGTATGTATTAGAGTGTAACCCCCGTGCTACCAGTGGTTTACACCTCTTAAGTGAGGGCTTGACTTTTGAAGATGAGGTTTTCAAGTATAGACCCAAAGAACAGCCTTCAGCTTATAGGGTAAGTACAACACTTTATTCACTTTTTGGGTTTCAAGCACTTCTGAAAGGTGAATTTAAACAGTTGCATTATGACTATAAACGAGCTAAAGATGTTTTAGAAGGTGTGCCATTTTATGGTCAAGCTTTGTCAATGTTTGGGATGCTACAACGGGCTGTGATGTATCGTAAAGAGATAACAAGTGCTAGTACTTTTGATATTGAGTTTGATGGTTAAGTATTGAGCATTTTGTCATAATCTACAACTTCAATGCCACAGTCCACAAATCCTTTATCTGAAGTAACAATATAAATACAGTCATGCTTTTTAGAACAGAGACATTGTAAAGTGTCTTCTAAGTCTTGACCTTTATTGATTTTACAGCTTGTGATGGCTTCTGAAATGAGGGCTAAACCATAGGGTACGACTGACCATTTAGCAATGATGGTTTCAAAAAAGAGTAAAACTTTTTCTTTATCTTTAGAGATGTAAAAAATGGTACTTAACATATCTTCACTAATAAAGATGTTGTAGTCCTCTATAATTAACTTGCTTATTAAGGCTTTTGCTTGTAGATGTAGAGGTCGTTTTTTATCTAAAAAATCTAAGACGATGTTTGTATCTAAAAAGATGTTTTTCATGTTTATTTATCTTCTTTATGAGATTTAATTTCTTGGATTGAAAGATTATTTGTATCGCCATCCATTATTCCTGCAAATTGCATAATATCATCTAACTTTTTTTTCTTTTGTTTGGCAATCTCTTTTTCTAAGAATTCTTTAACTAAATCAGCATATTTAGAGGAGATAAATACTCCTTTGTATTCATTGGACTTTTTATCTTCAATATTAATATAATCATAATTTGCAAACATACTACCATTTCTCGTTAATTCACGAATACTCATTGTTGTTGTCATTTTATCTCCTTTGTTGTCATATGGTTTATTGTAGCTTATTGTGTTAGTGTTGTCAATATAGTATTGTGGACGTGAAAATCTCTTAGTTTAATGATATAATTAATGGAGCTAAAGAGGTTACAGATGAGTTATTCTAAAAAAAATTATAAACTATTTACTACTAATAAATCAGTAGATTTAATCAAAAACTTAAACACAAAATTCGACTTCTACAAAATAGAAAACGAATTCATCATCACAACCGTTACTGATGGGGTTAAACCCAATTCTTACGTCGCTTCACCCTATGCACTTCTCATTAACTACAGTGAAGATGAGTTAGTCAAAGTAGAGTCAAAACTTCAAAGAGGGTTTTCACATTTACTCATAAAAACTTTTGCTTCTTTTTTACGATATACCCAGATAGATAAGGCTCAAACGTTAAATAATTATATGCTCTCTACGAACTTTTTTTCAAAGAAATGGGAGAGTTTAGATGTTAAAGCTTTAGAAGAAAAAGCCATAGAGCGTTACCCCGAACATGCTTTGATAATTCGTTCGGTTAATACAACTCAAAACCCTAAACTTTTTAAGCATCTTAGTCAAAATGGATGGATGTCTATTGTTTCTCGGCAAGTGTATATCTTTGATGACAAAGAAAGGTGGCGAAAGCATCGAAATACCATTAATGATAAAAAGCTTTTAACGGATAAGCGTTTTGAGTTTTGTAAAGTATTGGTTGAGGATGTGAAAGCTTTTGAACGCGTTGAAGCGTTGTATGGTTTTTTGTATTTAGAGAAGTATTCAGAGCATAACATTCAGTTTACAGCAAAGTATTTACAGTTGTTAGTGGAAGTGAAGCTTTTAGATTTATACCTTTTAAGAGACAAGGTAACTATGGATTATGTGGGTGTGGTGGGTATGACGGAAGAAGCGAAGGTTATTACCGTTCCCATTGTGGGATATGATATGTGTTATGGACAAGAAGATGCACTTTATAGACGTTTGATGATTTTTTCGATTTCTTATGCGATGGAGCGTGATTGTTTGCTGAATCTTAGTTCGGGTGCACCTCAGTTTAAAACCTTGCGAGGGGCAAGGGCTGAGTTGGAGTATATGTTTGTGAAGGTGAAACATTTGAGCTTTAGACGGCGTATGGGGTGGTATTTGATTGCTTTTTTATCGAAGTACTTTTATGCTCCTCTATTAAAAAGGTTGAAGTTGTGAATGTTGAGAAGTTAAAGGGGTATTGGTATTCGTTGTTTGAGTCTAAAGAATTAAAAGTAAAACCTCTTAGTAAAACACTTTTGGGTGTAGCGTTGGTCTTTTTTAGAAGCTCTGATGGTATTAAATGTTTTAAAAACCAGTGTCCTCATCGTGGTGTGGCGTTGTCAAACGGTTCTGTTGTAAATGATGAACTTCAATGTCATTACCATGGTTGGACGTTTGACAGAGAGGGTGATTTAAGTAGGGTTCCTGCTTGTGTGGGTTCTTGTCCTAAGAAAGTGAGTTTGGAAGTTTTTTCAGTTATTGAGCATGATACTTTGGTTTGGGTACGACTAGAGGGAGAGAGAAGTTTTGCGTCAGCCTTTGTTCTTGAAGAGGGTTTTGTTAACAGTCGGCATATCAAAGTAATAGAGGGTGACTTTATGCATAGCATTGAAAATTTTTTAGATCCTACGCATACTTCATTTATCCATAAAGGTTTACTACGTTCAGAGAGTAGACAAGGCATGAACATAAGGCAAGAGACTTCAGAAGAGGGATTTGTGACGCATTATGACTTGGTTGACAAACAAAATGGATTGATTAATAAGTTGTTTGACAAAGGGGTTAACAAAAACAGAGTAACTTTTTCACTGCCTAGTTTTGCGAAGATAGAGTATTTGAAAGATGAGGTTTTGCTTTTTTGTGTTTCCATCTTTTTTGTGCCTTTGAAAAAAGGGAAAGTTCAGATGGTGGTGGATGTCTCTTTGCCTAAATCTATGATGCCTAACTGGCTTGTTTTTGCTTTGTTGCGACCTTTTTTAGAGTTAGCACTCTATCAAGATAAGAAGATTTTAAAAGAGCAGTATGAAAGTACTAAAAGTAAGGTATTTGAATATGAGGTTTTAGAGAGTGATTTAGTGATTGATCATCTTTTGTATTTGTTAGCTGATGGTGAAAAAGGCGTGGATAAGCAACTTTATATGGAGTGGTGATTAAGTTATTATTACTATAATTTCTTAAGCTTTTTAGCGTATTGGAGAGAAATGAAATATATTATTTTACTGTTATTCCCTTTTTTTGTGTTTGCCAATGAACAGAGAATTCTTTTGTCAGGTATTACTTTACATGAACATGATCATGATCGTTTTGATGTAGCCTATAACGAAGTTAATTATGGTTTAGGTTATGAATATAGTTTCTTTAAAGCGTATAATGAACTTTATTTTGCTACTAATGTGTTGCTTTTAAAAGACTCTTTTGAAAATCCACAATTGGCTATTGGTATGGGACATGCTTATCGTTTTAATATGGAAAAGGTTGATGTTGCGATTGGTTTGAGTGGTTTTGTTGGTGTGAAAAAAATTTATACCGATGCTGATTTAAATCGTAATGGTGGGCAATATGGTCTTAATGGAGGTGTTGGCCCTACGACGACAGTTTATTATGAAAATTTAAGTTTTAATTTTGTTTATGTTCCTGGAATTAAATATAAAGATTTAGACACAACAGGGTTTTTATATACCTACTTTGGATACAGGTTTTAGACTGTAAGTCTTAATAGTGTAAAATTCAGGACTACAAATAGTTTTAAATATTAAATATAGAATAGGATAGTTAATGATAACAAGTATAAATTTTAAAGAAGTATTGATAAAATATTTGAGTCTTGAAGATATAACAGCTGATGAGATTAATGATAATGACCCACTGTTTGGTGACGAGGGTTTAGGTTTAGATTCCGTTGATTCTATTGAGTTGGTTTTGGCAATTGAGAAAGAATATGCTGTTAGAATAGAAGATGCCACACAGTATCGTGAAATCTTTTCATCGGTACAAAGTCTACTTGATTATATTAATGAACAAAAAAAATAAGGTTTTTATAACGGCTACTTCTTCTAATAGTTGTGCTGGAAATAATGATGCAACCCTTTTTCATCATATTTGTGAAGGTAAAAGTGGTATTCTTCAAGATACAAACTACTTTCATAATGCAACACCTGCTATAGGAAAACTTTTTTCAACAACTACCTTCGATGAAACACTTATAGCACAATGTGAAAATATTTTAAATCAAAGTCATTTAGAAAATTTTAATGAAACTTTATTAATTGTTGGCTCTTCAGTGGGAGGGATGTGTCGTAGTGAAGAGATTTATTTTGAAACCCAAAGTTATAAAAATATTGATCCTAATTTTCATCATATTAATGCCATAAAAAATATTTTAAATGCCAAGTTTGAATTTTATGACCATATCTCTTTTTCTACAGCGTGTACATCCAGTGCCAATGCCCTAGGCTATGCTTATGAAGTTTTGTCTAAGGGTTTGTATAAAAATGCTTTGGTTATTGGTGCAGATAGTTTATCTCAAATAACTGTGGGGGGATTTTTATCTTTAGGGGTGTTGTCTTCAAGTCCTTGTAAACCTTTTGATACTCATAGAAATGGGATGAATGTTGCTGAAGCCATAGCGTGTTTGTTACTTGAAAATGAAGTTAGAAGTACTGCTGTGGAACTTTGTGGGGTAGGTTACAGTTCAGATGCTTATCACATGACACATCCTCATCCTGATGGAGAAGGCGCTATGTTAGCAATGTCTAGGGCATTGAAGTCTGCTGGTATTGAGGCGAAAGAGATAGACTATATTAATGCACATGGGACAGGTACCATTGCCAATGACAGAGCAGAAGCCCATGCCATTGCCCAGTTGTTTCCTTCTCAACCTTATGTAAGTTCTTCTAAATCGATTACAGGACATACATTGGGTGCAGCAGGTGCATTGGAAGCCATTGTCGCATGTATGGTAGTGAAAGAACAACAAGTTCCTCAAAATAGTTTTTTAGAAGTGCCTGAAAATAGTAGGTTGAATTTGACGTTAGAAACACAAAATGTGTGGATAAATTATGTACTGAGTAATTCTTTTGCTTTTGGTGGTAATAATTGTAGCTTAGTGTTTGGAAAACTGTCATGACAATTAATTTAGAAATTCTTGATGCTGCTTATGTTTATGCTGAAGAAGCTGTAGTGTTGGACAATATAAAAGAGCTTGTTCCCAAAATGGTTGTACGCAGACGTTTAACCAGAGCAGGAAAGATAGCCATTTACTTAGCCAATCAAGTTTCTTTTTCATTAGGAAAAGTTGTTTATGGTAGTAGCTTTGGTGAATTGGAAGCAACGGCAAATATTTTAAATTCAATTAATATGAAAGAGGGGATTAGTCCCACACAATTTCAAAACTCAGTGTACAATACAGCTATTTCTTATCTTTCAATGTTAACTAAGAATCAAGAAGAAGTTATGACTTTATCCAGTGGAGATGATACCTCTTTAAATGTTTTAAAGTCAGGGGCTATTAAAGCAATGGATGGAGATACTTTATTACTGTTAGTTACCGAGACATTAAACATTGATAAGATAGAAGAGGTTAATAAGTGTGTTGAGTTTTTAGAGTGTGGTGTTGCGCTTAAAGTGCGTTTTACGAGAGATGAAGCTACTTTGGTCATTACTGAAAGTAGAGAAGATATTAAGATACCTCTTTCTGTTGAGTTGATGTTTAATATGGCAAGATGTTTTCGGAAAGAACAGCCTAATATTATAGAGGTGAAATTATAAAGTTACCTCATCAAGAACCACTTATCTTTGCGAGAAAGTTGGTGTTATTAGAAGAAAGATATGCAGAAGTGCAGTGTGAATTTAAGATACTTCCTACTTTGGGGATGTTCATAGAAGCAGCAGCACAGTGTGCTGCTGCATTTAATCAAGAAGCTCAGGTTAAAGTTGGTTTTTTGAGTATGGCTAAAAATGTGGAATTACTTGAAGAAGTTCATGAGAAAAGGTATCTTTTTCAACTTATAAAAGAGGCAGAAATTCAAAATTATAAACAGTTTTCTTTTGAAGCCTATACTTTAAATAAAGCACTTAAAGTACTCCAAGGTCAGTTTACTTTAGTCTTAGAAACCTAAGTTATTATTGACAAATTAAAATACTTTGACAAATACCAATGTTATGCTCTTCTTTTATAATTTTAAGACCAGAGGCTTCAATGTAGCGTTGCATGTCTTGGGCATTGAACATTTTACTGTAACCATTTGCCATGGCTGTAAAGTAAGGAGAGGTGTTGATAATACAATAAGCAGAGGTTTCAAAGCGTTGTTTGTCCCAAAGAGGTTCCATAATATAAAGATGACTGTTTGTACTCATAGAGGCTTTAACCCGTTTGAGTATTTTTATAATGTCTGCTTCTTTAAAGCAATCAAGAAATTGACTCATCCAAATAATGTCATAGCCTGTGGGAATCGCTTCATTGTGGTCAAGAATATTTAAAGGAATAAAATTTATTTGTTGATTAAGTTGGGCAGTATGAATATTTTTTTTAGCCAATTTAATCTGTTCAGGTAAATCGAGGATACTGACGCTTATGGCACCATTACTTTTAGCCAATTTTATTGAAAATTTACCTGTGTTTCCTCCTATGTCTAAGATTTTCTTGGGTTTATTCTTTAAGAGAATCTCTATTGCTGGTTCAAATGCTGTATCTGAGTAATAGTGGTCGAAAGAAAACCAACTTTTTTGTGCTTTAGTAGGTAAGGAAGAGAGGGCAGGATAAATGGTATTCCAATCACCAAAAACTTTGAGTCCTGAGGCTTTTTCTTTTTGAATGGCTTCATCCAAATAGAAAAGACCTTGATAGTTGACATCATGATTGTAATCCATATTGATACGGGTCATTGTGTCTTTAAGAAGAAAATAGCCTGTTTTGGTGAGTTGGTATTTGTCTTCATTACACTTAACAATATCAGCACTTAATGAAGTTTCTAGGAGGGTTTGTACGCCATAGGGTGATAAGTTGGTATTTTTTGCTATTGCATGCATACTTAAACCCACTTTGTCATGTTGATATAAGGTTTCTAAAATACCTAAGTCACGCATTGACCGAGCCACTTGAAAGACAATTGGGGCAAAAGCAATTTTTTGTGCTGCATATTGTGCTTCAAGGGCTGTTTTACTGTCATTATTTTGAAAAAAGTTCTGCATTTGCTTCTCATAATTTTTATTTGTTGTGTTGTAAAAGAGAAGATTGTATAGTATATTTAGTTAGCTTTTGATAAAATAGTATTCTTAAAAAGAATTGAAAGATAAAATTTGTGATAGATGATTTATATACTATTTTAAAGGAAGATACACAGGAAGTTGTGTTACAACTTAGTGCGAAAGATCATCCTTTATTTCAAGCACATTTTCCCAATAACCCTATTTTACCTGCTTTTGCCTTGATTGATATTTTGGAAAAAGTATTTCAAGAAAAAATTGTTTATATTAAGCAGAGTAAATTCTTAGTACAGCTCTTACCCAATGATATTCTTAGTTGTCAATTTAAACATAACGAAAATATAAAAAATATAAAAATATTTAAAAATCAAAAAAAAGTAAGTGAGATAAGTTATGCATCAAAATAAAATTATTGTTATTATTCCTACTTATAACAACCCTAAAACCATTAAAGCTGTGGTGGCTGATGTGTTAGCACATGGTTATGAAGTTATTGTTGTTGATGATGGCTCTAATACAGCCATTGAAACTTTGTTTTCCCAAGAAGAACGAATGCCAATACATTTTGTAAGACATGCGATTAACGAAGGAAAGGGACAAGCCATAGTTTCTGGTACGAAGAAAGCAAAAGCGCTAGGTTATAGTCATGTACTTAGTATGGATGGTGATGGTCAACATTTGGCTTCTGAAGCAAAGTTTTTAATTGATATTTGTGAGGCTGATGAAATTATTATTGGGGCTAGAAATTTTGATTTAGAGCATGTTCCTTTTGCCTCTAAATTTGGGCGTTGGTTTAGTAATATGTGGGCTTGTTGGGATACAGGGCAAAGCATAAAAGATTCCTTGTCTGGATATAGAATTTATCCTTTATCGATTTTAGATCTTCCCATTAAAACAACACGTTTTGACTGGGAAATGGAAGTACTTGTACGTCATGCTGATGCTGGTAAAAAAATAAAAGAGGTGGAGATAGAGTGTTATTACCCTTTAGCAGAAGAGAGGGTAAGCCATTTTAAAAAATTTGAAGATACCATGGCGATTGTTTGGGTGCATGTACAGATTCTCCCTTTTAAATGGTTAAGGGCAATTAAAAACTTGCTCTCTTTTTCTAAAAAATAATTCATGCAAGAGACACAACAACGAGGCAGTGCTTGGAGTATTAAGTTAGCCCTTATTCTTTATAATATTTTTGGCTATAAATTTATTTATTATCTTCTATATCCCATAACATTTTTTTATTTTTTGTTGGCAGGTAATGTGAAGAAATCATTAAAGATTTATTATAAACATTTAAATCTTGCATTTAACAATAGGGTCTATTATGAACACCTAAGAGTCTTTGCCATTTGTTTGGTCGATAGGTTTGTGTCTAAAATAGACCCCAAAAGTTATAATTTTATCTATGATAACATAGAAGTTCCCAGTGCTATTTTGGAGAAAGGAACGGTACTGATTTATTCACATTTTGGAGGATGGGCAGCTTCTTCTACAGGGGCTCATGTAAAAAACAGTGTTAATATTGTGATGCAAGAGATTCTTTTAGATGGGATTAAAGCCATTGAGAACAGTATTGAAAAGGCATCAAAAGTAGAAAAAAGCAACGTTAATATCATTGATTTAAATCAAGGTAGTATAGTTGTTTCTGTACAGATAGCCAATGCATTGCTTAATGAAGAAGTTGTTGCTATTATGGCCGATAGAGCCTCCAATACAAAGTCTGAAACAGAAGTTTTCTTTTTGGGTGAAAAGGCAAAATTTAATAAGAATCCATTTCAAGTTGCGTATAAGGTGAATAAACCTTTATTGGTTTACTTTATTGTCTTAGTGGGCATGAAAAAATATAAAGTAGAGTATATTAACATTGATATGGATCAATCTAAAAAAGAGGCAGAAGCTGTGGCAGAAGCCCTTAATATATATGTAAAAAAATTTGAAGAGATTGTACAAAAATATCCCAATCAATGGTTTAATTTTTATGATTTTTGGGAGAAAAAATGATTTTAACAGTAGACAATAGATACATAAATCTTGATGAGATTATAAATGCAAAAAAAATGAAAGTTTCAGATGAGACTGAGTTTGTTCAGTTGGTTGACAAAGCCCATAGCTTTTTAATGCATCAAATAAAAACTAAACCTATATATGGAATTACCACAGGGTATGGTGCGAGTGGTAAGAACTATGTTTCTTATGAAGACAGTCAGACCTTACAAAAAAACTTATTTCGATTTCATGGTTGTGGTGTGGGGGTTAATTTAAGTGAAAAGGTTTGTCGTTATTCCATCATTATGCGTATGGTTTCTTTAAGTAAGGGACGTTCTGCTGTAAGTATGAACCTTTTAGAGCGATTGGCACTTTTGATTGAAAAAGATATTATTCCTGTCATTCCTTCTCAAGGCTCAGTGGGTGCTAGTGGAGATTTAACGCCCTTGTCTTATATTGCTGCTGTGATTACTGGAGAACGTGAAGTTTACTATAAGGGTGAGATTCGTGATGTGGCTGAAGTCTATGCTCAACTTGCTATTGACACCTATGTATTTAAGCCTAAAGAAGCTTTAGCCATTATGAATGGAACGACCATTATGAGTGCAATAGCACTGGATGCCTTAGAAGAATTTGAGATTATTTTAGATTCAATGGAGTCTTATGTGGCTGGGATGTTTGAAGTACTTTTAGGAGATGATACCCCTGTCTCTGACTTTGTGCATGACTCTAAACCTTTTTCAGGACAAATTTCATCTGCAAAAAATATTCAACGTAAAATGCAAGGTTCACACCTCACACATAGTCGAGATGACCGTTATAGCAAATTTTTTGAAGACAATGATTTAAATATTCAAGATAATTATTCAATGCGTTGTGCGCCACAGGTTTTAGGGGTTATACGTGATAACTTAAGCATTTCAAAGAATTGGGTTGAGACAGAAATAAATTCAGTCAATGATAATCCCTTAATCGATGGCGAAAATGAAAAAATATACACTTCAGGAAACTTCTATGGTGGCTATGTTGCTCATGCGATGGATACTTTAAAAATTTGTGCAGGAAATTTGGCTGATTTATTAGATAAAGAGTTTGCTTTATTGGTTGATCATAAATTTAACAGGGGCTTGGGTGAGAATTTAAAACTGGCTCCTGAGTCTTATTATCATGGTTTTAAAGCCATGCAAATTACCCTTAGTTCATTAAGTGCTGATGTTATTAAAAATACCACAGCAGCTTCCATTCATTCAAGACCAACAGAATCGCTAAATCAAGATAAGGTGTCTATGGGGACAACAGCAGCCAATGATTTTAGTAAAATGATGCCTGAACTGCATAATATGCTAAGCATAGCCTTTTTGGGTATGACACAAGCTGTAGATATTAGAGGGAAAGAAGAAGTTTCGCCTCATTTAAAAAATATTTATAATGAAATTCGTCTTTTGGTAGAACCCCTAAAGGAAGACAGAAGAATGGACATTGATATTCGTAATATCAAGCCATTATTGTTAGCAGGTAAGTTTAGTTAGATGAATGCACTTAAAGTTTTAGTCACAGGTGCGACAGGTTCTATTGGAACGGCTATTGTAAAAGCGTATGCCTCAGAGGGATATTATGTTTACATTCATTATCATCGCAATCAAAATAAAGCAAAAGAACTTTTGAATAGTATTGGTTCAGGTGAAGTTGTTGGTTTTGATATGAATAATAAAGAAGAAGTTTTAAAAGCTTTGGAGTATTTAGAAGTGGATGTTCTTATTAATAATGCTGGAATTATTCGTGACAGTCTTTTCTTTTTTATGGAAGATGAGGCATGGAATGAAGTGATTAATACCAACCTTAATGCACCTTTTTACATTACTAAATTGATTGCTAAAAATATGATTCGCAATAAAAAAGGGAGTATTGTAAATGTGGCTTCTGTTTCAGGACTGTGTGGTAATGCAGGACAGGCAAACTATGCTGCTTCTAAGGGTGGGATGATTTCTTTTACAAAAACATTGGCTGTGGAACTAGGACGTTATAATATACGTGTCAATGCTTTAGCACCAGGCATTATAGAATCAGAAATGATAGAAGGACTACCCAATATGAAAGCGCTTAAAAAGAGTATTCCTCTTAATCGTTTTGGTTCAGTTGATGAGGTCGCAAAGTGTGCTTATTTTATGGGACATGAAGCAACCTATGTAAGTGGAGAAGTATTAAATATTTCTGGTGCTATGGTACGATAGTAAAGAGATGAATTTTCTTTTTTCATTTTTTTATGCTCCTTTAGTTTTTTTCTCTTTACGTTATTTTGATATTCAAATTGTCTCAAGTATGGTGTTTTGTATGAGTCTCTTGTGGTTTGTTCTTTTGAGAAAGCAAAAAGATTATACACGACTATTTCCTTTGTTTTATATGCTTGTTGCTGTTATGGCTTATAGTTTAAATGCTTTTGTGGTACTAAAAATTTTACCACTGCTTTTGGCTACTTTTTTTACCCTTTTTATATTGGTTTCTTATTTGCAGGGAAAATCACTTATCTTGTATTTTGCAGAGAAGTTTAGTAAAATAGCTCTTAGCCAAAGAGAAAAGCGTTATATTCATAATGCCACACTTTTTTGGTTTCTGATAAGTTTAATGAACGTGCTAGTTCATGTGAGCATGTTTATGCAAGAAGACCTCTCTTATTGGCTATATTATAGTACTTTTGGTTGGTATTTTTTATTTTTAGGAGCAGGGCTTATGCAGTTTGTACATAGAAAATATATTTTTTTGAGGAACACAGATGTTTAGAATTTTAATGGTTGTTATGCTCTTTTCGATTTTTTCTTGGGCAGAGAGTATTCGTTTTGTAGAAGAGAAGTATTATGAAGCATTGGAAAGTACTTTTCACAAAACAGGTACAGTAAGTTTTTTTAAAGATTCAATGCTGATTCAGTATGATAAAGATGATACTTTACTGACGTATAATGGGGATACTCTTATCATACAAAAAGGGGAAGAGCAAGAGGTTTTAGACTTAAACAAGAGTATTGAAGTTAAAATATTTTTTATTTTGTTTGAAGCAGTTTATTTTGAAAATGAGAAAGTATTAGCACGTTATTTTGAAATTGAAAAGCAAAAAAAAATGATTGTTTTAAAACCCCATCGAAGTATCTCTTCTTATGTGGAGGGCGTAAGTTATAAGAAAACTGATAGCAAATTGGATTTTTTACAGATTGAGTTAAGGACAGCAGATCGTATACGCATTGAAGAGCTTGATGAAGTACCATAATTTTTTAATTTTTATTGTCTCATGTTTATTGCTGATAATATTTCAAAGTTATACACAGTTATCTACGTCTTTGTTGTCAGTTTTGCCAAAAGGAGAGTCTAAAGCGCTGATAAAAAGTTTTGAACAAACAAACAATGCTAAAGTATTGTTGTTAACCATTAAAGGTTTTGATGCCCAAGCCTTAGTAAAAATTAGAAGCTTGGAGAAAGCACTGCTCAGTCTCTCTTTTGTTGCTCCTAAAACCATACAAAAAAATGATAATCTTGAAGAACATCAAAAGATGTATAAAATATTAAGCCATAATCTTGATGAGAAGAAACTTTCAGAGTTGGAAGTCTCTAAGAGCTTACAGCATTTATATGAAGGGATGACAAGTTCTTTTTTTCCTGTTCACATTGACCCTGTTGACCCTTTTGAACTTTTAGATTCTTCTGAAGAGTTTGGAACTGAGACTGTTGAGGTGGCTATTAAAAATGGACAGCTTATTTTGCCTGATTATGGGTATCTTACGGTATTGAAGCTAAGCAGTCAAAGCTTAGAGGAGCATCGACAAGTTTATCAAGAGATTCATGCTCTTTTAGGAGAAGAGAAAGGGCTTCAAGTTTTTAGTCCTCTGTTTTATTATGTTGAAAATTCCCAAGTAATTATGTCTGATGTCAATAAAATTATATGGATGGCATTGGCTTTATTGTTAGTGCTTTATCTTTACATTCTAAAAGATTTTTTTCTGTTAGTAAATACCTTAATGACCTTAGGTACTTCTGCGATGGTTGCAACCATCGTACTAGCACAGTTGTATGATGAAGTTTCGGTTTTTGTGTTTGTCTTTGGTATTTCTGTGAGTACCATTGCCATAGATTATATGTTTCATCATTATGTACATGGGTATTATGATGGTCATAAAAAAGAATACAATCGTGAAGTACTATTTGGATTTTTAACCACGATATCGGCATTTTTAATTTTAAGTTTTAGCTCTTTTTTATTAATTCAACAAATTACTATTTTTAGTATGCTTTCATTAAGTATTTCTTATTTACATTTTGCTTTTTTGTACCCACAACTTAAATTTAAGCGTTTTGAAGTGCAGGGGAATCATGCGATAAAAAGTATCTTTCAGATGAAAGTTCCCTTGGTTAACGTGAAGTTTTTATTTATTATTTCTATTTTACTGTTACTTTTGTCATTTTTATGGATACGTTTTGATTTTGATTTAAAAACGTTGGATTATAATAATGAAGCATTAAAAGAACGTGAAGCATTTTTTTCTAAGCAACTTAGTATGGAAAATAAAATGACTTTTGCCATTAAAGCACAAAGTATAGAAGCCTTAATTAGTGAAGCAAAAAAAATTAAAGAAGAGATGCCTCTGATTAATTTACCGTTAGCTTCATTGTTTACTAAAGAGGATTATGTCAAGAAGCAACATTTAGTAAAATCGCTTTCAATTTTGAAAGAAAGATTGGAACAAGAAGCCAATAGACTTGGTTTTAAAGCAGTGTACTTTCAGAATGCTTATGATTTAGAGAGGGGTTTTGTGGCTTATACTTATGAAGATGTTCAGGCTTATGGAATTGACATAGTAAAGATAAATGATTTTTATTTTAGCTATGGAACGCTTGGACAGGAGGCGTATCAACATCTCTTGAATTATGAAGCTGTAGAGAGTTTAAGCCTGAAAGAACATTTTGAAAGTGCTTTAAAAGCATCCATAGAAGAACTTTTAAAACTTGGTCTTTTAGCCCTGTTTGTGGTGGTTTTTCTCTTGTATTTTTTTAGCAAAAAATCAATGATAACTGCACTGATTTTTCTGCTGTTTCCTTTGGCGATGGTGAGTCTTTATGCTTACTTTACGGTGTTAAATATTTTACATCTTTTTATGCTTTTTATTATTTTGGCACTGGGCATAGATTATGCTATTTATCTAACAAGGGTTAATGACATGTTGACTAAAAAAGCCATAAGTTATTCACTTATAAGCAGTTTTGCAGGGTTTGGTGTCTTGGTATTTAGTTCTGTTACGGCATTGTTTTCCATTGGGGTTGTGGCAACAATTGGTATTGTTGCTATTTTTATTTTATTGTTATTGATGAAAGAGGATAATAATGTATCTTAAGGTCGCAAATGATGATGGTAGTTTAAATGCTTATGAGATTGTTAAAGAAGAGTTTGTGGAAGAGAAGACTGAGGGTTTACTTGGTTATATTGGAACAGAATCTAAAGAAGCCAATGCGCTTAATATTTTAAAAGCATATTTTTCAGAAGCAAAAGTTATTTTATTTGATTCTAGCAATAAGGCAATAGCTGAACAGTTAGAAGCGTTAAATGTTCCAGCGTTTAGAACAGGACAAAGTACTAAGACAATTTTTGATAAAGAAAATTTTAATTTTATTTATTTTACCAGTGGGAGTACAGGGATACCGATCGCTGCTTTAAAATCTAAATCGAACCTAGAAGCAGAAGTTGCTGTGTTATCAGCTTTATTAAAAAAATATAAAATTAAAAAAGTTATTGTTACGGTACCGTTTATCCATTTGTATGGTACATTATTGGGCTTAATGTATCCTCTAATGAATGATATTGATATCGTCTTAAAAGAGCATTTTTTACCCCATGAATTATTAAGCATGATTGAGCCTTACAGTATGGTAGTTACAACGCCTTTGTATATTAAAGCCATGAATAAACTGGCAGAAAAAAAAGATTTAACCCATGCGCTTTTTATCAGTTCAACAGCCCCTTTAGATACGCCAAATATTTTAAACTTTAAGCAAAAGTTTGAAGCTGATATTATGCAAATTTTTGGTTCAACTGAAACAGGAGGAATTGCGTATAAGCTTAATGATGAGAGCCTTTGGAAACCCTTTAATGGGGTTGAAATATCGGTTAATAGTAATCAAGAGTTAAGAGTTAAATCACCTTTTGTATCTGCTGTACTTTATGAGGAGATATTTAAAAGAATTAATGGTGAAGTACAGACATTTGATTATATAGAAGAGGAAGCATCTGGTTTTAGACTTGTAGGTAGAAGTGCTAAGATTTTTAAGTTGGCAGGTAAACGGTATTCTACCATTCAAATCGAGCATATTTTAGAAAATGTGCAGGGCATTGTTAATGCCTTAGTATTTGTCGAGTTTGATAAGGCTTCCTTAAGAGGAGAACTTTTAGATATTACTTTGGAAACAGATCTAGCTTTTACGGTGAATGAGATTAAAAAGATATTAAAGTCGCATTTGTCTAACTTGAAGTTTTCGATTAAATTAAATTTAGTCAAAGAGATACCTAAAAATTTAGTAGGCAAAAAATTACGAATAAAATAGCATGGCTATTTTATTCAGATTGCTTAAAGGCGTATATCAATCGCTTTTTCAAGGTTTTGAACCCAACCATTATAGTTGGAATGAATTTCTTTGCTTTCTGGATCATAGTCTAAGTTGGAACTACTAACATAGTCAATATTATAAGCACGGTTGGTATAGGTAATTTTAATAACAGCTAAATGGGTTCTTAAATGCAGTTTACCTTCAGCAATGCCTGGTTGTGTTTGTGTAATTTTCCAACCCAAAGACTTACCAGCTTCTTTAATGATTTTATAAACGTTATCAGCTGATTTTTGTCCTTCAATCTTGCTCTCTTGTACATTATAAATAGGGCTTGTCCTACAGGCTGTAAAGAGGAGGGTGATGAGTAATATGGCTGTGATTTGAAATGGTTTTTTCATTGTTTTCCTTTGAAGTTAATGTTGAATTTTATGAAGAGTAAATTCACTTATTGGTTATTTTTTTGACAAGATTCACAGAGTCCTGTTAAGGTAATATTAATAGAGTTAATCTTATTTTGTTTTGCCATATTGGAAAAATAAAGTGCGTCATCAAACTGTAACTCACCTAAACAAAAGACGCTATGACAGGATTCACATTCAAAATGAGGGTGTGATTTTGCCCCTTGATGGATGTATTCATATTGGGCTACTCCTTCACTACTTAAAAACTCTTGGACAATATCTTTTTCATTAAATTGACGTAATGAACGGTAAATAGTCGCAAGGTTCACAGAAGTGATTTGTGAACAGGCTTTATGTAAGTTACTTACATCTTGAGGTGCTTTACTACTTTTAAGAATTTGGAGTAAAACACTTTTTGCTTTGGTGTTTTTAATTCCTTTTTGATTGAGTTCTTCTTTAATTTGATTATTATTCATGTTAGCCATTGTAGATAAATCTCCTTGAAACTAGGCTTTATCCTATTATTGGTTATTAGCAATAGCATTGGCTTTTTTTATTAAGTTTGTTGACCAGTCTCGTGCTAAAGGAGTCTCTTTTAATACTTTGATGTTCAATTCATGGGCAATGACTTTAGCACTTTTATCTGAAAACTCTTTTTGCGTGAATATGGCTTTAATATTTTGTTTGTGTGCTTCTTCAATGATTTGTTTTAAGATTCTTGGTTTGGGTGCTTTTCCCTCTACCTCTACAGACATTTGAACCAATCCATATTCTTTAGCAAAGTACCCCCAAGAAGGATGAAAAACCATAAACTTTGAACCTTGTGGAACAGAGAGTAAAATTTCTTTAATTTGTCTGTCTGTTTCTTCAATTTCTTCTAAAAATTTTTTATAGTTTTCTTCATAATAGTTTTCATTTTCATTGTCAAGTTTTACGAGAGTCTCATAAATATTTTTTGCCATTATTTTTACATTAGAAGGTGCTGTCCATGTATGAGGATCTAATCCTCCATGATGGTGGTGATGAGAAGCATTTTCTGGATCTGAAACAATGGGTTCAATATTATGGTTGCTTGTGTCTTTTAAAAAATGTTCTTTATCTTCAAATTCAAAAGGCATGTGTTCTGTAAAAAAGAGGTAATTACCAGATTCTTGAATATCAAGTTTAAATATGGTCTCTTTTTTTGTTTCGTCAAAGCTTAATTGATAGAAACTTTGTTGACTATTTAAGACATCAGCATCTTTGACTAGGGTTGGTGTAGTTAAATGAAATAAAGCTTCTGCTCCTTTTTTGTATTTAACGATTAATACATCATTTTTTGTTGTGGTTTGGAGCATTAAAAATTTCATTGTGGGGTCAGCATATTTGCCAAAAACTTTTGAAAAACTCCAATAGTAAGTTCCTTTTTTTAAGCTAAAAACACCTGCCCATTCATAAAGAATTTTTTCATTATTTTTTTCTGCTTTATAAGCATAGTTGGCTTTTGCTAAGCCCATAAACTTAATGCCTTTAGTCATATTGGAAAATTGCATTTTTTGGTTATGATAGGCAAATTTTTCAAGCCAAGCATTTTCAAATCCAACTTTAATGGGAAAATAAATATCTGCTTTAGCGAGTGCTACCATCTGTGATGGTTTGGGGGCGTAAGTATGTGGGTCACTACCTGGTTTAACCATGGTGGTGACATGTACTTTATCACCACCAATTTTTTCAACAAATGTTTGTTGAGGTAAAATACTAACAACAGCATGGACTTTAGCATAGAGGGTGTTAGCTGTGAGTATGAACAGCGTTAACATGAGTCTATTAAGCATCTATAGCCTATCTCTAGTCATGATGATGTGCATGACTATGCTCATGGTCATGATGCTCATGTGTATCTTGGTGTTTGTCTTGAATCATGCTTAAATAGTTAAAAGTATTTTCTAATAAGTTTAAGTCAATCTCTGTATCTTCCCCAATAAAGACCAAAGCAGATTCTCCATCATAATCAGCCAACTCTTCAAAAGAGACATTTCCAAAAGCGTAGTTGACAATCAGTGGGGTTGGTACGTCTTCTACTTTGACCATTCCTTTAACACGATAAATGTTTTTTGGAAGTGACTTCAGCAGTACATCTAGGTCGTTAAAAGTAATTGCTTTATTAAATTTTCCGACTCTTCTATCGATGGCATCATGATGATGCTCGTGATGATGGTCATCTGTAACTAAACCAATAATTTCATCAATTTGATAAACACCTTCAAAGACATCTTTGGGAAGAATACCTTGTTTAGCATGGTGAATAAAGTAATTGTTAAAAACTTTCTTACCTGTCATGGTATTTTTAATGTCATGTCGCTCTTTATAGGTAATGATGTCTCTTTGTGCTTGGTTAAGTTCTTCATCTGTAACCAAGTCAGTTTTGTTTAGAACAATAATGTTTGAACCTCCTACTTGATACTTGGCTGTAGGATTATGCATATATGAGTCATAGTTTTTAGCATCAACAACAGATATAACACCTTCCACGGAGATTCCAAGGTTTTGAAGTGAAAGAAAGACAGGGAAGGGCTCTGCTGCTCCAGAAGTTTCTACAAAGAGAATTTCAGGCTTGTATTTGTTAATAATTTCAATAACACCACTTTCAAACTCTTGAGACATTTCACAACAGATACACCCTTCTGAAATTTCTATGACATCACTATGAACATTTTTTAAAATGTTCTGATCGACACCTATTTCTCCAAACTCGTTAACAACAATGGCAACATTTTTGTCGCTAAAATGGTTTTTGACTGTATTGGTCAGCATACTACTTTTACCGACACCTAAAAATCCTGTAATAATGAATGAATGAATCATGACTATCCTTTATGGTTCTTTTTTAATTTTGGAAGCATATCATAAATGCAATTAATTTGCATTTATGATATGGGATGATATAATTTTAAAATTCATCATGAAGGAACAAGTAAATGACGATTCTTAATAAAATAAACAATTTTATTTATACAAAAAGCGAGATAATACATTCTGAACTAACAACTGTTTTTACAAAATATGGCAAATTTCAAATGAAAGCTTATAAAGATGATTATTAGGAATATATTGCGATTATGAATCAAAAATTTTTTGATTTAGAGAGACCTATTGTCTATATTCATTTTGATGTACATCATTGTGAGATGGACAATGAAATGTCTTGCTATTGTGCCAATCAAGTCGAATTGGCATTAAAAATGATACAGAAGTCAGGAGGTTTAGTGATTTATTCTAGTCGTGAAGATTCAAGTATTGATACACTTCTGGAGGACATCAACACAAGAAAGCTTGATGAGGTAAATACTTCTAAGAAAAATAATAAAATAAAATTCTCGGTGAAAGAAAAGATAGCTTACCCTTCTTTGGCATTTATCTTAAGTGATTTAAATCTATCGAGTGTAAATTTAATTACCAATGATGCTAAAGTGATTGACATTGTAGAGTTGTTGGGTATTAATATTTTTAAAATAGAGGCAAATATATCTTTTGCTTATGGTGAGGAACAAACAGCTTCTTAAGGTCTATTCTTGGCTTATATTTTTAGATTTTTAATTTTTATCAATAACTTTAAATAAAATATAAATGCAATTTATTTGCATTAATTTGATTGAAGATTCCCCTAAAACATAAATGATTTTTATTTATTTTATGATTCAATTTAATTGACCTATAATATCTCCTATGATATAAATTAACTCAATATTAACTAATAAAGGAATAAATTATGAGTGAAAGTAAATGTACAATACACGAAAATCATGAGCATGAACATGGTGAAAACTGTGGTCATGTAAAGGTAAAACATGGCGACCATTATGATTACTTACATGATGGA
>CACVAU010000055.1 GCA_902727915.1 uncultured Sulfurovum sp.
AAACAACTTAAAATAGCCAAATCTTTAATGGTATGAAGGATTTTTATTGCCCTATGTACTGAAACACTATGATGTAATAGAGGGTGAAAAAGTAGAAGACTTTCTGGTTGAGGTTGTTAACTTACCTGAAACACTTGCCCTTAAACTCTTAAAAAATGGTAGAATCGTTGACCATAAACAGAAACGCCTAGAAAAAGGAAAAGTCCTCAAGTCTGGCTACATTGAAGTCTTAGTTTTTGAAGCCATCACCAAAGGTTTAAAACCACTCTTCCAAACCGAACATTTTGCACTTTTTGACAAACCTTCAGGTCTCTTGGTTCATCCCACCATCCGTTCAAAAGAATACACCCTCTTAGATGAAATACGCTACCAATTTGGAGATGAAGCCAACTTAGTGCATAGAATAGATGCTGAAACATCAGGGCTTATTCTTGTCTCTAAAAATGGTTATGCTCAATACCTCTTAAAAGAAATGTTTGTAAAAAAAGAATTTGTTAAAAAATACAAATCCCTCGTTGAAAAAGAAGTTAAAGAAGAGGTTTTAATTAACACAAAAATCACCAATTCAGAGGGCTTAATAAAATTAAAAATGAAAACCTCGGAGCAAGGAAAAGAATCAAGCACTCTCATCCGACCACTGGCTTACAACAAAGCTAAAAATCAAACCTTAGTAGAAGCCATACCCTACACAGGAAGACAACATCAAATACGTGTGCATTTAAACTCTATATCTCACAGAATTGTAGGCGATCCCATCTATGGACTTGATGAAACCTTTGTAGACAATTTTTTAAATAACAAAATAGATAAAAAAGAACGCACCCAAGTAACAGGTGCTTCCAGACTCATGCTTCATGCTTACTATTTAGAATTTACCTTTTTAAAAAGGACTTATAAATTTTGTTCGAAACAAGATTTACTATAAGAATTGCTCACACGACTACTTACTTCGCTCTAAAACATTCGTCTTCTCACCATCAAGTGTCTCAACATTCTTTTCAGTCCAAAAAACTTTCATGCCCTCACGTCCTACTCTTTTTGCCCATTTTTCCAACTTGTTTCTCTCACCAATGTACTTGTACTGTGGCACACCAAATCCACAAGACGTTAAAACCAATTCTACTTTAAGTTCAAAAAATTGTCTGGCTCCTAAAAATTCATTAAAATACGTACACATTTCATCCCATCGCTCATCAGCATCATGAATAACCTCTGCTGTTCCATACAACTTAAGAATCATCGGTGCTTTATCAAAAGAGTTAAACATGATGGTCATCCGTCCATTTTCTTGAACATGTACTGAGGTTTCATTACCTGAACCTGTATGATTTAACCAAACGACGGTATGTTCATCAATAATTTTAAAGGTATCCATCCCTTTTGGCGAAACGTTAATAAACCCCTCAGCCCCAGCACTCCCAATAACAAACATTTTTTGCTTCTCTATAAACTCTTTATGCACTTTGTTTATGGTTTTGAATTTTACTGCCATTTTTTGTCCTTTTGATTATTTCATATTTTTAGATTAATTATAACTACATCTACTTCACCCAAGATGAGCAAAGCTTTTAGAGCTTCTTAGTTCTCTTGTGTCTCTAAAACAACAAGCATCAAGAAGGAAATGAGCAGTCCAACCTTATGTTCATTTCTAACAAACCTTTAGATATAGAAGACAATAAAGGAAAAATATTTCTAGTACGTGGTGGAACGAGTAGGATTTTAAGGGGCTTTTATAAGCATCTCATCTATAAGTTTCTGATTTATTCTATAGCCATGTTTCAAAGCATCCTCTAAAAAAGCTTTTGCTTCTTCTTTTTTAAGAAAACCTTTTTTTATATTCAAGTATACAATACCCAACAAACCAATAATTTCTAAACCTTGTTTCATGGCTATTTTTCGACCTTTTTTTTCATCTATAATTAACTTGCTATTAAGTTCTAAAGCTAGAGCAATGGCTTCACTCTCTCCTAAATCTAAAACTAATTTTAAGGTTTCTAATAGTTCACTATTATTAACATTCTGAATGCTTATAAAATTAGGTAAAATAATTTGTTTTTTAACACTTATTTCATCATAAACTGAAGAAGGAATAATAATTTTAGAAAATAGATTAGAGAGTAGCTCCATACGATTTAAATCAAACAAAATAATCAATGTTGTACTATCAGAGACTATCATTCAAAACTATCCATAAATTTCATGTCATCTTCAAAATCATAATCTATTACATCCACAGCCATTAAAGAGAGAACCTTCATAGCTTCCTCGTGTGTTTTACCTATAGCTTTAGCAAACTGTCCCATACTAAGGTAACCTTTTTTAAAGGCATTGACCATCAAAGCTGTTTTAAGCCCATCAGTCACGATGCTGTCATCAAAAGAAAATGCCATCCCTATGGGTTTACTACGTTTCGTTATCATGGTGTATTCATCTGCTTCAAGCGAACGTGTTAAGATTGCTGGGTTTACTTGTAGCTCTTTTATTCCTATGGTTTGCATGATATTCCTTTTTAAAGTACTTACTTTTAGTAGTATACTAGACTATCTTTAAACTGACTGCTCCAAATCAATATCATTATATTTAAGCATCTTATTAATCTTTCAAGCATAATCATCATTTTCATTATGTAGTTCTAGTAATACTTTCTGTATGGTACTTATAGCTGGAGAAAAATCCGTTCTAGACTGAAAAGCATTAATAAACTCTACAACTTCAGAAAAGAAGTCAGATGATTCAATAATATAATTCTTATATTTATGAAACTTAAATTGTTTAAAATTAAATAATCATTTGGTTCCCACCCAGAATCTAATCTAGAGAATAAATCAAGAAGAACATCAATAGTAATATTTTTCATACGACTTTTATTCTCTATTTCTTTTAAATAGTCCAATAATTTAGGATAATACTTTCCAATAAAAGATTCGTAACTATTTAAATTTCTCGTCCTTCGTTCTGGTTGCTTTTCAATATACTCTCTTATTATTGTATTTTCAAAGTCATCATTAAAATCAGTATGCTCTTTAACTATTGACATATAGAAATGAAAACTATCTATACTTAAAATAGAGGTTATAGATTCTTTATATTCCTCAAGAAGTAAATAAATTTTAGAAGAGGATTCTTTTAAATTACATTGAAAATCAAGCTGTATCCTATCTATCAATTGAGTTAACTTATCTTGAACAATATAGTATTCTAAATTCAAATTATTTTCTTTTAAAAGCAATTTTAAATTTTTGTCCTCAACAATATAATTTTCAATAAAATTATAAACAATTAATTCAATAGAGGCTCTATTTTGACTAGACCCATAATTCCCATATAATAATAGTTTTTCTTCATATTCAGGATTATCTTCATCTTCCTTCTCATCTATATTAGATTGATTTCCACTATAGTAACTTAAAGGAATAGTTTTATTTTTATACTCTTTTAACTTTAACCACTCTGAACATGAATAACTAGACTTAGCATAAAAAACAAAAATATTTAAAGCGATCTTAACAAATTCTTGAATTACTCTATCATTCAGATGATACGCTTGAATAAATTGAAAATGATTCAATTGAAAAACTATTTGTTTCATAATACGTAAATTCTGTAATTTAGACTCTGCAAAGAAGTCTTGAATCCACTCAGTTTTAAAATACTTAATCTCATCTTTTACGACTATAAATAATTCATCGAAGCTAGGTTTAAAGAAAAAGCTATAATCAATAATCTTCTCCTTATAGAGTGCAAAAATTTCATTATGCTTTTTACCCTCAATATTAGAAAGTTTATCAAGCTCCTCCTCGTTCAATATCATGATTATTTTACATTTTTTCTGCTCTTTAAATTGAGAGATTAAACCCATTACATCCTTTAGAGATACACTATCTGAAAGTCGTTCAAAATCATCAAAACATATGACTATATTTTTAAAGTCTGTAGTAGAGAATAAAGATAAAGTAGCATTAATTACTGCTCCACCAATAGATAGACCCATATCATCCACCTTAAGGCTTCCACCTTTAACATTTTGTATTCTCTCTCGATACTTATTTAGTTTTTTAGTATATTTAGAAATTTTAAATATAACCTCATTCTTTATTTCATCTAATGAATTTAATCCAAAAAGAGAAATATAAACAACTTCCTTTTGACCTTTTAATTCTTTTTCTTGAAACTCATTCCAAAAATATGTTTTAACAATTCCCCATTCACCAGAAAGCATTGCAACAAATTCTTGATTATTATCTAAAATTAATTTTTTTAAACTAAGTTCAATTTTCTTTTTGTTACTCATTTTAATCTCTCACTTCCCATGCATCATCCCAGAAATAATCCCTTTTTCATCACGAGCATCAGCAACAATAACACCGACAATATGCAATGGAACAAAAACAAGAATAACATTGAAAACCAATTCATGAATATCTTTAATGTCATGTACTAACTCTTTGGTTAATCCAAGTACCTCATAAAAGTGCATTGTTAACCCACTTATGGTCATAAACAAAATAGTTGCATAAATAAAAAGATATCCGTACTTAACTATTTTTTTGTGTAAACTCTCTTTCTCTAAGTTTTGATAATTTTGCTTACCACTTTCTGTAAAGAAAAGTACTATTCTCCAAATAACCAGAGCTGTCAAAGCATAACCTAAAAGTATGTGCCACTCCCACATTGGCGCGCGAATGGCTTTGGCTAACATTTTTCCTTGTTCTACTGTAATATCTATATTTATCTCAGCAAGTTTCTCAACCAAAAGCTCACTGTTTGTTCGCCAACTTAGAAATGTTTTTCGTAAAAACACAGTTCCAAGTAAACCTAAAATAACCACGGCATGTATCCAATGCCATATTCTAAAATCTAAACGCCATTTTTGCATTGTGTATCCTTTTTTAATTATTTATAATTTGTATTAAACTAAGAATCCTTATGCCCCTTAGAAATCAACCTCAAATACTTCAACGGCGTAACCTTCTTCATCTCTTCAGCCAACCACTGTATCTGAAACCATGCTGCACCTGAATCTCTTAAGTCAAAGTAGTTTTTGAGTGAACGAATGTTGAAAGTGACCACCATGTCTACTTTCCAGTTGTCGGAAACAATGTGCTTAAATCCATCTCCTACGTTTCTTTTTTTCTTTCCATTTTCTAAGGCTTCAAAAAGTGCTTGTGGTTCGCCTTGTAACTCTTGTACAAATGGGAGTGATGACTTGGCAACAGCACCCACTAAAAAGTCTAGGTTTCTTTTGTATTGGAACACAAACTTGTCATAAATGGCTTTAATCTCTATGGCTAAGTATTCTTCATCGGTAATGACAAAAAGGTTTAAGCCCAAAAGCTTTTCTAAGAAGAAATTAAAAGACTCGTCACTCTCTACCCCAACCGTTACCGAAGCCACAAAAGCATTGATGACCGAAGACATGGTATAACGTGTACTACGTACTGAAATGGCTTGAAGTCTGTGACGTGCGTGTTCTTGTAATACCCCTCTTGACGTACCTTCTACTAAAAAAGAAAGCGTCGCATGTTCGATGATGGAGTGATGATGATGCACCCATGCCAGATTAGAAAGTAAGTCTGAGTCTTCTATGTTATTAATGGCATCCGTATCAAGCTCTGTCATTGCATTTTTAACGCAATCATTTTCTGAATTATCAAAACTATCATAACAGGTTCTAGCAGCCATTTCAGCCACACCCACACCAGAGTCTTGTAGCAATGTCACTTTTGGTTTTTCATATTCTATATTATATTTCTCTATCTTTTCCATGTGTAAAACACCCCAATATTTAAACTATTTTTAGATTTTATTATAGCTAAGAATCATGATTATTTTACTTATCTAAAAAGTTCTGACCTTCAATGAGACTGCTTTACTGTATAATCTTTCAAAATCCGACAGAAGGTTAAAATATGGAACAAAAACAACCATTTCATGAGACAAACATAGGTGCCTAAACCCATACAACTTAGTAATAAAATATTTTGTGATAACTTTTTACATACAGCCGTTAGCAAAAACAAATATTTACCCAATCCCTACAATGACTACCCTTTTTTAATAATCAAAAACTTTCTAAGTCCCAAAGAAGCTCAAACCATTAGCACTACCATTCAACAACAAGCAGAAGTTGCCAAAGCCAAAGTGAAAGCCAAACTTTTAGACAGCATCGAAGTACCCAAAGTTGTCGAAGAGATTCGTAAAACAAGCCTTCATGTCTTGCCTCCACTTTTTGAAGCCTTATACATGGAAAAGTTTTTAAGTCATCAGAAAAAGATTGAAGAGTTTTTCTCTATGGGTTTACTACAGTCAACGCCATTACAAGTCTTGGTTTATAAAGAAGGTGACTTTTACATCAAACATGCTGATGACTCTCGTGAAATTGTGGATAAAGAAGGAAAGACAGTAGAATTTAACTGTATTGTCCCTACACGAAAACTCTCCACTGTACTTTTTGGTACTTCACATACGAGCAATAAACTATCTTCTAGTGAAGAGACCTTTGAAGGAGGAGAGTTAGTTTTTAACTATCTTTTTGATGAAAATGGAAAAGCTCTAGTTATCTACCCTAAAGCAGGAGACATGATAATCTTTTTTTCCAATCCATTTTTCAGCCATGAAGTAAAACCGGTTACTTCTGGCTACCGTTTGAGTATGGTGCAGTGGCATAATGCTTTGTAACTTTACATCTCTATTTCATTCGTATAAGCTTTAACAACCTTTAAGGTATTAAAACCTACATTGGAATCTTCATCAGACAAGACTTTAATGTTAATAATATTTCCTTTATCATCATAAACATAATTTCGTTTCACCTCATCAACATAAGGACATTCACCATCAACTAATCTACTCACTTCACTTTCAGTTTGCCCCATACTTGTATAGGTACGTTGACTAATATAATGACAAAGACCTTGATTCATTACTTCACTCCTCACTTCTACTTTAATGGCATTACCATCTTTATCATAATCTGTAATGTCTAAACGAGAATCATATTCTGAAGTAGCTTTTCTAACAGATTTAATGAGTTTATCATGTTCATCATAACTCATTTCATTTATATTTTTATAACCACCATAATAATAACGCTCTTCATAAATAATTTGTCCCTTATCATTGGTTCTAATAATATCATTGGGTATATTCTGTTCCTGTTCTATTGTCGCATAAGGATCAGCATAATAAACTATTTGATTTCCAGTAGCATATTCATCAACCAAGTTTTCTTCATTTTTACCTACTTTACTACTAATAACTGTTCTGTTTTCATCATAAGTATTAACCCTATAATAAACTGACTCTCCCTCCGAATTAAATGATTGACTTGTTAAACGATTACCAATATTATCATAGCTATATACTGTTTTTGTATTTTTATTAGGTTGATGATGAAATTCAAGCGTTTGTTCTATTAAATTACTCGCCTCATTGTATTCTAAATACTCTTTCGTATGTAAACCATCATCATAAAGTACATACTGTCCCTTATGATTCAAGATTTGTTTTTCAACATACAGTAAGTTACCATAATGAGGGTCATAATTAAAACGCTGAACACTATAATAATCATAAGCACCAACCACAACCGTACTATTAGCCTCTATACCATTGGCATCTCTCACTACTAAATGAACTTGATGCTCTCCTTTAGTAAAAGTTTCTTCCAACACATTTCCTATGGAAACCAACTTTTTATTTTTATACCACCAATAATTACATTTATCTGAATCATGTGCATTATGCACCTCTGCTCTCAATCGTAAAGGAGTTTCTTTTGTGGTATTTAACTCCCCTTTAATTTCTACAGAAAACACTTCTTTATCATGCTTTTTTTCTTTCTCTATCTGAACTTCTTCAATAATTTCTTCTATTATTTCAATCTCTTGTGTAACTTTAGTATGACCCTCTTTGGTCGTAGGCATACCATCCACGTCTTCATGATATAAAGAAAAAATAATTAGTACTAACACTATGGGTACAATTAATATTTTTTTCATTTAATTTTTCCTTACTCTTACGTGAAAAAACTATACTTAAATAGTTTTTTAAACTTTATGAGTAACTTTTCTAAAAAAAACAGTAATTTATGGCTTCATACAGCATCTATCAATGAAATTCATATATAATTTCTTTTATTTTGAGAAATTTAGAGAAATTTATAAGAAATTTATACTTTAAGGATAGAAGGGAAAGTTTGAAAAATAAAAATACAAAAAGAGACTGGGTAGACTTTACTGCGAAGATTATTTATTTATATGAAAAACTATTTAATAGCGATAAAGAATTGCTCATCAAATATTTTTCCGATAAAAATAGTAATCAAAAATTAAGTAGTCGTAAAAAAACCATTGAAAACTGGTTAAAAGGAGAAACTAAAAAACCAAATAGTTTTCATCCTTCACGCTTTAGAATCAATGAATATAAACTCAATGGAGAAGCACTACTTTCAACAATAGCATTTCAAAAATGGTCACTGGAAACTTTTAAAAAAAGAGTCAATCTTTACTTAATCGAAAAACAAAATTTTAATATTCCCAATAAAATGAAATACATCTATTTCTTTAGTACAACAGAAAAAAAATTAAGCTATTTTAAAATCAACTATTTAAATAAAGAAAATGATACGATTATCTCATTAAACTCACCAACCTATACCTCCAATACAACCTATCATGGCACCATTAGTACCCATAGTAGTATGTGTTATATCAATGTGAGTAATGACTTTGATCACATGAACTATATCTTTAAAAACAATGTTGACTTTTATCAAAATGACATAAAAGTTTTTGGTGTCGCTCAATCTGTTGATGCACTAACACGTGAACCAAAAGCTTTCTTAAGCCTTTTAAGTTCCAGTCAATTAACCCAAGAAGAAGAGTACCGTTTTGCGCACAAGCTCAATTACTCTAACTTAATGATTGCTGATGATTTTAGCCATGGCTGTACCTTAGAACGTGATTATTTTTTAGAAAATTTTTCTCAAAAAATTCATGATTTAAATCGTGATACACAACATTATGCCATTCATGAACATTTTAAAGATGATATGTATTTTGACATTGTGCTTCAAGAGTATCAAAGTTATATAAAACTTTTAGAGCAATCACTTTATCATAATGACTATCCAATAAACCATAAGCGTCAATCAATTTTATTTGCCCTAAAACATATGTGTAAAAACAAAAAAGAGAAAGCAACCATTCTCTACCTTTTAAATACAGATACCTTAAGCATACTTGATGCACAAAACTCCATTATGAACATGCAACTTAGCCTTGTAAAAGAAAAAAAATTAACACTCTCTTATCTTTTTATTATTGAAGACATTAGCCTCTTAAATGAAAGAATTATTGAAAAACTTCACTACTTAGAAGAAAATAATATTTCCATAAAACTTACCACAAATTCAAGGTCTATTTACTCCAAAATTTTAATTATAGAAAACAAAAACTTTGCCATCTACAAACGTAAAAATGAACAAAATGATAATCACGTTACTAAAAGTGCAAATAGCATTGAACTCCTTGGTTATGAGGTTGAAGCACTTGAAAAGGAAGCAATTCCCATTCAAGCCTTTCTTGATAAAAACTATCCTCTCAATGGGTGCTGGTATCACTACGCCTTCAGTTCTAAAAAAGACACAAGCTCTTTTCATGAAACTATCTTTAACATTAATAACTATAGCTTTACAGCCTCTTATCCAAAAGGTCAACGTACAGGTTCAATTCTCCAAACCGAAGAATATACTTTAATTCTATTAGAGCATTCTGTTATACGACTGCATAATATTTTTCTAAAAGAAAACAGATTCTATGTCAGTATTATTGGAAAAGAAATAGGCATACACCATAAAGACGTTTTACTTTTTGGACTTTTTTCAAGAACCAAACTTTCTAAAGAACAAACCTCTCTGCTACTTAAAAGTATACACCAAAAAGATGATGAAGCATTCAGGGTAAAAATATGTAATAATTTTGACTCAACATTAGCCTATTTTGATATGGATAACGATACGCTTACTTAACACGAATTATGTTAGAATTCGCCCCATATTTTATGCCTACTTCTACGGCATAACCTCAAAGGAATTCTATTGATTAATTTACAAAATTACTCTACCCAAAATATCAAAAATGATATTCTTTCAGGCGCTTTGGTTGCTGTTGCACTTGTACCTGAAGCCATTGCTTTTTCATTTATTGCTGGTGTCAGTCCTGTTGTTGGACTTTATGGAGCATTTATTATTGGGCTTATTACAGCTTTACTTGGTGGTAAACCAGGGATGATTTCAGGAGCAACAGGTTCTGTTGCTGTTGTCTTCGTTGGTTTAGGACTCTCCGTTAAAAACATGTACCCTGACCTTGATACCCAAGCACTCTCAATGATGGTTCTACATACTATTTTATTAACTTCCATAATTGCTGGTCTCATACAAATAGCCATTGGGGTCTTGAAAATGGGTAAGTTTATCCGTCTTGTTCCTCAACCTGCCCTCTTTGGATTTGTAAATGGTTTAGCCATTGTTATTGCCTTAGCCCAACTTACCTTTTTAGCTCCAGCCAATGTAGAACAGTATACTTCTTGGGTAGACATAGTTTTAGCCAGTTTCAGTGAAAACTATATTATGTACATTATTATTGCTGTAACCATGGCAACCATGCAGTTCTTACCTAAAGTCTCCAAGGCAGTTCCAGCAGGACTTGTTGCCATTGTTGTTGTAACCTTGGTTGTGTACTTTGGAAGTATTTCTACTAAAGTTGTTGGTGACTTGGCTGATTTATCTTCTGTGTCTATGCCATCATTTATTATGCCATTGGCTGAGCTTTTCACATGGGAAGCAATGTCTATGATTTTACCTGTGGCATTTATTGTCGCATTAGTAGGACTTATTGAATCTTTACTTACCCTTTCAGTACTTGATGAAATGGGTGGAGAACGTGGTTCAGGAAATACCGAATGTGTGGCACTTGGTGTTGGTAATACAACATCTGGACTATTTGGTGGTATGGCTGGTTGTGCTATGATTGGACAATCTGTTATTAACTTTACTTCTGGTGGGCTTGGTCGTCTCTCTTCATTTACAGCTGCTGTATTACTTATTCTTTTAGTAGTTAGTTTTTCAGATGTCATTGCTGCTATTCCTGTGGCTGTACTTGTCGGTATTATGTTTATGGTAAGTATTGGTACCTTTGAGTTCTCGTCAATGAAACGTTTAAAACACATGCCACGATCAGATGCTTTTGTATTAATCATTGTCACCATTATTACCGTATTAGAGGACTTAGCTGTTGCTGTTATTGCAGGTATTATTATCTCTGCTTTAGTATTTGCTTGGGAACATGCAAAAATTTGGGCAAGAACGTCTAAAGATAAAGAGGGTAAAAAAGTTTACGAACTTGAAGGACCTCTATTTTTTGCTTCCGTCACTTCATTTAATGAACAGTTTGATGTTGCCAATGACCCTGATGAAGTTATTATTGACTTTAAAGATGCAAGAGTCATGGACAGTTCAGGTGTTGAAGCCATTGATGGTATCACGGAAAAGTATAAACAAGCTGGTAAAAAACTTAGTCTTAGACATTTATCAAAAGACTGTAAAAAAGTTTTAAAAACAGCTGGACCTTTCTGTACTTTTGAAGAAGATGATCCAACTTATAAAGTTGCTACTAATCAATAAAATATATGAACGTTGGCTGAAGGCAACCCTACAAGTCTCGAACACTATTTAAGTTTGAAAACTGTAGGGTTGGCTTTAGCCGACACAAATAAAAAGAAGATATTATGAAAAAGATAGCCATCTCCATCGGTGACCTAAACGGCATCGGAATCCAACTCGCCCTTGAAAATCACGAAGCCATTAAAAAAGTTATCGACCCACTTTACTGTATAGATGAGATGATGTTAAAACAAGCATCAGAACTTCTAAACATTCCCATTCCTTCTGATTTTAAAACAGTCAAAAAAATAGCCAAAACTTTTACCATAGAACCTGCCAAAGTCACAAAAGAGTCTGGTGTTTACTCTTTTGCTTCATTTTTAAAAGCTGTAGAACTTTCAAAAACCCAAGAGGTTGATGGGATTATGACTTTACCCATTCATAAAAAAGCTTGGGAGTTAGGAGGAGTCTCTTTTAAAGGGCATACCGATGCGCTTAGAGAGTTTTTCTTTGCTCCTGCCATTATGATGTTAGGTTCTCCTAAAATGTACGTAGCACTCTATACAGAACATGTTCCTTTACATCAAGTAGCAGAAGAAGTAAAAGATGTCCAAAAACTGTCTTCTTTTTTAATTGATTTCTATGAAAATATTGAAGATAGATTACTTAACAGTGAAAAGATAGGACTTTTAGGACTCAACCCACATGCTGGAGATGATGGTGTTTTAGGAGATGAAGAAATTCAGATTAGAGAAGCAAGAGAACTAGCTCATAAAACCATAGGTAAAGAGATTTATACCATGCCTTTAGTACCAGATGTTGCCTTTACGCCAAATAGCCGTAAAAACCATCACTATTTTGTGGCAATGTATCATGACCAAGGATTAGCCCCTTTAAAAGCACTGTACTTTGATGAAGGTATTAACATCTCATTAAATCTACCCATTATTAGAACCTCAGTAGATCATGGAACAGCTTTTGATATTGCTTATAAAAAAAATGTAGAACTCAATAACCTAAGTTATTTAAATGCCATTAACTATTTTGTAACTACTTGATTTCGTCCATTTTCTTTGGCTTCATACAAGGCTTCATCCACCCTTTCAAAAAACTGCATTTCGGTATCACCAGCTCTAAACTGCGTGACACCAAAACTACAAGTAATATTTTTTACCACATTAAAATGAAAACTTTCAATTTCTTGGCGTAATCGTGAAGCCAATAATTGTCCTTTATTTAACTCTGTATCACGTAATAAAACCACAAATTCTTCTCCACCCCAGCGGGCAAAAATATCTTCATTACGTAATAATCCTTTAACCAAACTCGATATTTCGATTAAGACACTGTCTCCTGTATTATGTCCATATTCATCATTAATTCTTTTAAAATGATCAATATCAAAAAGAATTAATGTTAACGTTTTATTGTACTTTTTTACATTATAGGTTAAACTTTTAAGCACATCATTAATTTTTACACGGTTATAAATCTTCGTTAAAGGGTCATACTCTGCAGCATGTTTACTTCTTAATCTTTTAGCTTCAAGTTCTGTAATGTCTGTAAAAGAGAGACTATAATTCGTACCACTATTTAATTTGGATATTCTAATTTGATAATAATGTTCTAACATATCATCTTTAGAAAATATTTTTACTTTAACCTGTTTTTTCTTTCTTTTAGAAACAGTCTCAATCCATTTTTTACCGTAAGTATACTTATCAATATAAAGAATTCTACCCTGACGCTCATCATCATCCTCATTGTCCATCTCGTTATCAAGAAAAAAATCTGATATATCAGCATGGGCTAATTTAAATGACTTTAACGAGTCGTAACCAAACACTTTTAAGCCTTGATTATTAATCATTGTAATCTTTTCTGAATTAGTTAATATCATTATATTTTCATGAGAATTTAAAAAAGTTTGAATAACTTGTTTTGTTCGGATTTTGTAGATTAAAATAGCAAAAGTAAAAAGTGTAATAAGTAAAGTTATACTATATATCGTAATATCTGGCATTACATCCTCCCTGCTGGATGATTTTAATTAAAATAATGTATTGTTTTGAAAATCAAGTGACTCATCATGAAGATCTCCTTGCTACGCTAACGTTTCTTGAAAAATTTCACAAAGATAACAACATTGTAAATTATTTAAAATGTTGCTACTTAACAAATAAATACATTGGCTATCATGAAAGCGTTTCAATCATCTTTTTGGCTTCGAGTAACTCTTTATCTAAAGCAAAAGCTGACTGATAATATTTTAAAGCTTCTTCTTTTTCATTTAAATCATACAAAGTATTGGCATAATTAAAATGGTGAGGAGCATAGGCTTTATCCAATTCTATGGCACGTAAATGATGTTGTTTTGCTTCTTCATTTTCATCCAATTTATGTAAAACATTGGCTAAACTAACATGTGCCATATCTTCATTATCATTTAATGTTAATAAAGCTTTATAAACTTCTTTAGCTTCTTCTAAACGTGCTAACATTAAAAGAACAAAACCATGCTGTAGTAAAACCTCTTGATTTTCAGGCTCTATAATATTAGCAGAAGTTAACGCTTTGTCAGCCTCTACATAATCCTTTTTATGAATAGCCTGATGTGCCATTTGAAGAAGCTGTGCTATTCGAGACAACTGTTCTTCGGGTTCGGAAAATATTTTATTTTTTTCTGTAATTGTACCTATTTGTTCATCATCTTTTTTGGCTTCAAAGTCAACACCACGCTTAGGATAAGAACTTGAAAATAATTGTTTAAAAAAAAGATAAAAAACAACGGCTGAAATTAGAAAAAGTAGTAGTTGAAAGGTACTCATAAATGCTCCATAATTAAGAGTCACATCATAGACTAATCTAGCTTAGAAGTTACCCTCAAAATTAAAATATAGAATTAATATTTACTTCAATTGCTGTGCCAATTCACCCATCGCAAAGTTTAATGTCTCTCTATCAGGATAAAGAAAAGAATGTTTCTCTTCATCAGATATCACCACAAATATTCCATAGCCAGTAACTTCAACACGACCTTTGGATTCTATGTCTACCCATGCCAAACTCATCTCAGTTGTTTCAGTATCATCATAACCAGTTTTCACTAATACAGCAGGATACAAACTCTTAACATTTTTCAGGTCAAACGTCTTTTCTTCAATTGTAATTGTACTCATAACTCGGATTATAGTATAATTTTCCCAAATTATTAAATGGAGAAAATTAAATGAGTTTAAATGCCCAAATAAAAAGTGATATTAAAGACGCAATGCGTGCTAAAGATGTTCAAAAAAGAGATACCCTAAGAAATATTCAAGTTTCCGTCAAAGACATCGAAGTCAATGAACGACGTGAAGTTACAGATGCTGATGTTGAAGCTATCTTAATGAAATATTCTAAACAAAGAGAAGATGCAATGGCACAATTTAAAGAAGCAGGACGAAATGATCTTGTGGAAAAAGAAGAAGCTGAACTTCTCATTGTAAAAACTTACCTACCAGAACCAATGGGTGATGAAGAGCTAGAGGAAATTTTAAAAAATATTATTAGCCAAACAGGTGCAAATTCAATGAAAGATATGGGCAAAGTTATGGGTACTGCTAAAAAAACTATTGGCTCAAAAGCAGATGGTGGAAGAATAAATGCTTGTGTTAAAAAGTTACTAAGCTAAATTGATTTTACTGATAACGCATTTTTAAATCAGATAAAAACTCTATCACCCTTAGTTGATAGAGTTTTTCATCTTCTGTCATTTCACACTCTTGAAATCTCATTAATGCATTAATATTTATCTTTTCTGAAAAACGTTTCACATCACGTGTCTCTTTTTCAACTTGAAAAACCAAATGTTCAAAGTCTAAACCATTATTCGTAATTATCTTTTGATAATACTCTTTTACAGTTTCAACCAATATTTCACAACGCTCTTCATCATTTTCATAAATTTCACAAGCACACTCCATCAATAACTTCTCTTCACAAGCATGTATATGCTCATTTGAAGCCACCACAAGGGTGAAAACTTTTGCACGATATTCCAAAGAACTACTATGATAAAGTAAAAATTCTCTAAAAAATTTTTTAGCTTTTCGTCGAAGTAGTTTAACCATGTAATAAGTCCTTAACACACACAAGGGGGTCTTTACCTTCTAACATTTTGTAAACTTCAGCTGCAATAGGTAAATAAATATTTTCATTTTTCGCAATATTATGTAAAGCCTTAGTCGTTGGAATTCCCTCTGCTACTTCCCCCAACTCTTCTAAAATATCATCTAAATGCTTAGCTTCTGCAAGTCCTAAACCCACACGATAGTTTCGAGACAACTTTGAAGAAGCTGTTAAAAACAAATCACCAGCACCACCCAAAGATAAAAAGGTTTCATTCCTTGCCCCAAAATGTTCACCAAAACGTGTCATTTCGACAAGCCCACGTGAAATCAAAGCTGCACGAGCATTATTACCAAGTTTTAAACCATCACATACACCACCTGCAATGGCAATAACATTTTTATAAGCTCCAGCAACTTCTGCACCGACAACATCATCTCCCACATAGCCTTTTATAAAAAAGGGTAAAGCATTGGCATAAGTCTCTGCCAATGTTAAATTAGAAGAAGAAATTTTTAGAGCCGTTGGTAAAGATTGCTGTACTTCAGCTGCAAAGGAAGGCCCAGAAATAAATGCCAATCTATCTGTGGAAACAAAAGAACCATAAACTTCATTAAGAAATGAACCTGTCGCAATCTCTATGCCTTTGGCTGCTACCAAAATGTTTTGTCCTCTATCCTCAAAATTAGCTTCCATCCAAGGACGAACAGATTGAGCAGGAATTGCCATTACCAAATATGCATAAGATAAGGCTTCATCTAAAGAGACAAAGTTTTCTATCTCTCTAGCTGTACGAGAAGTTATAACTACTTCATTATTCTCTTTATAGGCATGGTAAAGTGCCTGTCCCCACTTACCTGCTCCAATAATCGCTATCTTCATTTACTTCTTTCCTATCTCATCAAGTTGTGCTATAAATGCTTTAGCACTCTCATCATACAGATCAAATATAACATCTGCACCAGCCAATTTTAGTTGTCGATTCGTCTGTTTTGTGTCACTCAAAGCGATAATTTTACCATTAAATGGATTGACTTTCAAGGAAATGGCTAAATAATGGTTAATTGCCTCATCATCCATTGCGCAGATAATAAGATTATTAGATAACTCTTTTAAGGTTTCTAAATGCCCCTCATCTTCAAAATCGATCTGCATTACCTTATCGTCATTGCGTTCTACATTGTCATAAATTTCTATGTCTATACCAGAACCAATACACATATCCACCAAGTTTTTACTCTTTTGACCATAACCAAAAACAGAGATTTTCAATCTATTATTTTGTTGTAGCTGATTGATAATGTAATGATATGCACGGTTATGAATAATCTCATAAGGGTCAATAATTTTGTCCGTGCCAATTGAATTATATTGAGAAGAAAGATGTTTATGGGTTATCCGTGAAAGCACTATAGAGTTTCTAGCATAACTCTTGGCATTTAAAATAAAATGGATGTTATCAATATCTGAAGCTTTCAGTGTCAACATTGCCAAAATATTGGTTTTATGTTTGTAAATTTTTTGCATAACTTCAACAGAACAACCATCCCCATAAATGGTCAGATGTGAAGAGTCAAATGCTTTAGAAATTTTCTCTTTATTCTCTTCTATCACCACACAGTTATAGTTGGTATGCTCTTTGATATGCAATGCAATACGCGATCCCAAATAACCATAACCATTTAAAATAACTACCTTGTCTAAATTATAAAGTGTATTAATACTTGAATAAGTTCTCAACTCATCAAAACGTTCTGCAAAAGCAGAGACCATCACCGAAGTGACAAATGAGATCATCGCAATACCAAGAATAATCCCCACCATAGCGATTATTTTACCCAAATCCGTTACAGGTGAAATATCTCCATAACCAACCGTAGAGACGGTAACCAATGCCCAATAAATAGCATCTAAAAATGAAGTAATATTAGGATTTTTGTCATATTCAGCGATGTAAAGTACCGAAGCAAAAGAAAATACAACCGTGATAAGTATGTAACCTAAAAATTTAAATTCAAACTCTTTTTTGGAAAGGGCTTTAAGTAAGGTTTTCGCACCATAAAGATAATGATACAGCTTCAATAAACGCATAATTCTAAACTGAGGGAAAATAGCTAAAAGGTCAATAATACCAGCTAAAGAAAAAATATATTTTAATTTACCATTAACAATTACCCAAAGCATTTGAGAGAGTGTACATTTTTTTCGCTCTTGCTCCAAAATTTGTTCATGTACATCCGAATAAATCCAAAAACGTGAAATATATTCAAGTAAAAAAATAAAAGAAATAAGCCAAATATCAATAAAAACAATCCATTCAGGAATGTCATGTGTCTTATTAAAGACCATAATAAAAACAGAAAAAAGTATTAAAACAATCATAAATGAATCAAAATACTTTGTATAAGAAGTCTCCCTATTGGTTAAGAGTTCACGTAAAAACTTTTTTTTATGTTGATAAGATTCGTTACCTTTTAAACTGTGAGAAATGTTAATGAGCATTTTTTTCATGAGAGAATTATAGCTAAAGATAAGTAAAACAATATAATGTGTAATGGTTCCCTAGGTCGGACTGCCCCCTACCCAACAATGACCCCAATAACCAATATATCAACTTCTTCATGCTATGTTTTTCACACCAACATTTACTTTTAATATTGTGCATTTATTTTATGCCTATTTTTATCGGACAGAGGGCAGTCCGACCTACGGTTTTTTGTAAAATGATGAATATTTCCAATCATTTATATCGTCAACTAATCCATGCTTTATAGGATTAAATTGTATGTATTCCAAAGTTTTCAACAAATCTTTTTCATCTCTAATGGTATGCTCATAAAATCGCTCTTGCCATATACCTGCATGTCTTCGTCTATGTTTGGTATTACTAATCTCTAATTTAGATTCTTCTTTTAGTAACGGTTCCAATCCATAGATAAACGTTCTTTTAATATACGAAATAATTTTAGAATACTCTTTTGAATGTTTAGGGGTAATTATCATGTGAAAATGGTCAGGTAAAATTACAATAGCCTCTATCTTATAATCATATTTTGTTTTGCTCAATTTAAATGCACATCGAAGCGATTCAATATTATCAATCAAAATAGGTTTACGCCGATGCGTTACAAGCGTCAAAAAATAGCTATGATTATTTAAATACATTCGTTTATACTGCATAAAAATACTTTAACAAAAAAGAATTAAAATAGTTAATAATATGTCAAATTGTAATAAAACGCGTAGGTCGGGCTGCCCCCTGCCCGACAAAACAGGCATAAAACAAATGCAAAAAGTACAAAACCAAAAATGGCATAAAAAGCATCAAATCAAGAATTTAGCATATTTGCCATTGGAACACATGTCGGGCAGAGGGTAGCCCGACCTACAGCTTTCCTTCATAAAGGTCATAAATTAGGAAATGCTAGATCATAATCATTCCATTCTATCGCACCATATTCAAGGTTGAACTTTTGAAACATATTTTTGTCTTGATATTTTTGAATCTCAGGATGAGAAGAGTTTAAAATAAAATCTTGAAAATCAACAGTATTCTCTTTTCCATCAATATATTTTGCTTGTTCAATCGAGATATACTTTTTCATAATTTAGTTTACCTTTCTTTGAATTTTTATGCATTGTAATAAACACGTAAGTCGAGCTGCCCTCTGCCCAAAATTTGTTACAATGACTAAGATATAAGTATCTACATTTGATATTTACACAAAATATTAATTGAATCAATTTTTTAAAAATATGAAACCTTTTATTTTATTTTATTTTATTTTATGAGTTTCAAATAATTGTAAAGCATATTCAATATTTTCTTTTTTAAAACTATCTGTTTCTTTATTCATCCACTCCTCTAAAGCTCCAAAAAAATAATGTCTTAACTCTTTATGAATATTTTTCCACTCATTAATTTCTTCTTCAATTTCTTCCTTAGACTTATATTTACTATTTGCTATATTTTGTAATATTTTTAACATTCTATATTTTGAAAATTCTTCACTATTCTTTTTTTCTAAAGCTAAATATTCTTTTTCAAATTCAAGAGGGAATTGTTCATTAGATATTAAAAAAATTCTGAAAAGGTTAACATATAACCACTCATTTTTACTTATTTCTAAAGAATGATAATACCATTTTTTTGCATCTTCATACTTTTGTTGCATTAAAAAAATTGAACCAATATTATTATAGGCTAATTCAAGATCAGGATTTATTTCAATAGCTTTTTTATTATATACAATAGCTTTTTTATAAAGTTCTACTTTATTTTCAAAATATGCTTTATTTCTAGTAGCATATCCCAAGCTAATATATGCTTCATAATTATATTCGTCTAATTCTAAAGCTTTTGTTGCTAGTTCAATTGCTTTCTTGTAATTTTGTTTTTCAACATTATAAATTTTAGCTTTAGCTGTATAACCAAGAGGACTCTCTGGCAAATATTCTATAACTTGATTAAATGAGCTTATTGCCTTATCAAATAAGTTTTGCTTATCTGCAATTAATCCTTCTAAGTAATATAATGCTCCTCTTTCTGAGCCACTATATTTATCTTTATCTAATAATTTTTGAACTAAGCTCAAAGCTAACTTATACTCCTTACTTGCTATATAAAAAAGTATAATTTTTTTATAATCTTGTATAGTTCTTTTATTTAATGATTTACTTTTAATTCCCTTTATTTGGTATTCAAAATATTGTTTATCTTCTATAGAAAATTCTGTATCAAATACATCATTTTCCATAATTTTTGAAGATAAATTATCTAAGACCTCATTCCCTCTTTCTTCAAGTTCTTCTTTCAGAACTTTAACTTCATTATTAGACTTTTTCTGTAACTGTTCCATTTCTCTTTGTAGTTTTTCTATTTTAACTTCATACTTTTTTAACAATAACTCAACTTTATTACCTGTATCTTCATATATTTCACTTTGAACTCTATCAATTTTACTATTCATAAAATCTTTAGCTTCATTATCAATCCACTTATCTATTTCTTTTTCAGCCTCTTCTTTAGCAGCCAACTTAGCTTCCTTATAACTCCTAAATGTAATAATAATGACAAGAACAGTCATAAAAATACCAAACATACCAATCACACTAGATATAACCGTATCACTTTTATCTAAGTAGTTACCAAAGTGTTCAAGACTATTACCAAGATCATCAATTCGATCATTACTTGCTTCTCTTTTATCATTTAACCTTTCAACCTCTATTTTTAGTCCCTTATTCTCTTTAATTAAAGTATCTAATTTTTTTTGTATTACTACAATAGTCTTTTGAGTTTGAATAACAGATTGATTTAAATCAGAAGCATAAATATTACAGCTAAAAAAAACTAACAACAACACTTTTTTTATAAACTTATACATTACAAATTTTTCCTTTTTTAATTTATTTTTTATCATCTCAATGATATAGCTTGATATGTCAACCCCTCCCCACCAAAAAACCGAACCAACCCATCAATAACCCTCATCTTAGCCAACTCCTCACTAAGCCCTATCTCAGTAGCAATAACCCTAAACAAACCATGATGGTCTTCTAAAGAAATTTCATTGGCTATAAATGAACAAAACTCATCACTGTCATCAACAGAACGCACATACTCCTCAGAACCTTTTAGCTTGGCGAGTATGAACTTTTCAGGGGCATTGTCTCCAGGGAATTTAGCAAAAAACTTTTTACTTACCTCCTCATATACAACCTCATCAAAAAGTTCTCCTTTGTAGCTTTTTAACATATGATTTTTATACCACCCACGTAGTTCTTTATTAGTTAAGTCACCATCTGCGATTGCTATGGCATTACCTATGTCATTATTACGATAATGCGTTCCTATCATACGAACAAGATTCTCTTTACTTCCAACTTCTAAAACATGTATACGTTTACGAACAGAACTGCTTAACAATGCTTCTAAAATGCTCTTAGCCACCTTGTCTTCTACGTAAACCGTAAGCTCTTTCACACACTCACCCGTTAACTCGGTAAACGCCAACTCACTACTTGGCTTGTACATCACCTCTAAGGTATCACTTGGTTTTCGTAAGAGTATTCGACCCTCTTTAGGCATGGCATCAAAAAGAAAAGGAGAATGCGTGGTGAAGATGAGTTGTAATTTTTTGGCATAGACAATCTCAAACAGCTTTTCTATAAGTTTCTTTTGTGCCTTTGGGTGTAAACCCAACTCTAACTCTTCTATGAGGACTATGCTGTAGTTTGGTAACTGCGTTATACGACTTATCATCGCAATGATAACCTCTTCACCAGCTCCCATGTTGAAGTTACTGTAACTAAGACCGTTCGCAAGGTTTATACTGTTCAAATCAAAATTGACTTTGGCAGAGCTGTTTACCTCTACTGAGTCTAAGGGTTTGTTTAAAATATTTTTAATCATTGTCGTACTCTCTGGGGAGATTGAAGTACTCGTAAAAGTTGCAGAGTTGGAACCAAAAGTATTTTTAATCATCGCGAACTCATGAGCAGGAATAACCCTTGAAACCCCATAAAAATCCGTAGGACGTTCAGGGCGACGATTATAAGAACTCCAGTTTTTACCTTTTTTAAGCGTATGAGTTAAGGTTGCTATTTTTTTTCTGCGAGGTATATCGTACTCATAACTTATGGTAGAACCTACAGATTTATCTTCACCTTTAAAATGAATGAAGAAGTCACGAAAGGTATAGTAAGGCTTAGCTTTTTTGGAGTTTGAAAAACGGTAAGGTTTATGGTTCTTGTCACTGTTATGATAAAGACAAGCAATGAGTTGAAGGATGGTTGTTTTACCAATCCCATTGGTTCCAGCTATGGCTGTGATGGGATAATTAAACTCAATAGAGACATCTTTAACCCCTCGTAAACCCACTTCATTAAACGTAATACTCTTTAACTTCTGAGAAAAATAAGGTGTCTCCCACTTTTCTGCTAACTCTTCTCTTATTCCCATGTACTTCCCTAACATTTACTAATATTAATAATATAGGAATAGATATAAAACAATAATAAAGTCAGAAAGATATGAAAAATAAAATGCTGAATAGACCAACTATCAAGCTCTACGGCTATTTAAAAGAATGAAATATAATAATTTATGTGATATTTGAAAAGAAGAAAATTTAACTTAATACTAAAGGGTGAAAAGCTCACCCTCTAAACGCTCACTTAAGAAAGACGCTCTTTAAGAAGCTCGTTCACCTTCTGAGGGTTCGCAGCACCTTTAGAAGCTTTCATAGTTTGACCCACAAAGAAACCAAAGAGCTTCTCTTTACCACCTTTAAACTGCTCAACTTTTTCAGGGTTTGCAGCGATAATTCCGTCAATAATCTCTAAAATAGCACCATCATCTGAAACCTGTGCAAGACCCATAGAGTCGATAAGACCATCAATGTCTTTGTCTTCTTCTATAAGTACATCTAAAATCTCTTTTGCACCTTTTCCAGAAATGGTTCCATCATCAATCTTAGAAACCAACTCACCCAACTTTGCAGCAGACACAGGAGAAGTCGTAATGTCAAACTCAGTCTTTTTAAGACGACCCAATAACTCTGTGGTTAACCAGTTTACAGCGTTCTTAGGTGACGCACCTGTCGCTAACATATCTTCAAAGTAATATGCCAACTCTTTTTCAGAACAGATAACCAAAGCATCGTATCTTTTAACACCTAATTCTTCAGTATAACGCTTTATTTTTGCATCTGGAAGTTCAGGCATTTGAAGTGCTTCATCTATCATCTCTTGGCTTACGACCAAAGGTCGTAAATCAGGATCTGGGAAGTAACGATAATCAGCAGCTTCCTCTTTCCCTCTCATAGACTTAGTTACACCCTCATCAACATTCCATAAACGTGTCTCTTGAAAAACTTCTTGCTCATAAACACCATCTTCATACGCTTCACTTTGTCGCTGTACTTCATAAGCAATGGCAGCTTCTACAAAACGAAATGAGTTAATATTTTTAATCTCAACTCTTGTTCCAAACTCTGCTTGACCTTTTGGACGAACTGAAACGTTCACATCACATCTAAACGATCCCTCTTGCATGTTTGCATCTGAAATGTCTAAGTAACGTACTGTTGAATGAAGTTTCTTTAAAAAAGCCACAGCTTCTTCCGAACTTCGCATGTCTGGGTTTGAAACAATCTCAAGTAGAGGCGTACCAGCACGGTTAAGGTCAACTTTTGAATGGCTTCCATCATGAATGTTCTTACCAGCATCAGCTTCAAGGTGTGCTTGTGTCATCCCAATACGTTTTTGTGTTCCATCTTTCAGGTCAATAAACACTTCACCATTTTGTACAATGGCATTACTCAGCTGAGTAATCTGATAAGCAGAAGGACTGTCAGGATAAAAGTATGATTTTCTGTCAAAGTTTGAACTATGCACCACATCAGCATTAATCGCATAACCAAGTCTCATGGCTTTTATGGCTGCCGTTTTGTTTACCACAGGCAAAGCCCCTGGAAGTGCTAAACATGTAGGACAAGTGTTTGTATTTTGATGCTCTGCAAAGCTTGTTGGACAAGCACAAAATAGTTTTGTTTTAGTATTAAGTTGAACGTGGACTTCAAGACCAATGACGGTTTCAAACATTATGGGTGTACCTTCTTTTATATCTATCTAAATATTTCGCGTATTATAGCTTTTGTTTGGTTAAGCCTCTATACCATAAAGCTTCAACAAACTCTCAACCTTCGGCTCTCTACCTAACCACTGTTTATAAAGGCTAGACATATCTTCAGAACCACCTTTGTTTAAGATGTAGTGTAAATAACCATCTGCTTTTTCTTGGTTAAACCCAGCTTCTTCATCCAAACACTCATAAAAGGCATCAGCACTTAAAACTTCTGCCCATTTGTACGAGTAGTAACCAGCAGCATAGCCACCAGCAAAAATATGGGCAAAACCATTTTGAAACTTATTGTACTCTGGAACTTCAAGTAAAGCTGTTGTTTCACGAATACCGTTCAATAACGCTTGTACCTCATCCCCTTGGTAAAGCTCTTTATGAAGGTTAAAGTCAAACAGTGAAAACTCAACTTGACGTAAAATTCCTAAAGCAGCTTGGTAGTTTTTTGTGTCTTTAATTTTGTCTAAAAGCTCATCTGACATTGGCTCAGCTGTCTCATGATGAAATGCAAAACGCTTTAAAATAGGTTTTTGATAAGAAAATGCTTCTAGGAACTGTGAAGGAAACTCTATCACATCCCATGCAACCCCATTGATTCCTGAAACTGAACGCTCTTTACACGTACCAAAAAGGTGGTGAATAGCATGTCCCATCTCATGGAACAGTGTTACCACATCATCATGTCTAAGTAAAGAAGGATTCTCTTCAGTCGATGGTGAGAAGTTACAAACTATAAACGCTGTCGGTAAATGCTGTTCACCTTGTGCATCCACATAATGTGTCTCCCAATCATGCATCCATGCACCACCACGTTTGCTCTCTCTTGCTTCAAGGTCACAGTAGATTCGACCTGCTAATTTATTACTCCCATCTTTACCCAATTTATAGATATCAAAAGGTTGTACTTTTTCATTCCATGTTGTCGCATCTGAAGCTTTAAACTCAACCGAGAAAAGTTCAGAAACCACATCCAACATACCTCTCAGTACTTTTGACTGTTCAAAATAAGGCTTGGTCATAGAGTCATCAAAATCAAACTTCTCTTTCTTCAATTTCTCAGAGTAATACGCCACATCAAAACCTTGTAAGTCCTCAATGCCATCTGTCTTAAGTGCAAATGCTTTTAACTCTTCCAACTCTTCTTTGGCTTGTGGCAATGCTTTAACAGCCAACTCTTCTAAGAACTTCGTTACATCTTCGGTGTTATCAGCATCTTTAGTTGCTAATGAATAGGCAGAAAAACTCTCAAAACCAAGTAGTTTCGCTTTTTTCTGACGTAAGTCAAGAAGCTCATCAATCACCTCTGCATTTTCAGGTGCTCTTGACGCATAAGCTTTTGCCATCTCTTGACGATGCTCACGCGATGTTCCGTAAGTCATGTAAGCCAAGTAAGAAGGAATCTGTAAAGTAAATTTATAAACTGTTTTACCATCAACTTCTGTTCGAGCCAATGCCAAGTCACTCTCTGGAATCTCAGCTACAGCTTTTTCATCTTCCACTATCATCTCAAACGCATTGGTGGCATTCAATAAGTTTTGCGAAAAGTTATTACCCAGTTCAGAAAGTTTCAACTCGATGGCTTCAAGTTCTTTCTTCTGCTCCAACGGTAAGTCTGCCCCAGAAAGCACAAAACCACGAATGTCATGCTCCACGACTCTACTCGCCTCTGCATCATCAGTTTTTATCTTCTTTATCTTTTCAAATAGGGCTTCATTTTGAGCAACGGTACTTGAAAACTTAGAGAGTTGAGGTAAAGACTCCTCATACGCCTTTTGTGTGGCTTCTGAGTTCTCTACCGAGTTCAAATGTGAAAGTGGTGTAAAAAAGCTTCCCAACTCTTCATCTAAATCTTGTAATGGTTTCATCACAAGTTCATAGCTCTCATCGTCACTCTTTGTAATACTATCAATACGCTCTAACTGCGAAGCCAACATAGCTTCCAAATCTTTTGGAAACTGTTCTAAGTTATCTATTTTAAATTCTTGAAATTGCATTTATTTTCCTATTTGTGTATTATTTGGATTATAGCTAAAGTAGCTAATAAATCTTTTTTGTAAATCTAAAGCCTAAAGAATCTTTTACATATTTAAATTATCAAACCCCTCATACCTTTTAAAAGATAACAAATATAAGCTTTTTAACATATTTCTGTCAATGTCTTTCAACTCATCAAAAACATTATTTTCAAGCACTCTTTCTTTTATATCTTTCAAAACGTCATCGATAACGATAGGTAAAATCTCAACAAGTTCTTTAAATGCCTCTCTCTCACCTGTAACAATCTCATAAAACTTATCAATAGAAACTCTCCTAATTTGTTCATGTACTGTCAATACCTCATCTAACGAAACTTTCCATGCTATATTTTGAGAATTCATCGCAATAACTTCAACTAAATAACATTGACTATCCCTATCTTTTATTAATTGGCTTTGCATTCTCATAAAAGTTTTTTGTGAAGAAGATGAATTCATTGTATTATGTTTATTTTTCATCTCAACATAAATCTTATCAGCTTCATTTACTATATCAAAACCCTTTTTAGGAACATGCCACTTTGTCAATTTTGTATCTTGATTACAAATATACTTAAAAATATTTTGTTGAAAATAACCAATATGATTACTATTTGATTTATCTATCTGTCGTACAGATTCCATCTCAATAATCTCTTCTATACTTTTATCATAAATTTTAGCATCAAAAGTTAACTTTATTGGATCAATCAAATTTTTATTAAATTCTTGAAGATTTATTTTAAACCTATATTTTTCAATGGTCTCTTGTACATGTTGATATAAATCTTCATCACTAATAAAATTTAAATTGTACTCTCTCACTTTCTATCCTTTTTTTAATTTATCCAAATATTGAATAATTGATAATCCAACTTCTTTGGCTAAGTTAACAGGTACAGCATTACCAATTTGCTTATACTGCTCTGCCATAGAACCTTCAAAAATCCAGCTATCAGGAAAAGATTGAATCCGTGCATTTTCTCTTACAGAAAAAGGTCTTAACTCATCAGGGTGACAACGTTCTGTTTGTTTTTGAGAAGGCGTACAAAGTACAGTTAAACCAGCTTCTCCCCAAGAAAGTCGTCTTGCAATCCCTGTTCTTCCTCCACCCATAAAATAAGTTGTTTTCATATAATCTCGTGCTACATCATCAGGTAAATCTCTCCAACAACCTCCTGGCTTCACATGTTTTAAAACTTCTTTTTTCTTATCATTGTACTTAGCACAAAAAGAAGCAGGAACATCTTGCAAAACATCTTTTAATGTGAGTTTATAATCATAAGGCTCAGGAAATTTAAAACTTTCACCTATCTGTTCTTTAATATCTGTTCTAACCCCAATAATAATAATTCTTTGTCTTTTTTGAGCGACACCATACTCTACAGAATTCAATACTTTATATTCAACGACATAACCTACCTCTTCAAAAATCTCAATCATTGTCTTTAATGTTCGACCTTTATCATGTGTTGTTAAACCCTTAACATTTTCGGCAAAAAACATTTTCGGTTGTAACTCTCTTAAGATCTCTGCATAATCATAAAAAAGTGTTCCTCGTGTATCTTCTATCCCTAATCTATTCCCTGCATAAGAAAATGATTGGCAAGGGTAACCACCTGAAAGTAAATCTATCTCTTTATTTTCGTCTAAATATTGTGAAATACCTGTTTCCGATATTTTGGTAATATCTTCCTCGATTACCTTCCAATGAGGTCTATTCTTTCGTAATGTTTGTGAAGCCCATTTATTTATTTCAACTGTTGCTTCTGTCTTAAATCCTGCCTGTTCAAGACCTAAAGCCAATCCACCTGCACCAGCAAATAACTCTACAACATTGTATTGACTAGCATGCATACTTTTTACTTTACTAATGATATTTTCCTTATATAATTAACTTCTTTTTAATAAACCAATTCTACCTAAAAGTTCAATAGACTCCTATAAACATGTCAAATTGTAATACTTTTACCCCAAAACAAAATCCCGAAAATACCCCTTAATACTCTCATTCAAACCATTCGCATTAAACATGATTAACTCTCGGTAATAACGCTGTAGTGTCTCCTCAGCTAAAATAGATTTGCCCCCTTTTAGCACCATCGCTGTCGTCACTATTTTTTGTACTAAAAAGAAAAGTTCAACTCGTAACTGTTCCATCTCTTCAGCTTCTTTTCCATTCATGAAGGCTTCTTTGACACGTTCCAGTTCTGCATCAAATTGCACTTTTAACGCTTCGTCTTTTAATTCCGTTAAAGCACCTAGACCCAAACCATATAAGGCAAAATGAATGGTTTTTGAAACGGAGCGTGATTTATTGTACGTACCCAAGGGTTGAAAGGAGATGACATCGTCTTCTTTTACAAAAAAATCATTTAACTCAATGTTCACCGTCGCCACACTCTCACCCACAAAACTTTCGGTAAGATCTGAAACTTGAAATGCATCTGAGCTTTTAAACGGTGCTATGGCTTCGTACTCTTTGCCATCATGATGAAAACCTATTACCAAAGTATCGAAAACACCATAACCACTTGCCCATGAAAGTTTACCCGTGAGTTGGTAACCCTCCTCAAACTTTGTTGCTGAGACATGGGTAGTTGTTGCTCGTAAGTGGTTAATGGCAATTCCACAACGTTTTTGAAAGTAGGCTTCTCTTTGTTTAAAGTCACGCAGTAGCATAATGGTATTTCCAGCCAAAATTTGAATGGCTAAAAAAGCTAAACTTCCTGAGTATGGGGTGAGTGTTGAAAAGAGTATAAACTTGTATTTGTTATGTTCTGAAAGTGCTACTTTATAAAGAGAAAAAACCTCATGATTGTACAAGATATCAAATGCCTCTTTTAACAGTTTCGGATTTGTGTCAAGTTCATGTAGAGGGAAAGTTTTAAGCTTCTCTATGGCGATTTTTAGATTTTCTTCATATTCTTCTATGTTCATTCTTTTACCCATGTTTTTTGAAAAGATTATACCCTTAATACATCGAAACATATACTTAAGTTAAATTCAGTAAAATTCACCCATAAAATACAAGGATATACAATGGCAGAAGAACAAACACAACCATTAGACGACAAGTTTTACGAAAGAGCTGATAGTTTCATTAACTTAGCGAATGAAGCAATCACAAGAGAAGAAGCAAGTGCTGGACAAATAGCAAACTCTTTAATGTTTGCAGGTTCACGTTTTAATGCTTGGGTTACAGCAGCTGGTTACCAAAAAGGTGAAGACTTAGCAAAAGAAAAAGAAGCAATCCTAGAATTCTTTACGGAACAATACAAATTAATGCTTTCAGAAAACATTGACTCTTATGTTAACAACTTTAACGAATACCTAGGGTATTCAAAGGAGAATTTTAAAAAGTAAGTATAAAATTTCTATTCCCACGTTACACTTGCCAAAGTTAAAGCAAAAAGAACCTCAACTCCATTTTGCTTTAACGTTCGAGTAGCCTCTTGTAAAGTTGTGCCTGTGGTAACAATGTCATCAACCAAAATAACTTCCACTCCTTTTTTACCTGTATAAATAAAGTCTCTAGGATTTTTTAAACGAAACTGTAAAGTTTTTCCTGAATAAGTGTTTTTGTTTTTCGCCATAAGTTTCGCATGTTCAACTTTAACGTTTTTAGTTTTCATTTCATGGGTAAGTAAAGCCACGTGAGCATAACCTGATTTTACATTTTCATCAATGCCCACAACATAAATTATGCTACTATCCTCTTTCATGAAGTTTTTTATGAAAGGTTTAAAAGAGAGTTCGGCCAATGCTTTATAGAGTTTAAAGCCTTGTGGCGTATGTTTTGTCAAAAGTAAATCTTCAATATTTTGATATTTAAAAAAGCTATAAACTTCTAGGGAACCAAATGTTCTCTTAGAAATGCTGGGTTGAAGTAAATTAGTCTGACATTTTTTACAAAATGTTGAAAAACTTAATTTATGACAAGAAAAACAACGCATGGTTTCTGTTCGATACAATCAAAGCTATAAAATGTCTCTTAAGACGATGGCATAATGTAAAATAATGAAATTTAAAATAAAAATCCCTAATGAAGAGCCACGTGACAACAATGTTTCAAAACGTGTTCGCTCCTTACCATTGGTTCTAAAAGCAATGCGTAGATGTATAATGGTTATAACGGTCATAATAGCTACTAAAACCAACTTTTCACGTAAAGCATCAATAACTCTATTCTGTACATCAAAGTTAAAAAGTACTTCTATCATGTTATTTTCAAAAATCATCCATATACCTGTACCAATCAACAGTACTAAAACTACCATTTCAAAATAACCAAAAATTGGACCTATACGAGGGTAAACTAATTTTTGATCCTCTTTATTTTTCAATGAAAGTCCTAAAACAAACATAAAAACAGCACCACCAATCCATGAAATAGCAGCAATAAGATGTAAATGTATTCCCCAACCCAAACTCTAACCTTTTTAAAATAAACTAATGCTATTATACACAGTTTAAAACATATACAAAAGGAAAAAACTTGAAAAGAAATAAAAGTTATATTTATAAATACTTATTAACAATAATTCTCTTACTGATATTGACTTCATGCACCTCACCCTCACTAAAACTTAACCTAAAAAAAAGTGACAAATACCGTTTAATTTGGAATGATAATCCAATGAACACCATGACTGTTGCATGGAATCAATATCAGGGAACAGCCCTACTACATTATGGATTAACCCTAAAAACCAAACAAAAAGCTACAGTAGTTCGTAAAACTGAATATCGAGGAATGAATAACCATTTTGTTCGACTTAAAAGTTTAAAAGCTGACTCAAAATATTACTTTAAAATCTGTACTGAAAATGATTGTTCTAAAACCATGTATTTTAAAACAGCCCCTTCAAATAATGAAGCCTTTACCTTTGTCGCTGGTGGTGACTCCAGAACCATTCCAAGAGGACGCATACGAGGAAATATACTGATCTCTAAAATACGACCTCTATTCATTGCCCATGGAGGAGACTATACAGCCGAGGGAACAAGTAATGAATGGAAAAGATGGCTGGATGAATGGCAACAAACCATCAGTGATGATGGACGTATCTACCCTTTACTACTAACCCATGGAAACCATGAAAACCGTGATGCACACATGTTAAACAAACTCTTTGATGTACCCAACAAAGATGTCTATTCAAAAATTGACTTTAACTTCTTGTCTCTCTATACCCTCAACACAGAATTAGAACATGGTGTGGGTTATTATGATATGGTTTCTAAAGAGAAATGGAGACATCATAAACGATGGGATAAACAAACCAAATGGCTCAAAGAAACATTAGAAAAAGATGTAAAGCCTTGGAAAGTTCTCTCTTATCACCGACCTTTACGCCCTCATAAAAAAAGTAAATCAGAAGGACGCTTACGCTACCTAGACTGGTCGCCACTCTTTTACAAGCATGGCGTACAACTTGCCATAGAGTGTGATTCACACTTAGTAAAGTATACCCATCCACTCAAACCTGATTTATTTGGAGATGAAGGTTTTGTCATTGACAAAGAAAAAGGAACAACATTCATAGGAGAAGGAAGCTGGGGAGCCCCAACACGTAATAATGATGATAACAAGTCATGGACACTCGACTCTGCTAAATTTTGGCAATTTAAACTCATAACAGCATCACCTGAAAGTCTAAAAATTCGTACCGTGAAGTTTGGAGATGAAGAGACAGAGTATAACCCAAATGAAGTAGAAGCACTTACTCAAAAAGAGCAAGATAGCAACCCTAGAGCAATTCCTAAAAATCTTGATTTATGGGATTCTAAAGTAGGAAAAGTATTAGAGTTAAAATAGTCTAATTAAGGCTTTTGTAGGACTAGTCCTACGAGCCTAGAGCTGAAGTTACTTTTATAAAAACGTAAGCATCTCTTTTTGAATATCTTCTTTTTCTACAATTACCGTATGTTTAATCTCTTTAGCAAAAAGACCATCTATCATCTCTGGTGAAGTTACATTCGTATTGTTTTTAATCCACTCAATCGCAGCTGTATCCTCAGTAATGTCAGCTTGACCTAAGGCTCTAGCAACCGTTGGTGAGAACTTTGTCCACTCTGCTGTAGAGTACACAATGGTCTTTAAATCTTTAGTCGCATCTTTTTCATAGGACTTCATACACGTTGCTGTATGAGGATCCATAATGTAACCACTCTTATTAAATTCATTTCCTTTGGCATACTTAGCAATGTACGCTTCACACTGATCATCTTCTGAGTACGTCGCAGCAAAGTCAGCTTGGATAGAGGCTATCTCTTCTTTTGTCATGCTAAATTTATTTTTACTATTTAAATCATCCATCAATTCTTTAGTACGTTCTGCACCAAACTTATGGAAAATAATTCTTTCAATGTTTGAACTTTTTAAAATGTCCATCGCTGGTGATTCTGTTTTGATTAACTCACGTGTTGTTAAGTCATATTCACCATTTTCTATCCAGTCTGTTAAAATGTTATTTACATTTGAAGAGATAAGAATTTTCTCTACGGGAAGACCAGCTTCTTTTGCGTAGTAACCACCCAATGCATTACCAAAGTTTCCTGATGGCACAACCAAGTAAACATTTTCACCCATTTTAATCTCATTTTTACGAACAAGCTCAAGGTACGAATGAATATGGTAAATGGTTTGGAAAATAATTCGACCAAAGTTTACAGAGTTCGCAGCCGAAAGCTTAATGTTTCTACTTGCTAATTCTTCTTTGAAATCTTCTGATGCGAGTAAAGCTTTTAGTGTGTTTTGCGTATCATCAAAGTTTCCATGAACACCAATTACTTTTAAGTTTTCTGCTTCTTCCGTAACCATTTGAAGACGTTGAACATCCGATGTTCCACCATCTGGGTAAAGACAGGCTACTTGAATGTTCTCTTGATTTTTAAAGGTCTCTAACGTTGCTGGTCCAGTGTCCCCAGACGTTGCAGCCATAATAAGATAGTTTTCTTTTCTTTTCTGAGCTTCTTTTGCCAATACATAACCAAATGGTTGTAATGCCATGTCTTTAAAAGCACGTGTTGGTCCATGGTAAAGTTCAGACACAAAACAGTCATCTTCAATCTTAGAAAGAGGCACAGGGTTTGAAGGGTCATCAAAATCATCGTAACGCGAAAGTGCTTCGGTTAATATCGCTTCATCAATGTCAATGTCAAAGCCTTGAAGTACAGCCAATGCCAGTGTTTTATAGTGAGAATCAATATGAGCTGTTAGAAACTCGGTGTCAAAAACTGGTAAAAATTCAGGTACATAAATACCACCATAACTAGCACTCGGACTTAAAATAGCCTCTGAGAAATTTACTTTTTCTGCTTTTTTTCCATCATTACCACGTGTCTCTATAAATTGCATTTATTTATCCTATAAAAATTATGTGGAATTATAGCTAAAGAAAAATAAATACTTAAATGTAATTAATAAAAGATAACAATAAGAAATTGTCTCTTAAATAAAAGTTCTTAAAAGCTATAATAAGTCTTAAAAAAATTTAAGGAACAATATGAACAAAATTAAATTAAGCTTATCTATAGTATCTACAGCCCTTATCTTTAACAGTTGTGCCATGAATGAAATGGGTGTCTCAGCTGGTATGGATTTATTAAAAGCAGCAACCGTTTCTAATGAACAAATGAAAAGTATGGCATTCTCAGCAGCAGCTGATATGGATGCAAAAAGTAATGTAGCACCTGATGGTAACAAATATGCTGAAAGGTTAAAAAGAATTACAAGTAATTTAAAAATACCACAAGGCTTAAACTTGAACTATAAAGTTTATCTTGTTGATGAGATAAATGCCTTTGCCATGGCTGATGGAACAGTAAGGGTTTACAGTGGTCTTATGGACTTAATGACAGATGAAGAACTGCTATTCGTAATGGGTCATGAAATTGGTCATGTTCAACATGAACACTCAAAACAAGCATACAGGGTAGCTTATGCTGGACAAGCAACACGAAAAGCTGCAGCTTCCATTGGAGGAACAACAGGCTCTTTAGCACAAGGTGCTTTAGGTGGACTGGCTGAAAAGCTTCTTAATGCTCAATTCTCACAAAGTGAAGAAACTGAAGCTGATGAATTTGGATTACAATTTATGAAATTAAACAATATTAATCCTAATGCAGCTGTTTCAGCTTTAAAGAAATTAGGAGGAGGAGAATCAAGTATGTTCTCTAGTCATCCAGGTTCAGCAGACAGAGCTGCCACAATTCAAAGTCAAATATAAAAAACCTCACTTACGATACATAGTTCCTACAAGAAAAAAGTATTTTTTCTTGTAGGGCTATAGCATTTTAAAGGCTACAAAATATTACTTATTTTTTAAATAACGCCCAATTCCATTAGCAATACCTTCTGCTAATAAAGTACGATAATAATCATTCATAAGATTTCGACCCTCTTTGGGGTGAGTAATATAACCTGTTTCAACAAGTACAGCTGGCATTTGCGCACCAACTAAGACCCAAAAGTTAGCTGTTTTTACCCCACCATCTTCAACTGGACCAAAATTTTTACGTACATTTTGAAGCATGTTATTACTCACATCTATACCTAACTTATGTGATTCTACAATTTTCTCTCGACTAATTAAAGAAAGATAAGCATTTTTAGTATAATAATCTTTACCTTTAAACATAACCGAGTTCTCTTTAGCTGCTGCATTTTTAGCTCTTTGAGTTTTAGCAGGAGAAAGATAATAAACTTCTATGCCCTTAAAAGCATTCCGAAGTCTTTTCTTAGGTGCAGCATTGGCATGAATAGAAACAAAAATATCTGCTTTCTTCTTATTAGCAAACGCTGTTCTTTTGGGAAGTTTTACAAAAGAATCATTCCCTCTGGTCATGTAAACTTTATAACCTTGAGATTCCAATTTATTTTTAAGTTTTTTAGCAACAGAAAGTACTACTTTTTTTTCTTTTTTATTACCACAACATGAAGCACCATTATCTTTTCCACCATGTCCAGCATCAATAACTACTATGTATTTATTATTTTGACTTGAATAGTTTTTATGTCCACTATCCGTATTTTTTTTTCCAAAATGAATCGATGCTTTTTGTCCAGAAACCAAAGGAATTGCTAATGTTTTACCTGAATAAGCATATTTTTTATTTAATTTTTTTTGCTTAGAAACAATAACCACACGAATTTTATCAGGAGTATTTTGTGCCATTCTAAAAGAATTAATGGTTCTAAAGCTATGATGCGAAAGACCTTTAGATTTGGGAAGTACCGTACCATGAATATCAAAGACATACTTAGTAGCACCCTCTTTTGTAGGAAGGGTAAATGAAGTTACTCTTTTAATATCAGTACTAAAATGAAGTTTTAATTCTGCTTGTCGAATTTTACTTTTTACAAAAAAGTTATTTGCAAAAATAAAATTAGAAAGCAATAGAAATATTATTATTTTATTAAAGATTTTACTCTCCATTCATTAGTTTATGTATTAACTCTTTGACTGTAATAATTTCTTTTAATTTATAACCATTAGCACCTGTAAAAAAGAGACCAGATTCAGCAATACCATCATAAGCATCTGAAAGTCTATCTGCAATACAATAACCAACTATTTTAGCTTCTTCACCACGATTACACGGAGCAACACAATTTGAAATACAAGCAACTTTTGGTGCTGTTCCAGTTATGATATCAGCATGAAGCTGACTTTTCACCCCACGAGCAGGATAACCAACTGGTGACTTAAAAAGTTTTATATCATCAGCTTCAGCTTTTATAATCATCTGTTTCATAACTTCAGAAGTATCACATTCAACAGTACCAATAAACCGTGTGCCCATTTGTACAGCATCAGCCCCTAAGTCCATCATCTTTTGAATATCATTATGGTCCCAAACACCACCAGCTGCAATAATTGGCATTGACCCCCAATTCTTTGCTTCTTCTACCACAGGTGGTAAAATCTTTTCAAGTTGATTCTCTTCCATAAAACACTCATCATACTTGAATCCTTGATGTCCTCCAGAAAGAGGTCCTTCAACAATTACAGCATCAGGAAGTTTATTATGTGTTTTTTTCCAACGTCTACATAAAATACGAAGTGCTTTAGCTGTTGAAACAATAGGAACTAAAGCAACATCAGGATAGTTCTTAGTCGCTTCAGGCATTGTTAACGGTAACCCTGCTCCTGTAATAATCATGTTCGCTCCAGCTTTACATGCATCTTCAACAACTCTATTATATTCACTTTGAGCATAAAGTACATTTGCAGCAATAGGTCTGTCTCCACAAATTTCTCTTGCATTATCAAAAATCTTCTGTAATGCTCGATAAGAATAAAAATTAATTGCATCAAGTGGACGTTCGTCTCTACCTATAACTTTTTCTGCGTACTCTCGATTTTTATAAACACCTGTACCAACAGCTGAAATAACACCCAATCCACCTTCTAAACTAACATTTCCAGCCAATTGATCCCAAGATATTCCTACCCCCATTCCACCTTGAATGATTGGCTTATCTATGGTGTATTTTCCAATTTTAAAAGATTTAAATGCCACTACTTTACCTTTACTTTTGCAAATTTTCGTTTACCTACTTGTAAAATATACTCACCTGAGCTTAAATTCATCTTGTCATCTGAAACTTTTACTTGGTCAATACGTACGCCACCTTGTTTAATATCCCGACGTGCTTGAGAAGTTGAAGGTTCTATATTTGCATCAAGCAAAGCTTGGCAAATCCAAATTCCTTCTTCCATCTCAAATTCTTCTATTTCAATAGGTATCTTATTTGATTTGAAAACATTATCAAATTCACTTTTAGCCATATTAGCAGACTCTTCATTATAAAATCTAGCAGTTAACTCTAAAGCTAAATTTTCTTTAGCCTTTTTTGGGTGTAAGGTTCTATTTGCTACATCTTCTTTTATTTGCGCTATTTCTTTAAGTGAACGTTCACTTAATAAGTCATAATATCGCCACATCAGTTCATCAGAAATTGAAAGTGTTTTACCATAGATATCTTTAGGATCATCTGTAATTCCAATATAATTATTCAAAGACTTAGACATCTTTTGAACACCGTCTAAACCCTCTAAAATAGGCATCATAAGCACAGCTTGTTCTTTACCTACTTCATAAACACGTTGTAAATGTCTTCCCATCAATAAGTTAAACTTTTGATCTGTTCCACCTATTTCAATATCCGATTTCAATGCCACAGAATCATAACCCTGAAGTAAAGGATAAATAAACTCAGAAACTGAAATACTCTGTCCCCCTTTGTAACGCTTTTCAAAATCATCACGTTCTAACATACGTGCTACATTATAAGTGGTCGTTAATTCAACCATACCTCTAGCCCCAAGCTTTTCTAACCATGTTGCATTCCAAACCACTTCAGTCTTAGCTTCATCCAAAAGTAAAAAAAGCTGATCTTGATATGTTTGAGCATTAGCCACAATGGTTTCTCTGTCTAAAACTTTACGCGTTTCAGATTTTCCTGTTGGATCCCCTATGGTTGCTGTAAAGTCACCAATAAGTAATTGTACCATTGCTCCATGCTTTTGAAAAACTGAAAGCTTATGAAACAACACAGCATGTCCAACATGTAAATCAGCACCTGTTGGATCAAATCCAGCTTTTACAGTATAAGTCTCACCAGTTTCATAAAACTTAGTCACTAACTTTTCAATTCTCTTTATATCTATAATCTCAGCAGTTCCTCTGCTAATCTCATCTAATGCTGTTTCTATCTGTGACATCTATCTTTCCCTCGATTTAATTTTCTACTTTATACGCTACTTATTATAAGCATCATTAAGAGAAATCATTTCTATTAATTTAAACTTATGACTTAATTTTTCTTCTAACTTTTTTCTACTATCTTCTTTTGTTTCAACTTCCAACTTACAAAACTCTGCTGATTCTGAACTTTTAATACCTAGCTCAATATTCAATACATTCAAGTCTAACTTAGCCAACTTTACCAGTAAATCAGCCAAAATACCCTGTCTATTCTGTAAGGAAATAATCAGTTGATAACGTACTGATTTTGTATCGGCCCAGGTTACAAAAACCATTGCTTTTTGAGCCTTCATTTTTTTATAAGCTTCTTGACATAATTTATGATGAATCACCACAGTATTCTGTTCTAAAAAACCAACAATTTCATCTCCTATTTTAGGATGACAACAATAATCAAACTCCATTTTTGATATTCGTTTATTAGCAATAACTCTAAAATGATTTTTAATAAATTCTTTAGGCTGTTTACATCTAATTTTAGAAGCTAAAAGCTTAGTAAAAAACTTACTGCTGACTTCCTCATAAATGTCTTTGTTTGAAGTCATTTTATACGCACTCTCTTTTAAAGTACAGACATTAAACATCTCTTCAACATCACGAATATCAACATTTTTACAACTAGAAACCAATTCTGTTAAAATATTGATCGCAGCCAATTTATCACAAGCTTTTAGTTTCTGATTACACGCAGAACGTATACCATCTTTTGCCTTTGATGTCTTCACAGTGTCGTACCAAGAACAATGAACCTTTGCATTTTCATCTGTATTTATACGTATAATATCACCATTTTTTAACGTCGTTAACAATGATTTTTTACGCTTGTTCACTAAGGCTGAAACAGCCTTATCTCCAATATCTGAATGAATGGTATAAGCAAAATCAAGTACCACGGATTCACGTGGTAATGTATAAATATCTCCATCAGGTGAAAAAACAGAAATATCATCAACAAATAAATCTCCTTTTGCCAAAGAGTAAAACTCTTCTACTGAATCATTTTGATACTGAAGCGTCTCTAACCATTGTAAATTAACTTTTTGTTTACTCTGACGACCATCTTTATAACGCCAATGTGCTGCTATACCAAATTCAGCTGTTTTATGCATTTCAAAAGTACGTATTTGTGCTTCTACAATCCCATCATCATTAAATAAAGTAGTATGAATCGTACTATAACCATTTTCTTTTGGTAAAGTAACATAATCTTTAAAACGTGAAATAATAGGTTTATAATTTAAGTGTAAAGCACCTAAAACTTTATAACAATCTATCTCTTCTTTTACTAAAATACGAATGGCAATTAAATCTAAAATTTCATCAATTCCAATACCTTTACGTTGCATTTTTTGGTACATAGAGTAATAATGTTTAACCCTACCAAAAACTTCAACTTCACCCTCAGCAAAACCATTCTCTTTTAAAAGTTTCTGAATATCTCTAACAAAAGTGTTCAGCTTTAATTGTAAATTTTGACTGTTACTCTCAATATAGGATTCAATGTGCTGATATGCTTCAGGATAAATATAGGAAAAGCTTAAATCTTCCAAACGATTTTTAAGTTGTGAAATACCCAGTCTATGGGCAATAGGTGCGTAAACAACCATCGTCTCTTCTGCTATTCTTTGTTGTTTATGCACAGGTAATGCTTCCAAAGTAGTCATATTATGCAATCTATCACAAAGCTTAACCACCAAAACACGTACATCTTTAATAGAAGAGAGAAGCATTTTTCTAAATGTCATTGCTGAAGAAATTAATTTTTTATCAGAAGAAGAAGGAATCAATTCTACCTCGCGAATATCTTCTATTTTTGTTAATCCTTCAACCATATGCGCAACATCTTCACCAAATATTTCTTCTATCTCATTTATCTTATAATCTGTATCTTCAACAACATCATGCAATAATGCAGCAATAACCATGGATTCATCATTAGAGACCAAGGCTGTAATAGTAGCAACAAGTATGGGATGGATAATATAAGGTTCACCACTTTTTCGTTTTTGAGGTGCATGTGCCTCTTTAGCTAAGTTAAGTGCTGTATGAAAAAGGGCTGTGGGATTTGTATGATAGACACGAAGAAGTTCTTGGGCTTCTTCGATGCTTGAAACATTAAGTGCTTTGTCCAGTAAAGCCTCCAAGGTGCTTACTCTTCAAGTCCAATAATAATTTTACCTTCTGCAATCTCAACCAATGCAATATCTGTAAACTTGTCAACTTTAGGATCCATGGCTACCATAGGTGCTGCACCATTGGCAATTGCATTTGCTCTTTTGCCTACTGCTGATGCCAATAAATATCTATCAAAGTCTACTCTCTCCAGTGCTAATGCTGTTAACTTTTCAATCTTCATTTTATTCCTTATTAAGTTTGTTTTATTCTACTACCGAACATAAATCTCTATTACCTTCTACAATGGCTAAAAGGTTACCTTTTTCAAACATATCACAAACAATAATTGGTAAGTTATTATCTTTTGCCAATGCTATTGAGGTGTCATCCATCACTTTAATATCATCATCTAAAGCCTGATCATAAGTTAATGTTGGTAATTTTACTGCATCATCAAATTTCTTAGGGTCTTTGTCATACACCCCATCTACTTTGGTTGCTTTAATAATACAATCAGCTTCAACTTCAGAAGCTCTAAGTGTACCAGCTGTATCTGTTGTAAAATATGGATTACCTGTACCACCAGCAAAGACAACCACACGCCCTTTTTCTAAATGACGTTTTGCACGACGTACAATAAAGGATTCACCAATCTCTTGCATATCAATTGCTGAAAGTAAACGTGCATCCAAACCAGCATGTTCAAATGCTTCTTGTAAAGCAATACCATTAATACAAGTCGCTAACATACCCATATAATCACCTGAGGTTCTTTTAATCACACCATCAGCAGCAGCTGAAACACCACGAATAATATTTCCACCACCAATTACTACAGCAACTTCTATGTCATTGTCTATTAAAAGTTTTATCTCTTTTGAAATAAAATGTAAAATTTGAGTATCAATTCCATACCCATTTTCACCAGCCAATGCTTCCCCAGAAAACTTTACAAGTACTCTTTTTTTTGCCATATTTTAAGACCTCTGTTTTAAGTCGCAATTCTACCCAAAGGCTCTTAATCTTGGTTGACTTTTGTTATACTGTCAACAAATAAAACATAATTTAATATAAAGGTTCTCAATGTCAACATTAAGCATGGAAGACAAACAAATCATCGAATCAACTATCCGAGATATCCCTGACTTTCCAAAACCTGGAATTGTATTTAAAGATATCACAACCATACTCAATACACCAAAAGCTTTTAATACGCTAATGAATCATATAGAAACACGTTATAAAAATTATAATTTAGACTATATTGCAGGTATTGATGCGCGTGGTTTTATATTTGCTGCTATTCTTGCTGACCGACTAAACATCGGTTTTGTTCCCATTAGAAAAAAAGGGAAACTTCCTTATACCACCGTTTCTGAAAAATATACATTAGAATATGGTTTTGATGAAGTTGAAGTACACATTGATGCCTTTCCAAAAGAAAATGCACGAGTACTACTCATAGATGACCTCATTGCCACAGGAGGAACAGCCAAAGCAGCTGCTTCACTTATAGATAAGGTAGGTGCTAACTGTGTTGAAGCTTGTTTCATAGCAGAGTTAGACTTTTTAAAAGGTCGTGATGGAATTGATACTGAGGTTTACTCTGTTTTACACTTCGACTAAAGAGGTCGTAACAACTTCTTAATGTCTTTAGGAAGGTGAGCAAAAGCCATTTTACTCACTTTCTTTTTGTCACCTTCAAATATAATGACTTCCACATCCATAGAGTTTTGATTTAAAGACAACACTTTCATCTTTTGTTCTTTCATTTTAAAAACTATCTCCTGATCTGAAAAATCTAAACTTTGTTTCTTTTTACCCATTCTCCACTCCTACTTTAGTACATCTTTTATAATTCTAAGCCCATTACTAAAAAACATCTTTTCCACCTCATCATAGGAAAATCCATTTTTTAAAAGTGTATCAGAAAGTTTTGACATTTGAGATATGTCTTCTATCTCCACAGAGTTAGGTATGCCATCAAAATCTGAACCCAGACCTATGACATCCACACCTGCTACTTTTTTAATATGTTTTATATGTCGTACCATGTCTTCGATTTTTGCTACTTCCATCTTTTCTTTTAGTTCACCATTCACTAAAAAGTTGTTAAAAAAGTTTATGCCTGTCAATCCACCAACATCTGCTAACTGTTTTAACATCTTATCAGATAGATTTCGAGGGTGATTCGTCATGACTCTCGCGTTTGAATGCGTTGCTATAAAAGGACTTTTAGAATGTTCTAAAACATCTTTAAAGCCTCCATCTGAAAGGTGCGATACATCTATAAGCATGTTTAAATGGTTCATCTCTTCCACAGCTTCAAACCCTTTCTTTTTTAAACCTTTGTTTTGATGTTCCCATTGAAAATTTGGATAACCCAATGCATTCTCATAATTCCATGTAAGTGTCACGGCTGAGATACCTTCTTGTTTAAAGAAACGTAATTTATCCAAAGAACCCTCTAATGCATCTCCCTCTTCTATGCTGAGAAAAGCTGCTATCTTGTTTTCTTCTTGCGTGGCTATCAAGTCATCATAGGTTGTACAAAGAGAAATAGTCTCTTGATTTTTAGCCAATTCATCTTTAAAGGTCTTAAGCATTTTCACACAGTAATCAAAAGAACTCTCTACTTTTTTAGCATCTATGTACATGGCAAAAAACTGGGCTAAAGCCTCACCTTTTTGAAGCTTTTCTATATCAATGGTTAAATTATTTTGTTGAAGTTCTTCACCTTTTTCAAGTATCAAAGTAGCTGTATCACAATGGAAGTCTATAAAGTTCATATTCTTTCTTTTTTGCTTTATTATATTCTTTTTGCTATAAAACCCCTCCCTTATATTTAATAAGCTGAGCTCGACAGAGGCTACTATTGACATATTGCTATAATTATGCAATAATTTTTCAAACTGATTAATGGATATTAAGGAGAAAATATGTCTAGAAATAAACATAAATACATTAAACTACTCTTAATATTAATCTTAAGTGTTTCCATAGCACATTCATTTGTATTGGAAGAGAATCACCAACATGTAAACTGCGATCATTGTGTCAATGAATCTGAGCAGCAACATACACCTTCAGTTTCTAAATGTACAAATATCAATTGTGAACTCCATAACCTTTACCTTGCCTCCGACACTACAGCACTATATTTAAGTGAAAAAGTTTCTACCTATATCTCTTTTTCTCCCAACTCCTACGCCTATTATCATCCTAACAAACTTATTAAACCTCCTATAGCCTAGATATTTTTCAACATTATCACCATAAACCCTAGCAATACACTAGAAAGATCTAAAATAGATCTACAAGCATTAAGAACACAAGGAAAATTATGTCAAAAAATATATTACTCGCTTTAGCACTTTTAGGAGCTTTCTCATTTTTAGGATGTGAAAGCAAAAGCCCCGAAACTTTAAAGAGTACAGAAACAATAAACCTAACCAAAATTTTAGAACAGACACCCGAATATGTAGGAAAAAAGATTGTCATTGATGGAAATTATTTTCCTGCATGTAGTAACTCAAACTGTACCGATGACTTCATCTTAAGAAGTGGCGTTGAGCAAATTAAAATCTTTACCATGGGAAATTTCAAATTTAAAGATATCAAACATGCACAAGCACTTAGAGTAGAAGGGGTTTTAAGAAAATCTTCTGAAAGTCCTTTTTTAGAAGCAACTGTCATTGAGAAACGATAATGAAGTTTTATCAATTTGCATTTAAAAACCTGATCCGAAGTAAAATACGAACCTTTTTGACTCTTTTGAGTATTGCTTTAACGGCAATTATTTTACTTATTGTGCTTTCCCTCAATAAAGGATTTGAAAGTTCTATTCAAGAGGATTTAGTGGAAGGTATTGGGGCACATCTTTTTGTGGCTCGTGGGGGATGTCCCATGGATGCAGCCTCAATTATAGCCCAAGGTGGAATCAGTCCAATGTACATTCCTGAAAGTGTCTATGACACCATCAAAGAAGTGGCAGGTCTAGAACATATTATGCCATTTAAGATTTTTTCCATTACAACCTCTGATGGGATGAGAACAGATATCTTTACAGGTGTAACCAAAGAAGTTGAAGTCATGAAAGGAAAATGGAAGTATGACGATGGAGGCTGGTTTACAGGTGAAGACTCTGTCATTTTGGGTGCTGATATTGCTGTCATAGAACAACGAAAAGTCGGCGAAAAGATTTATGTTGAACACTTTGATAAAGAGTTTGTGGTAACAGGAATACTGGATTATGCTTATAACCAAGATGATGGGATGATCTTTCTCCCTCTAAAAACAGCTCAAAAGCTTATCAAGAGAGAAGGTAAACTATCAGCAATAGCCATAGGATTAGAAGACATTAATGAAATACACACTCTTAAAGCTGAGATTAAGTCGCACCTTTCAGATGACTATATGGTAATCACACCTGAAGCGATTGGTAATGAGATTATGAGCTTCTTTGATAGTACACGAGCCATCATGTTTGCTGTACTCTTTTTTACACTTATCGTCAGTACCATTGGTATTGCCAACACCATCATAACCATGATATATGAAAGACGAAAAGAGTTTGCCTACTTAAAATGTGTGGGGGCTGGTTTTATGGATATCTATAAAATCATACTTTATGAAACACTAATGTTATGTTTAGCAGGTATTGCTATTGGACTGTCAGTAGGAATGCTATTATCAAGTTTGTTTGAGAGCTACGTCAGAGAGATTTTTCTGAGTTCTTACGTCTCATCAACAGCTGATATAATCAGACCGAGTTTAGAGATAGCCTCTATGACGTTCTTGATTATTCTCGTTATTGGTCTTGTTGCAGCCACTTTACCTGCCATTAAAATATCAAAGATTATGCCTATGGAGGCAATTAGAAATGAGTAATACAATAATTGAAATAAAAAATCTTACAAAAAGATACCAAAGAGGTTCAGAAGAGATTCATGCACTTGACACTATCAACCTAACAATAGAAAGAGGAGATTTTATTTCTATTACAGGTGCTTCAGGATCAGGTAAAACAACCTTGATGAATATCATTGGATGTATAGACAACCCTACTAAAGGTGCTATTAACATTGAAAATACAAATGTAAGTAAAATGCCTCAAAAAGAACTTACAAAAATCAGAAGAGACACACTTGGATTTGTATTTCAACAATTTTATTTGATACCGACCCTAACAGCTTCGGAAAATGTTCAGCTTCCTGGTCTTTTTGCAGATAATGTACAGAGGGAACAAAGAGCAAAAGAGCTTCTAGAACTTGTTGGACTTGGAGAGAGAGTAGATCACCTACCGTCACAAATGTCTGGAGGTGAAATGCAAAGGGTCGCGATTGCAAGAGCCTTGATTAATTCGCCAAAAATTTTACTTGCAGATGAACCTACAGGTAATCTAGATTCAAAAAATGCTGAAATTATTTTTGATACGTTTAGGAAGCTCAATAAAAATGGTTTGACCATAGTTGTGGTGACACACAGTACTGAACTTGCCCAAACAGCACAAAAAATGATTTTTATGAAAGATGGTAAAGTCGATGACAAAACTCATGAAAGTTAAATATTTATTGTTACTATTTTCTTTATGTTATTGCCCTGCTCAAGCAACGCAACTCGACATAGAAGGAAGTTTACAACATAATCTTTCAGAGAATGAACTCTCCTTTGAAAAAGCCCGTATAGGTATAAAAGAAGTTTTATCTGATGCGAAAGGTGATAGAGTTAACCTTTTTTTACAACTCGAAGGGGAAGATAATTTTAAAGAAACACATATTGATCAGCTTTACGCCAAATACAAAGGTCCAATGGGAAGATGGAATCTTACCTTAGGTAGAAGCCTTATACCTTTTGGTCTTTTGAGTGATTATGACTCTGAAGTACTTCTCTTAAAGACACAGGAAAAAAAGACTATTGGTTACAAAAGTGATGATGGAGTTAAGCTCTCAGGCTTTTGGAAATCTATGGACTATGAACTACTTTTAAGTCCCAAAAAGCTCTTGAAAAATAACCATAAAGACAACAATGATAAGATGCTGGCTCTTAAAGCATCTTTTAAAGGTCAAGATATTGAAGATCTTAAATTAGGATTTTCACTACTCTCAGCTGAATTCCAAGATATCAAAAAAGATATGTTTGCCATTGATATCATTAAATATCATGACCTCTTGGTGACGAGAAATGAAGTAGTATTTGGGAGACAGGAAGATGACTCTCTTCTATCAATTTTTACTGGGATTGATTATAGTCTTGCTCCTTCTGTGGACTTGAATGTTGCTTACACTTATTATAAAGCAGACCATAAAGAGGAGTCGGCCTTTCTAGGCATAAGTTATAACTCACCTTTCTATGGTTTGGTCTTTAGAGCTGGGAATACACACTATTTTAAACAAAAAACAAAGGAGAATCAAAATGAACTACTTATTCAAGTTTACAACGCTTATAGCCATTATTTTTAGTACCATAGAGATTAGTTATGCCCAAGAAGAGTATAAATGTATCTGGAGAAATCCAGAAAGAACGATGGTACGTATTTTTCCTGAAGCATTAGACTACAAAACCATTAACAAAAAAATTACCTCACAAAAGCTCAAAGAAATAGAAGAGAAAGCAGGTAAACTTCTTGCAGGACAAAGAGATTTATTTCAATATTATGAACTGATGGCAAACGAAACATCTTTGGGCTATATCTTGACAAGTACACAAAAAGGTGAATATGGTGCAATTGAATTTGTTTTTGGTATCAATAAAGCAGGTGTAATCATCTCCATATACATTCAACGTTCAAGAGAGAGGGATAGAGAATTTAAAAAGAAGGCATTCTTAAATGAATTTATAGGTAAAAATTTAAATGATATTGATACTATAAAGTTCACCAAAACTGTAGGAACGCAAGCTGTCGTCTCCGGTGTCAAAAAAGAGTTAATAACCTTTGAAATATTGAAATAAGGTTTTTAGAGATTCTCATATTCTTTTTACGATAAAATACCTCAGTTATATCAAGCTGATGGTCACTCAACCGACCCTACGATATAAGATACCCCAGTAGGGTCGATTTATCGACCAAATGAGAAAAAATGAAAATAATAAACCCGAACTATATCTACCTAGACAATACATTTCAAGAAAACCTTGCCGTAGCTTTTGATGAAAAAATCCAAGCCATCGACACTTTAGAAAACCTACAAGCACAATACCCTAAGGCAACAATACAAGAACAAGTAGAGAACTCTGTACTATACCCTGGGTTTATCAATACTCATGTTCATTTAGAGTTTTCTAAAAACCGAACCACTTTAGAGTATGGTTCATTCATGCCTTGGTTGGACTCAGTCATTAAAAACCGTGAAGATTTAGTCCGTGCTTGTGACAATGAAGTGATGATGGAAGCTTGTAAGCAAATGTTAAACTCTGGGGTTACCACCTTTGGGGCTATCTCCTCTTTTGGTACAGAGTTAGAAGTCTGTACACAAACACCTCAAAAAGTTCTTTTTTTCAACGAACTCATCGGCTCACAAGCTGCCACTGCTGACATGCTTTACGGAGACTTTTTAGAACGTTTAAACGAATCGAAAAACTGTGTTGACGATGGTATCATTCCAGCCATTGCCATTCATTCGCCTTACTCAGTACATCCTATTGTGACGCAACGCGCTATTGCTTTAGCTAAACAAGAAGGATTTCCTCTTTCAGCACACTTTTTAGAGTCACAAGCAGAGCGTGAATGGTTAACTAAAGAAACGGGTGGTTTTCTAAGCTTTTTCCAAAACTTTTTCTCTACATCAAAAGCCGTAACTACTGTTAAAGAATTCATGCACTCTTTAAATCAAGTACCTGCCCATTTAACCCATGCTGTCCAAGCCACAAGAGAAGAGTTAAACTTCTTAAATGAAAAAGGACACAGTATTGCCCACTGTCCTCGTTCTAACAGACTGTTGGGGTGTGGACGACTAGCCATTGAAATGCTCATTGAAAACAACATGCCCTTTACCACAGCAACCGATGGTTTAAGTTCTAACAACACGCTAAGCATACTAGATGAACTACGTGCAGCTCTTATGTTACACCACTCAGTTCCTATAGAAAAACTGGCTTCTGTCCTCATAAAGTCCATTACCTCCACACCAGCAGAGATTTTCTCTTTAAACTCAGGAATCATCGAAGTCGGAAAAGATGCTGATTTTGCTTTCCTTACTTTGCCAGATAAACCCTCATCTTTAGAGAGCATTGCTTTACATACCATACTGCATACGAATCAAGTAGATAAAGTCTACATAAGTGGAACCGTAGTTTCATGAAAAACCTACACAATGCCCTACTCTTAAAACGTCTCTACCAGTTAAAAGAGTTCGGCTATAAATATACTTCTGAAGAGGTTTTCACCCAAGATGATCAAGAGCTGTTAGAGCTTCCCAACTCTCTTGAAGCCCTAAAACAACAAGCATCAAACTGTCATCTTTGTTCTTTGTCTAAAAACAGAAAGCAAGTTGTTTTTGGAGAAGGAAACCCCCAAGCTAACCTTATGTTTATTGGTAATAAACCTTTAGAAATAGAAGATAACGAAGGAAAAATATTTCTAGGACGTGGTGGAGAGATGCTAACAGCCATGATAGAAAAGGTAATCGGTACAACACGTCAAAATGTTTACTTAACTAACCTCTTAAAATGCCACCCACTCGCTAACAAAGAGATTCATGAGTCGGAGTTTCATACTTGTAAGGCTTATTTGTTTAAAGAGATAGAGTTGGTCAAGCCAAAGATTATTGTGACTTTAGGGGAAGAAGCCTACCACTATCTCACCAATGATACTACGCCATTAAATGAGATACGTGGAACCGTGATAGAAAAAGAAAACTATACTATTATTCCTACTTATCATCCAAATTTTTTGCTTAAGAATCCTTCTTTGAAGAAAGAGGTTTTTGAAGATTTGAAGAAGGTTAAGGGGATTTTGTAAGTATATCTTTTATAAAAAGTTATATGAAGCTTCAAAAACCATGAGAAACTTTTTTCTCATAGCCTTTTTATTTTCATTTTAAGGAAGTAAAATCTCTTGATTTTCGGATAAAGCTTTAATATACTGATTACTCACTTTTCCTGAAGGGCTACCTAGCCAAGCACTTACACGTTTAGTAGCACTTTCCATAATAATATCTTCATAACCATCACCATTTACATCATTTCTATCAACAATCAATCGTGCCTCTGGACTTAAAGTTTTAAGATATTGGGTACTCACTCTTTGCATTGGACTATTAATCCATGCACTCACTCTATTATTCACTTGATTAGCCACAATAATTTCTGGAAAACCATCGCCATTAATATCAGATAAACCTGCTATTTTTAAATCTGAAGACAAGGTTTTTACATAACTGTTAGTTATATTAGCATTAGCATCACTTAACCATACATTCACTCTTCCATTGTTATTATTTTTTACAATGATATCATCATAACCATCATTATTATAATCAATGCTTTCTACAATCTCAACTTCTGGGGACAAAGTTTTTAAATGTTTATTTTGTACATGACCATCCTCATAAGAAATCCAAGCATTTACTCTTCCATTGTTATTATTTTTTACAACAACATCATCATAACCATCACCATTTACATCCATAACAGAGTGAAATTCCTGAGCTTCTGATAAGGTTTTAATATATTGCGTACTTACCGTTCCATTAGCACTTCCTAATAAAGCATTAATCCGTAAGTTATTCATATTTTGAACCAAAACATCATCATAACCATCACCATTTACATCACCTACAGCGATAACTTTTTGTCCTTCTGATAATCCTTTAAGATAAACATTTTCAAACATGCCATCTTTCGTATTTTTCAACATAGCCAAAACATTTGTACTGGTATTAGAAATAATTAAGTCTAAGTATCCATCTCCATTAATATCACCTTGTTCCACTACTTCTCGATCAACACTTAAAGTTTTTAAGAAGTTACTTGTTAAATTTATACTCTCTGTACCAAACCATCCACTTAAACCAAAATTATCTACATTTTTAATTAAAATATCTGAATAACCATCTCCATTAAAATCATTTTTCACCTTAGTTTGTAAAGATTTTTCAAATTGAAGCATCTTATGGATATTAAGACGACCCCCTGTTGCCACAATACCATTGAGTGCTGGTACGACATCTACAGTATTTAAAATAATTTCCTTAAGCTGATTCATCTTAAGATTTTCTTGTGCTGATGCCAACAAGGCTACTGCTCCTGTTACATAGGGAGCTGCCATGGATGTTCCACTTAATACAGCATAAGAATTAGATGCCGATGGGACAATAATGTCTCCTGTCGAAATTTTCAAGTTATCAATATTATATCCACCATAAACCGTATTGGTATCATTAAAACGAAAGAACCCAATATTTAAATTATTCATAAAATATTTACTTGGTAAATTAACAGAGACCTCTGTCCAATCTTCATAGTATCCATCTATCTGAGATAAAATATTCAACTGACCAGTATTATCATCCATAACAAATAAAGCCATCTGATCCCAAGAGCTTTCTATTTCACCCTTAACTTCAAATGAAACACAAACTGTTTCATCAGCCGAAACATTTGATAGGTCAATCACATCATCTTTTATGGTAGCTATTTGAAACCTATTGTTATTATATGTTTCAGCTAAAGTTTCTGTTAGTGAATAAGCATCAGAAGCAAAATCATTTGCATCAAGCATAAAGTGTTCATTGGGTAAATCAACATTTGGATTAAATATGTTTTCTGTATAAAATTCCCACTGCTCTAAACCTGATTCAAATCTTTCACTATAAAGTACTTCATTGTTATTAGGAATACAAGTACTGGTTACTTCATTTGGAACTGTACTTAAAATATCTTCACCTGGTGCAGCTAAGTCCACACTGTTCACACCATAATTTGAAAAACTTGCACGTTCATCATTAATATTGGTTGCAGCCACTGAAATAATATTATTTAAATTATATGATGCTGGATAAGATAACGTATCATCATTATCTTTATTCTCATTTCCAGCAGCAGCAACAAATAAAATTCCACTTTCTCCAGCTAGAGCAATGGCATTCTGTAGTTCTTGTGAAAACTCTGCTCCACCCCAAGAGTTATTGGTAACGACAATATTAATACCACGATTTACTTTTAAATCTGTAAAGTAATTAACACACTCAATTGCAGAAGAAAGTTCTCCAGCACCAGCAGCATCTAAAAATTTACAAGCTGCGATGGAACTTGTCCAATTCACTCCTACTACGCCTACAGAATTATTTCCTTCTGCACCTATTGTTCCTGCCACATGTGTACCGTGTGAATCATCAGCCATAGGATCACTATCACCATTAACAGTATCAATTCCATAAATATCATCAATATAACCATTCTCATCATCATCAATATTATTATTGGGAATCTCATTTGGATTCATCCACATATTATTGACCAAATCTTCATGTTTATAGTCCACACCTGTATCAATAACACCTACAACCACATTTTTGCTACCACGATGTATCTTCCATGCCTCAAGTGCATCTATATCTGTATCAATATCACTGCTTATTGCATTATTCTCCATACCCCAAAGTTCAGGATACCTAATATCATTAGGCACAGTATTAATCTTCACAATTTGATCCAACTCTACAGCTTCAACACCATAAATTTCTTTTGCTTTACTAAGTAGTTCATTCTCACTTAACGTTGTCGACTTCAAAACCAAGATATGTTTTTTATCAATACTCTTAGTCCCCAAACTTGCTCCAACTAAAGGAAAACTTTTCACAACTTCTATGCTATTTTCCTCAATACTGTTACTATTTAAAAAACTCTTATAAGCTTCATTAGTATTAACACCTTCTTTTACTCTTACAATAACCTGTACTTTTTTATTTTTATTATTCATATTGTCTATCAATGATTGTCGCACTTCACTATGTGTTGTTGCAAATGCTGATACTGACAAGAGTGACAAAAGTAATGAACTTCTTAAATAATTTTTCCTCAACTTAAATCCTTATTAAATATATTTATTAAATTATATACATAAAATTAAAAAAAGTATTTAATAATATTCAAAATATATAAATTTTTATAATTATTTAAATTTTTTAATATTATTTTAATTTTTAAAAATTATATTAAATTAAATTAATTAATAAAAAACAATGTTAAATAAAATTAAAAAAAAGAAGTCAAAGAATTAGAAAGTTTAGAGGTACTTAGAAAAGAAAACTATGCAGAGAAAGTTCTCTCATAGTCTCCCTATATTGTTAAGTATTAAGGCGTTATTATCTCCTGTGTATCAGCTAACGTCTTCAAATACTTATTAGTCACACTTCCATTAGAACTACCCAACCAAGCAGAAACTCGTTTATTCAAATTTTCAACAAGAATATCATCGTAACCATCTCCGTTAATATCATACTCATGAATCATTAATTTTGCACTTCCACTTAATGTTTGAAGATATTGTGTATTAACTGTTTGACCAGCATTATTAATCCATGCACTCACTCTATCATTATTAGTATTATGCACAATAATGTCTGGAAATTTATCACCGTTAATATCTGTCATACCTTCTATCATTAAATCTGAAGACAAAGTTTTAATGTAATGATTACTCATATTAGCATTGGCATCACTTAACCAAGCGTTGATTCTTCCATTATCACTGTTCTTAACAATTATATCATCATAACCATCAGCATTAAAATCAATGGCTTCCATAATTTCAACCGTAGAAGACAATGTTTTTAGATACTTATTTTGTACATTTGCATTCATATCTGAAAGCCAAGCATTCACCCTTCTATTTTCACTATTTTGAACAATAATGTCATCAAAACCATCGCCATTCACATCCATAACACCTTTAAATACTTGATTGGCTGCTAATGTCTTAAGATACTTGGTTGTCACAGTAGTATTCATACTTCCTAATAAAGCATTCACTCTGGAATTATTGATATTTTTAATCAAAATATCATCATAACCATCACCATTAACATCTGCCATATCTATAACCATTTGTTCTTCAGATAAACGTTTTAGATAAACATTCTCAACCATTCCACTGGCACTTCCTTTTAATATTGCTAAAGCATGAGTATTACTGTTATACACCAGTAAGTCTAAATAACCATCACCATTAATATCTCCTTGTTTTACAATTTCACGTTCAGCACTTAAAGTCTTTAGAAATTGGCTTGAAACCTCTTCATTACTTAAACCAAACCATCCATTGAGACGAAAGTTATCTTCATTTTTAATCAAAATATCTGAATATCCATCACCATTTAAATCATGTTTTATCTTGGATTTAACACCTTTTTTAGATTCAAGCATCTTGTGGATGTTCAGTCGTCCTCCTGTTGCTACCACATCTTCTAAAGCAGGGATAATATCAACGGTATTTAAAACAGTGCTTTTAAGTTCACTACTATTTAAGTCTGGATGTGCTGCTGCCAATAAAGCTACTGCACCTGCTACATATGGTGCTGCCATTGATGTTCCCTGGAATGATTGATAACTATTTGAAACCATTTTTTCACCTGAAGAAATAGTAAGTTCATCAATATTATATCCACCATAAACAATACCATCATCACTCTGACGTAATAAAGCCATGTTAAAATTATTGACAAAATATTTTGCTGGTAATTCCACAGATATCTTTGTCCAATCTTCATAAAGCCCTGTTGCTCTAGATGCATGTTCCCAACTATCACCACCATTATAGGATACAAATAAATCAAAAACATCAAATTGATTCTCTGTTTCACCTTTTACACTAAAAGAAGCACACACTGTCTCATTAGATGGAACAGAAGATAAATCAATAATATTATCTTTTAACACAGCTCTTTGAATTCTATTATTGTTATAAGTATTAGCTAACGTTTCTGTTAATGAAGCATTACCAGAAGAGGAGTCATTCATATCAAGTTTAAAATGTTCATTCGGTAAATCAACCTCTTGATTAGTTCTATCTGATGTAAATAATATCCAATTACTTAAATTATTTTCAAACCCTTCTTTATAAAATACTTCATTCTCATTAGGAGTACATAGAGGAAACCCTTTATTAGAAATCGTACTTAAAATCTTCACACCTGGTGCAGCTAAATCAACCGTTGTTACACCATAGTTTGAAAAGTTTGCTCTTTCATCATTGGTATCTATAGCAGCTACCGAAATAATATTATCTGCATCATAAGAAGCTGGATAAGTTAAATTCACATCATTATTATAATCTTCATTTCCAGCAGCAGCTACAAATAAAATTCCATAAGTTCCAGCTGTACTAATGGCATCTTTTACAAGTTGTGAGTACGAACCTCCACCCCATGAATTATTTGTTAAAACAACATTCACGCCACGGTTTACTTTTAAATCTGTAAAATAATTAATACATTGAATACCATCAGATGTACTTCCTCCATCAAAACCCAAAAATCTACAAGCTGCAATAGATGCTGTCCAATTAACACCCGTAACCCCTAAGGAATTATTACCTTCTGCTCCAATTGCACCAGCAACATGGGTACCATGTCCCCCTGTATCCATTGGATCACCAATATCAAGAATTGCATTAATTCCATGCATATCATCAATATAACCATTATTATCATCATCAATACCATTACCTGCAATCTCATTTGGATTAACCCACATATTATTAACCAAATCTTTATGTCTATAATCTACACCCGTATCAATAACCCCAACAACCACATTTTTACTACCACGATGCATCTTCCATGCCTCAGGTGCATCTATATCTGTATCAACTTGACCATGTGTTCCATCGTTATGCATTCCCCAAAGTTCAGGATATCTAGTATCATTAGGCGTAGTACTAGGATAAACCATACGGTCTACCTCAACCAATTCTGCACCATTTATTTTTTTTGCTTGATTAAGTAATTCCTCTTCTGTTAATGTATTAGACTTTAAAACCAACATATTTTTTTGCCCAACACTATTAGTACCTATTTGCTTTTGTCCGACCAAAGGAAAACTTTTCACCATCTGAATATGATCTGAGAGAATAGCATTACTACTAACAAGATTGCTATAGGCTCCTTGTGTATTTACTCCCTCCTTAACTCTTACCATCACTTGCACCGTCTTAGTTGCATTCTTAAAACTAGTCACCATTTCCTTCTTTGGTTCACCATTGAGGGAAGCAAATGCTGATACAGATAACAGCGATAAAAGTAACGATCCTTTAAAATAACACTTTTTCATTTTCAAATCCTTTATTTTGATAATTACATTATAACTATCAAATGTATCACAAATGTATCACAATTGCTTTGAAAGATAAACTATTATGTATAATTAATAGTAAAAAGATAAAAAAGGATATATCAAATAAGAAGAATAAAAAGTTTTTGATAAGTTTTTTATAAAACTTATCAAAAAGAAAATTGAAAGTAAATTTCAATCCTCTTTTAGTATTTTAAGGTCTAAACAAGAGACTTTGACCATCACTTAATGATTTAAGATACTTATGAGTCACTGTTCCATTAGCACTTCCTAACCAAGCACTTATACGTTCATATCCATGTTGAAGAATAATATCCTCATAACCATCTCCATTAATATCATACTTCTCAATTTTTAACTTTACATGCTTACCTAATCGCTTAAGATACTTTCTCCTAATACTTTCACCTTCATTATTAATCCATGCATCTACCTTTCTATGAGTACCTCCATAGTCTACGACAATAATATCAGGAAAACCATCCCCATTAATATCAGATAAACCTTTTAAACCTACATCTTCTCCTAATGTATTAATATAATGATTGGTCATATTTGCATTAGCATTACTCAACCAAGCATTCACTCTCTTATTATCATTGTTTTGTACAATAATATCATCATAACCATCATGATTGTAATCTATGGCTTCAACTATCTGTACATTTGGAGACAAAGTTTTTAAGTATTTATTTTGTACCGTTGCATTCATATCTGAAAGCCAAGCATTCACTCGTCCATTCATAGAATTTGTGACTAAAACATCATCATAACCATCACCATTTACATCTGCAATGTCAGTAAATTCTTGCTCTTGTGACAATGTCTTAAGATACTTAGGTGTCACCATTCCACTTTGACTTCCAAGTAGTGCATTCACTCTAAAGTTCTCCATATTTTGTATCAAAATATCATCATAACCATCACCATTTAAATCGGCTGTTCCAATTACCTTTTGAAATGGTGTTATTAATCTAAGATAAACACCTTCAGTCCCACCATTCTCACCTCCTTTTAACATTGACAATACATAATTCTCTGAATAATGCTCTGAATTTTCAACGATGACATCCTCATAACCATCTCCATTAATATCTCCCGTAGCTACTACTTGACGAGCTAGACCTAACTCTTTTAAGTATTTACTGTTTACTTCTGCCTCTTCTGAACCAAACCATCCACTTAAACGATCATTATCTATATTGTGTATCAAAAGATCTGAATAGCCATCACCATTAAAATCATTCGCTACCTTAAGAGTACCATTAGCTAACTTAAGCATTTTATGTAAGTTTAGTCTTCCACCTGTTGCCACTAAACCATTTAAAGAATCTAACTTATCAACACTATTTAAAATAATCTCTTTAAGCTCAAGAGCTGTTTTATCTGGATGAGCTGATGCTAACAAGGCTATAGCTCCAGTAACATACGCACTTGCCCCTGATGTTCCACCCCTTATATCATAAGCATGACTTGGTATAGGGCTTAATGTTCCTGTAGAAATTTTAATGTCATCTATATTGTAACCAGCAAAGGCATTTTTAATGTTATTAATACGTGTAAATATCAAACTTAAATTCTGTTCAAAAAAACTTGGTGGTAACTGTGCAGAAACTTCTGTCCACTCATCATAATTACCACTAATTTCAACTAAAGATGATCCTTTAACTCCTATACTATGATTAATATCGTTATTAAAGGTAGCAAATATACCAAAATGGTCATGAACTTCTTCTGTTTCCCCTTTCACTTTGAAAGAAACACAAACAACTTCCTCTTTTGAGACAGAAGAGAAGTCAAGAAGCCCTTCTTTTGACTGTACTGTCTGATACAGATAATTGCTATAAGTTTCATTCAAGGTATCTGCCAAAGAAGCATTACCACTATAAGCTTCACTATCATCAATCTTCAAATGTTCACTAGGAAGATCTCCATTTTCATCATCAGTAAGAGCTGAAGAATATAACTTCCAATTACTTAAATTATTTTCAAAATTTTCTGTAAAGAATACCTGATTATCATTAGGAATACATTGATTTGGATTACTTGCTGTTGTACTAAGAATCACTCTTCCAGGAGCTGCTAAATCAACATTCTGTACACCATAGTTTGAATAATCAGATAAATCATCATATACATTTGTTTCAGCTACAGTAATAATGGTATCAAGATCAAATGCTTCTGGATATCTTGGTGTCACATCAATGTCTTTCTTATTATTACCAGCAGATGTCACAAATAAAATACCAGCTTGTCCAGCTAATGAGATAAGATGATAACCGATTGGAGAAAATTCTGTTTCGTCTCCCCATGAATTATTGGTCACCACAATATTAATACCACGATTTACTTTTAAGTCAGTAAAATAGTTCACACACTCTGCTGCCCCTGAAAGGTAGCCATAGCCCTGATTATCTATAAATTTACAAGATGCCATTGAAGTATTCCAATTCACACCTACAACCCCTACCGAGTTATTACCCTCTGCACCAATAATACCTGATACATGTGTACCATGATCTTGTTTATCATCAAATGGATCACTATCATGGTTAATTGTATCAATTCCATAAACATCATCAACATAACCATTATTATCATCATCTATACCATTACCTGCAATCTCATTAGGGTTAACCCAGACATTATTAACCAAATCTTCATGTCGGTAATCTATACCTCCATCCGTAATTCCAACAACCACATTTTTACTACCACGATGCATCTTCCATGCTTCAGGTGCATCAATATCTGTATCAGCTACACCATAATAAGTTCCCTCATTATGTAAGCCCCATAATTTAGAAAACTCAGCATCATTTGGTAAAGAGTTTATACGGACTATTTGATCCACTTCCACACTCACCACACCTTCAATCTTCTTAGCTTCAGCTACTAACTCTTCTTCACTCAAAGTATCTGATTTTAAAACCACGATATGATTTTTTTCACTTGTTTTAATACCTAGTTTAGTTCCTACCACAGCAAAGCTTTTAAGCATTTCTATACTAGAAGCTTTCGTAGAATTTGTTTTTACAAAGCTTTGGAAAGCTGTTGTAGCATCAATCCCTGCCTTTATCTGTACAATTACTTGTGCTTTATTAGTATTAATAAGTGATGATGCTCCACTTTTAACTTTATCAGCATAGTTAATCAATACTTGTTCTGTTGTAGCATTTGGCGTAGCCCAAGAAGATACACATAACAACGATACCAGTACTATACTTCTTGTATAATTACTTTTCATTTTTAATCCTTTTTACATTGTAAATGAAGTATATCAAGGAAATGTATCAGAAATGTATCATAAATGTATAAATAAGTAAATAATTATATTTAATACTAAAAAACAAGATAAAGTGCTTTTAAACTGAAAATAAAATTAAAAAGAAGTAAGAAGTAATGAAGAAAAAAAGATTATAAAGAAGTAATGAAGAAAAAAAGATTATAAAGAAAAAAACTTCTTCATAATCTCTTAATTTATTAAGGAGTCAAAATATTTTGATCCCCACCTAATGTTTTAAGATACTGGTTTGTCACACTTCCATTAGAACTACCTAACCAAGCAGACACACGTTTATTTGGGTTTACAACAATTAAATCATGATAACTATCACCATTCATATCATTTTCATCAACCATTAACACAGCACCAGTGCTTAAAGTGTTAAGATATTGAGTACTAACTGTTACACCAGCATTATTCATCCATGCACTCACTCGATTGTTAAGACTATTTGAAACAATAACTTCTGGAAAACCATCCCCATTAATATCAGCAGTACCAGCTATTATCAACTCTGAAGACAGTGTTTTAATATACTGATTCGTCATATTAGCATTGGCATCACTTATCCAAGCATTTACTCTTCCATTATTACTATTTTGTACAATAATATCTTCATAACCATCATTATTAAAGTCAACGCCATTCACAATTTCTACTGTATCAGACAATGTTTTTAAATATTTATTCTGTACATTAGCATTAGCATCTGAAATCCAAGCATTTACTCTTCTATTTGTATTATTTTTAACAATAATATCTTGATAACCATCACCATTAACATCCATAAAGCCTACAATCTCTTGCGAATCTGATAAGGTTTTAAGGTATTTATTCGTTAACGTTCCTTGCTCACTTCCAAGTAAAGCATTAACTCTTGCATTATTTATATTCTTAATAATAATATCATCAAAACCATCACCATTCATATCAGCTATGTCAATAACACTTTGATCTGATGACAATTGTTTAAGATAAATATTTTCTACAGCACCACTAGCACTACCTTTTAACATCGCTAATGCATTATTACTTGTATTAAGTACAAGAATATCTAAGTATCCATCTCCATTAATATCAGCTTGTGCTATTGGTTCTCTTTCAAGACTTAAGGTCTTTAAGTATTGATTTGATACTTCAGCATTTTCTGAACCAAACCAACCATTTAAACGGTAATTATTTGTATTTTCGATTAAAAGGTCTGAATATCCATCACCATTTAAGTCATTCTCTACTGAAGGAATCTCTGGCGTAGACGACCCACCAATAATAACATTATCCAATACAAAATGTGTTCCAGAACCTAAAGTTTTATTTCCTTTTGTGATAATAGACATACTTTGAGCATTACTTTGAGCCACAACTTCATCACTAACTACTAAACCAGCATTTGTACCACCTTCTGCATGAAAAGTTACCGTATCAACATCATTGAAATTAAAATCAAATTTGGTTGCACTATAAGGACCAACCACTACAGTACGTGTATAAAGTTCAACACCATTATTATAACCTTTAAGTGTTATTTCTAAGTCATTACGCCAAGCTGCTGTAAGATACCCACTTGTAAAATTAAAAGGTTCACTTTTTGATAAGGTTACGTCATACCCATTAGCATTAAAAGCTGTATTAGGGGTAGATACCATTCCATTTTCATAACCTGTATCAGGCAAACGCGTACCACCATTTGTAATATAAAAATCTGATGACCAAATCAATTCTTTATAATTATATGGGACTGGAATAAGGCTTCCACCTGTATCGATATCATCAAAATTAATCTCATCACCTTCAACTGGTGGTGGCGTTTCATCATCTCCTAAAACTACATTATCCAATACAAAGTGTGTTCCAGACCCTAAAGTTTTATTTCCTTTTGTGATAATAGACATACTTTGAGTATTACTTTGAGCCACAACTTCATCACTAACTACTAAACCAGCATTTGTACCACCTTCTGCATGAAAAGTTACCGTATCAACACCATTGAAATTAAAATCAAATTTAGTAGCACTATGAGGACTAACAACTACCGTACGTGTATAAAGTTCTGTCCCATCTTTATAACCCTTAAGTGTTATTTCTAAATCATTATTCCAAGCAGCTGTAAGATACCCACTTGTAAAATTAAAAGATTCACTGTTTGATAAAGTTACATCATTTCCACCAGCATTAAAAGCTGTATTAGGGGTAGATACCATTCCATTTTCATAACCTGTATCAGGTAAACGCGTACCACCATTTGTAATATAAAAATCTGATGACCAAATCAATTCTTTATAATTATCTGGGACTGGAATAAGGCTTCCACCTGTATCAATATCATCAAAGTTAATCTCACCCTCTACTGGTGGTGGAGGTTCTTCTTCTGTATTTATAACTATATTATCTAATGTAAAATGTGTTCCTGAACCCAAGATTTTATTCTCATTTGTTTTAATAAGTTTGCTTACTAATCCTTCAGATTCAATCTCTTGAGCATTTTCTCTATTAACCACTAAGCCAGCATTTGTACCACCTTCTGAATGGAAAGTTACTGTATCAACACCCTCAAAATTAAAATCAAATTTAGTAGCACTATGAGGACTAACAACTACCGTACGTGTATAAAGTTCTGTCCCATCTTTATAACCCTTAAGTGTTACTTCTAAATCGTTATTCCAAGCAGCTGTCAAATAAGCACTTGTAAAATTAAAAACTTCATCATTTGATAAAGTTACATCATCTTCATTAGCATTAGCAGCTACATTTGGCGTAGATATTATACCTTTTGCATAACCTGAATTAGAATCATAAGCCATACCATCTACAGCCACAAAAGACTCTGACCATATAAAACCTTTATAATCAGCTGGAATTGAAACATAACTTCCACCAGTATCTATATCATCAAAGTTAATATCACCTTCAACTGGTGGTGGCGTAACTCCTCCTAACATATTATTAATATTCAAACGACCTGAAGTTGCTACCGAACCATTAAGATCCTCTAACACATCTACAGTATTTAAAATTTGTTCTTTTAGTTCTAAAGCAGTTTTAGAAGAGTCCTGAGCAGCTAAAAGTGCTACAGCACCTGCTACATGTGGTGTTGCCATTGATGTTCCGTTAAATGATGCATAACCACCACCAATTACAGTACTTAGAATAGCACTTCCAGGTGCTGCTAAATCAACACTAACTAGACCATAACTTGAAAAAGAAGATTTACGATCAGTTCTATCAGTAGAAGCAACAGCTATAACATTAGCTGAAGTATAACTTGAAGGATAATGTGGATTATCATCATTATTATTACTTCCAACATTTCCAGCTGCTGCTACGAAAAGAATATCTAAAGCACCACTAGCATCTATAGCATCTTTGCCTGCTTGTGAAAAACCTCCACCACCCCAAGAGTTATTGGTTACCTTAACATTAATACCATGATTTGCTTTTAAGGTATTAAAATACTCTACACACTCAATAGCACCAGCAATACTTCCTGAACCACCTGAAGATAAAAATTTACATGCTGCAAGAGAAGTTGTCCAATTAACACCTGTAACACCTAGAGAGTTATTTCCTTCTCCACCGATAGTTCCAGCACAATGTGTACCATGATGATTATCATCCATTGGATCACTATCATGATTAATTGTATCAATTCCATAAATATCATCTACGTAACCATTACCATCATCATCAATACCATTCCCTGCTATTTCACCTGGGTTTTTCCACATATTGTTAACTAAGTCAGGATGCGTATAATCCACACCTGTATCAATAACACCTACAACAACATTTGCCGAACCTCTTTGAATATCCCAAGCTTCAGGAGCATCAATATCTGCATCAGCTACTCCTCCATTACTACCATCATTATCCATTCCCCATAATTCATTGAACCTTGAGTCATTAGGAAGTGTTTGATTAAGCTGTATAGGCTGTGCAAGCTCAACATATTCTGCACCCTCTATATCCTCAGCTAATTCAAGTAACTCTTCTTCTGAAAGTGTTGTTGATCTAAGCACTATTATATGTGCTTTATCACTATTTTTTACTTTCAAAGTTCCTCTTGTTATAGGAAAACTACTTACCATTTCAATCTTATTAGATTCGATTTTATTCTCACCCATAAAATTTTGATAAACTTCTGTAGGCTTTAATTTCTGTTCCAAACGAACAATAACCTCTGCATACTTAAGCTTTAAGACAACTTCACCATCCACTGTCTTTTTTATGACACTTTGATCAGATGCATATAAATTTATTGTTAATGTTAACAACAAAATTATAGCTGACACTATATTTGTAAGTCTCATCTCTTACCCCTTTTTATGTAAATTCAGATAAACAATGCCTATCCTGTGGGAATGATACTCCTTTAATACTTAAAATAAAAATATATTATATTATATAAAAAATATTTTTGTTTTAAAATATTTTTAATTAATTATAAATATTTTAAATTATTATAAAAATATTCTTAACAACCCATAAAAGCAAGAACTTTATAGATTAAAAATGAATATTCAGCATAAAAGTGCTAAGTTTATTAACGTATACAATATAAAAGAACAATATATATCACAAAATTGAGATAAAATATTATTTTATTTTTTTTATAACTTTTTTTATTTTTTATCTATATTTTACTAAAAATAATATATTTTATTTTTTTATAAAATTAGTTTATTAGTTTTAAAATTATGTTGTATTAAAATTTATAAATAAAGTAGATTGAAGCCTTCAAATGCAAAGCTTCTTACACTTCATTGATGAAGTATTTTTGATAATGTTTATTATCAAGTTTAAATTTTTTAGGTTCTGTGACACTCTTAATTAAGCCTCTAAACTGAATAGGACTCTCTTTGTCAAAGCTACTATCCTGCCCTTCAAAGTAGTAAACTACTCCTCCTTTAGAAGCTTTTTTACACCTTAATATAGACATATTATTAAATAAAATATTTTTATAATTTCCTCTGTTATGAAATTTAATAGCATAATCAGCTTGTGTCTTTATATTGGATTTTCCACAAGATAAATGTATGGTATCAAAGTTAATGGAATGTAATTTTCCCTTTAAGGCAATGGCTGTTTTTTTATTAAAGTGTGTATTACGCGACTCTATATGACAAGCTAAGAACTTTACAGATTCAATCGCATATCGTTGACCATTTAAAACAATAACTTCTCTAGCCAAAGGATTTAAATAATTAAAAAAGCCACAACCTTCAAATAAAATACTATCAATCAATTGTTTAGACGCTTCAATACGCAATGCTGTTTTTTTAGCGCGAAAAGAGCAATTTCTAAATGTAAACACTCCTGTATTAATATTTACATCTTGAGAAATATATAAACCATAATCAATAGGTGTATTAAATCGAAGGACAATCCCCTCAGCCAGAACATGACTTACTCCTACCAAAGAAAGCCCTTTTTCAGCCCCTTTTTGTAAAAAAAGATTTTTTAAAGTAATAAACCCTGATGTCTCAACAGGCTTTTGTCTCGTTGGTCCACTTCTAAACTCTAGTAAGGTATTCATTTTATACCTTGAATTGGTTAACGTAAAATTAGATAAAATAATATTTTGAGTTCCACCAATACCTCTTTTAGAACCAAAGTTCAACCCAATCCCTTTTTGAGCATATTTAAAATCAATTACAGAAAGTTTCCCTTGACCAATAATCGTTATGTTATTACAAGCTGTAAAATCAAGATTACTCACAGAAATTGTTTTCGCAGGTAAAAGAACTGTTCCCCCTCCTTTGAACCTTATGTATTTTATCAAGTGATTAAAAGCCATGCTCATGTCAGATCCATCTCCTTTAATACCAAACCATTCTGTTTTTATATTACCAGTATATTGGCGAATCCAACAACCATAACCTCGTCCCTTACCTTGATTCCCAAAAGATACAGTAGGGTCAATAATAATTCCCCCATCAGCTTTAGATTTATTTATGGTTTGATTCCATTTAAAATACCCTTCCCCACCATCAAGCACAGAATAATAACCTTCCAGATATAGAATATTTTTTTTATTTGAAACAGAAAAAATATTTGAAAAACTTTTAACATGTGTCGCTGTTTTAACATTGATTGCCAAGAGCATTGGGTTTAGACTTATGAGTAATAATAACAGAATTTTTTTCATAACTTTTTCCTTTGATAAGGTATAAATAAACCTCTTTAGTTTGTTGAGCAATAATATTCCAATTATATTTTTCAATAATAAGACTAGAAAAATTTCGGTTTTCATTTTGCCTTAACTTTACTTCTAACTTTTCACTTAATTTTTCGATATTTCCAACCTCAAAATAGTCTTTTTTATCTAACGTAACTTCTAAATTAGCAGGAATATCACTCACCAATACATCAAGGTTATAACTCATAGCTTCCAATAATGCAATGGGTAATCCTTCATGATAAGATGGCATAAGAAAAAGTTTTGCATGAGAAAAAATTTCATTTAATTGTTTCCCTTTTATAAAGCCAGTCAAAATAATACCATTCTCTTTTGCACTTTTTTTAAGTTGCTCACTGTATTGGCTCTTATGATCTGCATCACCTACAAATACTAATTTTACTTCTGTATTGATTTTCCCATACGCTTCAATTAAATCATTTAGTCCTTTTTCTTCAACAAAACGACCTACACTAATCATGTAGTTATTCTTCTCTAATCCCAAAGTTTCTATATAATCTGTCTCTTCTGATTTAATAGGTAATGTCACTCCATTATAGACAAGTGCTGTATCTCCTCGCTGATACTTTGTCTGTAAAATATTACGAATAACTTCTGAAATCACAATCACTTGATGTGCATACTTTGTCCCCAATTTTTCACCAAGTATTAAAGCTTTTTTAGCCAATTTTCCCCATTTTTGCCTCTCATAATCAGGACCATGATTCGTCACCAATACTTTTAAACCTAATAAACGTGCTAAAGGCACCATTAATGATGGGCCAATAGAATGAATATGTAAAATATCAGGATTCTTTAAACGAGCATAAAAAATACCTAATAGCGTATGTGTAATGGCTTCAATACTTTTCTTTTGAGGTGTAAAGAGATGTTTTAGTTTTACCCCCTTATACACTTTCTTACTTTTATCTTGCACATAAGGTGTTCGGGTAATTAATGTTACCTCAAAACCTAACTTCACAAGTCGTGGATATAATTCTTGACAATGTGTTTCTACACCACCCTGAATATAGGGTATGCCCCTTGTTCCTAACACTATTATTTTCATTACTCACAACCACAACTACTTGCTTCTTTCATACTTTTATCAAGTAAAACTCTTTTTTCCTTAGCTTGTGCCAAGGTCTCTTCATAGCCTTGAGGTAAACGTAAATCACCTTGTCTTGGATCTTGCCCCACATCATAACTTGGAATAAAATCAGTACAAATTTCTTTACCTAACAGGCTTTTAATTTTATTTTTAACAACCCACTTCAATGGATGCTTAATATAATTTTTCATAACAGGGGCAGCTGTCCCCACCATCCAACAATTTTTGGGGCAACTTCTAACTAAGTCTCGTACTTTATTAGCCTGATCAGAAAACCATAACTCTTCAAAATTATTTACTTCTCTAATATTCCCCATAGACTCTTTCCAATACTTATCTTCCAATCCATTACAAGGAAGTACATCCCCATAAGGATCAATAAAAAAGTTTGCTGTTCCTGCTTGACAAGGTAACATACGTTTCCCCCCATGAATATAATTAATAAGACCCAAATTAAAAAAAGCTCTAAACCAACTTTTTGGACTGTTCTCTTTCATAAGACGTTGAATTAACTCATGAAAATCTTCTGTAACCTCATCTTTATTTGTAACCCAGTTATCATCTTTGTGAAAATAATAAGAGTTATGAAAAGAGGCCGTGGCAAACTCCATATCTAATTCTTTAGACAATTCGTATAACCAAAGCATATCATTAGAGTTTTTATTAGAAACGGTAATACCAAAACCAACATCTTTTACGCCCATTTTCTTTAACCCTAATAACGTTCGTAAACCCTTATCAAAGCCTCCATGCTTACCTCTTAAATCATCATTTTTTACTGATAAACCTTCTATACTAACACGAATTCCAATATTTGGAAAACGTTCAGCAAGTTTTAAAATCTTAGAGGTATGCCATCCTGAAGTTGAAATCACAATCCTGTCTGACTTTTTATACATCACTTCAATAATTTCTTCTAAATCATCTCTTAAAAATGGCTCTCCTCCTGTAATATTAACAAATTTAAAATTGGGTAAAATTTCTAATTCCTGAGGCGTAATTTCTAACTTTGGATCTGTCCAATTTTGCCAAATATCACACATTTTACATTCCATTTGACATCTATAGGTTGTAATAATTGATACATCCGTTGGCATTGCTACTTTATTTTCATTTTTCATTTTTATTTCCTAATATTTTAATAAGTTTATGATAATACGCTGTATAATAATTTTCTTTAGCAAAACTTTGACATGCTTCTGATAATTTTCCATACTCCTCTTCTGATTTTGACATCATTATATTAATAACTTTAATACTTTCATCAATATCTTTTGGTTCAAAACTGATTCCTCTACCCCCAACAATCATCTCTGGAATTCCTCCTCGATTAGCCCCTATCACTGGTAATCCCATGGAAAAGGCTTCTAAAATAACCATGGGATTGTTTTCATACCATATAGATGGAACTAGCAGATACTTTGATCTTTTCATCATTAACTCTATTGTTCTTTTTTCTTGATAACCATAATACTGTACATTTTCTAATGAATTCACTTCACTGACTAACAACTCTTTTAATGGTCCATCACCAATTATTTTGATTTCATATTGTGTAAGTTGTTTTGCCAACTCTAATAAAATTCGAATTCCCTTTTCCTCAGATAAACGTCCTACAAATAAAAGAGAGTTTTCCTTTTTAGAAAACGATTCAGAAGTAATCGTAACATCCAATGGATTATGTAACACCTCAATCTTATGCCTAAAGCCAAGTGCTTTCACTTTTTCTTTTAAAAATAAACTTGGAGAAATAATTTTATCAACATAGTCATAGGCATCATGAATTTTATTATTGTAGATAGATTCTAAAGTTAACACAAAGGATTTCATTAATGAGTTATCTTTACATTTATATAAAGTAGCTGCAAAAAAAGATTTATTAGAACAACTTTCACAAATCTCAGAACCTCTTAATAAATTATAAGAAGGACATACTATTTTATAGTCATGTAAATAAAGTATTATTTGTACATCACATTTTTCTTTAATCTCTTTAAATAACTGATAAATAGGAAAGTGATGATAAACATTATGACAAATAACTGTATCTATTTTCTCTTTAAGAATATAATCAACAATGATACTTACTAGCTTTTTATTAACAAAAAATCCCTGAACTTCTAAATTCTCTACACCTAAGTCAATAGAGTTATCAATTAAACGTTGATTGGGTTTATGAAAACCTATATTTTTTATATGAAAATTATTTAAGCTAAAAATTTCATATAAATTTTTCATAACAACTTCAGAACCACCATTAATAGTAATATATTTATTAATTTGTAGTATTCTCACGTATGCTCTCCTTTTATTTTGTTTTCTAAAAACCTTATATTTTTTAATAAAAGTTTCAAGATCTTTTCATCACTAGTTTCATTATTTTTTCTATAATGTACATAGACTTCCAAAGATATAACTAAAAGATAGATATTTTTTGTTCGTTCATTATATTCTACATTGTAAGTTTGAGTAAAATAATTTAAACTTTTTGTAAAAAATGATTCTATCTCACTCTGATCTAATAAAATTTCTTTATGAAACATATAAAAATAAATGTCATAAAATATTGGTCGATAAGCATACATCTCCCAGTCAATTACTTTTATTTTAGTTTGATCTACAAATCTATTCCATGGAATATAATCTCCATGACTCAGCACTAAATTAATTTTTTCATCTTTAATATCTTCTAAAAAAATTTTAAAACTCTCTAAAATACTCTCTTGACTCAATTCTTCAAATAACTTCAAACAATATAAGGATACTGTTGTTTGAACAATATCGGATAGAAGATATAATTCATTCATAACTTGTATATCTAGACTGTTCAATGAAAAATCCATAATATTTTTATCTAGAATATTACTCTGAACAATTCCATAAAATTTCTCATTCACAATCGTCTCTAGCAATTGAGGTACAACCATCGTCTGAAAAGTTTGTTTCCCCAAATACCTTAAAGCTTTTTCTTCATTCTCAATACGTTCAATCGCATCTTTTCTCGTTCCTAATTTTAAAAAGCTTTGAATTCTATATTCTTCATTTATAAACTGAATCGTAAATTTTTGAAACTGACCAGAAGCCCCTGTATAAATAATGGAAGCTATTTCATCTTTCTTATCTCTCATATTCTCCTCTAAAGATATATTCTGAACTAACATTCTTTGGGGAAAAACTACCGTAAAGAGGGACACATTATTTAATGCTTTCGCAATCATCCAAACAAGTTTCGCTTTAAAAGAAGTTGGCTTCACAATAAGACCATGATTCTTAATCATATTCTTATCATTTCTAATTAACCAACGTGGATTATTTAAATTTGGGATACAAATATACTCTACACTGTTATCTTGAACTAAGGCATCTTTTTTCCATCTACTTTTATAGAAATAGATAAACTTATTACTTCTTTCTTCTTTTTTAGGCACTATTTCACACGTTAAATGTTCCCAATAGTTCACAATTCTTTCATGATACTTAAAAGTTTTTTTATCCATATAGATTGATGTTTCCAAAGATGTTTCTAAAGAAGTAAAAAAATATATAAAATCAAATCGACTATCCATTATCTTTTATCCTTTGAGACATATAAAATAAACATTGCTCTAAAATATCAGAGACACTTGTTTTAAAGTCACCATCTGTTTGTACTGTAATAATCTTCCCTCTTTTTTCAATTTCATCTTTATAAATTTCTTTTTGCTTATTAATTTCATCTATATCAATTTCATACTTACGCTCATACAATGTTTCGGTATTAGCTGTCAAATAAAATAATAAATCTGGTTGAGGAATAATCCATTTATCAACAAATCGCATAAACACTTTATTAACCTTAAAACCAAATCGTTCAGGGTAAATAATATTATCAAAATGATAACGATCAAACACCACTAATCCCCCTGTATGGGTGACAACAAAATATTTTAATTTACCAAAAACAAAGTCTAAAATATAATAAAAATATTTTATATAATTTTTAACACTATTTTTAATTGATTTTTCAATGACTCGTCGACCTGAGGTATCTAATATTTCTTTTTGTCCTTGACTTCCAATCATCTTTGAGACACGAGGCAATAAAAATGGTCTCCAGTAAAACTCTTTAACACGACCTGAAGTAAAAAAAAGACTACTATTTTCAACAAAATATTTTTTAATACTTGTTTTTCCAGCACCATCAATGCCTGTAAAACTAATACTTAAACCATTTTTATTTTTAATTCTTGTAAAAATAGTTTTAAGAAAAATCATAAAGATTCCAAGTCTTTTGACATTTAAATTTTTGAGCATACGCACAATAAATTTACCTCGAATTTTTTTAAAATCTTTTTCTATTTTTTCCCACTCTCCTACACGAATATAATCTATCAATTCATCGCCATAAGCAGTTCCCATTAAACCAATAACTTCTGTTTTAAACGTTTGATTTTTAATTATTTTTTGTAATTTCTCGCGATACTTGTTTTTAACAATTCCAAATGTCACTAAAGGATAAAAAAGATGCATAATCGCTTCAATTTCTTCATTGACAACATAAAAGTTTTTATACTTTTTTCGATTATTTTGAATAAGCGTACTTGATACTAAAGGTACAAGCGACTTATACGCTGTCTCTGTCATCAAGTCTATTTTAATAATTTGACAATTACCCTCTTCATGTTTATAATAAAAATAATTATTTGTTCCATTGGCTGTTTTATTTTGCATGTACAATTTAATAGTTAACTCTTTAGCTAAAGACAAAAGAAGCTTTTCAGCTTTTTCTTTATCACTAACCCAAAAATCTACATCATTACTTGTATATTCAGGTAATTTTTCATAATTACCAATAACACAATACGCTATGCTATGCCTTTCTAAAAGTTGAAAATATCCTAAGAGTAAATGTGATAATATATTTTTTTGAATCATTTTAATGCCTTTTTTGAATTGTTAAAAATACTTGCTTGTATTCCAAAGAGAAAAAATATAAATAATGCGACCTCTATTCTCTGTAAGGAGGGAGTGACAAATGATACAAACAGTAATAAAATTAAAATCGTATGGTTATTTAAGAGCATCGTTGTTGAAGGTAATGCTTTCATAATAGAAAAATAAATTAAAAGCAATAAAATTGTTCCTGTGAAACCATATTGACCAATCACCTGTGCCCAATAAGTATCATTATAAAAATGTTTATCATCATCTGGTCTAAATCCCCAACGTTGATCCATACCATATTTTTGATAGATAGGACTATAATTAATCATAGAACCTTTAGAAGCAAAAGTAGCTGGACCCGAGCCTATAGGAAAATAGTCTTTCGCAATTTTAAAACCATTAAGATAAGTGTAAAGTCTAGGCTGTTGAACCGTAGAATATTCTTTAATAGAGTTTTGAAATAAAACTGTTTGTGTCAGTACTACTAATAAAACAATTGTCACAAACCATCTAAAAATTTTCAAAACTATCTTATATTTACCTTGTAAATTTAAAAAAAAGATAATTGCTAAAAAGACAATCAACATTTTTCGATTACCTGACATAAATAAAAATACAAATGATGAAAAAAGTAAAAAAATATTAATACCTTTATTACTATTGAGTGTATAAATAAAAACAATTAATCCAAAAATAGCAAATACTGAACGTAAGGAAAAAATTGAAGCGTAAGAGTTTTCATAAAAACCAAATAACGTAGAAATACCTCCTATCCCTGACCAATTATAAAATAAAAGAGAATAAAGTAACACAAAAAAAGTAAATAGTGTCAAATCTACATTTGCAGGAAAAACAATATTATTCATAGGGTAGACATAAGCAAATAAATATCCTATAAAAAAGTAGATCAACCACTTTAAAACACTTAAGTATTCTAAAACTATTAAAAATAAAGTATTAAATGAGCTAAAAGATAAAAGAATAAAATAAATTGTGAACAAAATAAATAAGATAAAAAACTTTTTACTCAATAAACTATTAATACCTTCTAAAAGTTTTTGAGGTCTAAAAATAAGTAAAATAAAAAAAACCGTTAAAATAAAAATATCTATAAAACCATCTTGAAAAGATAAAAATTTTTTTGTAATGATTCCAAGCACATAAATTAAGAATATAATTCTTAAAAAAAATACTGGCTTATTCAATATCAAACTACTTTTTATCATTTTATATTTACTACTTATTCCAATGATCTAAATTTCGGTTAATCAATAATGACAACTCTTGATTCATCTTTTCATAATATTCTAAAAGATTCTTTCTTGTTTTTACTGACATCTTCTCAACAGTTATTTTTTTATTATTTAAACGCATTATTCTAATTTTCAACTTATCAATAAATCGTTGTAAACCTATAGGCAATGATTGTTTAATTTTTTTCTTCACAGGATGATTAGCATTTAATAACTTAGAAATAATAAAAAATTTCGGCATTGCAGATTCATTAATACGTTCCATATTAAGTCCTTCATAAGCTTCTAAATTAAAATATTTAAAAAGTTTCTGACATACCTCATTAGCATCTTTAGCGATGTCTTCTTGTAATATAATACAAACTTGTTCTTTTGGAAAAACAGTAAACAACTGATTTAACTGTTCTAAATATTCGCCATTTTTTTTATAACTTGTATTCCTTTGAACAATCATATTTTTACTCTTTCTATCTTCTTCAAGACTTAAAGCTTTATCAAAATCATCAATATTTTCCCAGCCCATTTTACGTGCATACCAAAATGCAGAATAAGCTCGATCAATAGGGTTTCTCAAAACTATGACCAACTTCATTTTAGGATTATGTTCATAAGCTTTTTTAATGACATCCACATCTTGAATAACTGTTACTGACTTCGCTAAAACTTTATCATTTTGAGAGCAATGATTAAAATATCTTTTAAAGTTTACCAAATATCCTAATTTATATTCCTCTTCTAACGAAAAATAAGGCATTTCTTCAGTTCTATGCTTACAGATTTTTGGATGCTGACCTACATAATATGCTAATGATGTTGTAGCCGATTTTTGAACACCTGCAATTAAAAAATCAATTTTTTTCATTTACTCCCTTTAATAAAAATTATGTTTTATATATTATTAAGTTTACTTAATAGTATAGTCTAAATGTATCATAAATGTATCAGAATCAAAACATTATGAATAATAAGTTTTAAATAATTTGTTTTTGTTTAAGTACAAAAAAACTTATAAAATTCCATAAGAACATAGAAACCAACGTAGCTGTCGCAGCTCCATCAATACCATATGAAGGTATTAAGATGAAATTTAAAATAAAATTAATAACTAAGCTTATCAATAATATCTTCATAAAAATATTTTGATTATCTGTCATATTCAAAACATAACCAACGGGTCCAAATAATGCATTAATCAAGTAACCTACAATAATAATTTTTAAAGTTAGCGTTGCCGATTTAAACTCTTCCCCAAATAAACCTAAAAAAAAGTCAGGAAAGCTATAAAGTATAATGGCCATAGGTAAACTACTAAAAAGAATAATAATAACCGTACTCCTATAAATTTTTTTAATTTCATTATTTTTTGAAGAATATGACTGAGCTAATTTAGGTGCAATATAAGCATTAACTGATTGCAATACAAACGTAATGGCAAATGAAATTTTAATACAAGCACTGTAAATACCAACTTGATACTCAGTCATATAATAACCAATCATAAAACTATCAAGGTATCCCATTATAAATAAAATAGATGATGTAAAAAACATGGGGTATGAATATTTAATAATCTTATTTTTATATTTTTCTTTACTTCTTAAATTAATATTTTGTGCTTTTAAAAATTTGAAAAAAACCATACTCAATAATAAACTAATCAATAAAATAGCGCCATACATTAAATAAATTGGACTAAAATTAAAATTAAAATAAATACTTAAAGAGAGTAAAAACAGGAGAACCATATTTAAAGATAAGCTTTTAAAAAAAGAGTACATTCTAACTTCATGAAAAGCACGAAAAACTTCTATTGATAATAAAAAAAAGCTAAAAGGAATAATCATATAGATAAAACCCATAATATAATTATGTGCATCAAATGATTTAAAAATATATTCGTTAATTTGGGTAGAAAAAGTATAAAAAAGTAGAGAAACGAAGATTGAAGATAATAATAATATTTTAAAAGTTTTTTTAATAAATGAAGATATTTTATCACTTTCATTTTGAAAAGATGGTATCATTCTTACCATATATAAGTCTAAACCCACTATTGAGAAAATGGTAGCTATCATTAATAATGCCAATATCAAATTAAATATCCCCAATACTTCAGCACCATAGTATTGAGAAATTATAATATGTAGTAGAAAAAGAAAAAGTGCGCCAAACACCTTAAAAACAAAGATAAAAAATGAACCTTTTAATAAATCGTTCATCAATATTCAACACTAAAAAAATAAAAAAATAAGTTACAACACAAGCTATTAAATCCATACATGCTAAATTATAAACTAAAAAAGATTAAATTAACATAGATAACTACAAATAAAAGTAAAAAATAATTTTATTTCATATTAAAAATTAAAAGAAAGGCTTATAGTTATCTATTTAAAAAAATAATCAATTATAATATAACAAAATTAAATTAAAAAAAATATTTTATTGCACACTAACTATAATTTTGCCATCAAGTAGCTCAAATGCAACTGAAGAACCCTCCCCAACTTTATCCTCTAAAATAAGTTCTGCTAATCTATCTTCTACCTCATCATACAGTGCGCGTTTAAGAGGTCTAGCCCCATAGTCTGGATCAAATCCAACTTCAGCGATATAAGCTTTCACTGCTTTACTTAAAGTAATTGTAATATTTCTACTGGCTAATTTTTTCTCAATATTTTCAAGTAAAATATCAACAATTCCAGTAATCGCTTCAAGATTAAGAGGATTAAAAGTAACTATGTCATCTAAACGATTCAAGAATTCTGGTTTAAAGTGTTTTTTTAACGCTTCATTAACGGCCAGTTCTCTCTCATTTCTATCTTCGTATTCCATAATTTTGTCTGAAGCAATGTTTGAAGTCATAATAATAATGGTGTTTTTAAAATCAATGGTCACCCCTTTGTTGTCTGTCAAGCGACCATCATCTAATACTTGTAAAAGGGTATTAAAGACATCGGGATGTGCCTTTTCAATCTCATCAAATAAAACTACAGAATATGGCTTTCTTCTTACAGCTTCGGTAAGTTGTCCACCTTCATCGTACCCAACATAACCAGGAGGTGCACCAACCAAACGAGACGCTGCGTGTTTTTCCATGTACTCAGACATATCAATACGAATAAGCGATTTTTCAGAATCAAACAAAAACTTGGCTAAAGTTTTTGCCACTTGTGTTTTACCCACACCTGTAGGTCCTAAAAACATAAATGACCCAATAGGACGATTTACTTCACTTAATCCTGCCTTATTACGTTTTATTGCTCGTGCAACTGCTTTTAATGCTTCATTCTGTCCAATCACTTCTTTATTTAAAATACTTTCAACATTTAAGATTTTTTCTTTTTCTGTTTGCAACATTTTATTCACAGGAATACCTGTCCAACGACTTACAATGGAGGCAATGATTTCATCATCAACAGAGTTTTTAAGTAATGTACCTTCTTTGGTCATTGTTTTCCAACGCGTTTCTAAAATCTTTACCTCCTGTTCTTTTGCTGGAATTTGTCCATGTGTAATCTCAGCTACTTTTGAAAAATCGCCTTCACGTTCAGCAGTAGTTGCTTTTGTTTTTAAAGCTTCAATATCACTTTTCAATATGGCAATATCATTAAAAACTTTTTTTTCATTATCAAACTGGCTTTGTAAAGAGATTCTTTCTTCTTCTAAATCAGCCAGTTCTTTCTCAATCTCTTCAAGACGAGAAGCATTTTTGTCACCCTCTTCCATACGCAATGCCTCTTTTTCAACGTGGAGAGTAGAGAGTGCACGTTTTGCTTTGGCTAGATCAGTTGGTTCTGATTCTATTTGCATTTTTAATTCAGCAGCAGCTTCGTCAATAAGGTCAATCGCTTTATCAGGTAAAAATCTATCGGTAATGTATCTATCACTTAACTTCGCTGCTGAGACTAAAGCAGCATCGGTAATGGTCACATTATGATGAGACTCTAAACGCTCTTTAATCCCACGTAAAATCTGTAAGGCTTCATTAATGCTTGGTTCATCCACTTTAACTGGTTGAAAACGTCTCTGTAACGCTGTATCTTTTTCAAAATATTTTCGATACTCTTTTAAGGTTGTCGCACCAATGGTTCGCAACTCTCCACGTGCTAAAGCAGGTTTTAAAATATTCGCAGCATCATTACCACCTTCTGAACCTCCTGCCCCAATAATAGTATGAATTTCATCAATAAATAAAATAATGTTTGAAGAGGATTTTACTTCATCAATCACTGCTTTAAGTCTTTCTTCAAATTCACCTCTGTATTTTGCACCAGCAATTAAACGGTTCATGTCCAAAGAGACAACACGCATGTTTTGTAAACTTAAAGGTACTTCTTTGTTCACAATACGCTGTGCTAACCCTTCTACAATCGCTGTTTTACCTGTTCCAGGTTCACCTATTAAAATAGGATTGTTTTTAGTTTTACGAATCAAAATTTGCATCATTCGTTGTACTTCTTCATCTCTACCAATAACAGGATCTAACGCACCATCAATGGCTTTTTGGTTTAAATCAATACCATATTTATCCAAAGCTTCTAGGGCTTCATCCCCACTTTGAGAATCAATGCTTTTACCTCCTCTAATAGATTCTAAAGTTTTTTTTAATTCAGATAAATCAACATACTTAGTCATAGAATCTTGAAGAAAGGCTTCGTTAAGATTGGCGATAATCCAAGTATCTACAGAAAGATAAGCATCTCCATTAGCAGTCATTACTCCCTCAGCTACTTGTAAAGTACCAACCAACTTTTGAGAAAGTCGTATATTCTCTTTACTCACAGAAGAAACCGTTGATAATTTATTAGTCAATGATTTAACTTCTAGTTCAATAGCTGCTTTATCAATATTCATTTTATTTAATGCTTGTTGCAAAAGTGAACTGCTGTTTGACAACAATCCCCACAGTACATGTAAGGGATCAACTTCTTGATTCTTATTATGTAAAGCAAGTGATACAGCTGATTCAATTGAAGCACTCAGTTGATGGGTTAATTTTTCTTGTATACTCATATTTATCTCCTAAATAACTATTTGAAATTTTTCATTTATATTTCAACATTCTAATATAAATTTTAATAAAAAAGTGCTACTTTAGTCGCAAAATTACTTTATTAACAATAATTAATAAATAACATATCTATAAAATTACTCAATTTTTATCAACTTTAGATAAAATGTACCCCTTTACAAAAATGATGGGATAAATAATAATCAAATGATAATTAAAAACAAAAAAGCAATACTATTAGGCTTTCTTTCTAGTCTAACAGCTTCTGTAATACTAACAACATCTTTACAAGCTAACAGTACAAATCGTCAAGATGAACAAAGTTCAAAACTAGAATCTTACTTAAAGTTTACCAAAATAGTACAACTTATTGAAGAACAATATGTTGATGAAATCAATGCTTCTGATATCATTAACAACGCACTAAAAGGTATGCTTTCTAATCTTGATGCACACTCATCATTTATGGACCCAAAAGAGACAAAAGAGCTACAAGTACAAACACATGGAGAATTTGGTGGACTGGGTATTACCGTAGGTATGAAAGATGGTGCATTAACAGTTATTGCTCCCCTTGAAGGTACTCCAGCTGATAAAGCAGGAATAAAAGCTGGTGATATCATTTTAAAAATCAATGCCTTAGCAACCATGGGTATGACCATTGATAAAGCTGTTTCAATCATGCGTGGAAAACCTCAAACGTCTATTGAACTAACCGTTGTTAGAAAAGGTGAAATCAAGCCTCTTAAAATTGAAATCATTAGAGATATCATTGAAATTCAATCCGTTTATTCTAAAACCATTGGAGATGATATCCTCTACATGCGTGTAACTTCATTTGACCAAAAAGTAGTTCAAGGACTTCAAGAAGGCATTAAAGAGAACCCAAATAGAACAGGGATTATTCTTGATTTAAGAAACAATCCGGGAGGTCTTCTTAACCAAGCGATTGGGGTAGTTGATATGTTTGTTAAAGAAGGTGCTATTGTTAGTCAAAAAGGTAAAATAGCTGAAGAAAACCTTGTTTATAATGCCAGTGAAGCGAATACAGATTTAACAACCCCTTTGGTTATCTTAGTTAATGGTGGTTCAGCCTCTGCTTCAGAAATTGTTTCTGGTGCCTTACAAGATCATAAACGAGCTGTTGTCGTAGGTAATAAAACTTTTGGGAAAGGTTCTGTTCAAGTAGTTATGCCAATTAGTCAAACCGAAGCATTACGTTTAACCATTGCGAGATATTATCTTCCAAGTGGTCGAACCATACAAGCTGTTGGTGTAACACCTGATGTAGAAGTTTCTTTTGGTGAGATAAAAAAAGCTGAAGAAGGTATTTCGATTAAAGAGAAAGATTTGCAAAAACACTTAGAGAATGAGCTTGAAAAAGTAGATGGTAAAAAAGAAGACAACGAAAAGACAGAAGAAGATAAAACAATTATCACAGAAGAGCAAATTTATAAAGATTCTCAACTTAAATCAGCTGTTGATATTCTCAAAGCGTTAATGATTACCAATAAATAAATTCAACCCATAAAAAGGACAAAAAAATAATGGAAAAAACATCATTGCTCTATGAAGGTAAAGCAAAGAAGATTTGGTATACAAAAGATGAAACCCTTTTAATTTCCGAATTCAAAGATGATTTAACTGCTTTTAATGGAGAAAAAAAATCTTCAGAAACAGGTAAAGGTGCATTAAACAATAAAATTTCAACAGAACTCTTTAAAGTGCTTAACAACAAAGGTGTTGCAACACATTTTATAGAAATGCTAGATGATAATCACATGCTTCATAAAAAAGCTGATGTAATTTATTTAGAAGTAATTGTCAGAAATATTGCTACAGGCTCTTTAAGTAGAAACCTTGGAATCGAAGATGGAAAAAAACTTCCATTTACACTTATAGAATTTGACTACAAAAATGATGAGCTTGGTGACCCAAAACTAAATGACCAACATTGTCTTATTTTAGAACTTGTAGAGCATCCTGATGAACTTGACTATATTCGCTTTATGGCAAGAAAAGTAAATAGTGTAATGCAAGAGTTCTTTTCTGACAAAGGTTTAATCGTTGTTGACTTTAAACTTGAGTTTGGTAAAGATTCTAATGGTAATATCATCTTAATTGATGAACTTAGCCCTGATAACTTTCGATTTTGGGATGCTAAAACAGGTGAGAGTATGGATAAAGATAGATTTAGAAAAGGTCTAGGTGGTCTTAAAGTGGCTTACCAAGAAGTATTAACAAGAATTTTAGGAGAAGCGAAATAATGACAGCTATTGTAAACATATTTTTAAAAGAAGGTGTACTTGATCCTCAAGGAAAAGCCATCCATCATGCATTGGATGCACTTAACTTTGAGGGTATTGAAGATGTTCGTATGGGGAAACAAATTGTGTTAAAACTCACTTCTAACAATAAAGAAGATGCACTTAAAGAAGTTGAAAAAATGGCTGAGGATATTTTAGCCAATACGGTGATTGAAGATTACAAAATAGAGTTAGTATAATGAAACACGTAGCAATTCTACAATTTCCTGGTACTAACTGTGACCTCGATACTAAGTATGCTTTTGAAAAATTAGGTTGTACAACAACGGTGGTCTGGCATAAAGAGACTAAACTTCCAGACAATACCGACTTAGTCATTGTACCTGGAGGCTTCTCTTATGGTGACTACCTACGTTCAGGTGCCATTGCTCAATTTTCACCAATAATGCAAACTGTAATTGATTTTGCTAATAATGACGGTAAAGTTTTAGGTATCTGTAATGGCTTCCAAATTTTAACAGAAGTAGGACTACTCCCTGGTGCTTTAAAAAGAAATATTGGTCTTCACTTTATTTCTAAATTTCAAACATTAAAAATTGTTAATAATAATAATAATTTTTTACAAAAATGTGAAAAAAATGAAATTGTTAATATTCCAATTGCTCATGCAGACGGAAATTACTATATTGATAAAGAGGGTTTTAAAAAACTTGAAGAAAATGAACAAATTTTATTACGATACTCAGATGAAAAAGGTGAACCAATTGTTGTTAATGGTTCCATAACTTCAATTGCTGGTGTTTGTAATACAAATAAAAATGTATTTGGTCTCATGCCTCATCCTGAACGTGCTTTGGAAAACATTTTAGGTTCTGATGATGGCATTAAAATGCTTTCAGGACTCATAGCTTAATGAAAATTGTCATTACTTTTTTATTAGCCCTAATCACAGGTCTGTTTGCGGGGGAAGTAGAATATAGCTACGTTCCCAAAAAAGTATATGAAAAACAAGTTTTTCCAATTAGTTTTTTAACAACAAGTAATGAAAGCATCTCGTTTGAATTTCAAGGTAATAAAAAACCTGTTTTGAATGAACCTGTTATTATTCAAAATGGTTCTAAAACTTTTTATACCTTCTATTTTAAAACCACAGAAAAACTTTTTTCTATTCCCAAAGTGATTGTAAAAATTAATGGTCATCAAAAAATACTAACAGGTCTTCAAATACCTGTCAAAAAAATACCTCAACATAAAAACTTTTCAGGGGTTATTGGTTCGGAACTCAAAATTAAAAATCACCAAGTTTCAGTATATGATGGTAAAACCAATCTGATCGCCATTGCACTTGAAGCACATGATGCAAACTTAGAAGATATTTACATCCCTTCAGCACTCAAAGATGGAATAGAAAATGCAAAACGTAATGGTTCAAAAATGGAAATTCACTACTACATTGTATTACCAACAGAACAAAAAAACTTAGATTTTAGTTATTTTGACACCATAAAAGAAACTTTTGTAGAAAAAAGTATTCCCATAAAGTTACAAGATGGTTCAGTTGCTGCACAAACAGACTTAAACCCCAAAGATGATAGTTTTGAAGCGTTAAAAAAGTACACCCTCCTTAGCCTCTCTATCTTATTTGTGTTACTTTTTTTGTGGAAAAAGGACTTTTTCTACTTAATAATGGCCTTAATAGCAGCTGCTATTTTATTAACATTTTATACAGCTTTGGCAACGGTTTGTGTCAAAGAGGGTTCTCCCCTTTACATTATACCAACCTCTAACAGCTCAACAAGCATTCATATTGACCAAAAATTTAAAACGACCAAACTTGCTGAACGTAATGAGTTTGTTAAAATTGAATATAAAAATGGAACCGTAGGATGGATTAAACATGAAGACCTTTGCCAAGATTAGATTTTATTATGGTGCTGCTACCATCTCTTTCATAGCAGCTGTAATAATGGTACCACTTATGATAACTTTTCCTAAAAAAAGATCAGGTATTCTTCACTATTGGAATAAGATTATTATCTTTTTCCTTGGTGGTAAAATCATGTCTCACGGAAAAAGAGACAACTCAGTGGACATGTTTATTTCAAATCATCAAGGTATTATTGACATTGTTTCACTTGAAGCTGATTATAATACCAATATTCGTTGGGTAGCCAAAAAACAGCTCTTTGATGCACCATGGTTTGGATACTTACTCAAACTACCTAATATGATAGAAGTAGACAGAGAAAATAAAACAGGACTGGTAAAACTTTTACGTGACACAAGAGAGACCTTAGAAGGTGATGTCAAAAGAATTATTAGTATATTTCCAGAAGGAACGAGAACAGACCAGCAAGAATTATTAGACTTTAAAGGTGGAACCAAAATTATAGCTGAAAAATTTGAGCTTACTATCCAACCAATTATTATTACTAATAGTAAAAAATTGCTCAATGAGCATGATAAAACAGCACACAACGCAACTGTTCACATCAACTACTTAAAACCATTTAAAGTATCCAAAAAAAATAAAGAATGGTATGATGAACTTAAAAGTACAATGCAAACATGCATTGATAACGAATACAATCAACATAAAAGAGAACGATAAATGAATAAAGATGACATCTTAGAAGAAGAAACACCATTAAAAAATGAAGTAGAGAATCATATTAGAAAATTGGTTCATCCCCTTAAGGAGGAAGATGAACTCAAAGCTATTTTAAAAGTCAAGCTCACAAAAAAAGAATTCAAAGTCCTAAGTACTTGGGCTAATAACCTTGACATTGACACACTAAAAGAAAAATTAGATATGAATGAAGAACGTTATGGAAACTTGTCAGTAAAGTTAATAAAAAAACTTAACCAAGAAAAAATAAAACAAGCCCTATGTCACTAAACATACATAGGGGATTATCCCTCTATGTAATTCTTTAGCTTACGTCCTACTCTTGGGTGTTTTAACTTTTTAATCGCAGAAGATTCAATCTGACGTACACGCTCACGTGTTACTCTAAGCTCTTTTCCAATCTCTTCAAGTGTTCTATCACTCTCATCAGAAAGAAGACCAAAACGCATTCGTATAACAGCCTTTTCGCGCTCATTTAATTGATCAAGTACTTCATCAATTTGATTATTTAAATCATCATTAAGTACAGCATCTGAAGGACTCACCGTCTCTTTATCTTCAATAAAGTCACCAAATCGTCCATCATCTTCATCACCAACTGGCGTTTCAAGACTGACAGGTTCTTTCGTAATTTTAATTACATTTTTAACTTTGTCTACTGATAAGCCAACCTCTTTAGCAATTGTGTCTAAATCTGGCTCTTTCCCTGTCTCCTGAAGACCTTTTCTAATAATTTTATTAATTCTATTAATCGTCTCAATCATATGAATTGGGATACGAATCGTACGTGCTTGATCTGCAATGGCACGAGAAATAGCTTGACGAATCCACCAAGTAGCATAAGTAGAAAATTTATACCCTTTTTGATACTCAAATTTATCAACAGCTTTCATAAGACCAATGTTACCCTCTTGTATAAGATCAAGGAATGGTAAGCCACGATTCGTGTAACGCTTAGCAATAGACACAACCAAACGTAAGTTAGACTTAGCCATTCTTGTTTTAGCTATTTCAGAACGTTTTTTACCACGACGAATTTGTCCTAAAATTTCTTCTAATTTTTCAGGATCAAGATTAAAACTATCTTTACTTGCTTCTCTTGTTTCATAAAGCTTTTTAATTTCAACATAGGTACTTACCATGGTTGTTTCAGGTACAGCATCTGTAATATCTTCTTTGTCCATTTCTAAAATATTTTCTAAGATACCAGCATGGTTCTCTTTTAATGCATCATTAAAAAGAGGCAACTTGTATTCTAAACGCTTAAGCTCTTTTTCAAAACCATCATCACTCTTAAGTGCTGTTTCCATTGCTTTAACAAGCTCATTAATAAGCTTGGAAGTTGGTCCTAAATCAATCAATGCTAATTTTTGCTGTTGTTTTTTAAAAGCTACTCTCATTTGTTCATGCATGATTTTTTCAAGATCATCAGCACTTTCTTCAAGTGTTATGTCCAGTTCATCACGACTCTTCATCCACTCTTTTTTAGCTTTTTCAAGTGCCTTAAATGAAGAAACAACTTGCTTGACACGCTTATCTGCGACCTTATCAGTAGAAGATGTTTTTTCGTCATTATCCGTAGTTGGGGTATCAACTTTATCTTCAGCATCTTCTTTCTCGTCTTCAAAACTTTTAAATAGTTCTTTCACACGACGTTCTCTATTTAAAAGAGGTCCTTTATAATTTAAAATATAATCAATAAGATAAGGAACAGAACAGATAGCATCTAAAATGACATCTTCACCTGCTTCAATCTCTCTACTTAAAAAAACTTCTTCATCTTTAGTAAGTAAAGGAATTTTACCCATTTCACGAAGATACATACGTACAGGAGAATCCGAGCGACTCCACTCTAAAAGTTCTTTCTCTTTTAAAAAGTCAAAACCTTCAGATTCACCACTTTCCATCTCTTTCAATCTATTTTCTTCACGTTTTTTCTTTTCTGAAATTGAAAGAAAGTGAGCATACTCTGAAGAAGTTACTAAGTTAATTTTATGGGTTTGTGAAAGTTTTAGAATTTTTTTTGCTTGTACAAGTGTTGGTTGTTTATCAAATTCCTTTGCTAAATCCTCAAAGGTAATTAAGTCCGATTTTTTACATTCTTTAAATATTTCGTCTAGTTTTTTGTTGATGTCTTTTGCAGCCAAGAGGGAGACTCCTTGTTAGAGTTAATGGTATACTTCAGATACTATTTTTCGTGCATTATACCGAAATAATTTTAATAAGAAATTTTAACTACTATAAAACCCCTAAATTTAACTATTTGTAACCATTTTAGTCTAAAAGTATGCCAAATAAATTTCTAACATACTTTATTTAAACATTTCAAAATATTCTTACGATTTTTTTCTTGTTAAATGTTCCATTCCGTACCAAATAGTAGCCAATATAGCCAATAAAATAAATACTGGTACCCACCAAGGATAAGCATCAATAAAAGTTAAAAACTCTCTAATCTTATCCGTTGAATAATAACTTGTCAACATAATACTTGAAACAAAAATAATAGATGCAAAGATATTGTAAAAACCAAACTTTTTAAAATCATAACGAGAAAGTGACATCGAAATAGGAATAATGGTTTTAATCCCATACAAATACTTTTGTATAAAGATTGCCAAAACACCATACTTTCGCATAATAAGGGTAGCCAAAGCTAATTTTCTTTTATGTTTTTCAAAATAAGGTTTAATCTCCTCTTTTTGATATTTTCCTAAATAAAAAAGAAACATATCACCCATATAATTAAAAATGATTCCAACGGTTAACGCAACATATAAATTCATTACGCCTAAAGCTGCTGCCATTCCTGCTGCAATAGTCCAGATAAGTGAACCTCCAAATGAAAAGAAAGCCAATATCATGTATCCGACAATTTGCCACTCTTTAATAAAATCTAAAATATCATCTAACCCATCAATATTACTGGTAAGCCAATAAAGAAGTCCTCCAACAATAATAAGTGGAATAAATAGAAATAAATCCTTAGCTTGAAAGTCTGAATTATTCAAAAGTAACCTTTAATTTTTTAAAAAATATAGTATCATTTCTTTAAAAAAACAGGCTTAAATATCATGTTTGAAACCTTACTTTCTATTATCTTTGTCTATATCTTCATACTTCTTGGTTATCTAGCCAAACGAATTTTTAAAGATGAAATAAGTTCTAAAACATTAACACTTTTATCGGTTTATTTTTTACAAACTTTTGTTACTATTTGGGGTTTCTCTACAGCAAAACTTTCCAGCGAACACCTTTTTGTATCACTCTACTACATTGCTATTATCCTCATCATACTGATGCCCATTTTACTCATTGCTAAAAAGCTATTTAAAGACCCTAAAGAACGTGCTATTTTTAGCATTGCTGGTTTGGTAGGGAATACGGGCAACATAGGTATTCCTTTGGGTATTGCTCTTTTTGGTATGGAGTCTGTCATTTATACTACCCTGATTAATATTAGCAATGTTTTTGTTGTTTACATACTTGGCGTTTATATCTATTCACGAGGCTCTTTTTCAATTAAAGAATCTCTTTTTAACATTATTAAAATTCCTATTATTCCTGCTTCCATTATTGCCATACTTGTCAATGTCAGTAATATTAATATTGCCCCACAACTTCAAGAACTTTTTAAAATGGGTGCTTATGCAGGTATGGTTTTACAACTCTTTTTATTGGGTACTTTTTTACATGGTATTCAAATAAAATCTCTAAACATGTCATTATTTATTGGAATCATGTCTCAAAAATTTATCATCATTCCTCTCATAACTGCTATTATTTTAAGCTTTACTAATTTATCTCTTTTTGTACAAGGCATTATTTTAATGGAAATGATGGTGCCTTTAGCCATTGCTAATATTAATCTAGCATCACTTTATAACTGTAAACCTAAAGATGTTACAGCACTTATCATGTGGAGTACGCTTCTGTTTATCCCTATTTTGTTTATATTATCTAAGGTTCTTAGGGGACTTTATCTTTAATAGCCATGATTATGCTTTTCTTTTACAGCTTTTTACGTAAAAAACACCTTTTATGAGTATAATTAGCCATGAGTAAAGTTTTAAATATCATTAATGGTGATGCTTGTATTAATATGTTAAAAGAAGCCAACATGCAGGGTGATTTTTTAGCTTGGAAAGATTTTTTACATGAAGGTCCAGTTCCCACACACTTATCGTTAACAGAACTTTCAAAAGTACGTGCTAGGTTTATTGCTGATTTTGGATTGGGTACCTTTGATGAAATATATTTAGATTTTTTACAACGTAATAAAACACTTTTAAACTACCAACTATATGATAAAATCATACTTTGGTTTGAACATGACCTTTATGACCAACTACAACTTTTACAAATTCTCTCTTGGTTTTCAGAACAAAATTTAGACACAATAACTCTAACCCTTATTTGTACCAACAATTATTTAGGTGAATCTTCACCCCAACAACTCAAGAAACTTTTACGTTATGAAGTCCCCATTGTAGACAAACATCTTCATCTCGCCAAAGAAGCTTGGCTTAGTTTTGGTAAAGAAAATCCCCAAGAATTTTCTCAACTTTTAAACAGATCCACAGCCATTTTACCTTTTTTAAAAGCTGCCATTTTCCGAATGCTTGAAGAGTACCCTAGTACCAAGTATGGACTCTCTCGTAGTGAGTATCAAGCCTTACTCATTATTTCTAATGGTATCAATAATAAAATTGATATTTTCATTAAATACCAAAGTTTTGAAGAAAGAAAATTTATGGGAGATGTTATCTTTTGGAAAATTTTAGATACTTTTGAACAGTATAAAGTCATTAAAAAACATGAAGAAAAATTCAGCATTACCCCTTTAGGTAAACGCTTACTAGAAGGTGAAATTAACTGGATAACGCTTAAAAACCTTCAACGTCATATAGGAGGTGTTAACGTTAACAATGATAACTTATGGTGCTGGGACATGGAAAACAAAGAAATTAAAAAATATTACTATTCAAAAACCTTAAAATCCTTATTAAAAGTAAAATAACTGCTCTAATTTTTCATAGACTTCTGAAACTTCATATACTTTAATATATTTAATATTATGTTGATTAAAATGAGCATATAGCTTTTCATCATGTGCTTTCAGCTTTTGTACATAATAGACCAAAGCTTTTTTGGACAAAGAGTTTGAGATTTTGCTATTAGCCAAAGGATTTATTAAAGCTGTATCTGAATCCACAACAGGATTTTCTTCCCATTTATCACGTACCATAATCACATAAAGCTCATGCTTTTGTGCCAAAACAGATAAATCAATGTCATCTAAAAAATCACCAACCACAAAAAAAAGGCTCTTTTTCTCTTGAAGTTTCAATAATACATTCTCTATATTTTCATAGTCTAACTGTAAACCTAAAGGTTCTATACTTCCAAATAATGATAATATCGGTTCGAGAGCATCAAGGCTTTTTTGGGCTTCATAATTTTTGATTTCTTTACCAATGCTAAAAAAGGCTGAAAATAGATTATTAGTGCTTAGGCTTGAATACGCTAAAAAAGTTAAAATATAAGTCATTAATGCCTGTTTTTCACCAATCACACAACGACCATCAACTAACATCGCAACCTGTACAGAAAGTTCTCGTTCTTCATGCATTTTCTTAACATAAAGTTCATTAGACTTAGCAGAATTAATCCACGAAATATAACGAATATCATCTGAACTTTCATAAGATCTTAACTCTGAAAAATCATAACCTAAACCTAGAAACCGTGTAAAGTTTCCTCCTTGAAGATGAGTATAAACATCCTCTTTGGCTTTTAAAACAATGCTTTCAAATTCTTGCATTATGGTATTTCTATCGACTCAATAATATTTTTTAAAACCTCATCAACAACAATACCTTTTGCACGTGCTTCATAAGAAAGTCCCACACGATGTCTCAATACAGGATAAACCATTGCTAAAACATCCACAGGACTAACAAAAGATTTTTCAGCCAAATAAGCATGAGCCTTAACAGCTTTATAAAGATCTATGGATGCTCTCGGACTCACACCATAACGCAATTGAGTATTTTTCTTACGTGTGGCTCGTACTAAAGAAACAATATACTTTTCTACTTCAGCATCTATATGTAAAGCAGTTATCTCTTCTGAAATCATTTCTAGCTCTTCAACACTTAAAATAGCCAAAACTGCGTTAGAACTTTTAGTAGCAATCCGTCGCATAATTTCCAATTCCTCAATTGCACTGTTATGCTCTACCTCTAATTTCATCATAAAACGATCAAGCTGTGCTTCTGGTAAACGGTACACACCCTCTTGCTCTAATGGATTTTGTGTCGCCATAACCATAAAAGGATGAGGCAATACAAAACTTTCTGAACCAATAGTCACTTGTCGTTCTTGCATCGCTTCTAGTAAAGCTGATTGCACCTTAGAAGGACTTCGATTAATCTCATCAGCTAAAAGAAGTTGCGTAAAAATAGGACCTTTTTTAATCTTAAAACGGTTATTCTGAGGGTCATATATCTCAGCACCAATAATATCTGAAGGCAATAAATCAGGGGTAAATTGCACCCGATGAAAGTCCAATTCTAACGCAGAAGATAAAGCCTTAACTGTTGTGGTCTTAGCTAAACCAGGAACACCTTCTACTAAAACATGTCCTTTACAAAAAAGCCCAATTAATAAACCATCAATCATTGACTCTTGACCTACAACAACTTTAGCTATTTCTTGCTTTAGAGCTTTTATTTTATTTTGCATTTTTTCCTTTCTCAATTATGCTCAAAATGTGGGTCAAAACCTACCCTACATTGGTTTTTGAGCAATTAATAAAGTAGAGATGCCCATTGAAAAACTTTTAGTGTATTGCATTTTTAAGCCTACAGACTCTAACTCTTTTTCTAACATTTTTGTGGTTAAGAACTCTTCAATTGAATCAGGTAAATATTTATAAGCTGCATAATTTTTAGAAATCAGCCCACCCACTCTGGGGAGTATTTTTTTCATACCAAAATCAACCATTTTAGAAATAAACCCTACTTTTTCTTGTTTGGTAAACTCTAAAATCACAACCAAACCACCTGGTTTTAAAGCCCTATAAAACTCTTCTAAGGCTTCTACTCTGTCCACAACATTACGAATACCATAAGAAATAGAGATAATTTCTGTTGAAGCATCTTCTACTGGTAAGTCTTGGGCTTTTCCTTCTTTAAACGTTGCAAAATCTATCTTTTCACGAGCCACATCAAGCATACCTACAGAAGGGTCAATTCCCACATAACGCTTTACCTCAACATCATGTTTCTCTGCATATTCCTTCCAAAACATCAGTAAATCACCTGTTCCACACGCCACATCCGTTAATTGTTCGACCTGCTTAGTTCCTAAAATTTCATAAGCTTTATCACAACCTTTTCGTCGCCATTGCTTGTCAATTCCCATACTTAAGACTCTATTTGCTAGGTCATAGGTTGAGGCAATGTCATCAAACATACCTACGATTTTATCTTGCTTTTGTTGTTTCTCTATTTGATTTTCCAAAGGATTTGTTCTCCATAAATTATTAACGTTATTATAGCCAATATTATTTTGAACGTGTCATCGTAAAATCATAGATTAACCAATCTTGAACACCACCTCGATACCAAAGAAGTTTCTCTTCAGGGTAACCCATATTCACTAATTTATAAATCGCATTAGGGGATTGTGAACACCAACTACCATTACAAAAAAGAACCAAGCTTTTAGCTTTTGAGAAATCCAATTCATCCTCCACAATTTTTACATTCAAGAGTTTGAAAAGCTTTGTATAATCTTCTTTATACTCATTATATTCATCTTCACTATCAAAATCTTCTTCCTCTTTATCCTCTTCATAAGCTATTGTATTAAAAGGTATATTAATGGAAGTAGGTATGGTCATTTGCTCAAACCATTTCTTTGTACGTGCATCTATTAAAGCATACTCATCAGGAGACTTTTGAGCATTTTTTATGTGAATTAAAACTTCAAGTTCTCCTACTGTTTCAAGTCCTTTTCCTAATTTAATTGGCTGTAAAACACCTACCTGAGTCACAAAAGTTTTTTTACAAACATCCAAGACTGTCTCACCTGCTAAATTTCCAGAAAACAATGCCTTGGGTGTCACATTTCTTTCTGTACAAGAAGCATTTCGTTCTCTATCTATTGTTAGTTGTTTACCTTTTTCATCAACTATTGTTAAGCCATTTCTTTGAACTTCAGCCAAAACTACATTGGCGAAAACACTAACACTTAAAAAGAAAAATAAAATTACATATCGATTCAGAATAACTCCTTCTATTAAAATAAATAATTATAACACAGGATTATAAATTTTTGACCATAGCATTAGGTCAATTCCTTTTTTATCCTGAAACAAAAACTTTAATGTTACCTCTGCATCATAACTTGAAATATGTGCCGAAAGTTTTGGGGTTTGATACTGTAATATCCAATCAATTCTATCTTTTAAAACAGAAAGCATTCCTCCTCCACCTTCCACTAAAATAAATGATGGTTTAGTAAAATCTAAATCATTACTTATGTGTACCTCTCTGTCCTCCACCCCAAACAAAGGAATATCTCGATCAAAATTATTTTCTCTAGCATATATCTTAATATTGGGTGCTTTATCTCCTGTAAATCGACAATCTAAAGTAGGTCTGTCTTCTCTAACCGTATTGCCCCCTATCAACATTTCACTACAAACAGCACGTAATTGGTGTACATGCACTAAAGAGTCCTTTGAGCTTAAATAGCCTCCTCCTATTTTACCATTAGAGGTTTGTGCTATTTTAAAGAGTACAAAAGCTCTCTTTTGCCAAATCATAAAAGGTTCTAATAATTCCTTAGCTTCCTCATGACAAATATCTACCTCTACTTCAATGCCATGTTCTAATAGTTTCTGAACACCCCCATCATGTCCTTTAATGGGGTCAAGCATTGCTATGACTACTTTTTTTGGTTTAATTTTCGTTAATAAAGAAGCACATGAAGGTGTCTTCCCAATATGAGAACATGGCTCCAGTGTCACATACATAATAATTTCTGAAAAAAATCCCTCAGGCAAGGCATAAAGAAATTCATGTGCCTTATGAGAATTAAATTTATCAAAATCCACTGTTTTTTGATGTATGGTTTCATAAGCTGTAACCAATGCTAAAACCTCTGCATGTGAGCTTCCAGCCTTCTGATGTGCTTCTACAGCAATAATGTCATTTTTATATACTATCAATGCTCCTACAGCAGGATTAGGATAAGTTAAACCTTGATATTTCCATGCTTTTTGTATTGCTAGTTGCATGTATATTTGATTGTTTGTCATAAAGGTTCTCCATCTTAAAATCTCTAAAAAAGACATTATAACAGAATAGAAACAAGTGAACTTATGAAGTTTTTACTAGAATATTTTTCTCAATTAATCTTTATAGTTTTAAAAATGATTATAGACGCAATCAACATTATCAACAAGCTTTAAACTTGGACTTTGATATAATCACCCTCAGCAACAAGGAACATAGGGAAACAAATGTCAAACTTCATACTCATCATCCTCTACATCATTATAGGTTATGGCTTACAACACGTCAAATTACCCATAAAAAACTTAGCCCATATTCTTAACAAATTTGTTATCTATCTCTCACTACCAGCCATGATTCTCCTCACCATACCAAGCATTGAGTTTACACAAGAGAGCATCGTTCCTGTTTACATAGCATGGGGTGTCATGATTATCTCAGCCCTTATAGTACTTTTAGTCTCAAAACAGATGAACTTTTCAAAAGAGATTACAGGCTCACTCATGCTAGTCTCCGTACTCACCAACAGTTCTTTCGTCGGTATTCCTTTAATTAGTGGTTATTTGGGAAATGAAGCATTACCCTACATTATCATCTACGATCAGTTAGGAACTTTTTTAGCCTTAGCCACTTACGGAACCTTTGTTACTGCCTATTATGCCAGTGCTGGTGAAGTTAGTTTTAAACAAATAGCCTTAAAGGTCGTACTGTTTCCACCTTTTGTCTTTCTAATTATCTCTTTGTTTCTAAGTAATATTGAGTTCCCTACTTTTATCCATACGCCACTTGAGCTTTTAGCAGCAACCATTGTGCCTTTTGCACTTATTGCCGTTGGCTTACAACTCAAATTTAAATTACCAAGAGACGAACTAAAACCCTTTGCTATCTCTTTAACTATCAAACTCATCATCGCCCCAATCATCGCCATTCTTATGGCTAAAACATTTGGTTGGAGTGGATTTATTGTCAACATTTCCATACTAGAAGCCTCCATGGCACCCATGATAACAGCAGCAGCCATGGCATCCATGGTTGGTTTAGCCCCAAGACTTAGCAATGCAATTGTAGGTTATGGAATAGCCTTCTCTTTTGTTAGTAGTTATTTAGTTTATAGATTCTTGTAAATTTTAAATGCCCCGTAGGGTGCTGTTTTTAACGCACCATTAAAATAAATATGCATAAAATAAAGCTTCGCCGAAAGGCTTAAAAGAACTAAATACTAACCCAAATCTTTGGTGTGATAGCAATCACACCCTACAAATTTTTTGCTATAATAATTTTAGAAATAAAAAAGGAAATAGGGAATGTTAAAAAACAAAGTTTGGTACTCAACCCAAAAAAGCCGTGACAATCAAACAACCTCTATCTTAGCCATTGTAGAGACCATCTTCTTTGTCATACTGACATGGGGAATTGCTTATTATTTTGACACTTACATTCATATCTACACAGCCATCGCTATTGCTCCTTTCTTACTACTGAAAACTCCTGAGTCTACTGAAAAAGCTATTGAGTGGTTTTTGTATGAATACAAAATGGATGAAAAAAACTACTATAAAAACAAAGTGTTCTGGATAATCCTAACAGTAAGTTCTATATTTTCTTTTATAATAAGCTATTTTTTCTCTACACAAATACTTATTCATTATGAAGGTTGGGAGCTTTTCTTTTTAAGTACGCTTCTAGGAATTATTCTAATAGTAGGAGTAGGAATAGCAGGAGTAGGTCTAGGTTTAGGACTTTTTCTAAGATCGCTATTTATTAAATTTACTGCGACCTCTTTTTATACACTCACCCATCCTAAAAAAACATTTTTTGCTATCTCAAAAAATTGGAACGAACAAATCACTGTCAATGACATACTCTATACACCTGAACTTTTACCTGACATACATAAAAGAGATAATACCTATCAACTTTCAAGTTTTATTTCTGGTTTTGGTTCTGATGATTTAGGAGACAAGGTAGTTATATTATCAATTACACCTATCTGGTCACTCGGCTACCTCTACCGTTTCAGCATCAAATCCACAGCATGGTTCTTTTTCCCTTTGGCTTACTTAGCAAACCTAAGTGCTTTACAAGATGAAACAAAAAAAGAAAAAGCCATAAAAACCCAAACATGGGACAAACTCTTTTGGTTTAACCTCATTGTTTCAGCTGTATTATTTCTCTATTTTAAATTTTCAGAGAGCTACCTAAAACTACTCAAACTCTCCGAAGAACAACTCAACTTCATAAAAACACAAATTACACATATACGTGAATACTTTGTTCCTGAAGCTATGTGGCTCTTAGTTGTAGCTGTTGTTCTTTATTTTATTATGAATACTTTTATTTCAAGAAAAGAACACATTGAAGATAAAAGCTATGGACTCTTTAGCTATTGGATTATAAAACTTATCTACATGTTATGGATGATATTTTTAGGTTGGCATATTGTGGTCTTTACAAACCAATATGTTTTGCCTGAATTGCCTAGATTACTTCAGCTACTTTAAGCCTTTCGGCGAAGTTTTTTTATTTGCTAATTTTATTTAACGGTGGGTAAAACCCACCCTACGAAAACATCAAGGAACCTTATGCAAACCCCCTACTGGCTACTAGAAGAACAACTCCTAGAAAACAACCTAAAAACCCTAGCTCATATCAAAGAGCAAACAGGTGTTAAAATTTTACTAGCCTTAAAAGGCTACGCCCTTTGGAAAAGCTTTCCCTTAGTCTCAAAATACCTCGACGGTTGTTGTGCTTCTGGACTGCATGAAGCTAAACTCTCTCATGAAACTTTTCAAAAAGAGACCCATACCTACAGCCCTGCTTTCAAAGAAGAAGACATAGAAGAAATAGCTAAAATTTCTCATCATCTTGTTTTTAACTCACCCTCTCAATTTCAACACTTTTCGTCTCTAGCTAAAAAGCATAATCCAAACATCTCTTTGGGATTACGTGTGAACCCTGAGTACTCTGAATCACCTGTGGAACTTTACAATCCTTGTGGAGCTTATTCGCGACTCGGTACGACCATCGATAATTTTGATAGATTACTTATCAGTGAAATTGGCAAGAAGAATAAAATTAATGGGATGATTGATGGCTTTCATTTTCATGCTCTTTGTGAACAAGACAGTTCGGCACTTGAAAATGTTTTAAAAGCTTTTGAAGCAAAGTTTGGAGCCTATTTGAACAAACTAAAATGGGTTAACTTTGGTGGGGGTCATCACATTACCCGTAAAGGTTATGACATAGAAAAACTCATCAAGCTCTTAAACAATTTTAAAGACAGATACCTTCACCTAGAAGTCTACCTAGAACCTGGCGAAGCTGTGGGTTGGGAGACTGGAACTTTGGTGACTTCGGTACTTGACATTGTGCATAACAAAATGGACATTGCCATTCTTGATACATCAGCCGAAGCACAAATGCCTGACACTATCATCATGCCTTACAGAGCAGATGTACGTGCTAGTGGTGAAGCTGGAGAAAAGAAACATACCTATAGATTGGCTGGAAACACTTGTTTAGCAGGTGATATTATGGGAGACTACTCTTTTAACAAACCTTTAGCCATAGGCGACCAAGTGATTTTTGAAGACCAAATGCACTACACCATGGTGAAAGCCAGTACATTTAATGGGGTTCCGTTGCCTTCCATTGTTATTAAACGACTTGATGGGACAATGGAAGTTGTTAGAGAATTTGGCTATGAGGAATTTAGAGATAGGCTTTCATAATTTTTAAATTAATAAAACCATTGGATGCCCAATTCAAGATTTTCTGTCTTATTAAAACCATAATCTAACACAAAAGAGAAATCATGGTTCATTTTATATTGACCATTCATATTAATTACCTTTTGAACATGACCATTCATAAAATTTTTTTCATAACCAAGTGTGGTGAACAATCTTAGTTTATTAAAATTATTAAAAAGTCCTAACTTAGGGGTACTTCTGTATCGCCCTTTTATACTGTGTAAAGCGACATCTACCATGCTAAATACTTTTGTGTTATCAAACAGTTGCCAAGCAAAACCAACACCTGCTTTTGCAAAATAATCACGCTCTTCTAACTTGTGCATACCAATATGTAAATTCCAAGAAAAAAGATTTTCTTCTTCAAAAGGTAATTCTTGTGTTTGTAACTTTTGAATTCTAATTAAATCAAATTTTGACAATTCAATATTTTCTTTTGTTAATTTTAATTTTGTATCAAAAACTACCAATTCATCACCCTCTAAATCATTATAAGCATCTTTTTCAAGTGCAAATGGTGACCAATGTAAATTTAAGCCCTCTTTTTCAAGCATTAAAGCCAAATAATTCGGTTTATTATACTCCGTAATATCAACCTTATTTTTTGGTCTATTGATTTTATCTGTTCTTATAGGAAAACGTAAACGAGATAAAAGTAATGCCCTATGTAGTGACTTCGGTTCTTTATATTTTTTATACGCCAAAACAAAATCTAAAGCATTAGCTTTTTTATTTTTACTCAAAGGCTCAAACTCTTTAGGAATGACTGTTAAATTATTTTCAATCAATTTTTGAACAATTTTTTTTTCACCCTCATCTAAACCTTTATAGTGAGCATAAAGTTGTTGTTGTTTAGAAGGAATATATTTTACCTTCTCAATCAAAAGATTTCCAGTGCTTTCTAACTCTTTTAACTTATAAAAGGTCTCTATAGGAGCATACCAAAACCTAGCCCTATCAATAATTTTGTGATTATAAACCAATTCTAAAAACTCAGAAACCTTATATCCACAATTACGATTAAAGAAAAAATATTGAAATTTTTTTCCCATCAATTCCCAAGCATGTAATAAAAAAAGCTTTTTTTGCGCATCACTTAAATCTAACCTATATTCCCACATATCACGATATTCTTGATTAGAATATGTAATGTCTTGATTATAATAATATTTGTCACTATACGCTGCTGTATAACCTCCAAATATACCATTGACTATATACTCAGGCATCGTATATTTAGGAGGAAGCAATGCCCCATAACTAATACTGGTATCAAAAAGATTATCATCAATATTCTCTGATTGGTTCACTTTAATAAACGAATGCCCAAAAGCTGAAGCTGGATTACCCAAATAACCACTCACAAAAATTACACTAATTGAATCCGTATTTTCTAACAATGACCACTTATTAAGTTCAGTACATTGTCGAGACACTTGCGCATAGTTTTTAAGTTTTACATAGGTAGATAACCAATAATATCTTGCAGGATAACGACAGAGTGGCTGTTTTTCTGTTTTTTTAAGGGCATCAAAGTAAGCATAAATCGTTGCATTTAACTCTTTTTTAGAGGATAAATGTCCCTCATCATCTAAAAAAAAATGCTCATCCACAATCGTACTTTTTCCATCTTTAAAATGTAAAAGTTTAAGCCATGTGGCATGTTGAGAAAGTTCTTCAAGTTTACTTTCACTAATGACCTCTGCACGAAGCAGGGTCATAAACATCAGTAAACAAAGTAAAAATAATTTCATTTACAATAAATAAAACTAAATAACAACCATATTATAAAGCTTTTCTACTTTTTCCATTTTAGACATCTCTGCATACTCAGTACTCGCAACCAAAGCACTAAACTCGGTTCTAATATCTTCCATATTTTTACTGCTCATTGTTGCCAAAGTATCGAAGTATTTTCCCTCACCACTGGCAATTTCTAATTCTAAATCATCATAACTTTTACCAATAAATGCTGCTGTTTTAGCTTCTTCACCTTGACAAGATTCTGGAGATGAAATATTAGTTGAAACAGCAGTTGTCCCTAAGTCCCATGTAACATTTGTAATAGCAGCTATGGTACGATTACTAGGTGCCAACATCGCTCCTAATCCACATTCTGTATAAATATCTGTAAATTCACGTGCTTGTAATTGTGGTAAAAATAGTACAGAAACTGCTAAAATAGCTATTGATAATTTAATTTTTTTCATATTAATAGTCCTTTTATTTAATCTTATTAAGCCATTTAACCTGACTCAATTTATAATACTACTCTACAATTCTTAAGTCTAGTAAATAACTTTTAAAAACTTTATTAAATTTTTTAAAACTTAAATTAATATTTTAAAACTAATACAGTGTTAACCTATAAACCCACTCTTGCAAAGGCATCATGTCTTCATAAATTTTAAAATTCTTATAAACAATTTTTTCTGAATGAAAATCTTTTGTGGGCTTAAAAGTAGTAAACATATACATAGAACGAAACAAAGAAAGATAGACATGGCTGTCATCTTTGCTAAAACCTCTTGGGTATCGTTTATAAGCTGGTTCAGGTAACTTATACCCTTTGGCTTTTAAATCTTCTATAATCGCATGAAGTTCAGCTCTTCTCTCTTTGTTTTGTATGTACTCTCTGTAAATGGCTAACATTGGTGGCTTAAAATTTCTTATACCTGTGGCCACAAAAACCTCATGTGAGTCATAATGCATGTAAAAAGAAGAACTTTGCATTCTATGCGTCTGTCCTTGCCAAAAGATAATGCCTATACGCTCTTTAATGGGGTCCGATAAATGAAAACGTGCATCACGATAGATTCTAAAAAGCGATTTATTGATTTTAGGAATGGCATTAATAGTAGGAACTAAAACTTGAAGATGTTCACCCATCTCAGCCACATAAGCTTTATTGGGTTGAACAATGTATTTTTCATAATGGTCTCGATTCGCATCAAGCCACTCTTTTGAATTGTTGCCAATAATTTCATCTAAAAAGTCTAAGCCCTCTTTAGGAAAACCTTTAAATAAAACCTTATAAGACAAAATAGCCCCTTAGTTTAAATAATCTTGTAAAGCTCTGGGTTCTAACTCACCCTCTGAAGCTTGAAGTGATTTAATTGCTTCGGCTGTTGCCTTCGCAGCTGCAATGGTTGTAAAGTAAGCCACATTTTCACGTAATACAGATTGACGGATGGTTTTACCATCTTTCTTTGCACCTTGCTCATTTGAAGTATTAATGGCTAAAGTAATCTCTTTATTTTTAA
>CACVAU010000056.1 GCA_902727915.1 uncultured Sulfurovum sp.
GGAAGTGAAGCTGTTGTGTTATTTTCAGTCGTACTTAGAATAACTTTATAGTCACTATTGGCTTTAAGACCATCCGTATCTCCAAACGCATAACTACCATCAGCCGTTACCTCTTTAGAAGCAACAACGGTATTGTTATCATCAATCAAGGTTACATAGAGTTGTACCCCACTTGGAGCAGGAATACCTGTTCCATTGATTGTGCCATCGTTATCACCATCATTAAAGATATTACCTGAAATCTTAAGTCCTACAAATGGCATTGTTACCGTTGCAGGTTCTGAAATTACACCCACTCTATCGGTTGTGGTGTATTTAAATACAGTTGTTACATCTCCATCATGAGGGTCAAGGCTAAACTTACTGACATTAACATCGGTAATATTTGCATCAAGTACCACAGGCACACCATCATAATAAAGTGTTCCATTCGTTGGTAGTTCTGTAATGGTTACGGTGGTTGGTTCGCCATCTTCTTTGTCGCTAATCTCTAAAGGAGGTACGGTTACTTGTGTTGTTCCCCCTGGATTAAATTGAAGCTCTTTGGTTTTATTGTTAGCTACTGGTTGTTCATTAACTCCAAAGTTGACCTCTAGTACATCGACTTCCAGTACATTTACTAAAATTTTTCCATCAGCTTTATCATCAAGTCCTTCATTTGTGCCTACATGTTCCCCATCAGCCCAATTCCAGTTTGGTACGAGTGTTGAGGTGGTGGTATTGGCTTCAATACTCAGAACTACTAAATAATTTGTATTAGGAATAATCCCATCTAATCCAGTGAATTTATAAGAACCATCCATTTCAATCGCTGTCGTTGCCATAACGGTATTACTATCATCTAACAAGGTAGCATAAAGAGCAGTTGATGCTATTTGTGCAATCTTTGTTCCATTAACGGTGTTATCATTGTTTCCATCGTTAAAGATATTTCCTCGAATCTCTAAGCCATCAAACTGCATACTCACGGTAGCAGGTTCTGACTCATCGCCTACAGCATCGGTGGTGGTGTAGGTAAATGATAATGTTACATCTCCATTATTGGGGTCAATGGTTAATAGGCTGTTGTTAAAGTCGGTAAATATTTCTCCTGCTGTTACAGGTGTGCCATTGTAATAGAGTGTTCCATTGAGTGGTAGGTTCACAATCGTTACTGTACTTGGTGTACTATCTTCATTATCTGACACTACTAAGTCTGGAACATCTACTTGTGTATCTCCTCCTAAGTTTAACTGTGGTGGTGCTACGACATCATTTGCTACAGGTTTTTTATTAATCCCAAAGTTAACTTCTTCGATATTTTCAGTAAAAACAGCTACTTCGATTAAACCATCATTAGACCCATCGGTTCCTGCATTGATTCCAATATGTTCACCATCTTGGTTTGACCAATTGGTAGGAAGTGAAGCTGTTGTCTTATTTTCTGAAGTACTTAATACAACCGTGTAATTACTATTTGCGATAATTCCATCTGTATCAGAAAATAGGTAGCTCCCATCATTAGAATTTACAGGATGGGAAGCAACTATGCTACTGTTCTTGTCAATCAAGGTTACATATAACTGTTTACCATCTGGAGCAGGAATACCTGTTCCATTGATTGTGCCATCGTTATCACCATCATTAAAGATATTACCTGAAATCTTAAGTCCTACAAATGGCATTGTTACCGTGGCAGGTTCTGAAATTACGCCTACTCTATCGGTGGTGGTGTATTTAAAGCTTGTGCTAATGTCTCCATCATGAGGGTCAAGAGTAAACTTACTGACATTAACATCGGTAATATTGGCATCAAGTACCACAGGCACACCATCATAATAGAGTGTTCCATTGGTTGGTAACTCTGTAATCGTTACCGTGGTTGGTTCACCATCTTCTTTGTCGCTAATCTCTAAAGGAGGTACGGTTACTTGTGTTGTTCCCCCTGGGTTAAACTGCGTATTCTCTGTTCTGTTTTTAGCTATGGGTTGTTTATTGATTCCAAAGTTAATTTCAGGAATATTTTCTTTGAGTACTTCTACAAAAATGCTTCCATCAGCTTTTCCATCTAACCCAATAAGTCCTATGTTTTCCCCATCGGCATTGTTCCAAGTAGCAGGTAAAGAGGCTGTTAATTTATGAAGAGCATTGGTTAATACTATGGTATAGTTACTCTCAGAAGATATCCCATCAACACTGTCAAATCTATACGTACCATCACTTGCAAGAGCTTTTGAAGCGACTTCTATCCCTCCTGCATCAACCAATGTAACAAATAATTGAGTGGTATCAGCACTGTTGGTTTCATTACCATCAACATTGCCATTGCCATTTCCATCGTTATAGAGTGTTCCTGAGATAATAATATTGGTAAATTCTAAACTTACTGTTGCCTCATCGGATTCTGTCCCTGCACCATCGGTGGTGGTATAGGTAAAGCTCACATTTTGGTCTCCATTTTCAGGGTCTAGGGTTAAGAGTGTATTGTCAAAGTTTGGAATCTCTTGACCAATGGTTACTTCATTACCATTATAATAGATGGTTGCATTGTTAGGATTGCTGGTAATGGTAACACTTAAGCCTGTGGAGGTTTGTGCATCTGAAATATTTAAATCAGGAACTTGTACTGTTGAAGCATTACCAGGGTTTGCTTGTGCTGGTTCGCTTACATTTTCTGCTACAGGTTTTTTGTTAATTCCAAAGTCAGCTTTGGTGACATCATTTTCCATAACTTTTACCGTTAATAGACCATCTTTAGCACCATCATTTCCTGTAGGGGTAATAGAGCTTATATTTTCACCATCTTCATTACTCCATTCTGTTGGTAACGAGGCATTGACACTTCCATTGGAATCGCTTAAAACTACTGTGTACTCGGTATTGGCTCTTACGCCATCTTCAATATCAAACAGATACGTACCACTCGCACTCAATGGCATAGAGCTTATAACCGAACCTCCTGTAACAAGTGTTGCATAGAGTTGTACCCCATCTGCTGATGAAGTTTTTGTTCCATTAATATTTTCATCACCATTTCCATCAATATAGAGATTTCCTGAAACTTTTAAGTCTTTAAAGGACATGGTAACCGTGGCTCTATCTGATGTAACACCCACTTTATCAGTGGTGGTGTACTCAAAGCTTATGCTTTGGTCTCCAGCATCTGGGTCTATGGTTAACAAACTGTTATCAAAGTTTTCAATAACTTCACCAGCAACGACCAATGTATCATTATAATAAAGTTTTGCATTGCTTGGTACGGTCTCAATGGTGATGGTTGTAGGTGTTCCATCTTCTTCATCACTCACATTTAAATCAGGAACATCTACTTTTATTGTGCCACTTGGATTAAACTGTTCTGGTTCACTAACATTAACAACTTCGGGTTTTTTATTAATTCCAAAATTGACTTCAAGCACATCTGCTTCTTCAACACTTACAGCTATCTTTCCATCATTTGAACCATCCAATCCAGCACCTGTACCAATGTGTTCACCATCGGCATTGTTCCAATTGACAGGTAAACTAGCAACTGTAGCATCAATTGTTGTCGCTAAAATTACTTTATAGTTAGCATCAGCTGTTACATTATCATCCCCATCAAAACTGTAAGTACCATCAGAAGCTACGGCTTTAGAAGCTAAAATACTATTGTTAGCGTCTAAAAGCGTTACATAAAGTGGTGAACCATCAGGTGTATTAATGGGTTTTCCATTGACTGTTCCATCATTATTTCCATCATCAAAAACCGTTCCTGCAATGACTGGTGTGTAGAAACCTGCATCGACATCTAACTCTTTTTCATCCACGCCAAGGGTTACAGCTGCTGTTCTACTATTGATTTTGTCCACAATATTTGAATCAATTGCAGAAGTTCCTGTATTGGCATCAGATATCAAATAACCTGTTGGTCGAACGAACTCAACAATATATTCTCCAGAGTTTAGCTTGGTAAAGTTGTATTTTCCTTCTGAATTGGTAGTAACGATATAATCCTCTGTTGGATTTGCAGGATTCTTAACAGGCATTCCACTGCCATCTAAAAGTTTTACCGTTATGCCTTGCATTCCTTTTTCGCTATCATCTTGAATACCATTTGCATTTTTATCATACCAAACATAATCCCCTAAAGATGAACCAACAACAGGAATAGCTAAAGAGTTGGAGAGTACAGGTAAGGTAATTCCTGTCGCCGAAGCTCCTGCTGAGTTTGAATAGTTGTCTCCTGCTAGGTTATCTTTGACACTTAAAGAGACTTTTAATTGACAAATGGCTTGTGCTTCCATTCTAGGACCTCTTGCACGAACAGCTGTTACCTCTTCTTTGTTGACACAACCTTCACCTTCACACCAAATGGCGTTTGCTCCACCAATAATATTGGCATCACCAACAGTTGGTGCAATGTTAATGGTGCTTGGGTCAGCATCCGTATAATAATATTTTACACCACCATTAGCCGTTAAATCACAAGCACTTGAAGAGAGTGGATGAGCGATAAGTTCCATGCTTTCATAGATGGATGTTCCATGAAAACTTGTGGCTACTTTACGTTTAAGTTCTAAATTATTAAACTTTATCGCTCCCTCTTCAGCATCTCCTTCAAAGGGTAAAATATCAATCACATCCAAATCCGTAATATCTCCTGCTTTACCATTACGCATGTCCATAACAAAGTTAATGTTTTGAGCCGTGGTGGTTCTTTCTCTTAAAGAGGGGTAAGCAACATTCTCTTCAGTACTTTTCACAATATTGATAGACGCAGGAATGCTCACCGACATACCAACCTCTGAACGTCGTTGAGAAATAGGAGAAGCATCTGTTGGGGCTTCTATTTTGGCAACATTTCTAATTGTTCCAGCATTCACTTCTACCCCAACAATGGTGGAGTAATTGATATCTGGAAAGATTTCACCAGCTCTTCTCTCTCCTAAGTCCCAAATAAGCACTTGGTTTTCGGCATCATTACAAGGAGTGTCGGTACTGTTAATGTCTTCAACATCTGCACACGTTCCAATAACAGGTGCAAGGTACGGTTCACTGACTGATTGTGCTACATATTTTAACCCTTTAGGTAAAAGGTCTGTTACTTTAACATTCCCATATGCTTCAAGTCCTGTATCATTGGTAAATGATATTTTTAAATTAAAAGTTGCTTCATCTCCTGCAGAAAGAGCAACCTTGTCAACATCCTTAATAATTCTCGCTTTTGGACCAGAAAATATTACCCTATCACCTGCTGTTCCACTGTGTGTTCCAGGGTATACACCTGGTTTATATGTAGGCTTGTGCCAATTAATATCATCCCAACTATGGGTTGCATAATCAACAATTAAATCACCATTTTCTAAAGGCTGACCTGTCTCTAAATCGGTAGTACGTACTTTATGATTGGTTACTAAATAGACCGAAGAAGCAGGAGGCATCTCTATTCCTTCCTTTAGGGTGTAGCGAATTTTGGTTACGGTTGCTAATCCCCCATCAATACCACTTCGAGCATCCTCAAGACTGCTGTACCACTTTACACTTGGGTCGGTACACTCAGTTACAATCGTATCACCCACATCAGCAGAAGTATCTCCCCCTTGTGATGGTAAAAAACTATTATCTACATAGGTATTTGCATACTCTACGGTGTAAGGAAAATTGTTGATGTCATTAATATAAGCACCCGAACCCGAATTAATATGGAAACGATATGGCCATTCTGTTTTTCCATAATATTGTGTTTTAATTACTTCATAGTTTGTATTATCTTTAATAGGTTGAATTTCAAGACGATACGCATCAATAACATCACAATGAATGTCTTTGGTTTTAGGTGTTCCTCCTGTGTTACTTGAAACCATCCAAGTAGAAAACTCTGTATTGGCATTAACAATTCCATCACCTGAACGATAAGTACTCCCAATATAATAAGAAATATGTGCAGGACCCGTAAATGAATTTTGAGTACCACGATAATATTTATCCCAAGATCCATTATTATAATAAAGTGTTAGTGCATAACTGTTATCTTTTTCACTCTCACGTTCTCCACCAAAGTTAGCGTTACCTGTTGGGGTTATGGGGTCAAAATTTGTTAATCTATTTTTAGTAGTAAGCCATCCACCTGCTTCTGAGTTTATTCCTGCATTTTCACCCTCGTTGTTACCACCTAACCTTTTAGGTTTTACATCATCAAGAGGTACAAAAACATAAATCGAACCAATCGCTGCAATACCACGGTTAACAGGTAAAGCATAACCTCTATAGTCTAACTTTGGATAGTTGGTCAATGTTGCATCAATATGTTTTGCCGTAACATCAATAATTGTTCCTGTTTGTGTACAGCTTATCTCTCGTTCATCAGCTGTTTGAGGTATTTTTCTTTCAGGGTAACTGTCACCCCAAATACTACCTGTTCCATTATAAGTTAAAGGATCAGCAGAACCAACATATCCATCTAGGTTGGTATAGCGTCCTTTAAAAGAACAGCCTATCAACTTTGCATTGGGCGAAACTTCTGAAAGGTCATCTTTAAAGGTAAAGGTAGCATCTTTTCCCATAGACTCATTTCCTACCAAAGCAGAAGCATTGTCTATCTCTCCAGATACTTCATCGACTTCAATGTAAAACTTATAGTCAAGAACCCAACCTCTAACCCCATCAATCTCTCGATTAGCCAGAGTCGTATAATAAGACTTCTGTAAGTTCCATCGTGGAGCAGCTGTTACGGTTAACGAATAGCCATCTGTATCATCACTAACAGTTGTCGCATCTTCAGCTGAAATCTCAAAGCTAACGTCTCCTGGTTCTGTCTTGGAAAGTGTTTCTCCTTTAACAATAATATTAAAGGGTAAATCTTCAGAGTAAGTTCCTACATCATTTTTATCAAAAGCATACCTTACACAAGTCATGATCTGTTTGTCTTCTGAAATACTTGACTCATCAGCCAAACAAGAGCCAGGAAGGGTGTCCCATTTATAAGACTTGGTCTCTCCTGTTGAACCATTTGGTAAAATTCCTGTACTTGGAAGCGTCCCTTTTATGGTTACTTTCTCTTTGCTTCCTCCAGCTTCTCCATTCCATGTCCAACCAGCTATAGCTTGAAAGCTGTCATTGGTTCTAACCACTAAATCCCCACTGTAACTATCATCAGAGGCATTATTAACCGTGCCATTATTTGAAAATAAGGGGTCATCTCCAAAGTCACACCCTATGGTAGGGTTTACAGGACAAATAGTTCGTCCATTAACTACTTGTGTGGTGGTATTAAGTATACCAACAATTCCACCTGTATTTCCATAGTAAGTTGTTACATTCACGTTGGCAGCTTCTATGCTCAAAGTCAAGGTAAATAGAAATAAAAACAATTTATTTATAAATTTCATATTGTATTCCTGTATTAAATTATTAATTTTATTTTATATTTATAAATTTAAACTTAACCTATGATATTATTATATAAATTAAATATTTAAATTATTTTAATATTTTAAAACTAAAAAAAACTAAGTAATTTTTATATATTTTATAATGTTAACTATCATTGAATTTATAATAAATCCTTAACAAAAAACTAAAAGTACTTCAAATTTTCTTCTGCTATAATAATTTTAATTTAGAGATAGAGGAAACCCATGTTTACAGGTCTAATAAGAGAAATCGCTACCGTTAAAAGCTATGCTAATAACATTTTAAGTATTCAAGCAAAACACAAAGCAGGGCTGGGTGACAGCATAGCCATTAACGGTATTTGCCTTACTGTTATAAAAGTAAATACTGATGGATTCGACTTAGAATTAGCCGATGAAACACGTTCTATTATAGATGACTCTAAAATCTCAGGACGTGTACACATAGAACCTGCGATGCAATTAACCGACCGTTTCGAAGGGCATATTGTTCAGGGGCATGTGGATTGTATTGGAAAAGTAACGCACATGACAAAACGTGAAAATGCCACAGATTTTATCATTGGTGTTGAGGAAAAATACATTAACTACATTGTTCCTAAAGGTTCTATCACCATAGATGGTATTTCACTAACGGTCAATGATGTTTATGACAATGGATTTAGACTGACCATTATTTCACACACTTTAAAAGAGACGCTTATGTGTACTTACAAAATTGGCACAGAAGTGAACATAGAAACCGATTTATTTGCACGGTATATTGACCATATTTTAAAAAATAGAGGTCAAAAAAAGAGCATGAGTTGGGATGATGTGGATAAAATGCAGATGAATTATTAGATGTTTGTCTATTTCCTTAAGTAAAAAATAGAAAACCCCTCCCTTGCAGAAACAAACTATCTAAGTTATAATAAGTAAAAAGGAGTAGTTATGAATTGGTTTGAAAGTAAAAAGTATAAAAAAACATATCCCACAAAATTTTTTGTGAACTATCTTCCAGAAACTTCTCAAACAAAAGAAAATACAACAATTCAAGAAAAATCCCTTGGTGCAACCATTGTACCTATGGCACTTGACATTCTGCTCACCCTTACCCCCAAATTAGCTGAACAAAGCATGAATTTTGTCAGTCAAAGCTTAGAATCACTTACTATAGAAAAAGCATTTCCAACCATTGTAAGACGTAATTTTGATGTCATTAATGAAGAACATCTTTCGCTTCCAAGCAAGATTACCCTTGTTCGTGGAGACTTTACACCCAAGATTAATACTAAAGGAGAAGTTTTTGGTGATGGTACACAGAAAAGGCATAACCAAGTAACACTTACAGGAAACAAAGAGCTACATATTGAAATAGATATCATTCCATCAAAAGATAAAAGTGCTGTCTATTTTCAAGCCAGTTCCTACTTTTATGCTGGTCAAAGCCCAGAGGGGCATAGTATAGATGAAATTGTTCTCGCTTTTGCTTTTCTTCCAGCTGGTCAAAGTATGGTTACTCCTCAAAATGAATTTACAAGCTTCTTACATTTTGAAGCCCTAAATCCTAAGCAACAATACAACTTTAAAACAGCCAATGGTTACGATAGTGCATTTCAATCAGCATGGATTACCAAACCTTTTAAAGAGGCTATCCCTTATACCATGGTCATTCAAATCCAAGAGATAAGAAGAGGAAACTCTTTTGCTAAATTGTTGCAAACTATTTATGTGGAAAATGAGCGTAATATTAAAAGTAAACTCAATACACACATAACCAATACTAAGGAACGTATCAATGAAGAATAGTGTTGTCAATATTAAAAGTGTCAGCAACAACGCTTTTGGAACAGGTTTTGTCATTGATAGTGATGAAAAAGGCGTTTTTATACTAACATGCCAACATGTACTCGATGATGTACAAATTCCTGTTGTTGAGAATGTCTTAGCCAAAATAGTTGCCAAAGGTAGTTTTATTGATATGGCTGTTCTGTATGTTTCTAAACTTCACTTAAATCCACTTCCTCTTCGACCTAAAGATACTAAAGATGTAGAAGTTGAAGTCATTGGCTTTAGTACGTTTAACAAAACATTAACTCAAAAAAAATACATAAAAGCAATCCTCTATAAAGAATCTATAGAACTGCACTCAAAAGATAATGATGCCTATTATAATGTCCATCAAATTAAAGCAAATGAAGGATTTAATTTTGAACGTGGGAACAGTGGTTCTCCTGTTATCTCTACACAGTCTAATGCTGTTATTGCAATGATTAGTAACAAAAAAGGCTCTGATATTGCCTATGCCATCGATATTGAAAACTTACAAACTGTTTGGAAAGATGTTCCTACTCAACTTTTCAATAACCATCATAATCACTCAAGACAAAAAGAAACTTTTAAACCCAATATCCATTCCAAACATACTACAGAAAAAAGCTCCTCTCCCAAAAATAGATTAACTCTTTTAAAATATTTTATTCCAGTTTTACTCATTGTTGCACTGGCTATAATTTATTATAAAACTATCCCAATCCCTCCCACAGATGAGGCTCAGCCTCCACAATCAATTACAAAAAGATTCATCGTAAAATCAGAAAATAAATTAGAAGAAAAAGCATTTCAGGCTTTAATTGACAAACGATACTATGAAGCACAAGAATATTTTGAAAAACTTGATAAGCTTTATCCAACAAGAAACAACTATTATGGTATTGCAAAGACTTTACAACACAATAAAGCTTCACTACATAAAGCAGAAGTTCAACAAGAGGTTATTTCTAAAATTGTAAAGGACTATCCATGGAAGGCACCAGACGGTGTGATAGATGCTCTTAACAAACAGCTTAAGTCTCTCTAGTTGAGATAAATTTTAAAAAATCATAACCAATACCACTTCAACAACTTAAGCCAGTTTGGACAAGCCTTAGCAAAATCTAGCTTCTCATACATGTCAAATGTATCTGCAAATGGTCGGTTTTCATAAGGGAAATAGATAGAAACTCCATTTGCGTCTTCCATATAATACCCTATGGTATGATTGGCAAGGATAAGTTTTTCTAAAACATCTAATAAACTATTAGCCTCTTCCTCTAAAGCTTCAAAGGCTAAACGGTTCTTTACTTTAATCACAAAATCAACCAAGTCAACATAATCTGTACGATTAAAAAACTGACTATTTTTTAAAGTATAGTATAAATCTTTTTTACTTTGTGTTCTATCAGCTTTTTTTAACTCTTCTCTCAAAACTTTAGCAAAGCTATCTAGTTTCTTAGTGACTTGCTCCAAATCCATTGTATTTAAAGCCGATTGCGTGACATCTCGCCGTTCATTGGTATGATGTTCATCGTGAAAAGCAACAAACTGTCGCCCCATAACAGATGCTGTACTAGACGTATCTAACTCATTTAAAATCCGATGATAATCCCAACCAGAAGCTGGTTCAAGGTGTTGCGAAGCCACCATCACCGAAGTCTGTTCTCTAAGCTGATAAAGTATCTCAAACATCCCCATCAAACAAGCATCAAAACCAAGCACATCTATCTTAACTGAAATATCTAAAGCTTTTTGCAACTCTAAGTTATCTAAAAAGTCTTGTGCCGTATCATCAAACCCTAAAGCTATCTCTTCTATCTCTTCAGGAGGCACAAAATAACGTTCACGAATACGCCCTTTATCATAAACATCAGCATCATCCACACCCGAACCATGCGACCAAAGAATCACAATCAGTTTATCAGAGGGATAAGCCTCAACCGACTCTTCTATAAAAGACTTCAGTACTTTAGGGTCACCCGTATTGGTTTCACCTAAATAATCTTCTTTAAGTACTTCACCGTTTTTAATGCTCATACGAATGGTATTTGCTTGGTCAACATATTCATTACGATCAAACTGAACCACTATTTGCATGTCTGAGTTTTCAGAAGCTCGCTTTATTGTTTCTAAATCATTCTCTGCGAATGAAGCTAGGTTATTATCAGCTGCCATATAGATTAGTAGGGTTGTTGTTCCTTGGATTACTTCAAATATTGCCATATTATTCTCCTCATTTTTTAATGTATTAAAACCTTGAAATATACTTTCTTTATCTTTAGGTATAATTTCTTCTAATATCTCTATTGAGATAGCATAAGCTTCTGATGTTCCCTCTGTGCTATTTAATATACCAATTACTTTATCATTACTATCAGAGATTAAAGGAGCTCCTCTATTTTCATCATTCATCATGTAATTCTCAGTGACTACTTTCCAATACTTATATTTTTGCATCTTCTTATCAATAGATAGTAATTTATCCTCTGTAAGTTCAGCAACCTTTGTTACTAACCTATGCATATTCAGGTATCTTTGATAAGTCTTAATATATACCTTCCTATTTAAAGCATGATTGGTTTCTAACTCCAATGGTTCACCAGTTACATTTTTAATGTACAATAATAATATATTATCATAGCTACCTACTACTTTAGCATCAAAATTATTTATTTTAATTTCTTCTGCATCATCTAAAACTGTAAGCACATAACAACCACTATTATCATTAGCAATGATAAACCCTGTTCTAAAACTTTCATTATTTTTATAACCCAACCCAAAAGCTGTTTTAACTTTTTTTGTAGATGAAATAACTACAATTGAGGAATCTAACTTCCCTTTGACACCTTCAGCTCCTTTAATACTAAAAGGTTGTTGCCTATCAAAAATTTTATTTTCCCCTCCAAAAGTTGTAAGGGTAGGTTCTTGAAAAAGTTTATTTTCATGAGTTATTTTTTGCATTTTTTCTTTTATTAATTCAAAAAACATATCAATTGTTCCATCAAAAAGACCATTATTCCAAACCTCTTTTAAAACCTCTATAAAAAGACTATATTTTTGATTTGGAAGGATGTAGGAAGTCTCATCTGCTTTAGAAGCCGTTAAAATTTTAACGGTTGCATTTATTTTTTCTTGCTCTTCATCAATAGCACTCATATCAGAATCTATTACTTTTTCACTCAAATGGCTTTTACTTTTTGTAGGCATAGGTACTTTAGGAGATGAAAGGTATCCATCAGATAACAGAAATATTCTAATACCTTCATCAAATAATGCCCATAGTTTATTTAATTCTTTATCAGTAAAAAATCCATCGTACAAAAACCACATCCATTTTTTACCCTCATTATCTTGATTAGGCATATTTCCACTATATCCAGAAAAACTAATAAATAAAAAATCTCCTGTACTCAACTTCTTGCTAACTAGCTCAATAGATTGAACTACTGCCTCCCTTGTTGCACTTTCGTTTAACAATACTTTAGAGGATTCAAAGTTTTGAGATGTTGCAATTTCCTTCATAAATAATGCATCAGAGACACTTGTCTTTAATCCACCATCCTCACCATAATGTTTTTTATCAATATAATTTAATCCTATATGGATAGAAACTCCCTTAACAACAGACTGCATTAATCCATCAGCCCGTTTCCCATACTCCCCACCTAACTTCCGAAGCGTCTCTGCTCGTAACTTTACAAAAGCCACTTCATCTTTACTAAGGTAAAGACCTGATGTTGAGTTTGGATTGTCTATAAGTGCTTGAAAATCTACCGATGAATTTAAATTTTCACTAACAAAATGACTCATGCTCTCCTGTAACTTATACGCTGTTGTGGCTGTTAACTGGTTTCTAAAATGCTCTCTAACGCCATCATGAAAGTCAAACGAAACCTTCTTATTTTCATCTACTTCTCTTTTTATTAATCCACCTAAAAAAAACTCTGCTAAATGAACTTGACTTGACTCAGGTAACTTCAACTCTTGAAGTACTCTCACTACATGGAAGCTAACAGGTAATACAGAAGCATAAAGAGCTAACTTCTGTGCCAAAGGCGAAGCTTGAGACAAGTATCTATTAACTCTATCTTCAACGGAAACATCTTTTTTGTTTTTACTCATGTCAACCAAAGGCAACGCTTGTAAGTCATCTAAAATAACTCCATCAATCCATTTGTCTCTTTTTCCATAAATTACCGAACTCCATGAATTCACTGACTCTGGTTCAAAATTAATGACAGGTAGGTTAAAAGTGATATCATCTTCATCATAATAGCCATCATCACTACGTAAATGTTTGTTTAGCTGTTTAAACGCATGAGAAGTAAAGCTGGTATGAAAACCTTTATACAAAGAAGTTCCATGCCACATACGCTTAGGGAACATCTGTGTTATGGAAACAGGAATCGACCTTGACCACAACTCCAACATTCTAAAGATGTGGTTAGAGTGCCAAGCAGAAGAGACACAGTCACTTACAATAGTTAATAGAGTTTGGTCTCTTAAGCTTAACTTCTTATAGTCAAGTTCTCTCGTTAACGCCCTATCAGCATAAAGGTGAACACCTTTTTTATTTGATGACAAATAGTAGAAGTCTATACCTTCAAAGACACCAAAACGTTGAATGGTTTTTTGAAACTCTAAAATTAATTCATTCCATATATCCATGGAAGGACTCTGTTCTATGACCATTACTAAACGAAAATATTTAATTTTCTTAGCTTTCACAATAGGTTGAATTAACCTTGTTTTAGCGATAAGTTCAACTGTTTTAGTTTCATCTAACATAAACTCTTGTTTTGAGTCTACTTTAAAATAAAATGATTTAAAACTTTTTTCCCATGCTCTATAATTAGATAAAGAGAGCTTTTTAGGCATACGTATAGGGTCTGCTTTGATATCTGTTTTCGTCTTACTCACTGCATTTTCATAAACAGAACTTGCCTCTTCTTTTTCAGCTATTTCTGTCTCTTTGCGTAAATCTTTTCGTTTCTTTTTTAAAGTATCTTTTGGATTTTTATCAACTTTAATTCCATTATCTATTGACTCTATGGTATCAACTTTTTCTACAACATCAATCATTTCAATTTCATTAAGTAACCAAACCATATCAGCTACTTGTTCAATGGTATCTAATGTGAACTCAACCTTTTTATCATCCATAAGAGTACTTTTTATTATTTAGATAACGAATGCCATATAGACTTCAATATCTCTTCTTTATCTGTATTTAACACTTCTAAATCTTTAAGTGCTAAAAATATTGCATTTAACAATTGATCTGTTGACAACTCTTTACTATTTTTATCTCTTTGCTCTAAAAACTTATTGAGAATGTCATGAATTTTTTTATCGTCCTCAGAATTTAAGTTGAGATGAGCTTTAATAATCTTAGTCAGTTTTTCTTTGTTAGGAACTTCTATTTCTAAATGAATACACCGTCTTAAAAATGCAGGAGGGAATTCACGTTCACCATTACTTGTTAGAATAATTAAAGGAAATTGCTTTGATTCAACTTTACCTCTTACAATCTTTACTTTTTCATCACTTCCATACGTATTAACTTCGTGTACATCAGAATTTAACCTTGCTAACTCAGGGATAATAAACTCATTTTCTTCAAAAACGTGTAGTAAGTTGTTAGGTAAATCAATATCACTTTTATCTATCTCATCAATTAATAGTACCCTCATAGAATCTGAAGCAAATGCTGTCCCTAACGGACCTAACCTTACATAATTTCCAATATCACTATTATCTTTAAAACGCTCTTCTTCACTTAATGAACTATCTTGTAGTCTACCTATAGCGTCATATGAATATAAAGCCTCTTCAAGTGTACTCTTTGTTGTTACTTGCCAATGTAAGACTTTTCCTAACTTTAATTCAAAAGCAACTGCTTTAGCTAAAGAAGATTTTCCCGTTCCTGGTTTTCCAGTAATTAATAATGGTCTTCTTAAATACAAAGCTGTATTTACCAGTTGCATCTCTTTTGTAGAAGGGATAAAAGTGTTTTGTGTCTTAGTCGTACCTTTTTCTCTCCAAGGTGGAGGTTTAGGAAGATCTTTAATCTTATCATGAGGTTCTTCCGAACCTTCATAGATCCACCATGACTCTTTTTTTTCTGTTGACATTGTTTTTCCTTTCTTGATTAAATCTTTCCTCTAAAACCCAAATCCTTCAAAGCCTTTTGGAGTGACTGGTTTTTTAACATTTTTGTATATTGAAGGAACTCTATGAGGATCATCCCAAATCAAAATCATTTTTGATTTAAAATCATTTGGGTTGTTCACACAAAAGTCATTAATCTTTACAACCATATCTTCAACCTTAACATCACTAAACTCTTTACCAAACCAAGAATTAAACTCTGGTACTTTCTTCTCACTGAGACTACTTGATGGTGCAACTAATATAGAAGCTCCATATTCATATATTGCAGGGAATATATCTGTTTCATCAATGGGAAACTTTGTAATAATAACTTTTGTTGTTCTATTTATCCTTTCTGTCTCTTGCTCTGACTTCAGAATGGAACCAATAGAACCTAATTTTTTTACTTTATTAGTACTATTATTAGTCTCTTTCCAATTTGCTATCCAATCCTGATAATGGTCTCTATAATTCTCAACCCTTTCATGGAAACGATAAACTAATCGATATTTAGATGAAATACTATTCCCAACACTCGTTTTCCAAAAATGAATATCTTCTTTCAATAGTACTTTTGGTAAAATAAACTCCAACAATACATCATTTGGATTAGAAAACTTCTGTAAAAAAAGCATTAATTTATCTAAAAACTTTGCTATTTCATCACTGTTTTTCAGGTTTATACTTTCCTCTTCAATGACATTTTGATAAGAGATTTCACCTTGTTTAAAAATTTTATCTTCCCAAACCAAAATATTTGCATTATTAAGTTCAGCATTTTTAACAATGATTTCAATCAAAATATTATAAGACTTATCCAGTTTATTACTTAGACATACTAATGTTTCACCTGATAAAAGTTCCATATTTTTTTTATGTTCTATCCATGCTTCAAGATTCTGATTTTGAATCTTTTCATTTAAAATTTTTGCTAAACATAAAATTGGTATGTTTCTACTATTATGAGAGTCTTTACTCTTGGCAACCATATCAATAATCTGATTAATATCATCAGGTAATATTTCATTATGATTTTTAGGTAGAACTGAATAAACTATTCGTTGAAAAACTTCGATATTATTATCAAATATCTCATTTACTACTTGTTTAAGAAGATGAAGGTCAGCCTCCTCTTCATCCAAGACTGAAGATTCTATTAATAAATCAGGAGGCATCTGTTCCCATATATCTCGAAGATATTTTATTGAGATAGCATCTGCATGTTTTTTATCATATCGGCTAATCGCTACAGCAAAAACATACCTACTACTGGTACTATAAATCGCTGAACCACTATAACCTTGTTCAATACTATCATCTAGACACAAAGAAAGTTCATGAATATCAATAGTAGCTTCATCCGTTTTAATTTGCGAACTTTTCTTAATTGTCCCCTCAAGTAACTCAAATTTATGATTTCGATTGATATACTTTTTAAATCCTTGAACAGCAAAAGGCATTTTTTCATAAACGGGTATAGCACTTAACTTTAAAGCTGTACTCTCTAATTTTTCAACCCTAATGACGGCTAAATCAATCTCATTTTTAGCACCAATAGCAACCAAGGTAGCCACTTCCCCATTAACCAAAAGAGAGTCTTTTTTACAGGCATCAATAACATGAGCACAAGTAACAATATATGAAACATTATCATCTTTATAAACAACAAAGCCTGTCCCAAAAGAAGAATTTTCAGAACTTTTAATAATAAAAGTTGAATTGTTATTTGTTGTACTCATATAATTCTACTCCTTCGGCTTCAACACCAATTTAACTTTCAAATTGGCATTAGCATTTCCTTTAGCAATAAAGATATTTCCTTCAGCTGAAAAACCAATACCCACTTCAACCTCTGCTTTTTCCAAAACAACATCTTGATTTAAAACATTGTAAGCATTGACAATAGGCTGAACACTTTGAATAAGCATTTTTTCAACTGTTCCCATAGAAGTACTTACTCTATCAAGTACCTCATCATCTCCACCTGATATCTCTTCTATACCATCCTCATTTGTAGCCACTTCTACTTCCATAAGTAGTCCATTTTCTAGCTTTATTAATTTTTTTGCCATGTTTATTCCTTAAGTTTTTTATTTTTGCCAATATCACTTTCTTTGTACTAATTAGTGTAGCCACATCAGATGTTTATGAAGAAGCATAACTTCACTCTTCATCTGATTGAAAAACAGCTAAAATAGCACCCAATGCAAGAATAGTAACAGCCCCAACAAGCAACCAATTTCTCTCTTTTTCTTCAGGCTTATTAACCTCTCGTGATGTCGTAGTAAATGCTCTAACTGTTTGGACTATTGCCACAAAAATATCTATAAGCATATCTGTCTTACTTATTTGAACTGCTTCTGTATACAAGCTATTATTTACTTGTATTGTTTTTGCTATGAGTGGTTGAAAACATAGAAGTATTATTATAAGTATGGGTTTTATGGGGTTGTGGTTTTTCATTTACGATTTATTCTTCTAAAAGTTCTACAAGAAGCTTTTTAAGCTCAGCATCAGAAAGCGTAGTGATAGTTGCTCCACTAGTGTTTATACTATTACCTCTCACTGTTCCAACACCTCCTATTATTTCTGGTCTTCTTCCTATTACATGCACATTATGAGGTAAACTATCTCCAGTGTTATCTGAAGATAACTTTTCACTTAATATATTAAGAAGTTTTAACTCCTTGGAATCATTTAATTTTTCAAATGTGCTTCCTGAAGGATACACTTTAACTTTCTTAAATATTTGAATATTATCATCAATTTTTATTACTTTAAACTCTTCACTATTAATGACTAATATAAATTCTTTATATGTCTTTTTTATTGTACCATCTAGAGTTTTTGTTAATTTTATTTGCATTTTATTTCCTTTTATTTATTAAATAACTTTTCAATATCTGAAAAATGTAAACTTGTGACATTAGCATCTCGAAGCTTTTTTAAATCATCTTTAATTATTTCTACTTGATTTGACAAAACAACATAAATTTCTTTTGCCTTATTAAGTTGATTATTCAAAAGATAAGCATATAACAAATGAAGATGTATCCAAACCTCATTTGGTTCTATTCTTATTCCTTTTAATGACAATTCTATACTTTTTTTATAATCTTTTTCTAATAATTTCAACCATCCCATATTTCCATATGCTTTAGCTAACTGCTTATGCACAACTGTATTTTCATTTTCTAAGAAATGAGTAGTAAAGTTTAAAAAGTTAGTAAATCTTATTTCTTTATCATCTAAAACAATCTGTCTTGACCATGCCATAGCCACAAACTCTATAATTTTTATATCTTCACTATCTTTAAAGTTTTGAATCAAATTTATATAATTCTTACTTGCCAATTGATATTGTTTTAATTTTTCTAAAATGAATCCTTGGTTAAATAATGATTGAGCAACATATCTCAAAACTTTACTGTCTTTATTATTTTTAAAATGTTTAGTTAATTCATGATATTCTTTTATTGCAGTTGAATAACTTTTCACCTTTTCTAAAGCTCGTGCATTAACAAACCATGCTTGAGATACAATTCTTTGAATTCTAATATCTTTAGAATCCTTAAATTCTTTAACAATGGGTCTCATTGATAATCTAACATTAGAAACGTCATTTTTTTGAAGTACCACAATAGCTCCATTAGTAGCATCTCCTAAAACTTTTATAACTTTATCTTTACTCTTCTCAGCCTCTAACTTCAAATACCAACTAAATCCCATAAGCCCAATAACTAATACAGTAAAAGCGAATAGTCCCTTAATCAATTTTTGACTTTTTTCCTCTTCAACTTTCAAATCTTGAATAACTTTTTGTTTTTTTTGCTCTTCAATTTTCAAGTTTTTGATAACTTGTTGATTTTCATATTCTTTAATTCTCAAATCATCAATCATCTGTTCTTTGTCTTGGTGTTCTTCTTCCCTAAACTTCTTACTCTCAAAAACATATAAACTTTCATCTTCCGACAAAAACTTCCTATACTCACTATCTAATAACTGAACCCCTCTATCCAAATCCGAACCCATCAACAAAGAGGCTTCTTCTCTTTCATACTCCTTAGTCTTCTCAATCACAATGTCATGTGTCATTTTATAAAAACCAAACTCTTGAACCCAATCAGAATAAGTTATCCAACTAGTAATCAATGTTTCATGTATTAACTCTACAGATTGCTCACTAGCATCATCTTTGCCACTTAGTTTTAATAAACGTCCTAGTTTTTCATCATCTCTAATTGCTGGTTTTCCTTGACTATTTAAAGCAGAAGACAACAGCTGAACTAACTCCCATTGCTTCACTGAAAATTCACCTTTTTCAGCAATTCTTCGCGTATGATTTCCTTTTTTTGCATATTTTAATAGTCTTAAAAATATGGCTTGGATATCTTTATTATTTTTACTAGCAATGGCTTCAATGGTTGCATTTGCCAAAGTTGGTAATGCTCCTCCCACACCTCCTACAGTTTTATAGGCTTCTACAAGAGTTTTACCTTGCTTCGTTCCATGCCATATAATTGTAAGTGCATTTTGGAGTAAAGTAACTTCATTAGCTTGGTTTCCCATATTTAAAATAACCAAATCTGCAAAACTATTTGCTTCCTCTTCATGAACAAGTTCTACTTTAAGTAAGGGTTTTACAATGGTCTCTTTTAACTGCTTTTTATTCATACTTTCAATACGTACTTGATTAATTTCATTCTCATTCATAATAAGTTTATAAAATTGTGTATATTGTTGAAGTTGAGGAAAGTAGTCACTTCTCATTGTAAAGACAATATCTATCTTTAGTTTACTATCTACATTATTATTATAAATATAAAGAAGTGTTTCAATAAAAGCATCTCTTTTATCTTTAGAAGTAAGGGTAAACAACTCTTCAAACTGGTCAATATAAATTAAGAGGGTTGCTTTTTCATGCTGACAAAAAACATGTAAATCAAACAATAATTCTTCATTATCGTCACTATTGACACGTTTTTTTAATGGATGACTTAATTCAATATAAGGATTATTAGCAGGTCGTAACTCTAACACATAAGAGTTTTTATCTTTATAATAAGGAATTACTCCTGCCTTAATAATAGAACTTTTCCCTGAACCACTGTCTCCTATAACAGCTAAGAAACTACTTTTTTCAAGCTTGTGTGAAATCTCTTTTATCTCTTTATCTCGTCCAAAAAAGAACGCTTTAGTTTTTTGAGTAAAAGGACTAAGTCCTACAAAAGGATTTACTTTATTTTCTTGTAATATTAAGCCATTTGGCATATCTTTCCAAATAGTAGAAAGATACTTAATACTCGTAGCAAAGCCTCTATCTGCTTGTTCTTTATTGGTCATAACCCCAATCACTTGACCATTTAAAATAAGAGGAGAACCACTATAACCACGAAGAATATGGTTATCCTTTTGAGCCATTATCTCCCAAACATCAAAATGGATATTCTCTTCTTTATGTATACCTTTATCAAAAATCTTGGCTTTTCGAGTATTTTTACGATACTCATTTTTTGAAAAAGAACGATACCCAATTAAAGAGACTTCTTTATCTTGACTAAGAGATAAGGAAGTCTCTTTTAACACAAAAGGTTTTTTCTTCACTAAACCTTTCACATAAAGAAGAGCCAAGTCATAAAACTTATTTTTAGCTATCTCTTCAACCTCATAATCATCTATCTTAGGCTCTCCAACAGCTTCCAAAACATGATTACAAGTCAAAATAAAGCTACCATTTTCATCATTATAGATGACAAAACCTGTACCCATATTATTTTTTTTAGTATCTTGACTTTGAATAAGAAGAATGGAATCATTCATAATATCCCCTAACAAATATCTTAATGATTGAGTTCTATGTGAACAGAAGAGCTTTCTATTTCCTTGTGAAGTTTAAGTATAACTAAACAATATTAATAAGTTATAAAATATATTTATAATTTATTATCTAATTAGTAAATGAATTTATTTAACTCAAAACCATCTTTACAAACCACTAAAAAACTCTCTTTTAACTCATGCTTAACCATTTTAGACTTTTTAATAAGCTGATGCAAGACTCGTTCTTTATTAACATCTTTTTGCCATTTACACTCTATAAAACAAATATGTTCATCATCCATAACAACCACATCTATCTCTTCATTTTTATTCCACCATCGACCTATTTTTTTAGGGATAAACTCAATGTATTTAGAAGGATTGTAACGTATGTCTTCAGCCACAAAATCTTCAAATGCAAAAGAGACAAATCGGTCATTAAAGTTTAAAGCTATTTCATTTAAAACACTCTCTATTTGATTTATCTCTAGTTGATTATAGTTTTTGTAGACATAATAAAACCAAAAGTTTAAGAAACTGTCTTTAAATTTATAACGTCCCATTTTACTCTTTAAAGGGTTTTTTTCGGTAATGGGTATCTCTTTGATTAAAATATCTAAGTCAATTAATTTAGATAAATAACGTGTAATGTGTGTTGATGGAACTTGAAGCCTTGATGCAATATCACCTATTTTTGTATCTCCCTTGGAAATAGTCTCTAAAATAGAAAAATAGGTTGAAACCTCATTTAACTCTTGTTTAAGTAAAAAATTTCCTTCACTGTATAAAAATGAATTTTTATCCAGTATATTTTGAGCAATATTTTCTTTGAAACTTTTCTTTTCATCATAAAGTTCCAAATATTTAGGTATCGTTCCAAAAGAAGCAAAAACATTCATTTCATCTTCTTTACTTAGTGAGGGTAAAAAAGTTTTGATGTATTTAAATGCCAATTGCTTCAAGTGAATATTACTTGTTCTTCTACCATAAAGAGGTGCCGAGTAATCTAATATCTCTGAGTGCATCATAGAAATAACTGAACCAGAAAGAATAAGATGTATATTTTGATGTTGTAGTTTCATATCCCACATACGTTGTAGTTCACTAGAAAAAGCTTTATCTATCTTACATAGATTCTGATATTCATCAATAACTAAAACCAACTTTTTACTAAAGTTATATTCATTTAACAAAGTGAAAAGTTGTGAAAAGCTCTCTATTTTTATATCTTCAAGATAAGGTTTATCTATCAATTTGAGTAGTTGGGGTTTAATATTTTCTAACTGTATTAAAAAATTAGCTTCAGTAGCATAAACAAAAAGTACAGATTTATCTTTAATGTACTCATAAATGAGTGCTGTCTTTCCCACGCGTCTACGCCCATAAATCACGGTAAAAGCAGAACCCTCTTTTTCATACTCACGCTCTAAAATTGCCAACTCACTATTTCGATTATGAAACATTATGTATTCTTTCATTATGTTTATTTACATAATTATAGTTTTTTATATTTTAAGGGCTGTTGAGTAAGAATAATTAATCATTTTTATGCCCCTTAAACACTTCTAATCTCTTCTCTAACTTACTTTTCATCTCCTTATCTTGTACTTCATCTATCCAATTCTCCAACATCGTCCAGTCCCAACCACCCAAACTAAGATCTTTATATTTATTTTGCCAAGGCTTCAGAGTATCTTGCTTCTTCTCCACGATATTCTGAAATACCATTAACATTTTATATATAACAAACTCTTCGTTAATGTTTGAAAATCGTTTCAGATATTCTCTTTCTAATTCTTTATCAAATTTTTGATTTTGAGTTAGCTGCAGTTCAAATAAGTTGACATAAGCCAAGCTATTATCTAAATTTAATTTTAAAGCTTCTTTTAAAGCATTAATTGTTTCATTCCATTTACCAAGAAAAGAATAACAAACTGCTACATTATTGTATACCTCATCATTTTTAGGATTTATCTTTAGTGCTTCTTGATACGCTTTAATTGCTTGGTCGTAGAGCTTTTGGTCAGCGTAGGCATTTCCCATATTATAATACGCCCCATCATTTTTAGGATTTATCTTCAAGGCTTCTTCATACGCTTTAATTGCTTGGTCGTAGAGCTTTTGGGCATAATAGGCATTTCCCATATTATAATACGCCCCATCATTTTTAGGATTTATCTTCAAAACTTCTTCATAAGCTTTAATCATATGACTATACACATACGTATTGTTAGAATTTATTTTAAGTACCTTTTCATATGCTTGAATTGCTTTATCGTAAAGTTTATAATGAAGATAAGCATTTCCTAGATTATTATATGCTTCATCATCTTTAGAATTCATCTCTATAACTTTTGTATATACTTTTATTACTTTATCATACTCTTTAATATCGCTATAAAAGCGTCCTATATCTCTATAAACAAAATAATTTTCAGAGTCTAATACCATTGACTTTTCATATGCCTTGATTGTATTATTATAATCTTCTGTTAAACTATATAAGTTCCCAATATAGTAATAAATCAAATCTCTTTTAGGATTTAATGTTATTACTTTTTCATATAACTCAATTGCTTTATCATATTCTTTTTTATTCTTATAAAGACTTCCTAGATGATAATATGCTGAATCATCTTTTGAATTCATCTGTATCACTTTTTCATATAACTCAATTGCTTTATCATATTCTTTTTTATTCTTATAAAGACTTCCTAAATGAGAATATACTAAGAACCTATCTGAGAAAAAAAGAAACAAATGCTAAAATAAGATAAAAAATAGGAGATTAAATGAAATATGCAAGTGACTTAACAGATGTAGAGTGGGAATTAATTCAAGAATACTTCAAAAAG
>CACVAU010000057.1 GCA_902727915.1 uncultured Sulfurovum sp.
ATTTCAATATGTGGGGTAACTAATCCCAAAACACATTACTGTGGAGCTGTCTATTGTAACAACTACAAACAAGCACTGACAACTGTTCTTAATGAGAGAACACTCATCAACGCTATAAAGGCGAATTCTACCATAGTATACATAATTTAACGCTTGAAACTTGTAGGGTTGGGCTTTAGCCAACGTAAATCTCCATCAATAAGCATCGGCTAAAGCCAATCCTACAAGAAAGAAACTGAAATTCCTATCTAGGAATCCCACCACCCTGCGCTTGTTTCATCATGTCTTGCATCTGTTTCATACCACCTTTACCAGAAAGCTGTTTTGCCATTTTACCAGCATTTTTAAACTGCTTTAAAACACGATTAACATGCATTTGAGACAGCCCTGCACCAGCTGCTAGTCTGCGTTTACGTGTATTGTTAAGCAATTCTGGATTCTCACGTTCTTTTGCTGTCATCGAAGAAATTAATGCACGTATCTGTTTCATTTCATCAGAATTTTCTAAATCCATGTCGCCAATTTGTTTCGCCATTCCACCCATACCTGGAATCATTCCCATAATAGACTTCATTGATCCAAGCTTTTTCATAGACTCCATCTGCTCTAAAAAGTCATTAAAGTTAAACTTACCTTTTTTGATTTTAGAAGAGAGTTGCTTGGCTTGTTTTTCATCTATAATATTTGCTGTTTTTTCAGCTAAGGATTCTAAATCTCCTGAACCCATAAGACGTGAAACAATCCTGTCAGGAATAAATGTTTCAAGGTCTGGCATTTTCTCACCAGCACCAATAAAACGTAATGGTACACCAACCTGATGTGCTATACCCATTGCCACACCACCTTTTGAATCACCATCAAATTTTGAAAGTACTACTCCTGTAATCCCAATCTTTTCTTTAAATGTCTGCGCTGTACGAACAGCATCCATACCTGTCATGGCATCAGCAACATAAAAAAGTTCATCAGGATTGGCTACTTTTTTAACAGAAGCCAACTCATCCATCAGCTCATCATCAATGGCTAAACGTCCAGCTGTATCAATTAATACAACATCATAAAGATCTTTTTTAGCTTTAGCCAATGCTTCTTTAACAATCGCTTCTGGTGTTTTGTTTTCATCAGCTACCAATGTCACATCTATCTGCTCACAAATTTGACGAAGTTGTTCAACAGCAGCTAAACGTTGTAAGTCGGCAGCAGCAATAAGAACTTTCTTCTTTTTTTGCTCTTTTAACATATAAGCTAATTTACCTGTTGTTGTTGTCTTACCTGAACCTTGAAGTCCAATCATTAAAACAACAGTTGGTGGCTTTGATGCAAAAACAAAACCTTGATTTCCCTCAGCTGTCAAAATACGTGTTAAATCATTTTGAAGTGCTTTTAAAAAGTTCTCTTTCCCTACCCCATTCTCTTTCACTTCTTTTTCAACATTTGCCAAAAGTTCTTTGACTACTTTATGGTGAACATCTGCTTTAAGAAGTGATTTCTTAAGTTCAGTCAGTGCTTTTTTCAGTGCTTTTGCATCATCGTAAAAACGAATTTTATCTATAGCACCTTTAAAACTGTCGGTTAGGGTATCAAACATATTATGGCTCTCTTTTTTAAATTATTATCGCGATTTTAACCAAACGAGGGTTAAAGACTAATTATCCTCATTTTTCTTATCTTTATCATCTTTTTTAGGCGATTTTAAAATAATAAATGTGGCTACTAAAATAAGCCCATAAAGAATATAATGAATAATATTGTCTGCTGGCATGATCTGTCCTTTTTTTTATTATATCGCTATTTTATATTATTTATATTTAACAATATCTCTAGGCTCTTTCGCCTCAAATGCATACCCTAAAAGAGAAATGGCTTTTGCATGTAACAAGATTCTTTTTGAACGTGTTACGGAACCATAACGTTCATCACCCACAATAGGATGACCAATAGAAGCAAGATGCACACGAATTTGGTGTGTTCGTCCTGTTAAAATTTCAATTTCAACTTTTGATTTTTTCCCTTGTATCTCTAAAGGTTTTACAATGGTTACAGCAGGTCGTCCACGTTCTTCATTGATTTCAGAAAAAGCCTTTCCTCCCTGCTTATGGGTTGCAATAGGAGCATCTATCTTTATCTCTTCACAAAAAACACCTTCAATCCATGCGACATAACGTTTTTTAACTTTTCTTTGTTTAAATGCTGAAATTGCATCTTTTAAAAACTCTTCATTCCTCGCCAAAAGTAACACCCCCGAAGTATCACGGTCAAGACGGTGAATCAGTTCTGTATTATCCTCTTCTATTGCTTCTGCTAACTCATAAGTATCTAAAAGAGCTGGTTTATTAATCGCAACAACATTGTCATCTTGATAAATAATTTTAACATTATCTAAAGTTTCAACACGGAAAAAAGTATCATTGGGCATTGGAGCCCTTGCTACCTTAATTTTTTTGTCAAGGTAATACACCAATCCACGATCAATTAAATCTTTTGCCTTTTTATTTGAAATCCCCTCTTGTACTGCTAATATTTTATACGCTTTTTCCATTTTATAACTCTTTCTTAATAGATTCTAATATTGGAGAAATATCTGTTCTCTGTATTATTTTTGTGTTAATTAATTGTCCATGTTGTTGTAATCGTCTTGCTAGGGTAAATTCTGAAACAATGGCAATTCCCTCAATCATAGAAAAAATATCTCTTTGATTAAAGTAGTGTTCACCTGAAATAATCTTACAACCAAACTGTGCAGCTTCAGCAGCATTATGTCCACCAACTTGAGCAAAAGCACCCCCTAAAATCACAATATCTGAGATAGCATAAATATTAACCAGTTCGCCCAAAACATCTGCCACGATAATATCTGAATTTAAAGCTTCACTTTCTGAATATTTATGCCAAGAATAATGTTCAGTAATCGCACATGATTCAACCATCTTTATAACATCATCAAAACGTTCAGGATGCCTAGGGACTAAAATAAGTCTGGCTAAAGGTTCTTCCTCTTTTAACTTGACAAAAGCATCTAAAATTAATGCTTCTTCCCCATCGTGTGTACTTGCACCACAAAGCAATAAGTTTTTTGGTTTAGTCAGTTCTTTCGTTGCTTTTGGTATATCTGCCAATTTAATATTACCAATAACCTTAATATTTTTTGCACCCAACAAAGCCAAACGTTCTTTATCGAGTTCACTTTGAGCATAAACTTCATCAATATGTCTAAAAATCATCTTATAGAACCAAGCTATTCTTTTATATTTTGGAAAAGAACGATTACTCATCCGTGCATTAATAAGGATTGTTTTAGCACCTCGACTCTTAGCTAAAGCAAACAACAAATACCAAAATTCAGCCTCCATTACTAAAAGAACTTTTTGAGGTTTCAACCATGAGAACAGTAAAATCTCAAAAGGTAAGTATCGACTCTGATCTGCTTGTTTTAAAGAAATAGCTTCATGTCCAGTTTGGGTTGTTGTACTTAAACGTAAACTCTCATTTGGCAAAGCATCCAACAAAGGATAAATCGCCCGTGCTTCTCCAAAACTACAGACATGAAACCAAATACCATTTTCCTTAAAAGATTCATTCTTCTTTAAAAAAAATCTTGCTGGAATAGAGGCTTTATATTTGATTTTACGTTTTAAAAAAAAGTAAAGAAAAGGGAGAGTAATAACATAGATAACTATAAAAAGCACTGTATAAAAGACAAAGAATATTTTATCTAATATCATACCAAGCTCTTTGATAAAAGTTTGATGAAACAAAAAAAGCGATTACGCTTCTTCTGCTTGAGTTTCTAAATGCATGATACGACCACAATGAGGACAAGTAAGAAGCTCTTCCGACTTAATTAATGTGGCATAAGTATTATCATTTAATTTCATGAAACATCCATAACATGCCTGTTTTCTAACAGGAACCACAGCTGTGTTTTTAGCCCAAATACGAATTTTTTCATAAAATGAAAGAATCTTCATATCTATTGCCATTGTCTTAGTATTGCGCTCTTCAAAAAGTTTCCCTTTATCAGCGTCAATAGAGGCCATTTTTTCAGCAACTTCAGTAGCTACTTTTTCATATTCAGCATTTGCTTTTTCAAGCTCTTCATTTACAGCTTCAATTTCAGATGTTTTTAACGCAACAATGCTCTCTTGTCTTTCAATCTCAGAATTAGCATGACCTAGCTTTTCTTTCGCCAATTCAGCTTCCATAGAAAGTGCTTTCATCTCTTTTTCAGTCTTCACTTCTTTTTCTTTAGCAACACCCAACGTCATTTGTTCATTCAAAGCTTTAATTTGTTCTTCATAAGAAGCAACACTTTCATTAGCTTTTGTAATTGTTGCATTGATTTCAGCCATTCTCTCAACAATTTCATCTCTTTTAGTTGCTCTTCTCGCTACTTTTTTCTGTGCTGTATCAATAAGTGGCGTAAAATCATCAATTGACTTGTCTAATTTTGAAAGTTCTATTAACTCTTCTAAATGTTTATTCAATCTCTATCCTTTGGGGTTTAAAACGTCATTATGCAGTCCCTATTTGTCTAACATAAGCTATGATAATTCAAATGGGTTTTGTGATTGCGAAATTATACCTAAAATTCCTAAATTTTCTAATTCTAGTTTTAAAACATCCACAAAAAATTGTTCACTCTCATAATGCCCAATGTCTACCATCATTAAATTTTGACTCATCGCTTTCATTGCATCGTGATATTTTATATCACCTGTTAAAAAACAATCAGCATCAACTTCATCCATTAATGAGGCACCAGCACCTGTTGTTAAAGCAATGGAAGTTATTTTTGCTTTAGGCGAAACCACACGTAAAGTTTCCAGTCCTAATTTACGTTTTAATAAATTTAATAACTCATCTTTAGACCAAGAGCCCGTTACCTTACAAACAAAATCATTTTGAAACTCTTTTTTAAAGCCCAGAACCTTTTCAAATACATAAGCATTTAAATGCGTTTTATCAAAGTTCGTATGCATCGCAATGAGTGAAAGATTTTTCTTTACCATTATCTCTAAAAGATTAGCCGGGTAAACAGAAAAATCAAGCTCTTTGAGTCCAGAAAAAATAAGAGGGTGATGGACTAAAAAAAGTGTATTTTCTTGAGCCGACGCTAACGTCTCTTTATCTAGGTCTAATCCTAAAGCAATATGTTTAAATTCTCGTTCCATATCACCAACAAGGAGACCAGAGTTGTCCCATTTTTCTTGCAGGTCAAAAGGACTTAAGGTATTTAGTTGTTGGTATATCTCTGATATTTTCATTTTTGAATTCCGTAGGGTGCGATTGCCATCGCACCGTATAATATTAATTTTAAAGAGATGGTGTGATAGCAATCACACCCTACGTGTTTACACGCTTATTTCGTTCTTCTTCTTGCTCTTTATACAATTTCGCACACCCAATAGAGAGTTCACGAACCTTCAAAATATAATTCTGACGTTGTGCTTGTGAAATGGCTTTTCGTGCATCCAAAACATTAAAAGCATGAGAAGCAACCATACACTGATCATACGCTGGAAGAGGTAAACCTTCATCTAAACACAATTTACATTCAGCAGAAGCATCATCAAAATCTTTTAAAAGTTTTTCAACATTTGCCACTTCAAAATGGTACTTAGAGAACTCGTACTCACTCTCTTTATGCACATCTGCATAAGTGGTTACCTCATCACCTTGTCGGTTCCAAACAATGTCAAATACCGACTCAACCCCTTGCAAGTACATTGCTAAACGTTCCGTACCATAAGTAATCTCAACAGCCACAGGATCACAAGCAATTCCTCCAACTTGTTGAAAGTAAGTAAACTGTGTTACTTCCATTCCATCAAGCCAAACTTCCCAACCAAGACCCCAAGCACCAAGTGTTGGAGATTCCCAGTTATCTTCCACAAAACGAATGTCATGCTCTTGTAAATTAAGTCCTAAATACTCTAAAGATTTTAAATAAAGCTCTTGAATATTGTCAGGACTTGGTTTAATTAGAGCTTGAAACTGATAATAAGCTCCCAATCTATTTGGGTTCTCACCATAACGTCCATCAGTAGGTCGTCTACTTGGTGCTACATAAGCTGCTGCCCATGGTTTAGAATCTAAACTTCTAAGTAATGTCGCTGGGTGAAATGTCCCTGCTCCTGCTGGTATATCATAAGGCTGAACAATATTACATCCTTGTTCTGCCCAAAATTGTTGTAGTTTTAGTAGTATTTCACTAAAAGTTAATGCATTTGTATTCATTAACATCCTTTTTTTTCTAATATTTTAATTAAATCTTTACAAGCCACAAACTTATCTTTTGATTTCGCTTTTTTTAAATCAAATACTTTTGTTAAAAGATTGTCTATAGGTTCCCCACTTTGACAATAAAGATAAATTGTTATTGCATTTTTAACTTTTTTATTACAAAAATCATCATCACCACATAAAATGAAAGTTGTATCTTTTACTTTATCCACAGATGAGATCGTTTTCTCATAAAGAGATTGATACATTAATTTCTTTTTAACTTCCTTATCCAACTTTGATATTCTTTGTAAAAAATCATCACTTATCTCTCCGTTTACAGGTTTAAGATAACTATCTATTTCTATACCTGCTAAACGATAATAGTCTAATAAAAAACTTTTTTCTTCAATAAAAATATATTTATCATCACATTCTAGTACATTATCAACTGAAGACATAGATTTATCACTTTTATAAGCATCTAAATCTAAAGGCTTTAAGTCTTTGAGTGAGAGGCAACATCCTTCTGTTAATTTACTTAAAGATATTCCCACACAATATCCTCTAATGGGTCTAAAAGTTCAGATTGAATTTCACTCCAATTTTCTTTATCTAAAATAACATTTTCAACAATACCATCATCTTCTTTTAAAAGATTGAAGGAGACTTTATCTCTAAACTCATGCTTTTGCGAAATAGCATTAAGATAATCAGCCATATAAGGACTATGAGTAGAGAATACTATCTTTACTCCTGCATTCATTAGTTCAACTAATAAATCTACCATTTTTAATTGCCATTCAGGATGTAAATGAACCTCTGGTTCTTCCCAAAAGAGAACAGAACCTTTTTTTAGAGCTTTATTTGTTACTAAATATTGTAATAATCCTATACTCTTAATTCCAGATGAAGCATTAAAAATATTATAATCTTTATCATTATTCCGACTAAAAACAAATGAGCCATTACTATTTTTTATATCTCCACCAATAATAGCATTTGCTTTTTTACTAAAACTCATTATAAATTCATCTTGTTCTTCATCTGTAAAAGAATAATCTTCATCTAAAATATCCAATAAAGATTCTACATGATAACGTGTTTTAGCTTCTCTTCTATCCATATGTTTATGTAACTCTAATATTAAAGGTGTCTCAACAAATACATTTGAAAGTACTTTAATCTCTTCTATATCAGATTTAATATTTAAGCCATCATCTTTATATACAACAGATAAATGCTTATAGTGAACCGAAAAGTCATCAGAAAGTTGTGAAAAGCTTCCAAAAATTGCTTTAATGATATTTCCAATAAGTCTTTCCTGAAGATTATGTTGACTTATGTTAGAATATTCTTTAGTCTGTTTTTCTAATTTTTTTACAACACTATCAAGTGTTGATGCTTCTAAAGAAAGCCTCAAAATATCAATTACTTCTTTCATAGTTCTTTTATCTGAAGTTGAAAATTCTTTTTCTAATACTTTTGTGTCTTTAGCTTTCTCTAAAATACTATTAAGTTTTTCTTTATGTTTTTCATTCTCAGCCTGAATATTACTAGTATCGTCAAGAGCTTTTTTATAAGATTCATTAATACCATAAATAAACTTCATAACATAACTCTTACCAGTTCCAGGCTTTCCAGCCAAAACAGTAATATCATTAAATTCAATCGAAGTATCTTTTAACTTTGCAAAGTTTTTAAAATGAGCTAATTCAGCCATTTTTACCCTTTTATATCTTTCATACTATAATTATATCAAATATTATTTGACGTGTGACATAGTCACACTTACAAAAACACTTCAACCCGAGAAGAGTCAAGTTCAACTTTTTTTGCTTTACTAATTCTGTCTTCTTGCAGTTTTACTCTTAATTCATCATCTTGAAGCGCCAAAATTTGAATGGCCAAATAGGCAGCATTAACAGCCCCTGTGCTTCCAATGGCTACGGTACCAATTGGCATACCAGCTGGCATCATGACGGTGCTTAAAAGTGCATCCTCACCTTTAAGAGGTCCTGTTTCCATGGGTACACCAACAACAGGCTTAATGGTTGTTGCTGCTAAAAGACCAGCTAAATGTGCTGCCATACCAGCCCCTGCAATAAAAACTTGCGCACCTTTTAGTTCTGCCTCTTTTATATAACTTGTGGTTCGTTCAGGACTTCTAAGCGCAGAAGATATAATTAGTTCATAAGGCACACCAAATTTTTCTAATATCTCAGCACATTCCGACATAATAGTATAATTTGTTTTACTACCCACTATAATTGATACAAATTTCATCTTCTTATCCATTATCTAAATTTCTTGCTGAATCATAGCTATTTTTGTGTTAAATACCCTTTAGAAAATCCACGCTAAAAAATCACTAATTGCTTCAATAACCCTCTTTACAAAAACAATGATTTTTTCAAGTGTTTCCATAGTTTTAACCGTTTAGCACTAACCCTTTTTTAGCTTTTGCCTCAGCGATACCACGTCTTAAAATGGTATAACCTGGTAACTTTATAGGAAGTACAATGTCATTTAAATCACCAGAGTGAATACATTCAAACTCTTTACCTGTTGTTGAAACTATCTTTTTGAAAGTAATAAAATAAGAACTATGTTCTTTTGTAATCTTACCCTCTTCATTTTCCATTTCTTCAACGGTCACGCCCACAGGAAGAACTATTTCAATTTTGTCTCCAACACAAGTTTTATCTTTACATCGCCATGTGGTTCCATCTTCACTTACTAAAGCAGCAACTTGATGTGTTCCATCCTGAATGGTAAAAGCATGAGACTGTGTGTTATTTCTCTCAAATGGCTTTGAAAGTAAATAAGCATCTGAAAAACCTCTGTTTTGTGTCGTATGTAACTCTTTTTGGTAACGTGCTTCATTAAAGTCACCAGCATAAAAATCATCAATGGCATGTCGGTAAGCTTTGGTAACTACACCAGCATAATACGGCGACTTCGTACGACCTTCAATTTTAAGAGAATCAATAACACCTGACTTTAAAATTTCATCAACATGTGAAGCCATGTTCATGTCTTTTGCATTCATTATATAAGTACCAATACCTTCTTCTTCATCCAATCTAAAAGTAGTATTAGACTCTGGATTATGCGCATAGACTTCATAAGGGAAACGACAATCATTTGCACAAGAACCACGATTTGGTACACGACCTGTTTGTAAAGAGGAAATTAAACAACGCCCAGAATAAGCAAAACACATGGAACCATGTACAAAAATTTCTAACTCTAAATCGGGAATAACATTTTTAATGGCCTCACAGTCCTTTAAAGAAATTTCACGTGCTACAATAATTCTCTCAACACCCATGTCATAATAAACTTGGGCATCCAACACATTCATAACGTTCGCTTGTGTAGAAAGGTGAATGGGAATATCTGGAGCAATTTTTCGTGCCATTGCCACAACCCCTGGACTCGAAACAATAAGGGCATCAGGTTTTAACTCTGCTACTTTTGCAATATGCTTTTCATAAAGCGAAATCTGTGAATTAAAAGGAAAAGAGTTTACCGTTGAATAAACTTTTTTTCCTCGCTCATGAGCATACTCAATTCCAGCTGCGTATGAATCCATATCAAAATCTTTACCTGAACGGATACGTAATGAGAAAGTACTTGTACTCCCATAAACGGCATCGGCACCATAACCCAAAGCAATTTTGAGTTTTTCTAAGTTTCCAGCTGGTGCTAGAAGTTCTGCTTTTTTCATTTTTTCCTACTTAATTGCTAACATTCTGTCGAGTGCTAGTTTTGCATATTTTCGTGTCTCTTCTTCTACAAAGATTTCATTGATTGGTTTATCATCTTCAATGGACTTTAATGTAAGGTATAAATCTTCCAATGTTGTCTCATTCATCGTTGGACATTCTGGTTTGGTTGAAGAAAGCACGTAGGTATTCCCTTTACGCATTCTGTTGACCAAATTGTACTCTGTCCCAATGGCTACTTTTTGTTCTGGATCCAAATCATTTACATACTTAATAAGTTGTGAAGTTGAACCAGAGAAATCAGCAGCATCCACAACAGCTGGATCACACTCAGGGTGAACAGCTATTTTAATGTCTGGAAATTTCTCTCGGTAAAACTCAATGTCATCTACTGTAAAAAGTTGGTGAACTGAACAAAAACCGTTAAAACATATTATATCAGCTTCTGCTGGGTTACAAGCTTCATCTTCAGCCCCAATCACACAAGATTTTAATCCCATTGAATTCGCAAAGTTTTGTCCCAAACATCTGTCTGGTACAAACAAAATTTTCTTTCCAGACTCTAAACCCTTTTCAATAATCTTATAAGCATTGGAAGAGGTACAGACTAAACCACCCATTTTTCCTACTTTTGCCTTTACCGATGCATCACTATTAATGTAAGTAATAGGTAAAATATCTTCTGTCTTAATTCCATGCTCATTCATGTAGGCAACTGATTCATCAAAATATGAGCCATCCATCATTCTCGCCATGGCACAACAGGCAATTTTTGGCATAAGTACTCTTTTTTCAGGAGCCACCACTTTAACACTCTGTCCCATGAACCCAACACCACAAAAAACAACCCATGGATTTGCATCAGCGTCACATCTTCTGGCTAACTCTAAACTGTCTCCAGTAATGTCAGCCATCTCAAATACTTCATCACGTTGGTAATAATGACCTACAACAGTTACAGGGAGTTCTTTTTTTAATCTTTCAATTTCAGCTTTATAATCTATTTGCATATTTTATCCCTTAAGATATAATTTAGGAGAAAATACCATACTTTTAGTTAAAATTGCGATAATTTTTTACAATGTAATGGAGATATTAATGGATTTTTTATTTAATCAAAATGTTTTACTATATTTAACAGCTTACTTACTTGCTGCTATACCTTTTGGATTTATATTAGCAAAATTTTTTGCTGGTGTTGATGTACGAAAGGAAGGCAGTGGAAATATTGGTGCAACCAATGTGCTACGTGTACTTAAAGACAAAGCGCCTCATCTAGCTAAGAAACTTACAGTTATCACCTTTATCCTTGATGCACTTAAAGGTGCTATTATCATAGTGATTGCGATGACACTAGGTGCTGAACCTGCTGTACTTTGGACAATTGCTGTTTTATCCGTACTCGGTCATTGTTTTAGTCCATTTTTAGGATTTGAAGGTGGTAAGGGGGTTGCCACAGGATTTGGTGTACTGCTTATCATGCAACCTATTCCAACACTTATTGCCATTGTAATTTGGTTTATTGCTGGTAAAGCACTTAAAATTTCATCTCTTTCCTCTTTAATTGCTTTAGTGGCCTTATTAACTGCTTCATATATTGTAAATCCAATAATTGAAGGAATTGATACACATACACCCATTTGGATTATTGCTTTTGTAATTTTTTACAAACATATTCCTAATATCATTAGGGTTTTTAATAAAGAAGAGACAAAGGTTATCTAAGGATGACCATTCATGTCGAAGAACTGACCTTTGAATGTATTATAGGAATTTTAGACTTTGAACGAACAACAACTCAAGAAGTTGTTGTAAATCTTGAAATAGATTACCAATATGTAAAAAATAATTTTATAAATTATGCAGAAATTATCACCTTAGTTCAAAACAACATGATAGAAAAAAAATACTACTTACTCGAAACTGCACTTCATAAAATTTCCCAAAATCTATTTATTCAATATCCCCAAATTGAAACTTTAAAGCTTAAAATCAGCAAACCAAAAATTATAAAAAATGCAAAAGTTTCACTCTCAAAAACTTTTATAAAAAAATAAAATTTGAATATTTTAATTTAAACATAAGAAAATATATAGAAACACTTAATAACAATTAAGCTTTCTTAATATTTTTTAAAAAATGTCTATAAATATTTAAAAAAACTTTAAACTATGGGTTTTTTGTGTTATAATATTAAAAATTATAAAAATAAGGAACTTCAAATAACATGAGAATTTTAATAATAGAAGATGAAGTAACATTAAGTAAAACCCTATCTGACGGACTTAAAGAGTTTGGATACCAAAATGATGTGGCCGGGAACATCAAAGATGGTGAATACTATTTAGGTATCAGAAATTATGACTTAGTGCTACTCGATTGGATGTTACCAGACGGGAATGGTATCGATATGATCACGAAGCTTAAAGCAAAAGCACCTAAAACTGCTGTAATTGTTCTCTCGGCAAGAGATGATAGAAACAGTGAAATTGAAGCACTAAAAGCAGGTGCAGATGACTACGTTAGAAAACCATTTGACTTTGAAGTTTTAACCACAAGAATTGAAGCTAAACTGCGTTTTGGTGGATCAAACATTATTGAAATTGATGATCTAATCATTAATCCAGAAGAAGAAAAAATCATTTATGAAGGTGATGAAATTGAACTTAAAGGTAAACCCTTTGAAGTGTTGACACATCTTGCGATGCATAAAGATCAAATTGTTTCAAAAGAACAACTTCTTGATGCTATTTGGGAAGAGCCAGAGCTTGTTACACCAAATGTAATAGAAGTTGCGATTAACCAAATTAGACAAAAAATGGATAAACCATTAAACATTACAACAATTGAAACAGTAAGAAGAAGAGGTTATAGGTTTTGCTTTCCAAAAGGAGCTTAAGACAACGCTTCAGTATAGAACTTGCCATCTTTATGACGGCAATGCTTCTACTTACAACAATAATACTCTCATTTTATCTTACTTTTAATATTCGAGACAATATAAAGTATGAGATGCAAAACCACATTACCTATACCCAAGCATATTTTCATACACAGGAAGATTACAATAAAAAAATGGATACCCTTCTATTTAAAGAACTCTCCCATAATGAAATTACTATCTCCCCTACGATTGACAAAATAACAAACCCCTTAGGCTATAAATTTTACTATGCTGATGGAAAAGAATATGCCACTTTCAGTGAATATTATGAACATAATAAAATGTACTATACCATTACAAGAAATATTAGTCATGAAAAAAACTTAATTTCTAATATATACAAAATGATGTTAGGGCTTATTGTTATAGGAATTCTATTCATTATAGTTTATGCAAACCACCTATCTAAGAAATTGATGACACCTCTCCAAAAATTAACTGAAAAATTTTCTGCAATGCATGAGAACTTATTACATAAAATTGAAACGAATGAGCTTCCCTCTGAATTTATTTCTCTGGCTGAATCCATTAACTTGTTAATTACCAAGGTAAGCAGTTCAATTACTTATAGAAAAGAGTTGTATATTGGGACAGCACATGAATTAAAAACACCGTTAGCTGTTATGCGTCTAAAAAATCAAATTACACTAATGAAATACAAAAAGCATGATAAAATTAGAGAAACACTTGAACAAAACATAGAATCAATCGATACCCTTAATGCAATGATTCATAATTTATTAGAATATGGACGTGCTGAAGGGGCACAATTTGAACAACCCCAAAGACTCAACCTTATTACGCTTATGATGAAAAAGTGTGAGGAGTATGAACTTCTAGCACACTCTCAGGATAGAAATTTTATTTATCATTTTGACATTCCACATTTTAGGATTAATGTACAATCCCTACTTTTTATGCAAATTTTTCAAAATTTCATTCAAAATGCACTAAAATTTACACCTAAGGATGGTTTAGTAAGTTTAAATACTCGTATGGATTTAAACAACTTTATTATTGAAATCAAAGATGAAGGAGAAGGTATAGACGAAAGTAAAGATTTTTTCGCTCCTTTTAAACGATCTGTAGATTCAACAGGTGCTGGACTGGGATTATTTTTAGCTCAAAATGCTGCCCAATCAATGGGTGTCAATATCTCCCTAAAGAATAGACAAGATGAATCAGGTGCCATTGCTAGTATCGCATTCCCCCTTAATCGATTCTTATTAAAAGATTAAATTACCCTAGAAAAAATTTAATCTTCATCTTCTTCAGATAAATACCCTTTTTAAATAAACCATAAGCTTGGATAAGTTATAAATCAAAAGAAATAATAAACTATAAAGAGAGTAAATAAATGGCATTATTAATTGCAAATGATTGTATTGCATGTGACGCATGTAGAGAAGAGTGTCCTAACGAGGCTATTGAAGAGAATGATCCTATTTATATTATAGATTCCGATCGTTGTACTGAATGTGTTGGTCATTATGATGAACCACAATGTATTGCTGTCTGCCCTGTAGACTGTATTGCTTCAGATCCAGACAATGTTGAAAGTGTTGAAGAATTAAAATTTAAATTTTCTCAATTGGAATTAGAACAATAATTTTTAATGTATCCTTGTACAGCAGTTATTGATATTGGATCAAACTCTGCAAGACTTGTTATCTATCAAAAAAGTAGCAAATATGGATTTCATCTTATTTGTGAAAGAAAGTCAAAAGTTAGAATTGGTGAAGGTGCTTATGAAAAAGATGGCTACCTTCAAGATATTGGAATTCATCGAGCCTATTTAGCCCTTAAAGAGTTTATTGCAACTACCCACTATTACCCCATTGATAAAATTTTATGTGTTGCTACATCAGCTTTACGTGATGCTCCCAATGGGACAAAATTTGTAACTTGGATAAAGAAAGAGCTAGATTTAGACATTCAAATTATTGATGGTAACAAAGAAGCCTTATTTGGTGCTATAGCAGCAAATAATCTTCTTCCAATCAAAGATGGTATCACCATAGATATCGGTGGGGGTTCCTCCGACTTAGCACTCCTTAAAGACTCAAAAGTAATTCAAACCTATTCTCTTAACATTGGAACAGTTAGATTAAAAGAGCTATTTTTTGATAAAGATAGACCAATTAAAGAAGCGCGTTCTTTTATCAAAGAAGCGTTAAAAAAATTACCAACAGAGTTTAAATCCCATCAAGCTATTGGTATTGGAGGAACAGCCAGAACCCTTTCCAAAGCCATCATAAAAGTAGAATCTTATCCTTTCGGAAATATTCATGCTTTTGCCTATAAAGTCGCTGATCACATGGAATACTTTCAAAGTATCTCTGACGCAAAACTAAATTTACTTAAGTATCTACATATACCCAAAGGACGTTTTGATACCATTCGAGAAGGTACCTTAATCTGGGAAGAAATCCTCTGTCAAATTGGGGCAACAAAAGTTATGACATCAGGTGTTGGTGTTAGAGAAGGTGTTTTTTTACATGATTTTCTTAAAGATGATGAGCTACAATTCCCCACAAACATTAACCCAAGTATCCAAAGTATTTTAGATCGTTTTGAAACACACCATGTTGACATCCCTAAAAGAAAAGAAAACAGTACAAAACTGTTTAAACTCTTTCTGGAAAACAAAAAAATAGAAAACAAATACCTAAAAGAACTACTCTACGCAACAGAACTCTCTACAAGTGGTTACCGATTTAATATTTACAAATCTTATGAACATACTTTTTATGTCGCAATACAAGAATTTAATTATGCTGTTACACATGAAGAACTTGTTTTAACAGCAATGATATTGAGGCTTGGTGGAAAAAATCTTAATGATAAAGAAATTTATAAAAAATATAGAAGACTATTACCTAAAAAAGAGGCTTTAGAGTTTTTAAGTTTTATTTATAGCGTTACAAATACGCTGTATGATCAAACTGCTTTAAAAGATTTTGACTTTACCTTTGAGAAAAATAAATTGACCATTATTGCAGAAGGTTCACTCTACTTAGTCAAAGAGACACTAAAAGATATTGAACGACCACAAGGAGTAAAGTTAAAAATTATAGATACGCAAACCGTTCCTTCCTATAATTTTTAAATCAAGAAGTTTCCTTAGAACTTCTGTCCCATGGTAAATTCAAATGCTGCAGTTTGATCATAACTCTCAGGGTTTTTAGCTTTAGCAAAAACTAAATTAATTGGTCCCATTGGTGAAAACCATTCTAAGGCAACCCCATACCCTTCTTTAGTAATTTCATTTAAACTCGTGTTCCCACTTCCTATCATTCCATAATCATAAAAGAATGCTAAACGCATTTTGGCAGCTTCAGAAAGAGGAATACTTGCTTCTATCGTATTAATTAAACTCTGTGTTCCACCCAATAAAGTTCTGTTATTGTCGGGTCCTGAAAATGGGGTAACACTGTACGGCTCAAACCCTCTAACTGATCCAATACCTCCTAAAAAGAGTTTTTCTGGAATCGCAATATTACCTTGATCTTTTAATGCTCTAGCCCTCACTTTATAACGTAGAATTAAATCATAATCAATTAAATCTTCAAGCCCATAATAAGCACCAAACCTTGCTGTTGCATCAACAAACTTTTGATCTCCTCCAATACCTGAATATCCTAAGCTTCCTCCTAAAATAAAACCTTCACGAGGTGTATAGAAGTCATCAGTATTATCATAGTTCAAACCAAGAGAAAAAGTACTTTTTGCATAGTTTAAATCTTTTGGTTGAAAAATAAACTGACCAAAGTCTACTAAAGAGTCTGGATTGGCACTGTTATTAGCATCCGTTGCTTCATTTTCACTGAATGAATAACTCAAATTTCCATATAAGTTACGATTCAACTGTTTCCCAATATTTACACTCGCACCAACACTTGTTTGATTATAGGTTGTATATTCAAACTCACTTTGATAAATACTCGCTCCCATACTATAATCACTGTCCCAAACCCTAGGGTTTTGAAGGTTTAGAGAGTAGTTCGTAGCTATTTTTGAAATATCAAATGAAATCCCAGCATTAATTCCTGAACCCATAATGTTTCTATCTGATAAAGAGGCAGAAAGCATCACTCCCTGATAAGAACCATAACCTCCACCAGCTTGAATACTTCCTGTGGCTGTCTCTTTAACTTTAACTAAAAGATTCATTGAATGTGCATTAATACGTTCTTGTTCAATATCTACTTTTTCAAAATATCCTCTACGTCCTAAAGCATTCTTAGAATCCTTTAAATCTGTTAAAGAAAATTGGTCACCTGGTGCTAAATAGATATCTCTTCTAATAACCCTATCAATGGTCGTATGGTTTCCAGAGATGATCACATCATTAATCATTACCTTATTTCCAGGAATCACCGTGTACTGAATATCAACAGTTTTATTTTCTGAGTTTTTTCTAAAATCAGGCTTCACCCGTACAAAAGCATAACCTAGGTTTGCCACTTGCTCTTCAATATACGCTTTATCTTTACGAAGCTTAGCAATGTTAAATGTTTTACCTTCTAAAGATTTAAACTCTCCTCGTAATTCATTAAAATCAATGCCTTCAACTTCCCCTCGAACAATAATAGTGTTAATCTTATACTGCTCACCTTCATCAACTTGATAACTGACCTGTGCTGTATAGGAGCCTGAGTCGATTCGCATTAACGGATCAGAAACAGTTGCATCCATATATCCTTGTTGCATATAAACATCTTCAGCTCTTCGACCATCTAATGCCAAATCATCTAAACGTGCAACCCCATCATTTAAGCCGGGGAACCATCCCATAAAATCTTCTTCTTTATTCGCAAGTGCTGCTTCTAAATCAGAAGAGTCTACTTTATCAACTCCAGCAAACTCAATATTTTGAATATAAATTTTTTCACCTTTATTTACATTAAAAACTAAGGCAACACTCTCTTCTTTTGGCTCCACATCAATTTCAACAACTGTATCATAATAGCCTTCTGCCTCAATCTTTTTTACAAGTTTCTTTTTAGCAGATTCAACTTTTCTAGCGTCATATAAATCACCTTTACGTAAACCGATTGAAATAAATTGTTCTTCTTGTTCATCATCAGAACTGTAACCATTCATTTCTAATTTAGAAATAGCTGACTTCTCTTTAAAATCATAAACCAGTCCCCCATTTTTAGTAATGGAGACAACAATATCCGAAAAATAACCTTGTCGATAAAATTCTTTAATAGATGCATCCACCTTATTAATATCAAAGCTATCACCCACATTAATTTGTGATATCTCTGATGCCACTTCATTTGAGAGGTGAAGTAGTCCGTTATATTGAATTGAAGTGATGTTTTGTGAAAGAAGTATGGAACTAAGCCCAATAGATAAAGTAAAAATTTTTTTCATAAAGTTAATTATTCCTTCGATTATGAATCTATGTTGATTAATAGCCATTAGTGTATCTGTTTTTCACTAAAAAAGTGCTATAATCCTTAAAAAAAATTAAAGAGATAAATATGAATATTGGTATAATTGGTCTTGGTTTAATGGGGGGTTCCTTGGGACTTGCCTTAAAAAAAATACCTAAAAAATATACACTTATTGGTCATGATCATAATCCAACACATACCAGTGATGCACTACGTTTAAACCTTGTCGATAAAGTCAGTAATGACTTCAATGAAATTAAAAATTGTGATGTTATTATTCTAACCATTCCTGTTGATGCCATTATTGCCACAGCACAAAAACTCAAAGATATTCACCCAAACTGTACCATTATTGACTTTGGTAGTAGTAAAGAAAAAATTTCAGAAAATATTCCTAAAAAAATTCGTCAAAACTTTATAACAGCCCATCCTATGACAGGAACTGAAAAATTTGGGCCTTCAGCAGCCGTAGAAGGTCTTTATAGTGAAAAAACCATGGTTATTTGTGACATCGAAAAAAGTGCTGACTATCAAAAAGGTGTTGCCATTAGCTTGTTTAAAGACATTCATGCCAAAATAGTTTTTATGGATGCCAAAGAACACGACCGTCATGCTGCTTTCATTTCACATATGCCCCATGCTGTTTCCTATGCTTTAGCACAATCTGTTATGAAACAAGAAGACCCTAAAAGTATTATAGCCCTTGCAGGTGGAGGCTTTAAAAGCATGAGCCGTATTGCTAAATCTTCACCCAATATGTGGGAAGATATTTTCCGTCAAAACAAAGAAAACTTACTACAATCTATTACGGCTTTTAACCTCGAAATGATGCACTGTCAAACACTTATTCAAGAAGAGCGATGGAACGAACTACATCAATGGATAACTGAAGCAAATAAACTACATGATATTCTTTAGTTTTTGTAGTTAACCTTTACTTTTTCTCCATAAAATTTCGGCTCCACACCAAAAACATGCATATCAAGAACAGCTTTTACACGGGCTAAAAGCTCTCTTTGTTCCATACGCTTTGCCCAAAAAGTATTTTGAAAATCTTTAGCCACAAAACCAAGTACTTTTTGCTCTTTAGCATGTGCAATATAAATAGCACGTTCCAAATGAAAACGTTGAGAAACCACAATATAATCTTCTAAATCAAAAATCGCCTTAGCACGTACAATAGAGTCTAAAGTTCTAAACCCTGCATAGTCACGTTCAATATACTGTGCAGGAATCCCCTTACTAACTAAGTCTTCATACATGGCTGTTGTCTCATCATAACCTTTAGAAGAGTTGTCACCAGATACCACAATGGCATTTACTTTTCCTGCCTTAAATAGTTTTACAGTAGCTTCTATACGATACTTAAAAAAGTAATTAATGCGACCATTCTTTAAATATTTAGAACAACCCAAAACCAAAGCTGCTTTTTTAGCTGGAATTTTATCTACCTCAGTATAAAGCAGTGGTTTGGCTATCTCAACCATTCGCTGATGATTATAAACTGTCAAATAATAACCTGCTATCAACAATAAAACCATGATAAGTAAACGCTTAAAAAACTTCAACATTTACAAAGCATACCAAAAAGAGACAAACACCGTTAACTCTTCCCCTACACGTTTAACAATCAAGTTTTTTAATTCTAGTTTTTCATTTTGAGTTAAAATATCAGAGGCAATCACTTCACAACGTACCTCTTTTCCTTGAATTTCAATATTTTTTAAATGAATCTCTTTTTTATTTAATATCACAGTAAAAGAAGAGAGCGTTTTTTGAACATGAATATCATCTTTCATTTGCACAAAAGAGAGTGAAAGAGGAATAGAAACAATGCCTACTAAAACAGCTGCATAAAGTATCCCTTTCTTAGCCACAGCCACAGGTGAAAAACCAAGCATTAAAAAAGTTAAAGATGCAGCTAAAACAATGCCAACTAGGTTGGTAATAAAAAGTAAAAGTGCTGAAGAAAACATATGCCAATCAGCCCACCCAAGCCCAATACCTGAAACAGCCAATGGGGGAACCAATGCTACAGCAATCGCTACTCCAGCCAATGAACCAACTATCTTTTCATTGGATTTAGCGTAGGCAGCTGCTATGCCTGACACAATGGCCACCAACATGTCTAAAATAGTTGGTGACAAACGCCCATTCATTTCTGATGTTAACTGTTCTAAGGGAATCAATAAAGAGATAAAAACAGCCGTAAAAATAACAGCAAACACCCCTATAAAAACTGCTTTGGCACCATCTATAAACAAAGTAATATCTTGACGTAATAAACCCATACTCACCCCAACAATCGGCTGCATTAGTGGTGCTAAAAGCATTGCTCCAATAATAACCGATGCTGAATTAATATAAAGTCCAAAAGTCGCAATCATCGTCGCTAAAATAAGCAGTATCATAAACGTCGTATTTAATTTACTCTCTTCACGTAAGTTGCTAAACAAAGAAGAAAACTGTTCATAACTGGCATGACTAAAGAGAGGGATACTTTTTTGTAAGTAGACAGACATCTCTTTATCTGAAGGTAAATGATCTACACGTACACTCTCTTTTATCTCTTTAACAGGGCTACTTTTTTCCCAAAATGTTTTCCCCACAGATAAAGCCAACGTCTCTGTCTTCGTCTCAAGAACAATAGGTGTATGTAAAACTTGTACAGAGTCAATACTAACCGAAAGTTCTTTTTGTGTCTCTATTTCCAATCTATGACTGTGTACATAACCCACTGAAGTAGGCAAAGTGTTAGGGGTTCTTTTTAAAATATGTGACTGAAAAATATAACCAATATACTCTAAAATAGAACTGGGTGAAAGAATAACTAAAGAGAGCCGTGAATCATTAAATTTCAAATAATTAGCAATTAACTTAGATGCAAAAGTACGATTATTATATTCGACCCCCACAGCACCAATAGCAGAAAATTTTAAAACTTTTTCTTTGGCTGTACTGATGGTAAAAGAAGTATGTGTCAAAGTTTTTATCTTCTTAATCATAGAAAGAAATGATTTTGTTCGTTCCCAAAAAGATAATTTTTCCATGCTACTAGAAAAAGAATCTAACGGAGGAACTTCACCAATAACCACTTCCTGTAACACAAGCTTCTCATTACAATAAAGTAAATCTAACTTTTCAAGACAAGGAGTTAACGCCAAGTCTACTTGTTCTTCTAAAGTATTTGGAAAATTAAAGGTATTTTTTAACTCTTTTTGATCAACATGGGGAATAATCCCTAAACTTAAAAAATTTTCAGAGGCAAAGTGCATTACCTTTTTAATATCATCTACCAGAGCAGAAACGACTATATGTTCATCTTTTTTAATACTTAAATCATCAAGTTTATCAATATTCGTGGGTATTAACTTTATTTTCTGATGCTTAGCATAGACAATAACCGAAGCTGCTAAGGCTTCATATGCTTGGGTATAAATATAATAATATTTCATACTTTTTTCTTAACTCCTATTTTAAAAATTACGCTCTTTTATTCCAAAGAATATCCATAACGGATTACAATACTATCATCTTCATTGGGAATAAATGTTCCTGAAAAAAGAATACTATTGGTTGACTGTACATATCGCCATCCATTGACATCATCATACGGAACTTCTTCATCATTAAGGCTAACATAAATTGTCGATTCAATCACATTATTTTGACGTAATCTATAACCTAAATCCCCTAACACATCTTCCACAATGGCATGCATCATCGTATCATAACTATAAATATTTTCTATGTTTTGAACCATGCCCATTGTTCTTCTAACCAATGCTCCATAAACCCCATAATCACTGGCTTTATGCTCAAAATATTGTGCTTGATTGTATCCCCTTTCTGTTTGAGCCGTACCAATAAGATAAACACGATAACCACGATTTACCAGTAAATTATTATTAATGTCAAAAGCTTTTCCAGCACGTTGTTCATACGAACTTTTTTCATCACTCAATATAATAATAGAGAGTTTTTCATTGACTTTTGGCATATTAAGTTCCGTTAAGATTCCATTTGTTTTATCTCCCTGTTCCTTAGATGCCAAAGCTTGTTCTATGTTATAGATTGCTGTCTCAGTTCCAGAGCCTGATAGACCAACATTAAGAGCTTGTTGAAATAATTCTATATTATTTTCAATAACACCTTCTGTTTCTAAGACTTCAAAAGCTTCATCAAGTTCACCCGTTGTTATAATAGCCACTCTAAAATTCATGCCCACATGCTTCACAACCAATGCAAATTCTTTGGCTGCTGTCGAAATTGCTTTTTGATAACTTCCCATACTACCACTATCATCAATAACAAACAAAAAGTTTGCACTCTCATCCTCTTTATCACTTACTTTAGCTTTTAAAACCTCTTCTTCCATATAAATTTTAGTGGTATTTCTTTTAATATTTTGACTATTAAGCATTCGATTTACCATGCTTTGATGTTTTAAAGCAAACTTATTTGGAACAACAGCAATACTTAAATAACCTTCTCCTTGATATTTATGAAGTAACCTCACTTTAATATGAAAATCACGACCAATAAATTCTTTTTTATTATTATATAAATAATAATATGCTCCATAATAATTCGACATAATCAGTTTAAGTACATTAGTAGAAGAGAGTTCTTCTTTAGTTAGGATAGCATACTCAGCCATAACACTTCGCTCTGATGCCAACTCTTGTGAACTCAAATGAATAAATTTTTTCACAAAGGAACTCATTTGTATGGATTCAACTAAAGAATTTAAATTTGCCATATTAGATTGATTTGATTCTAGTGAAATAGGGATAATCAACGATACAATTTCATTTCGACTAGCAGGATACGTTGTAAAAAGCATGTTATTAGCAAAGTTATATTTTGATAACTTTACATTTTCAGGAATATAATAAGTATAGTTACCATCAATCTCTTCTCGCTGAAATGTTGTACTAAATACTAAAGGAGGACTGTCCATGCCTTCTTTATTTGACAAAACAACCTCAAAAATTTCAAAGTAATTTTCTTGAGGGTTACTTAATTGAAGATCAAGTTTTTGATTTGCTTTAATCTCTCCATAAAGCATATTATCCACATAAACATTCGCACCAATTTGACCTTTTACGGTTAATTGAAAGTCTCGTTCCACACCCACTAAATTAGAATAACTCTCAATACTTGGTTTCATCGGTACCATAACAATCTGTTTTTTCTCTTCCCTCACAGGAATAGACTTTAAAATTGTCTCCTTACTGAGTGATTCAAAGGAAGAATTTATTTCACTATGTTCTATCAAATCACTGTTATTATGCTTTAATAATACCGAAGCATTCGTTTCATGATGCCTCTCATTGGTACACCCTGTACATCCATTAAGAAATAATGCAAAAACGATTAACTTCAAAAATAATTTCATTTGAATTCCCTTTTAGCTCTTAGCGCTATTTATATTTTTCGACTAACACCTTCAATGCATTTTTATCTATCTCTATACTTTTGTTCCCATTTTTTTGAGCATATAACTGACGTACCATCTCTTCCACCTCTTTACTCTCTCCCATTTTAGGATACAGTACTTTTAATGCTTCTTCATATTTACCATGACGTTCTTTTCTTTTAAACTTAGGCAAAACAAAAGCTGGTAAATATTTAAAGGCTAAAGTAGTGAAAACACCTAAAA
>CACVAU010000058.1 GCA_902727915.1 uncultured Sulfurovum sp.
AAACAAGCTACCCAATCGAACTATGTACGTGAAGCAGACAAGATTAAAACGCTTATTGCCCCAACCATCATGGGTGATAAGTTTAAAATGGTACACTTTAAAAAATAGTATAGGAGTAGGGATGTCACCAGAAAAAAGAGCCACTATTATTGCTTCCATTGTAGCAACTTGTTTAACACTACTTAAATTTATCATTGGTATTGCTTCAGGTTCAGTAGCTGTTTTAGCATCAGCTATTGACTCATTACTTGACACACTTATTTCTATCTTTAACTTTTTTGCCATTAAAAAGTCTGAAGAGAAAGCAACCAAAGAGTTTCAATATGGAAAGGGAAAAGTACAAGCCATTGCAGCTGTTATTGAAGGAACCATTATTACGCTTTCTGGACTGTATATTATGTATGAAGCTGTTCAAAAAGCCATTCATGGAAATGAAACTACACTGTTAACTCCTGCTATTGTGGTAATGCTTATCTCTATTGTGGTTACTTTTGCTTTGGTTCGTTACTTATTAGCTGTGGCTAAAAAAACAGATAACTTAGTTATAAAGTCAGATGCTTTACATTATCAAACTGACCTTTGGGCAAATTCAGCTGTTTTGTTAGCTTTAGCCATTGTTTATTTTACAGGTTTAGAAATAGTAGATGCTATTTTTGGTTTTGCCATTGGTATTTACATTATTTATTCTGCTTATGAGATTATTGTTGAAGGTATTGAGATACTGCTTGATAAGGCATTGGATGATGAAATTATTGCTAAGATTCATCATATTTTAGAGGCAGAAGAAGAAGTTACTTCTTATCATTGGTTGAAAACACGAACGGACGGTTCTACTAACTTTGTAGAGTTTCATTTGGTTTTTTACCCTAAGATGTACTTGATAGATGCTCATAGAATTTCAGACAGTGTTGAAGAAAAAATTAGAGCATTAGATTGTAAAAAAAGCTGGTTAATCATTCCTCATTATGACCCTTATAATGATGTATTTACCAATGATGAATATGAACAGGCTAGTAAAAGTGTATGCAAAGATTAATTTATCTACTCTCTCCATTAAATAGAGAGGAAACACTTCCTCTTCCTATGATTTCTTTTGCTTTAAGTACAGAATTTATTGACTTTTCTGCTTGTGATATCGTGATGTTTACCTCCAAACAAGCTGTTGTTTCAGCTAATGAAATAGATGCTTCGTGGAAAAATTATCCTTGTATTGCTATTGGGGTTGCAACTAAAAAGAAGATAGAGAGCTTAGGAGGAAAAGTGATTTATGCTCCAAAAGATTTTTATGCAGAAACATTGAATCATGAGATTGTAGAAAAATTTTCTGATAAGAAGTTACTTTATTTACGACCTAAAGAAGTTTCATTTGACAGTAAAGCATATTTAGCAAAACATGAAATTTTTCTATCGGAAAAAATTCTTTATGAAACTTCATGCCTACCGTATTCTAAAGACAAGAAACCCAAAAAGAATGCCATTATTATTTTTACGTCTCCTTCTACGATTAAATGTTTTTTTAAAAGTTTTCAATGGGATAAGAGTTATGTTGCTGTTATTATTGGTCTCTCAACAAAGAAACACTTACCAAAATATTGTTCCTATAGGATAGCTGATGAACCTACTATAGATGCTTGTATAGCAAAGGCATTACATTTTAAAGATGAAGATGATTTATTGTCAAATTAAGGATGATTTTTTAATTAAAAAAGTTAAAAAATAGTGACATTTTGTAAGTTTTTTGCTATACTACTTTTAACCTGAATAGTTCGACTACTGTTATTTGTGGTCCAACATTATCTATTGTGGGACATGTAGTTCACTGGTGTGTGGGTGTCTTCGCTTGAGCTTAGCTTAGTCTAGCAAGAAGATGCCCCCTAAAGGTGACTCTCTCCTACACCGTTGGCTTTTTAGGGCCGGCTTCTATGCAGAACGGCTGTTCGGGATCTATAGACTGTTTGTATTTTTATAAACTGTCTATTTTTTATCTTTAAAATATCCTCTTTTATATTCTATTTCTTCTTGTTTTTTAATCTTTTATTTTCTGATATTTATGTTGGCTGAAGCCAACCCTACAGCTTTTAAGTTCGCTTAATATTTGTAATTTTTAGGGTCGGCTTTGGCCGACGCAATTCCTATATTAGAAGCTAATAATCATTAGTGTATAATGCCGTTAATATTTTATTGTGGAGAACTGTAAGTGAATGTATTAATAATTGGTGCTGGTGGACGTGAATATTCTATTGGAATGGCACTTCAAAAAGATGAAAAAGTAGATGGTTTATATTTTGCTCCAGGTAATGGTGCGACAGATGAATTGGGAACAAATTTAGACATTTCTGACTTTAATGCATTGGCTGATTTTTGTGAAGCCAATAATGTAGAGCTTACTATTGTAGGACCAGAAGCACCTTTAGTGGCTGGAATTGTTGATGTATTTGAAGGGAGAGGATTAAATATCTTTGGTCCTTCTGCACAAGCTGCACAACTTGAAGGTTCTAAAATTTTTATGAAAAACTTTTTAGCACGTCATAATGTGCCTACAGCAAAATATATTGAAACAGACTCTTTAGAAGAAGCGTATAAGTTCATTATGTCACTTGAAGCACCCATTGTGGTAAAAGCAGATGGTCTTTGTGGTGGTAAAGGGGTAATCATTGCTCAGAATCATAATGAAGCGAAAAAAGCAGCTGGGGAAATGCTTTCTGGGAATTCATTTGGGGATGCTGGAACATCGATTGTGGTTGAAGAGTTTTTAGATGGTTATGAACTTTCTGTGTTCGCACTTTGTGATGGTGAAGACTATGTAGTACTTCCTGCTGCACAAGATCATAAAAGATTACATAATAATGATGAAGGTCCAAACACTGGTGGTATGGGTGCATATGCTCCAACACCTTTGGTAAATGATGAGATTTACAAAAAACTAGATGAGCGTGTCATTGTTCCTACCTTAGAAGGAATGAAAGCTGAAGGTATGCCATTTAAAGGAGTACTTTTCATTGGGGTTATGGTCGTAAATGGTGAGCCAATTATCTTAGAATACAATGTGCGTTTTGGTGACCCTGAGTGTGAAGAGCTTATGCCTCTTATTAAATCTTCTGTTTTAGACTTGTTCTATAAAGGGGCAACCAATGACCTTAAAAATTTAGAAATAGAGTTCCATGATAAATTTGCTGTAGGGGTTGTTATGGCATCAAGAGATTACCCTTATAAATCTTCAGTACCTGCTGAAATTATAGTAGATGAGATAGTGCATGATGAAATTTTTGCTGAACATGCTCATATTTCTTATGCTGGTGTTTCTCGTGGAGAAGGTGGGGAGCTTTTAGCAACAGGTGGTCGTGTGCTTGTTTGTGTTGGTATGGGTGATACCATTGCTGAAGCACAAAAACGTGCTTATATGTTAGTTGGACAAATTCATTTTGCTGGAAAACAATGCCGTACGGATATTGCGTATCAGGTATTAAATAAATAAAATATTATTTTTTAGAAATATTTGGAGATAAATGCGTAGCTTTTTCACGATAAGTTTTTTGTTGAGTAGTATGTTATGGGCTAAAGAAACAATAGAAGTATTTTCTTCTGAAGTTTCATCAACAAAAGACTTTTTTGAAGCTAAAGGTGATGTTGTTTTACTTTATGATGGTGCATTGTTAAAGTCGAGTAGGGCGACATATGATAAAAATACTTCAAGACTTTTACTTTTTGGTGGGGTGGAAATGATTCGAGAAGATGAAACAAAAGTTTCATCTGAACGATTGGAAATTAATACAGAGACCAAAGCTGTAAATTTTAAATCATTACTGTTAACCACAGAAGAAGATTTATGGATATCGGCAAAAGAAGCAGTGAAGGAAAAAGAAAACTATAAAGTTTTTAACTCCAAGCTCTCTTCTTGTGATAAAAGTAATCCTGATTGGGTGATAGAGTTTTCAGAAGCAAATTATAGAAAAGATAGAGAGTTTATGTCACTTTCTGAAGCCAAACTTTCTTTTTATGATACACCTATTTTTTATTTTCCTTATATTGCTTTTCCGACAATAAATGAAAGAACAACAGGTCTTTTATTTCCCCAGTTTCGACTTTCAGATGTAGAAGGGCTTGTTTATGAACAGCCTATTTTTTATGCGCCTGTTACAAATTTTGATATGGAATTTAATCCACAAGTACGGACACATAGAGGGTTTGGAACACATGTAAGCACACGCTTTGTGGATTCAAATCATTCTCAAGGAACATTTAGAACAGGATACTTTAGAAATACTAATAGCTTTGCTAATCAAAATAGTTTGGATAGAGAGCATTATGGTTTTGAGTTTCTTTATGAGTCGAATGATATTTTACCAAAGTCTAAATTATTAGATAAATATCACAGTGGATTGTATGTGAATGCTACTTATTTAAATGGTTTAGAGTATTTGAATTTACAAAAAGAGACAGCATCTTCTTTAATTTCTTCTAATTTAATTGAGTCTCGTCTTAATGCTTTTGCTTATGACGATAATGATTATTTTGGGCTTTATGGCAAATATTATATTGACATTTCTAAGGCAGATAATAAAGAAACCATACAACAGTTACCAACTTTACATTATCATCGTTTTATGAACTATCTTTTTTCAGATAAGCTTTTTTATACTTTTGATGCCAGAGTACATAATTATACACGTGTTAAGGGTTCAAGGGCACATCAAGCTGAATTTGATTTACCCATCACATATTATGACTCTTTTTTTAATGACTATTTAGATTTAACACTTTCTGAAAACCTTTATTTATCTAAAGTATTTTTTTCAAACTTAAATCAGCCCAGTGACAACTATCGTTATTATCGAAACTATCATAAGTTAGAACTTTCTTCAGATTTATTAAAAGCTTATGGTGACAATATTCATACTTTACGTCCTTCTTTTATTTATGTTAAACCAAGTTTTGAAAAAGAAAACCCTGTGAAGTATGCTGATCTAAATGAGGAGCAACAAGCACTTTTTGTTACCCAAACTGAAAAAGAAAATATTTCAGTAGGACTTAGTCAATATTATTATGATAAGAGCTTAGAGATGAACTTGTTTCATCGTGTTGCTTTAGTACGATTCCCTCAAGAAAACCTGAGTAAAGGAGATGTTAATAATGAACTTGGTTATAGTAAAGAACATTTAAATTTATATTCAAATTTGTTCTATTCTCTGGACAGAAGTATGCTCCGTTCTTTAACTTCATCCCTTAGTTATAATCAGAGCAACTATGATATAATGCTGACACATTTTTATAACAATAACTTTTCTGTGAACAGTGAAAAAACAAATTTTATCAATACAGAACTTGTGCATAATTATAACAAGCATAATCAATGGTTTACAGCTGCTGATTATGATTTATCTCAAAAATTTAATCACCAATGGCAGGTTGGTTGGAGACATCAACAAAAATGTTGGGCTGCATCCATCAGTATTGGACAAGAACAAATTCCTAATGTGGATAGTTCATTTAAAAATAATATGCTTTATTTTGAATTGAATTTAAATCCTTTAGGTGGCATTTCACAAAGTGTCGAACAAGAATTTTCTTCGCAAGGTAGATAGATGAAAACAGAAGCTAAAGTTGGTCTTTTTATTACAGTATCATTGTTTTTTTTACTTGCTCTATTGTCCCAATTAAATAGTTTTGATAATTTATTTAAAAAATCTTATAAAATTTTAGCACAAATAGAGGATGGTTCTGGACTGAAAGAGAAAGCTAAGGTCAAGTTAAAAGGTGTGGATATAGGTTATGTCGATAAAGTAACCTTAGTCAATAATGAAGTTCAAACACATTTAATGATAAATGAAGGCATTCAAATTCCCAATGACTCTGTCATTACCATTTCTCAGGACTCTTTATTGGGAGGAAAATTTTTAGACATTAACCCTGGAGATTCTTCAATTTCTTTAATTCCCAATCAGTTGTTGAGTAAAGAAGAAAAGGTTTCTTCTATTGCCGATGCTTCTACCTCAGCTGATGCAGCATTTAAAGAGATTACTCTTTTGGTTAAAGATGTTAGAGACATTTTTAATTCAGGTGGTAAAGAGGATATACAGGGAACACTTTCTGATCTAAAAGAATTCTCTTCCCTCTTGGCCTCTATTTCAAGAGAAGAGAATCAAACGATTCATGATATTATTAATAATGCTAATTTATCGTTGGTTAATGCAAATGAAACGATTTCTAAATTTGCGAATATGAGTGATGAAATTACCAAAACTTCACAAGAGTTTCAAAAAACAGGTCAAAGTATTAATAAAGATTTACCAAAAATAATGGCACGTATTTCTGAGATTACTAAGTATTTAAATTCTGTAAGTGCAACACTTGATGCTAAGTTACCTACAGCAATGGATAAGTTTGTACGTTTAGAAGATAATTTAAATAAAACCATTGAAAACAATGATAGCTCATTAAATAAAGCTTTAACCTCTGTTGACAGTTTTTTTACAGAGGGTACAGAGACCATGGATAAAATTGATAAATATTTAGATGCAGCTATTCGTAGTGAGCTTCATTTGGAAATGCGTTCGGATGAAGTTTATGATGATGGTGGATACTCTAAAACACATTTAAACTTGACATTAAAACCTGATCCAACAAGATTTTATATGTTGGGGTTAACCTCAAAACCATCTTTTGAAGCAAACAGTAATTATGCTAGAGGTTATATAGGCAGTCAATTGCATGAAAGTGGTGATTTTTTATTTTCAGCTCAATATGGTAAACGTTATGATGATTTACTTTTTCGTATAGGGATTATAGACAGTCAAGGTGGTTTTGGGGTTGATTATTTTGCGTTAAATGATACGTTAAAACTAAGTGCTGAAGTAAATGACTTTAATGCTGTAAATGACATTAGGGGAACTAACCCTAATGTAACAGCAACCGTAAGATATCAGTTCTTTAAGCATATTAATGCTTATATTGCAGGTAATAACTTGATGAATTCAAGTGCCAACTCTGTTTCAGCTGGTTTAGGAATTAGTTTTGTGGATAATGATTTAAAAAATCTTTTAGGAACAGCAGCTTCAGCTGCAGGAAATTAAATGAATACACAAAAGGCTACTTTTTTATTTAAAGATAGAAAAGAAGCCGTTAATAAATTAATTACTGAGCTACCCAGACATCTTTTTTCTTCAAACAATACAATTATTTTGGGTATTAGTGAAGGAGGTGTTTATTTTGCTAATGAACTGGCTAAAGAGTTAAATGTTGCGATGAATATTTTATTAACTGAACCGATTTATTCTTTAATAAATCCAGAACTTAGTATTGCCATTGTTGGTGAGACAGAAGAGGTAGTCATACATCAAGCCTTAGTTGATGCTTTTGATATTTCTAAAGATTATATTTATAATGAAGCACGTAGTAAATACAGTAATGAAATTTTGGGATATATGAGAAAATATCGTAATGGAGAAGGATTAGAGAATTTAAATGATAAATATGTGATTTTAGCAGATGAGTGTGTAGAAACAGGATTAACAATGATGGCAGCTGTTAAAACAGCCATCTCTTTGGGGGCCAAAAATATTTTCATAGCTGTACCAGTATTAGACAACGTTGTTTATGAAAATATGGTCAAAATATGTGATAATATTTTTTGTCCACATAATATCGATGACTACATATCTATGGAATATTATTATGAGGAAATTGAACCTTTTAGTTTTGAAGAGATAGAAAAAATTATGAATAAAAATAAGATAGGAAAAAAGCATTAATGAGTGAAGAAAATATTGTAATAAGTTGTAATAACTTAGAAGAGAAGTATGGATTTAATAAAGTAGCGAAACAGGCTAGTGGCGCTGTAATGTATCAATGTGGGGATGCTGTCCTCTTGGCTGCGATTGCCATTGATCCACAAGCTGTAGAAGAAGATTTTTTACCTTTAACTGTACAGTATATTGAAAAGGCATATGCAGCTGCAAGAATCCCAGGAGGCTTTATTAAGAGAGAGACGAAGCCTGGTGATTTTGAAACATTGACTTCACGAATTATTGATCGTTCAATTAGACCTCTTTTTCCAAAAGGTTTTAATTATCCAGTGGTGTTAACTGTAACGGTACTCTCTGCTGATCCAGCTGTTGACATGCAAGTGGCTGCACTACATGCAGCATCTGCTGCTTTGTTTACATCTGATATTCAAGTTAATCAAACATTAGCAGCCGTGCGTCTTGGAAAAATTGAAGATGAGGTATTAATTAATCCTACTTTACTTGAACAAGAAGATTCTACTTTAGATTTATTGGTAGTTGGGTCTGGTTCAGATGTATTAATGATTGAGATGTGTGTTTATGCTTCTGATAATAATTCTTTACAAGAAAGTAATGAATTGGACGAAGATGAATTTTTAGAGATTATTGATATTGCTCAATCAGCAATTGAACAAGCGACATCTGCGTATGATATAGATTTTCAAGTAGCTAAAAAAGAGGTTCTTGAACTTCCATTACTTGAAGAGCAAGAAGATGAAGCACTTTATAAATTTATTGAAGAGAATTATGCTGAAGCCGTTTCTCTAGCTGTACAATCTATGGCGAAATCAGAACGAAGTCAAGAACTTAAAAAGGTTCGTCAAGATATTATGAATGCTTTAGAAGAAAAAGGTGATGAAGTCGATAAAAAGTTGCTTTCTAAGATGCTTGAACTTTATAAGAAATCGGTTGTTCGTACACTTATTTTAGAGGAAGAAACACGTGCTGATGGTAGAGCATTGAATGAAGTGCGTAGCATTGATATTGAGACAAATTTTTTACCGTCTGTTCATGGTTCATGTCTTTTTACAAGAGGTCAAACACAGGCATTGGTGACAGCAACGTTGGGCGATGCTAAAGCTGCTCAGGCTTATGATTTAATTGGTTCTAAAAATGCACTTTACGAGACCTTTATGGTACATTATAATTTTCCAGGCTTTTCAGTGGGTGAAGCCAAACCAGCCAGAGCACCAGGTAGAAGAGAACTAGGTCATGGGAATCTTGGAAAACGTGGGCTAGAGCCAACCTTAAACCTTAAACAAGATGGAACCATTCGTTTGGTATCTGAAATTTTAGAATCTAATGGTTCTTCATCAATGGCAACGGTGTGTGGGGGTTCATTAGCACTTAAAGCTGCAGAGGTTAAAACTACGAAGTTGGTAGCTGGAATTGCTATGGGGCTTGTAACTGACGGAGAAAAACATTGTGTATTAACAGACATTATGGGGCTTGAAGATCATGATGGAGATATGGATTTTAAAATTACAGGTACGGCTGATGGTATTACGGCAATGCAAATGGATATTAAGCTAGGTGGTATTGAAGCAACGGTTTTAAAAGATGCACTTTATCAAGCAAAAGAGGGTCGTTTACATATTTTAAATATTATGGAAGAAGCATTGCTTGAGATGCAACCAAGTGCTGCATTACCAAGTTCTAGTATATTTGAAATTGATGCTTCACATATTCCAGCCATTATTGGTAAGGGTGGTGGAACCATTCGAGAAATTATTGAAAAGTACTCTGTGGCAATTGATATTGATCGGGATAAAAACCAAGTAAAAATTACGGGTGATACAAAAGAAAATGTTGCAGATGCTAAAGCATTTATTGATACTATTAGTTCAACACCTTCAAAAAAACAGATGACGTATGAAATCAATAAACAGTATGCTGGAAAAATTAAAAAAGTTGTAGAATTTGGTATGTTTATTGAAATGCCAGATGGATTTGATGCTTTACTTCATATTTCAAAAGTTGCTAAAGAACGTGTTAATAACTTAGAGACACTTTATAATGTTGGTGATGCAATTGATATTATTGTTCTTGAGCAAAAAGGGAAAAAAGTAGAGCTTTGTACCCCTGCTTATATTCTTTAACACACTGTAAGTTATATTAGTTATAATTTCAGCGTTATTACGAATCTCTAGTAGGGAAACAGGTTGCATTTATGTGCTTGTTGGCATGGTTGACATGTTTACGCTATCCGAACGGATTTTGAAGACAGTCAATGGGGACTTAAAGCCTAACAATTTAAGGATATTAAAATGAAAAAGTTTTTTGTACTTTTCTTAGCTCTTTCTGCTGTTGCATTTGCTTCTGCTGATGGTGAATCAATGATTAAAGCTTACTCAGTAGTTGCTGCTGGTGTTGGTCTTGGTCTTGCTGCTCTTGGTGGAGCTATTGGTATGGGTCATACTGCTGCTGCAACTATTGCTGGTACTGCTAGAAACCCAGGTCTTGGTGGTAAACTAATGACTACTATGTTTATTGCTCTTGCGATGATTGAAGCACAGGTTATTTATACACTTGTTATTGCTCTTATCGCTCTTTATGCTAACCCATTCCTTGGATAGGTTTTAGTTTAAAGACTAAGCAAGTTTAGGGTGGTATAATTCCACTCTAACTTTTTAAAGTTAATCCTCATTTCTTAAAGCTAAACAAGCTTTTAAAAAAGTGTTATGTGCGTCAGTGGTGGAACGGTAGACACGCTACCTTGAGGGGGTAGTGCCCTATGGGCGTGGAAGTTCAAATCTTCTCTGACGCACCACTCTTCTATTAAATAATATAACAATTTGACATATTTCCTTCTTTTTTTATCTTATTATTCTACAATGGTTCTAAATGTTAGTATTAGTAATGGAGTAAAGTAATGGCAAAGAAAAAAGTTATTTTTGAGTGTCAGGCATGTGGTTTTCAAAGTCCACGCTGGTTAGGTAAATGTACGGGTTGTGAACAGTGGGATACCATGACTGAACTTAGTTCTGAGCAGGTAAAGTTTGTTCAAGAAAATAAAACAAGTGCCAGAAGTACAAATGCAGTAAAAGCGATTTCTATTACTGATGTTCAACAAGAAAATATTACGCGATTTAGTTCAGGAAGTAAGGAACTCGATCTTGTGTTAGGTGGGGGTATCGTACCCGGTTCTTTAACCCTTATTGGGGGAAGTCCTGGTATTGGTAAATCAACATTGTTACTTAAGATTGCTGGTAATCTTGCTAAAGCTAAAATGAATGTACTTTATGTTTCAGGTGAAGAATCAGCAGGACAAATTAAATTGAGAGCAGATCGTTTAGATGCTAATGAAAAAGAAGTTTTTCTCTTGGCTGAAATTAATTTACACAATATTTTAGCTGAAATTAATTCTAAAAATTATGGTTTTATTATTATTGATTCAATTCAAACCCTTTATTCTGAAGAGACTTCTTCTGCTCCTGGTTCTGTTACCCAAGTGCGTACCATTACATTTGAATTGATGCGTGTGGCAAAAAGTTTAGATATTCCTATTTTTATTATTGGTCATATTACAAAAGATGGCTCAATTGCAGGACCAAGAGTTTTAGAGCATATGGTAGATACAGTTCTTTATTTTGAAGGTGATCCAAATACAGAATTAAGACTTCTAAGGGGTTTTAAAAACCGTTTTGGTTCTACAAATGAAGTAGGAATTTTTGAGATGTCTAAAAATGGCTTACTTGATGCTGAGACAATGGCTGGAAAATTTTTTAACAAAGAAAAACTTTCTTCAGGTTCAGCCTTGACGGTGATGATGGAAGGGAGTCGACCGATTATCATAGAGATTCAAGCTTTAGTTGGAGAAGCGTATGGGCACCCAAAACGTAGTTCGACAGGCTTTGATAATAACCGATTGAATATGCTTTTAGCGCTTTTAGAAAAGAAACTTGACTTACCCTTGGGAACGTATGATGTGTTTGTAAATATTTCTGGAGGAATTAAAATTAATGAACCAGCAGCTGATTTAGCCATTATTGCTGCTATTTTAAGTTCTTATCGAAATCGTGAACTTTCTGCTGAAACACTTTTTTTAGGTGAAGTAAGTTTAACAGGAGAAATTCGTGAAATATCAGCCCAAGCACAGCGACTTAAAGAAATTGAGATGCAAGGTTTTAAAAAAGCCATTGTTCCTATGAAGCCTTTAGAAAAAACAAATATTAAATGTTTTGTGGCAAATGAAGTTTCTAAAGTTGTTGAATGGATGTAAAAATATTACAACAATAACAACACAATAGATTGGATATACTAAAAAAAAGTTAAAAGGAATTTTAATAATGAAACAATACTCTTTAAGTGTACTCACGATGATTTTTTTAAGTAGCAGTGCATTCTCTGCTAATAATTTAAAACCTATTTTACAATTTGGTTATGACTTTGGAGGGACAACCTTAGCAACAGTTGAGCAGTATGATTATTATAGTGGTTATGAAACAGCTAAAGTACGTGCTGGAGAAGGTTTAAGTTTTGAGGCTGGTGCTTCTATTGATAATGATGTTAATAATTTGGAATTACAATTTTTAGTAGGCTATAAAGTTGATCGAGAAAGTGCTGTTAATGGTTCGGTTACATGGGATAGAATACCATTTACTGCATTGGGTATGATTAAAAATAATCGATGGAAATTTGGTGGAGGTGTTACCTATCATTTAAATTCTGAATTATCAGGTAGCTTTACGGGGTTTGATAATGAAGGAAAATATTTTAATGATTCAGTTAATGAACAATATGAGAATGCTGTTGGAGGGGTTATTCAAATTCAGTATATGATGTCAGAATCATCAGCCATTGGATTAAGAGGAACTTTTATAGAGTATAAACTAAAAAATGACTCTTCTGTTATTGCTAAGGGGAACAGTGTGGGGCTTAACTTTAGTTATACCTTTGGTTCACGTACGGCATTTAGATAAATTATTTAGAGCTAAGTTGCCAAGAGGAATAGGAGTCATTCCATTTTAATTGGTAATAACGTCTATTGCCTGTTTGAGATGTTTGTGCTATTAGTGAATAGCCAAAAGGGATGGTTTGTAGTTCAAGTAAATTTTGATTGCGAAGTTTAATTTTACGAATCTTTTCTTCTCTATTTGGAAGTTCAAAGAGTTTTTTAATTGTTAAGCTTGTAATATCTAAGGCATAGAGAACGTTGTCTTTAGCACCTCCAAAGAGTAGTTGCTTCCCTGTGTTACTTGTAACAAGTTTTAAACTTAATGCATCAAACCCTTCAATTTTATTTAAAATCTTTTTGGACTTTATATCAATATGGTAAATGACACCTTTGTTAAGGCTATAGCTTGTTTCATCTATGGCAGAAACCCATAAAGTATGGTCATCACAATCGTAATCTAAAGAGATAAGACCATACGGATTTCTTGAAGTTGCTTTTACCTCTTCGAGGGTCATCCATATGGACAGTTTACCTGAATGTGTATCTACTTTATAGATGTTTTTTTGAAACTCAAATGTTTTTTCTTTGATTGAGATATAAGGCATGGGTGTTAAGTAAGTATGACCTTGTGGATCAAAAACATAAGTAGAAAAATAATCAAACTTTTCCCAAGTTTTTAGGTGTAGAAACTGGCGTAATTTATGACCATACAAAAATGCCAAACCTTTATGTTGTTGTTGTGATAAATCAATGGCAATGGGTTGGGGTATTTTTAATTTAGTTAAAAATTTTGGATATTGCGCACAAGTGTTTATTATGTCAAAGTTTCCTATGTTTTTAATGCTGAGTGTAGAATATTGTGGAGTTCTTTCTTTTAATGTTTTTATAATAAAAAAAGAAAGTAAGACAATAAGTAGGCTACTTATAATAATAAAGTAGCGTTTCATAGGGTTGACTTTATAAAAATGCCAAAAGAGAAGCTGTAACGGCTACATTTAAGGATTCAACATTGCGATTCATAGGAATAGTGAGGGAGTCAGTACTAAGCATTTCTATTTCTTGACTTACCCCTTCCGTTTCATTACCCAAAACAAAAACTGTTTTTGCTGTATAGTTCTTTTCTTTATAATTGTTTTTGGCAGAAGAGGAGAGGGTATAGATTTGGGCATTTGTATTTTTAAAGTTTTCCAAAGTTTTTAGCAGGTTTTTACTTTTAATAATGGGTAATTTAAAAATAGTACCTACGGAAGCCTTAATAACCAAAGGAGAAATTTGTGCTGCATTTTTTGTGGGTAGTAAAATGGCATCGATATTTCCAGCTGTAGCTGAACGAATAATCATGCCTAAATTTTGAGGATTATGAATACCATCAAGTGCTAGAACTCTAAAAGAAGTATGTTGTGCTAAAAACTCTTCTTCTAACAAGGCATGTTCTAGGACAATGTCTAGGGCAACTCCTTGATCTTGTTTAGCATTTTTAGAGATACGAGAAAGGGTCTTTTTATTATGATAGCTTATTTTAATATCCCTTTTTTCTGCTAAAGCAATCATTATTTCGAGTTGTTTAACTGTTTTATTTGAATCAGATAAGTGTAGTTTATGAATAACAATGCTTGGGTCTTCTAACGCTTCTAAAACAGCATTTCGACCATAAATGGTAATTATCTTATCAAAAAAGGCTTTTTTTATAAGATAATGTGCTGAATCCTCTTTGTTAGTTTTTTTCACTGTTTTGGTTCACCATTCCAAGCAATTATTTGTTTACCTTCTTCATTATTTTCTACGGCTGGCATTCCCATAATATTAAATCCAGCATCAACATAATGAACTTCACCTGTGACACCTGAACTTAAATCTGAAAGTAAGTACATACCTGAGTTACCAACTTGTTCAATGCTAACATTCTTTTTGAGTGGTGAATGTGCAGCATTCCACTTTAGCATAAATGAAAACTCACCAATTCCAGCTGCTGCTAATGTTTTAATTGGTCCAGCTGAAATAGCATTGACACGGATACCATCACGTCCTAAATCTTCAGCTAAATATTTTGTGGTCATTTCAAGGGCTGCTTTAGCAACACCCATTAAGTTATAGTTTGGAATATATTTCACCCCACCATAGTAAGAGAGTGTAAGTACAGATGAATTGTTTGAGAGTACAGGCTTTAATTCCCTAACAATCTCTATTAAGGAGTATACGGAAATATCCATTGCGATATCAAAGGCTTCTTTTGAGATGTCATAAAAACGACCTGAAAGTCCTTCTTTTGGTGCAAAGGCAATAGAGTGAACAATAAAATCAATTTGTCCCATGTCTTTTTCAATGGATTCCCTTAAAGCTTTAATCTCTTCTGGCTTTGAAACATCACAAGGGTATAGTCTATTGGCACAGTCTAAATCTTCAGCCACAGGCATAAGTTTTTTTTCAAATCGCTCATTTAAAAAAGTAATTGCTACTTCTGCACCTTGTTCTCTACATGCTTGTGCAATTCCATATGCAATAGACTTTTTGTTTGCAATACCAAGGATAATTCCTTTTTTGCCTTTCATTATCATTTTACTTCTCCAATATTTTAATAATCGCGTATTTTATCACGATTGAGATAGAATATAAGTTAAACTTAAAACACGAGAAATGAAAAGCATATGAAAAAAATATTAATTATCAATACGGGTGGTACATTTAATAAAGTTTATAACCCATTAATAGGAGATTTGGGCATTGACCCCAAAGGAAATGCCATAGAGGCTATAGCTAAAGCATGGTTGACTAAATTAACTGTTCAAAATATTATTGCAAAAGACAGTTTGGATATAAATGTTAAAGATAGAGAGTTGATGGTAGAAACTATTAGAAAAGCAAAAGAAAAACATATTATTTTAGTCCATGGTACAGATACTATGAGCCAAACAGCTTTTTATCTTCATAAGGCAAAATTGAATAAGAAAATTGTTTTAACAGGTGCCATGGTTCCCTATAGTATAAATCCCATAGAATCTATATCTAACCTATGTTCAGCCTATGGTTTTTTAAAAGGATTGAAGGGGAGAGGGGTGTTCATCTCGATGAATGGTTTGATTAAAGATTACAAAAGAGTGGTTAAAAACAAAGAAAAAGGATATTTTGAAAAATCAAAATAGGAACTCTTCGTAATCTTTGGTACAACGACATATTAAAAATGTATTTAGTAATACGTAATAACTCTAGACAGTTTTAGAAAACACCCTTTAAAAGGATGTGATACTAATTCAGGAAATAGGGGAGAGCTAGAGCATCACCTATATGCCGTTGAGACACAATTATAATAGACTTTAACTTAAAGAAACATAATGAATATAGAAAAAAACATATAAAAACAAAATTTTTATAAATATCTTTAACATATTTAACTTTTATCTATAAATATTTAATTTTATGGCTATTTCATCTCTCTATTTCTACTCAATAATGGATAGCATCACTTTAATCTCTCATTAGCTATAATCCAAGCCATTATAACACTAAGAGAAAAATATGTCAGATAATCAACCTTTGTATGAAAAAGTATATGTTCCTAAGTCTTCTCCTCATGATCCTGATGAGAATGGTCACTTTGGAAAAGAAGAAGATCAACATCGATTTGGTGGACGCTATGTTCCTGAAACCCTTATGCCTGCATTAGAGCAATTACGTCTTGATTATGAAGCTGTAAGATTTGATGAAGCCTTTTGGCTAGAGGTGGATTATTATTATAAAAATTATGTTGGTCGTCCATCTGCACTTTATTTTGCAGAGAACCTTTCAAAAGAGCTACAAGCCAAAATCTATCTAAAACGTGAAGATTTAAATCATACAGGTGCACATAAAATTAATCATTGTATTGCACAAGCTGTTTTAGCAAAGCGTTTGGGTAAGAAAAAGGTTATTGCTGAAACAGGTGCTGGTCAACATGGTGTGGCTACAGCTACAGTTGCTGCTCTTTTTGGATTGGAGTGTGAAGTTTTTATGGGGGCAAAAGATGTTAAACGTCAAGAACTGAATGTCTTTAGAATGAAGCTCCTTGGGGCTAAAGTTCATGCTGTTGAATCTGGAAGTCAGTCTTTAAAAGATGCGATGAATGATGCCATTCGTCATTGGGTTACGAATGCGCGAGATACCTACTATATTATAGGCACAGTAGCTGGTCCTCATCCTTATCCTATGATGATTCGTGATATTCAATCTATTATTGGCTGGGAAGCCAAAGCACAGTTGAAGATTGTTGAAGGTTGTCTACCTGATAAGATTATTGCTTGTATTGGAGGTGGTTCTAATGCCTTGGGTATTTTTAATCACTTTTTAGAAGATGCAAGTGTTGAGTGTATAGGGATTGAAGCTGGAGGATTAGGCTTAGACTCTAAACATGGTTGTTCACTGGAAAAAGGAAGTCCCGGTGTGCTACATGGACAATTAAGTTATCTCTTACAAGATGAAGATGGACAAATTCAAGAAGCACATTCTATTTCAGCTGGCTTAGATTATCCAGGTATTGGACCAGAACATGCTTACTTTAAAGATAATAATATTGTTACGTATAATCATATTACAGATGATGAGGCCATCGATGCTTTTGTATGGCTTTCACAAAAGGAGGGAATTATTCCTGCTTTTGAATCTTCACATGCCATTGCTTATTTAAAAAAGATGAAAGAAGAAGAGATTAAAGGTAAAACCATTTTAATTAATCTTTCTGGTCGTGGAGATAAAGACATGATTCAAGCACAAGATATTTTAGCAGAGCAATTTAAATAATCCCAAAGTATGTTTTTGAACATAGCAAATATTAATATATATGAGAAATAAAAAGGAACCTAATATGAATTTTGAATTAACCATAAGCCCAATCAATGAAATCGACGCTCCCTTAGAGCTAATTGTTATTGTAAATAAAAATTTTAAACATGACTTTGTACAAGATAAAAAACTTTTAAAGAAATCTGGTTTCAAAGCTGAACAAGATGCCACGTACTTGTTAATTACAAAAAATAGACTTTATGTTGCTGTAGAGAGTATTAATGATGACAATCTCAGAGTCGCGATGGCAAAAGCCATTCAAGCATTAAGTGCTACTAAGTATAAGCGTCTAAAAATAGCCAGTTATTTAGAAAATGATAAAGCTTACTCTAATTTGAGAGCAATGGTAGAAGGGTTACTGTTGGGTGCTTATGCTTTTGATACTTATAAAACAAGCAAAGCGAAACAACCTATAAAGGATATTATTATCTCTTTAGAAGAATACAATGGCTTAGAATTGGATATAGAAGAGGCTGCTATGGCTGTTGAACTGGGACAGATTACAGCTGATGCGACAAATTTTACACGTGATATTGTTAATATGACTCCAGAGGATTGTTATCCTAAAACGTTAGCGAACATTGCGAAAGGACTTTCTGAAGAGTTTGCACTAGGGTGTAATATTTTAAAACCCAAACAACTTAGAGAAGAAAACATGGAAACATTGTTAGCTGTTGCACGTGCTTCTCGTCATAAACCAAGGGTAATTCACTTAAGTCATAAACCAAAAAACCCTAAAGCCGTCATCTCTTTAATTGGTAAAGGATTAACTTATGATTCAGGTGGATTAAGTCTTAAGCCAGGGGCTTCTATGGTCAATATGAAACTGGATAAATCTGGTGCTTGTGCTGTTCTAGGTATTATGAAAGCTGTTGCAGAAATGAATTTAGCTGTTGAAGTTCATGGTTTTATTGGTGCTGTTGAAAACATGATAGGTGGGGATGCTTATAAGCCTGATGATGTCTTAGTAGCTAAAAATGGTAAAACCATTGAAGTGAGAAATACAGATGCTGAAGGGCGTTTGGTATTAGCCGATACCTTAGGGTATGCACAGCAAGAAGTAGAGGCTGATTATATGTTTGACTTTGCAACCTTAACAGGGGCTTCAGTAGTGGCTGTTGGGCATTATACTTCAACGGTTATGGGTAATGCTGACCTGCCTAGAGATATGGTTATTGAGGCTGCTAAAGCTTCTGGAGAGTTAGCGACTAAATTAGACTTTAATAAACATTTGAGAAGCTGTTTAAAATCCAATGTTGCTGACATTTCAAATATGTCAAATACCTCTTATGGTGGAGCCATTACAGCTGGAATCTTTTTAGATAACTTTATCGAAGAAAAGAATAAAGACAAATGGGCACACATAGACATTGCTGGACCTGCGTATGTTGAACATACTTGGGGAGAAAATCCTATTGGTGGTTCAGGGGTTGGAGTAAGAATGATGATTAGGTTGCTTGAAAAATTAGCAGTAAAGTAATGACTAAGTATATTTATTTAATTAGTAAAAAACAATTTAAAATATTTTTTTTCATTGTTTCAACGGTAATACTTTATCAAGCATTAATACCTTCTTCAGGAGAGCCTTTTTTTACTTTTGATCATTCAGACAAGGTATTACATGCATTTGCATTTTTTGTACTCTCTTTTTTGTTAAACCGTTCTTCTTCAAGTGTTGGTACACGGGTTAGAAATATTTTGGCACTCTTGGCATTTGGTATTTTGATTGAGATTCTTCAGTCATTTACAGGCTATAGACAGGTTTCTTTAGGGGATGTCTTGGCTGATTTTTTAGGCATAATGCTTTATCAGTTTACCTATAGCCTCTTAAAAGTTTGGCAAGTAAAACGACGAAAAAAAGCACTATAATCCTCACTTCACTAAATTTTAGCTAAAATCCCATCATTATTTAAATTAAGGAATATTATGGGATTAAGCATCGGACTTGTAGGATTACCCAACGTTGGTAAATCAACCACATTTAACGCCCTAACCAAAGCACAAAACGCAGAGAGTGCAAACTACCCTTTTTGTACCATTGAACCTAATAAAGCAGTTGTTCCTGTACCAGACAATCGTATTGATAAATTAGCTGAAATGGTCAAGCCTGAAAAAGTACAATACTCAACCCTAGATTTCGTAGACATTGCTGGTTTAGTCAAAGGGGCAAGTAAAGGGGAGGGTTTAGGAAACAAGTTTCTTTCTAACATTCGTGAAACAGAAGTTATTTTACACATTGTAAGATGTTTTGAAGATCCAAATATTGTACATACTGAAGGGAGTATAGATCCTTTACGTGATGTTGAAATTATTGAACAAGAACTTCTTTTTGCCGACATGGATGCCCTTGAAAAGCGTATCTCTAATCTTGATAAAAAAGCGCGTGGTAATGACAAAGTTGCCAAAGCACAACTTGAAGTTGCACAAACACTAATGTTACACATAGAAGAAAACAATCCAGTTTCTACTTTTGATGCTATTGATTCAGATGAATTTGTTGCCATGAACAAAGAGTTACGTCTACTCACTTCTAAAGAAATCATGTATGGCGCAAATGTTGACGAAGATGGCTTAGAAGAAGACAATGAGTTTGTAAAAGTCCTCAAAGCGTACGCAAACGAAAGAAATTCAGAAGTTATTAAACTTTGTTCTAAAATGGAAGAAGAGATGATTGACTTTGACGATGAAGAGCGTGAAGAGATGTTAAATGATCTTGGTGTAAAAGAGAGTGGTTTACAGCAAATTATCCACCGAGGTTTTGATAAGCTTGGTCTTCAGTCATACTTCACTGCTGGAGTAAAAGAAGTCCGTGCTTGGACTATTCGTCAAAATACAACAGCTCCTAAGGCTGCTGCTGTCATTCACAATGACTTTGAAAAAGGTTTCATCCGTGCTGAAGTTATCTCTTATAATGACTTTGTAGAATTTGGTGGAGAGTCTGGCGCAAAAGATGCTGGTAAAAATAGATTAGAAGGTAAAGAATACATCGTCCAAGATGGTGATATTATGCATTTTAGATTTAATGTTTAAAGATGATGAATAATAGAGGGTACAAAGGAGCATCCATGGACAAAAACTTTAACTACTCCAGTTTAAAACTAGGCATTATTGGTGGGGGACAACTTGGAAAAATTATGTCTCAAAAAGCTAAGAAGATGGGTTTTCATGTAACTATTTTAGATCCAACTGTTAACTGTCCAGCAGCGCAGGTGTCTGACAAGCATATAGTTGGAGGGTTTCATGACAGTAAAAAACTTGAACAATTAGTCCAAGAGACTGATGTTACAACTTTTGAACTAGAACATGTAGATACTTCTATTTTAAAAGAGTTATATGATGAGGGACATAGAATTCATCCTTCTCCTTATGTCATTGAATTGATTCAAAATAAGTATGAGCAGAAAAAGCTTTTGGATGAAAAAGGCATACCTGTACCAAAATACAAAAATGTTGAATCCAATGAAGATTTAGCCAGTTTTGGATTCCCTGTTATTCAAAAAACAAAAAGAGATGGTTATGATGGTAAAGGGGTACAGATGCTTAAAAGTTCAGAAGATATTCCTAATGCCATTCAAGAAGAATCTTTTATTGAAGAGTTGATAGACATAGATAAAGAGTTAGCCATTATTGTTGCTCGAAACATTGAGGGTGAGATTAAATCGTATCCTGTGGTTGAGATGTTGTTTGATGACAGAGTCAATATTTGTGACTCGGTAATGGCTCCAGCAAAAATTTCTAAAGAGATTGAAGCCAAAGCCATTGAAATTTCTGAAAAGTCCATTGATATCCTTGGAGGAGCTGGTATTTTTGGTGTTGAGTTGTTTTTAACCCGTTCAGGTGAACTGTTGGTGAATGAGATTGCCCCAAGACCTCACAACTCTGGACACTATACGGTTGAAGCTTGTGCAACTTCACAGTTTGAACAGATTATTAGAGCTGTTGCCAACTTACCATTGGGTTCAACGAAGTTACTCTCTCCAGCCGTGATGATTAATTTGCTTGGTGAAGAGGGTTATGGTGGAGAGCCATTTATTGAAGGGATTAAGGAAGCGTTGGAAATTCCAGAACTCTCTTACCATTTCTATGGAAAAACATTTACCAAACCATTTAGAAAAATGGGACATGTTACGGTCTTAGATGATGACATTGACAAGGCTTTAGAAAAAGCAAACAAAGCAAAAAACATTTTAAAAGTTAAAGGAAGTAAAAAGATATGAGTAAAGTATTAGTTGGAATTATTATGGGGTCTGACTCAGATTTACCTGTGATGAGTGCTGCCATTGAGATGTGTGAAGCGTTTGGTGTGGCCTATGAAGTTGACATTGTTTCTGCACACAGAACACCAGATAAGTTAGTAGAATATTCGAAAACAGCTGAAGAGCGTGGTTTAAAAGTAATTATTGCTGGTGCTGGTGGGGCTGCTCATTTACCAGGAATGGTGGCTTCGTTAACACCTTTACCTGTTATTGGTGTGCCTGTTCGAACTTCTTCGTTGGATGGTATGGATTCACTGCTTTCTATTGTCCAAATGCCTGGAGGTGTTCCTGTGGCAACTGTTGCAATCAATGGGGCAAAAAATGCTGGGATTTTAGCAACACAAATTATTGGTGCTTCAGATGCCGATCTTAGAGAAAAAATCACAGACTATAAAAATGGTATGGGTAAAGAAGTATCTAAAAAGTCTAAGAAGTTAAAAAAAGTTGAGTATAAAAAATACTTAAAAGAGATGGGTAAGTAAACACCATGAAAGAGTACAACATTGAGATATTTAAGGAGTTAGATCAACGTTTTGAACAGCAATTTTTAGAGTATGGAAAAGTTGTTGTTTTCAAAAAGAAAGCGACTCCTTTTCTCAATGGTGAACTCTCTAAGTTTTTTTATATTGTACTTAATGGTAAAATTAAAAGTTTTCAAATGAACCTTGAAAATGCAAAAGAGCAAACGCTCTTTGTTTATAGAGCAGGGGATATGTTGGATACGTTGATTTTACTCGATGGCAAACCACATGATGTGCTTTATGAAGTCATCGAGAGTGCTGAAGTGCTTCAATTACCCATGGAAAAAGTACGAGAGTGGTTAAAAAGCAATGACCAGTTTCATCAACACTTTTTTCCTTACATTGCTTCGCAAATGCGACACTCTGAAGAGCTAGCCAGTGATTTGTCATTACACTCTACGTCTGAACGTCTTTCAAAGTTACTACTTAAAAACATGAATCCCAATGATGAACACTATTATCAGTTATTACAAAACCTTTCTAAAACAGAGATTGCTAAGCTTTTAGGTACAGTTCGTAATGTTGTGGAACGGCATTTGAAAGACTTGGAATCGGAACAGATTATTGAAAATCAACGTAAAAATATTTATGTAAAAGATGTTAAGAAATTGCTTGAAAACTCAGAGCAATTATTTCTAAAATAATTTAAGGAAAAAGTATGAAACAAATAAAAGAATTATCAGATAATATGAATTATACAGCTGTAAATTTAGGAGACTTAGATGCGCTAATGGACTATTCATTAATTCATCCAGTGAATAAACAAGAGATAGAAGGTAAAGTCTTTTTAAAAGATGCAACGAAAGCAACAGGCTCAGAAATTTCATTTAATTCGCTCCCTCCCAAGTCTGAACAACCTTATTTTCATATTCATTATAAAAATGAAGAGACTTATATAATTTTAAGTGGTTCTGGATACTTTCAAGTAGATGAAGAACTGTTTGATATAAAAGAGGGAAGTGTCATTAGAGTGGCACCTGAAGGAAAACGAGGTATCTGCAATACTGCTAATGAGAAAATGGTCTATATGGTAGTGCAATCTAAAGAAAATTCACTTGAAGAACACACCACAGCCGATGGCGAAAGAGTTACTTTTAATCCAAAGTGGAAGCTCTAAGTAGTAGATATATCAAGAAATGCAACTAATGTGGCATTTTTTCTTGACCGTATACTTTATACTCTTTTATGTTTAAGCCATTTGGTAAAAATAATAATTTTTAAGGAGATAACAGATGGAACAGTTTAAAACTTATGCCCTTATGACAGCATTGATCCTACTATTTATTTGGTTTGGTGGAATGATAGCTGGTCAAATGGGAATGATAATAGCTTTTGTAGCAGCCATTGGAATGAATTTTTATGCATATTACTACAGTCATGAACAAGTACTCAAACATTATAATGCTATTCCTGTCAGTAGACATTCTGCACAGGGTTTGTATGAAATTATGGACAGATTAGTAGCCAAAGCAAACTTACCTATGCCATCACTTTACATCATTCCTGACAATGTACCCAATGCGTTTGCCACAGGACGTGACTATGAACATGCCGTGGTTGCTGTAACAGAGGGTTTACTTGAACTTTTAGATGAAGAAGAGGTGGAAGCTGTTATTGCCCATGAATTGAGTCATATTAAGCATTATGACATGCTTGTGGGAACTATTACAGCAACTATGTCTGGTGCCATAGCGATGTTAGCAAACTTTGGAATGTTCTTTGGTGGAAACAACAATGAACGACCTAATCCCATTGTCATGATAGTCTTAATGCTCATTATGCCTTTGGCTGCAACCATTATTCAAATGACAGTAAGTAGAAACCGTGAGTTTATGGCAGATGAGGGTGCAGCGAAGATGACTGGTCATCCAGAGTGGTTACAGAGTGCGTTAAACAAACTTGACCATTATGCACGAGGTATGGTCATGCACGATGCTGAACCTCAAACGGCACATATGTTTATTATTAACCCTTTGACTGGAAAAGATTTTTCGATGAAGCAACTTTTTAGTACGCATCCTACAACGGAACAACGAATTGAGAGATTAGAGAGATTGAAAAGATGATAAGTTGATTTTAATTTAATGGAATGGACTTTAGTTACCTTTTTATGGGTAAATTTTATGTTGATTGTTGCCTCAATTTTACAGATGGCAACAGGGGTGAGTATAGGAATGCTAATTGTTCCTTTTTTGGCAATGATATCTTATACACTTATCCCAGTACCCATTGCTTTTGCCTCATTGGCTTTAACCATTATGATGGCATATCAGGGAAGAAAACATATTGACATACAGAATGTACCTCAGGTAAGTTTGGGGATGTTATTTGGTATTTTCGTGGCAATTTATATCTTTAAAAATATTGACTTTCAATATTTAGGTGTGATATTTGGACTGTTTATTTTGTTGTCTGTTTTCATTAGTTTAAAAGTAAAGTCATTTAAATTAGGTGCTGGGATTAATTATGGTGGTGGTTTTGTGGCAGGTCTCATGGGAGCCATAGCTGCCGTAGGTGGTCAAGTCTTGGCATTAATATTTCAAAACCATCCTTTAGAGTCTATTAAGTCTACTTTGGCATTTTTGTATACTATTTTTACCATTACAATGTTAATACTCTTTTATCTGTTCGGTGAGTTTTCTTATGGACAAGTAATTTCAGGGTTTTACATGATGCCAGGATTTATCTTAGGATTTTTACTTGCACCAATGTTTACGAAATATTTTAATCCTAAGTATACAAAGTCAGTTGTATTGGGTATGGCTACCTTTGGAGCTTTGGCTTTGATAGTTAGAGGTTTTATTTAAGTACTTCTTCATCAACATCTGTAGTTTTGGCTCAATGTAACTTTGACAAAAATGACAACCACCACCAAAGGCTATTTTAGACAACATCTTACTTTGCTTCTTCTATGGGTTTCGTGATGAGGTAGCCACCTATTATGACAGGAACAATGCCTATCATTTGAGCTGTTGTGGGTATTTCATCTAAGTATAAATAGGCAAAAAAGAGCGTCATAACTGGAAGCACAGCCAACATGGCAGAGAGTTTTGTAATGCTAATACGATTCAATGCTTCTATCCACATCACTTTAGAAGCGACAAATACAGCCGTCGCGATAATGAAGATGTAGGGTAATGCCAACATAAAGTTTTCAAGGCTAACAGCTGGTTCAAGCAGGTAAGCTAAGAGGGCAACAAAAGGAAGACCAATAATGGTTCTAACCCCTAAAATGGTTTCAGCAGAGCAGTATTGACGCGAACGTTTTTGATAAAGGTTTAAAATAGGAGCTAAAGTAGTTGAGAGCAAGATAAGCCAGTCTCCTTTGTTAAAAGAAAAATCTGAAGGTATAAGGATAATCAATGCTCCCACACCCATAATGACTGCTCCTATAAGATGAATGCCGTGCATCTTCTCTTTACCCAATACGTTGAAATAAAGATAAGAAAAAAGAACTTGAAGAAAGACAATCACAGCCATGTTTCCAGCTGTAGTGTAACGCATACCAATGAAGATAAGCACAAAAATAGTCGTAATTAAAAAGCTGGTTAAGAGTAAGTCTTTGTAGGCTGCTCTGTTTTTGAGTTCAACAAATCGTTTACGTTTGTACATAATAGCCACATAAAAAACAAGGGCTATCATTAGGCTATACATATAGGTGTGTAAAGCCCCAACATAAGACATGGCAACGATGGAGAGTATGGGAAACCATGCTTCTAAAACGGTGAGTCCTATCATGAGGAGTTCACCTTCTCGTTCTTTGGTCATGGGTTTCCTTTGTTTGTTTATTGGATTTTCGCATTGTAGCTAAAATGTTTATGAGTTGTTAGATGATGTATGCTAAAGTCTTACAGAAGTTAAGATGTTTATAGGAGCTAAAAGATGCAAAAGAAACAAGAACAGGTAAAAGATATTTTTGAAAATGTAGCCATAAAATATGATGAAATAGCCTTTTTTAAAATGTCTGCTAGACATGTAGCTGAGATTGTTAAAGCGAAACAGACAAAAGAGAATTTAAAGATTTTAGATGTTGCTTGTGGTACGGGTAATGTTGTGTTGGTTTGTGCTTCTTGTTTGAAAGACGCTCAGTTTGAAGCCATGGATATCTCCGATGGCATGTTGGCTGTGGCTAAAGAGAATGCCCAACAACAAGGAATAGAGAATATCTGTTTTACACTCCAAGACATTACAAAACTCTCTTTAGACCGAAAATATGATGTGATTACTTGTTCTTACGCACTCTTCTTTTTACCTGATGCTGTGAATGTATTGAAATCTCTTATGCTACATTTAAATGAAGGTGGAACGCTTATTTTTACAAGTTTTTTAGACAAGGCTTTTAGCCCTACCGTAAATCTATTGTTGCCATTGTTAGTAAAATATGGTTCGCCCTCAGCTAAAGAGTACGACATGAATAAATGGGAAAACCTAAAACATGAAGCAGACATAGAACGTTTGTGTTCAGAAGCAAACATAACACAGTTTGAGATACAAACAAAAGAGATTGGTTACCCTCTAAACTTAGATGAATGGTGGGAACTCTTGAATAACACAGGTTTTTCTGGAATGCTTATGGAGCTTAGTGCTGAAAATTATGAACGAGTTAAAGTGGAATTGTTTGAAGCATTGGCTGAGTATCAAGATGAACAGGGTTGTGTAGAGTTGATAGCTGATAGTTATTTTACAGTTGTGAATGCGTAGGGTGGATTTTATCCACCATTAATAACATTGGCATAAAATGAAAATCACGCCGAAAGGCTTAATGAACCTCGCTAAAAATTTCTTTGGAATCATTGTTGAAGTTAAAGAGGAAAGGTTTGATAGTATTGATGAGGTATTGGGAAAGAGTTAGATAGTAAAAAGATGACAATATGACAGCTTTTATATCAAGCTAATTAATAGATGTTAAAATAATAAAAAAGAGGAAAAAATGCCAAATATAGATAACAATAAAAATAGTTTTAATGAAATTTTAACCCTTATTCAAAAAGTCAAACAGCGAGTTTATAAGCAAGCAAATACTTTATTAATAGAACTTTATTGGGATGTTGGTCAGTATATATCAGATAAAACGACCAGTGAGCGTTGGGGAAAAAGTACAGTTAGAGAGTTAGCTAATTATATTAAAAAGATAGACTCTAGCATTGGGGGTTTTAGCGAACAAAATATTTGGAGAATGAAACAGTTTTATGAAACTTATAAAGATAATGAAAAACTCTTACCACTGGTGAGAGAAGTTTTATGGACAAATAATCTTAGCATCATGTCAGGTCGGAAAAGTGATGTAGAAAAAGAGTTTTATCTGCGTGAGACTATTAAAAACAATTACTCAAAAAGAGAGTTAGAACGACAGATTTATAGTTCAACATTTGAGAGAACCGTTATTGCTAATGAAAAGCTCTCACCAGTGGTGAGAGAATTACCACAAGATACAAACAATGTATTTAAAGACACTTATGTACTCAAACTTTTAGGACTTCCTAAAAAACATAAAGAGAAAGACTTACAATCAGCTATTGTAGGTTCTCTTAAAGAGTTTATTCTTGAATTAGGTGTTGGTTTTGCATTTATTGGGCAAGAGTATCGTGTCTCTGTAGGAGATGAAGATTTTTATATAGATTTACTTTTTTCTCATAGATACTTACAATGCTTGGTAGCATTTGAACTAAAAATAGACAAATTCAAACCAAGTCATTTAGGACAGTTAGAATTCTATCTTGAAGCATTAGACAGAGATGTAAAAGCTCCACATGAAAACCCAAGTATAGGTGTTCTTTTATGTAGAGAAAAAAATGATAAGGTTGTAGAGTATGCTTTGAGTAGAAGTTTAAGTCCTACGGTTATTGCTGATTATGAGACGGAGTTGATTCCTAAAGAGTTGTTAGAACGTAAGGTTGAGGAGATTTTTCGGTTGTATGAGGGGGAGGAGTGATGATTTTGATGAGGTTCAAAAACAATTAAAAGGGAAAACACCCATAAATTTAAATATAATAAGAGAAAGAAAAGACAAAAAAGGATAAGAATGACCATTACACTAAATATTCAAAATGAACAGCTTTTTAATAGAATACTGTGGCTTTTAAGTCGTTTTAAAAATGATGGTTTAGAGATTATTACAGATATTCAACAAAACATATCAACTCCCACAGAACCAAAAAATAAATTTTCTGAATTTGCAGGGATTTGGAAAGATAGGGACATAACCCAAGAGTCAATTAGGGAACAAGCTTGGAGATGATAGTTTTAGATACAAATGTATTGATTGAAATTTTAAAAGATAATCAATCAACCATTGAAAAAGTACAATCCTTTACTTGTCCTTTGGCTATCTCTTCTATTACAGTTATGGAACTTTTCTATGGAGCATTGAACAAAGCAGAAGTTAAAAAGCTTGAAAAATTTGTTGCTCTTTTTGAAATTATTGATATAAATGAAGCTATCTCTCAACAATCTACTACACTTATTAAGAGTTATGCTAAAAGTCATAATTTAGATATTCCTGATGGACTTATTGCTTCAACGGCTTTGGTTTTAGATGCTCCTCTTTTTACTTATAATCTTAAAGATTTTCGATTTGTTGATGGGTTGGAGTTGGTTTAGGTAATGAACGATTATGACTTCTCAACACTCAATGATAAAGAGTTTGAAGATTTTACTATGGATTTAATTTCAAAAGATATAGGAAAAAAATTTGAACAATCAGAGAATTAAGGATAAAAATGGAAGAAGCAAACTTATATAAACTTACAAAAGAAACTTTAGAAAAAAAATCTAATCTATTGGTAGGAAATAAAACTATACGGAAAGAGTTGGAAAATATTATAAATACTTCTATTGATGAGAAAAAAAAAGAGTTTGATTTTCTTGATATAAATGGTAATATTTTAATTTATGGTCAACCTGGTTTTGGAAAAACATCAATTATATATGAACAAATGTTAAAAGCTAAAAATAATAAGTATGAAACTTATCATTTAAATATAGCTTCTCTAATTTCAGAAAAAATGGGAAAAACAGCAAAAGCTATTGATAGTTTTTTTAAAAACTTAATTGAGGAATCTAAAAAATACAAAATTATTCTTTTAATTGAAGAGATAGAAGTTTTTCTACCAAATAGAGAAGGAAAAGACCATGATGATATGAAAAGAGCTTTAACAACTTTTATGCACTATATGGACAATCCTATTAATAATTTGATAATATTTTGTACCACAAATCATAAAGATAAATTGGATAAAGCCATATTAAGAAGATTTAGTTTTATTTATGAAATAAACAGTATTTCTACTGAGATGATTATGGATTTTTTCAATCATGATAAAAATCCATTTAAAAATATATTAGAAGAAAAGGATAAAAAAGAGTTATCAATATTATTAGATAAAAAAAATATTTCTTTTTCTGATATAAAATTAATTATGAGAAAAGTATATTTAAAAAATAACTTTACATTAAACTATAAAAATTTTAAAGAGGAGATAGTAAATGTCAATTAATGCGATGTTGGTTAGATATAAAAGTAGTAAAGAGAAACTGAAAGAAGAGGATGCTCACAATCTGAAATCTTGTATTATTCCTGAAGAAATTTTTAATTTTATTGAAGAAAAAAACTTAACAAAAGATATGAAAATTTTGGAAGAGGATAGTAATGACGAAATATATATTAGTATTTTAGATATAGAACCATTAAAAAAATTATTGATAAAAATTAAAGAAATTGTAAAAAATAAATCTAAATTAATCTGTAATAATGAATTATCGAATAAAGAAGAAGATTCTATCCTGAATGAACTAAAACAATTTTTAGATTTACGAGGTCTTTGTCTTGAAAAAATAGAAAGATATAGTGACAAGAATCATATATTGATTCAAATAGGATAAGGATAACTATGAATATAGGTAAAGTGGGAGAAGCCAAAATGGCTCAAACTTTTGGAAAAATGGCAGAAGTTGAAGATAAAGTAGATTTTAAAAAACCATCTTTTACAAATGCTCCTGATAATGGAGTAGATTTTGAATTACAGTGTCCTCATAATTATACTGAAAAAATAGATGAAATTATAAAAAATGGCACATCTGAACAACAGCTATCTACAACAACTATTACAATAAGAATTGACCATAAAGAATATAAAGGAAAAATTGGTAAAGCTACAGCAGAAAAGTTTGTTAAAGATTGTGATAAAAATGAAGGTTATGATGAACATTGGTTAACAGGAGCTAAAGGACTTACCACAGGAGCTGAAAAAGTTTTAAAAGAAGCTAATAAAGATTTTATATGTAGGCATTATACACAAGAAAAAATTAATACAATTGATAATTTTTATACAAATGAAATAGAAAATAGTAACGATAATGAGATAGATTAATATATGAATTTTATCAGCCAATATGAAACAACTTTCACAGACTTCTGCTCAGGCATAGGAGGAGGGAAGAATTAGCTTAGAAAGCTTAGGTATGACCTGCTTAGGTTTCAGTGAAATAGATAAAGACGCAGAGATAACTTACTGAGAATTTTTTGGAGAAGATGAGGTCAACTATGGTGACATTATGCAGATAAATCCTGATGATTTACCCAATTTCGATTTTATGGTTGGTGGTTTTCCTTGTCAGACTTTTTCGATTATTGGTACACGATGTGGACTAGACGATGAGGAGCGAGGGCAGATTATTTATGGTTTGGTTAAGATACTAAAAGCCAAAGATGTTAAATATTTTATCTTGGAGAATGTCAAAGGGTTGATAAACCATGACAAGGGTAATACTTTAAAAGTAGTTTTGAAACTTTTGGATAATGTAGGATATAGAGTTTATCATGAGGTTTTAAATAGCTTGGGTTTTGCTGTGCCACAGATGCGAGAACGAATCTATTTTGTAGGCGTAAAAAAAGAGTTGGTTGATGATGATTTTAAGTATGAATTCCCTAAAAAATATGCAGATAGTGTAAGAGGTAAAATATCCAATCAAAAACTTTTACAACAGACAGGTAATAGTGTGATTGAGGAGATAGCTAAGAGTTTAATGAATGCCATAGGAGAGAAGAGTATGACCGAAAAAGAGATATTGATAAATAGAGGTTCGACAACAGCTAAAAATGGTTTTAAAAATGAAGTGTTTGTGGTGGAAGAGTTTAACAATTGGAAAGAGAGTGAAGTCTCTCAATCTTGGCTCAAAACGATGAGTTACAACTTGAATGAGATAGAGAGTGTAAAAGCTACAAAAGTAAAAGGCTGATATTAAGTAGATATTCAAGTTGCGATAAATATTGAGATTAAACTAAAAAGTTTGACCGATATGCAGAATCTGCAAGTAAAGCTTGTCTCTAATCCAAAAGGATTTAATCAGATAGATAAACGATGGCTCAAAAGTTATCATGAACTTTGGGAGATACCAAGTGATATGGTAGAGAGAGTGCCAATATGTTGCAGTTTAAGATTAATCCTCCTGAGTTGATAGATAAATAATGATGCAAACCCTAACCATCCACCTAACCCAACAAAAAGAACAAAAACTAGGAATTCTAGCCCAAAAAAACAAAAAAATCTACTTCGAATACGACAAAGAATTCCTAAAAACAGGCATACAAATAAGCCCCTACAAACTACCACTAAAAGCAGGAGTACAAAAGTGTGATGATGATACTTTTGAAGGGATTTTTTTTAGTACGTAATTTGACATCCCACCCCAAAAATGATATACTAAATTAAAATGTGCCAAAATGACACATTTAAAGGATTGCTTATGACAACATCATCTCCTCGTATTACAGCTAGGGTAAGCCTTGATACTCAAGAGCTATTGAGTAAAGCAGCAGCTTTGAGTGGTATCTCTAGTATTAACTCTTTTGTTCTCTCTGCTGCCATAGAAAAAGCAAACAAAATCATGGAACGTGAAGAGACTCTAAAACTTAGTAAACGTGATGCAATGCTTTTACTAGACGCACTTGATAGACCAGCTAAAGCAAATAAAAAGTTAGGTGAAGCATTTAAGGCTTATGAAGAGAAAAAGCTTTAATGAAGAGTGTTCAACTTGACAAAAAAAGACATGACCGTAAAGGTTTTGATTGTGGTGTTGAGGCTTTAAATAATTATTTAAAATTGATGGCAAATCAACAATCTTCAAAAGACAATAGTCGTACCTATGTTTTAGAAAATTCTACAGATAGAAATAAAATTATAGGTTTTTACACCTTAACCATGACAAGCATTGACCTTCAAACACTTCCTCATAACTTACAGAAAAAACACCAAAATAGCAACTCATCTGGGCTTATTGCGCGCTTGGCTGTTGATAAACGGTATGCTAAACAAGGACATGGAGCTTGGTTGTTGATTGACGCTCTAAAAAAATTATTGGAAGCCAGTGATATAGTCGGTTTCCCCATCATAGTGGTAGATGCTAAAGAGGGAGCCTCTGATTTTTATAAGCAGTTTGGGTTTGTCTCATTTTTAGATGAAGACAATAGGTTGTTTATACCAGTAGCTGATATAAAATCAAGTTTTGACATTTAGTAATTTAGAAGGATAGCCATGAATTTCTCAGACAAGATACTCAACTTTTATTTTAACCTACCAAAAGACTTACCTTTACCAAATGGGGTAGAGACTATTTACCCATTTGATAATAAAGAAGTTCAATCTATCATGAAAACATTTTTCCAAAAATATTACGCAGACAGTAACCCTCGTACTTATTTGGTTGGTATTAACCCTGGTCGGCTTGGTTCAGGGGTTACAGGCATTGGCTTTACGGATGCTCATCATTTACAAGAAGTTTGTGACATCGCTAACAGTTTTGACAAACGCATAGAGCTAAGTGCAGCTTTTATGTTTGAAGTCATAGAGGCTTATGGTGGCACAGAAAAATTTTATAAGGACTTTTTCTTTACAACGGTTATGCCATTGGGGCTACTTAAAGAGGGTAAAAATTATAACTATTATGATGATAAAGAGACGCAAAAAGCATTAGAACCTTTTATAGAAAATACCTTACTCGAACAGTTGTCTTTTGTTGGAACTAAGCCAAATATTATCTGTATAGGGCAGGGTAAGAATTTGAAATATCTTGAAGCATTTAATAAAGAACATGATTGTTTTGGAAGAATAGAAGTTGTTCCTCATCCTCGTTGGGTGATGCAGTATCGACGGAAAGAAAAAGAGAAACATATAGAGAAGTATTTAAAGGTACTTCAAAAAAGTAAGTTTGGAGTGTAGATGAAAAAGATACTACTGTTAAGTATGATGGTGACCTTTTCTCAAGCTAAATTAGCGAAAGAATTTTGTTATGTGGATAGCATTGTTAAAAACATAGCTTTAGAGATGCGATATGTTGGAGAAGATAACTTTTTAGGGGAAGTTGTTGATGGTTATTTGGCTCCTAAAGCCATTTTAACCAAGAAGGCAACTCATGCATTGTTAAAGGTACAAAAAGAGCTAAATGGCTTTGGTTTGGGTTTGAAGATATTTGATGCTTACCGACCTCAGAAAGCTGTTGACCATTTTGTGAGTTGGGGTCATGATTTATTAGATACAAAGATGAAGGCTATCTATTATCCTACGGTTCAAAAGAAGCATTTATTTAGAGATGGATATATTGCTAAAAAGTCAGGGCATAGTCGGGGAAGTACGGTAGATTTGACCATTATTGACCTAGAGACAAAAGAAGCGCTTGACATGGGAAGTTCTTTTGATTTTTTTGGAAAATTGTCATGGGTTAAAAATAGAGAGATAACATCACAACAACGTGCCAATAGAATGTTACTTAATTCGGTAATGCTGAAACATGGATTTAAAGCTTATGCTGAGGAGTGGTGGCATTTTACTTTAAAAAATGAACCTTATAAAAATAGATATTTTGATTTTAATATAAGGTAAAGTTATAAATTAATTCTGATTTAGAAACATGGGTTGTTCTTGAAATGAGTCGGTAATGGGTATTTTTAAGGACATACCATTATAAATTTTAAAATTGTTATCAATGAGATTTTGGTTTGCCAGATAAATTTTTTGATATTGGTGTGCATCGCCATAGTATTTTAGTGCAAGGTCATAAATATTAATGTTGTCTTCGACTACTATTTCAATCCATTCAATATTTTTATTTTTGATTTGAGGTCGCTCAACTTTTTTAATAAGATCTATTTTGGTATCTTTACATATTTTTTGTTCGCTAAGCTTAAGTTTTTCTTGATTGCGTGTCAGTTTTTTCTTTGTTAAAGCCAATCTTTTATTAATGGATTTTATCTCTCTGTTTTTTTTAATTCTATATTGTTTAAATTTTTTTTGCATTAATGCAAACTTTAGTTCTAAATCTTGGATTTCTTTTTTATTTTTTTCTTTATATTTTTTAATATTTTTTAATACCGTTGTTAGTTCTGATTTCACCCTGTCATGAGAAATCATTGTTTTAGAATTTGTATTGCTTGACAAGTTTATATCTTTGGTATCAGCTAGACAAAAGTTAACTGAGAATATGCAAATAAATAAATAAGTTTTCATAATATTTCCTATTTTTTTAATATTTTAGCCTATATTTTCATATAAATAAATAAAAAATATTAAAAATTAATCTTTTTTATGTAAAATTACACTTAAATTATAAAGTTAAAGGACTATCATGAATAAAAATTTTATGTTTATCTTTCTTTTTTTACCTTTATCTGTTTGTTCAGAGATAGATATGCAAAAAGGAATATATGATGCAGCTGAAGAGATGATGAAGTTTGATGAGAAGATGAATAAAATGATTGCTGAACATAATAATATAGCTTATGAGGGGGATGAAAATTTAGCATTTTCAAATGTCTCGATTGAAGATTTTAAAGAGGTAGCTAATGGTTATGAATTAACAAGAGATATTAATGACAGTAATCTACAATTAGAAGTTAAAGTGAAAGACACACTTTTAATTATATCTTTAAGTAGTAAAGAGGTGAAGGAGATTGTTACAGGGTCAGAAATAGGAGCTGAAACAATAATGACTTCCTCAACAGTTTCCTTACCCATTCCTAATGATGCTGATAAGAGTAAGTTAAGTAGTAGTTATAAAGATGGTAAATTATTGGTAAAGTTACCAAAAAAGTAAGGCTTAATGTATTAAGAAATTTTAGATAAAATAAATTTTTTATTAAAATATTTTATTAAATTTAAAGGAAAGATATGATTAAAATTATACTAACAAGTGTACTAACATTGGTAGCCTTAGATGCCAATAGCGTAACACCTAAAGAGAATATGCCCATTAAGGCTAAACCAGGACAATGTTTTACTAAATCCTTTTATCCTCCTCAATATACAAAAACAACAAAAACAAAATCTACAAAAAAAGTTATTGTTAATGAATCAAGTGTGAAATATGAAGTAATACCAGCTAAATACTCTATTTATGAGGAAAGAGTTAAAATAAGTGATGGTAAAGAAAAAATTCTAAGTACAGCTACTGAGTATAAGACCATTGAGCAACGTATTTTAATACAACCAAAAGAGCAGGTGTGGAGACAGACCAATAGTATACATGCACCAAAAGCGTTTAATTCTTGTGTTGACTCTGCCATAAAATCAGGAATGAGTATTGAAAATGTGAGACCTGGAACTTGTTATTATGAGCATTTAAGTATTGAAAGACCTCTAACAGCAACAGCAAAAATTTTATCAACTGAAGCAACAGAAAGATTTGTAGCTACTCCTGCGAAATATAGAACCATAACCAAAAAAATAATGACAGATAGTACCAGTGTAAAGTTATTACCATCAGCTGCTACTTATAAAAAAGTAAAAGATAAAGTTGTTGTTGAACCTGCACATACTGAATGGAAAAAAACGACATGTGATAATAGAGGTTGTAATGAGTCTGAAGTTGTCTGTTTAACAGAAGTTCCTACAACTTATAAGGAAGTGACTAAAAAAATTATGCTCACTCCTTCTGTTGCTAAAAAAGTGAAAGTAACTCCCACTTATAAAACGGTTCAAGTAGAAGAGATAGCACAACCAGCAACAGTTAGGCGTGTTGAAATACCTGCAAAATATACCACGGTGAACTATACTAAAAAGAATCAAGTTGAAAATTTTTATTGGGATGATGAATCAAGTAAAAATATGCCATCACGCATTAGGAGTCAATGTGATAAAATTTGTTTAACTGAAACTCCAGCCAGATATAAAACGGTTAAGAAAAAAGTTGTGTTAACCCCAGCAACGACTAAAAAAATTAAAACAAAACCACAATATACCATGGTGAAAATTAAAAAGATAGAAGAAGAAGCTTCATTTAAAAAAGTTGTTATTCCTGCTGAATATATTACTGTTGTTACAGAAAAAGAACGCACAAAGGGATATTCTAAATGGATGCCAATGATTTGTGAATCGAATATTACCCCAAATATGGTAAAAAAAGTTCAAAAAGCATTACAGCTAAAAGGATTTTATATGGGAGAGGTTAGTGGTATATGGGATTTAGAATCTAAGTCAGCTGCTAGAGAGTATCAACGAGAAAAAGGATTGGCAATTACCAGTAAGTTATCAATTGAAACAATGACATCGTTAGGAATTTATTAAGCGTTAGATTTGATTTATTTAGGAAAGCAATGCTTTCCTAAGTTGTTTATTTTTTAATTTCTTTATGCACAATGGTTGTTAAACCTAGAAGTTTCCATCCTTGAAAACCTGATCGATAGTAATTGAGTTTATTTTTTGGGTAGTTATGTTTTAAAATACCTTTCATAAAATGATCAGTTTGTTCACACCAAGCACCATTACAAAAAACTGCCAATTCCTTAGCCTTTGAAAAGTTCCATGTCCCATCAGCATCAATAGTCATACCAAGAAGTGTAAAAATTCTTTTTGCTTTGTTTTTACTTGCATTTTGCATCACTGGAAATGGAATGTTAATTGCAGAGGGAATGGTTTCTAGTTCAAACCAACTTTTAAGACGCGCATCAATAATAACACCTGTATGATTTTTTACTTGATTTTCCATAAATTTTAGAATTTCTAATTCTTCAAAGTTATTGATTTCTGGATCAATTTTAGTTGGTTGAATACAGAAAGGAGGGCATGGACGAGATGTTTTTGTATAATCATCTGTTAGTCGGTTATTAATGTCTTGAATTCTTTCAACTTTTACTGTTTTTCCAGAATCGGTAGTATAAACATGTGAAATATCTTTTGTAATTTTTACAGTTACATCGGCATTTTCAGCTAAAAGTAAAGAACTTAGTAGGGGGAATAGTAGTAATTGTTTCATAGAATTAACCTTTGTGTTGAATAATAGGGGGTGTTCAAAAAGGCTTAGATATTTTAAATATCTTTACCTTTTATGGGAATGCCTTAGATTAGTTAGGAATACGTAGTTTTTGTCCTACATAAATACGGTCTGGTCTAGTGAGTTCTGGATTTGCTTGATAAATCTTTTTATAGTCCATGACATTTCCATAAGCTCTTTTAGCTATTTGACCTAAGGTATCACCTTTTGCGACAACAATAATTCTCATTTCATTTTTACGAACGTCAACTTCACTTTTTAATGAGTTGGTGTAGTTGGCAACTTTATCTTTAGCAACACCTTCATCAATAACAGCATTAATTTCATCAGAAAGTTGACTGAGTGTATCGGTACCTGAGACATTTTGTACATTTATTTTATTGTAAACATCAACTTGTTTTTGAGTATCATTCACTTGAGTGTTTTCATTAATATTAACATCTTCTAATTCGTTAATTAAATCTGTTGATACTGTATCAACTTCAGAACTTGAAAGTTTATTCATTAGTTCAGCGTCATTTTTAACAGCGACTGTATTAGAAGAAGGTTCTTTACTTGTCTCTTTATCACTCATTTGTTTCATTACAGCTGTAACAACAGCTGCAATTTCTTCTGGAGACATTTTCCCCTCTGTCCCCACAGCTTTTGCAACTTCTGAATTTACTTCTGTTTCTATTGTTTTAGGCTTTTCATCTTGTGCAACATTATTAGGTTCTTTTTCTACACTTTCTATTGTTTGTGTTGGTTGGATTGTTTCACTTTCTTCTTGTACACTTTGAGGTAAAGATGATTCTGCTGATACTTGTAAGGATGTATCAATATCATTTAAATCTGATGTATTCATTGCTTTGTACCCGAAATACCCAGCAATAGCTAATGCTAAAATGATAAGTAAAATAATAAGCTTACCCATTAATCCACTTTCTTCATTTTTTGAAGGACCTAACTCTGCTCCCTCAGTTTCCTGTCGGTAGTAGTCATTATATTCTTCTTGATTGTATTGATCTTTATTTAACATTTTTTCTCCTTTTTATAATTTATGTAATATTGGATTTACTTAGGAACAATAGTTGTTAATCCTAAAATTTGCCAATATTGAATCCCACCTCTATAGTATAGCATTTTAGATTTTGGATAGCCTAGCTTTAATAAGTTCTTCATCGCACGTACACCTTGTTGACACCAAGGACCATTATCAAAAATTAATAGCTTATGTGCTTTGTCAAAATTCCAAGAATCTTTTGTCTTTTTTACTCCCAAGAGAGAAAAGATTTTTTGAATATAAGCATTATCATCTTTCGATACTAAGATTGAAAAAGGAATGTTGGTTGAGCCAGGAATTGTCCCATTTTTATTCCATTTTGGCATTCGTGCATCAAGTAATACTCCCTTATTTAATGCAACTTGATTTTGTAAAAAGTCAATAACATCTAATTCACTAACTGTTTCAATACCTTTAATAGGTTGGAAAGGTTGGATTGAAAAAGGAGGTGTAGGTCTTGAAGTTTTTGAGTAAGAGTTACTGAGCTTGTGTTTTGTGTCTTGTATTCTTTGAATCCTAACAGCTTGACCATCAACATCAACATCGACGTAGGCGAGGTCTGCTAATATATTCACTTCTAATGCACGTAAGGGTGTAAGAAGTAAGGTGAAAATCAGTAGGTTAGTAAGAAGAGACTTTTTTTTAATCATAATTTAGCTCCTATTTCATTTTGAAATTGCGTTAAAATTTATTTTATCTTAACTTTTCTTAGTAAAAAATGAACTTTTGTTAATAATTTAAATTATATTTAGTAGTATTATATTAAAATATGAGAGATATAAGAGGAGATAATAAAATGCTTAAAAACAGTATAGGCTTGGGGGTTGCAGGTAATTTTGCACATCATTTGGAACAGGCAGGTGAATTAAAAGATTTTGAAAATGTTGTGACTAAAGAGCTTAATGCCCCCAAAGGAATTTTCCCTTTTTATGTACCAAATTCAAAGGGGTTTTTGTCTTTATATCCCATAGATGATAAAGAATTATCATTACCAAAAGATGCAGTAAAGGCACAAGTTGAACCAGAGGTAGCGATATTATTTGACATTGAATATGATAAAAATTTTAAAGTTTTTAAATTAGTAGCCAAAAAATTTACAGCTTTTAATGACTGTACGATTCGTAAAGAAGGAGCTAACAAAATTTCTGAAAAAAAATCTTGGTCAGAAAATTCAAAAGGTATGGCAAAAGAATGGATTAACATAGACAAGTTTGAAGAGGGAGGGGTGATGGATAATTTTCATCTTTGCTCTTTTGTAAAGCGTGATGGAAAGCTTCATAAATATGGTGTGGATGCACCTTTACTCGGATATAGTTATTTTTATAAAAAATTAGAAAATTGGTTACTTGAGAAGATGAATGAACAAAAAGATTTTGGACCTTTGGAAGACATATCAGAACATTTAAAAGATTGTAGTTATCCAAAACAAGCATTAATATCTATTGGTGCAACAGCTTATACAGAATTTGGTGAAAAAAACTATTTAGAATTAAATGATGAAATTTATGTCGTTGTTTATGACAAAAGAAAGGGATCAGCAGATATCAAACCTGCTGAAGATAAAATTATTTTACACCAAAAAGTGTGTTAAGTACTTTTATGAGTCAGTTGCTTTTCTACTTTTAAACCAATCCGTAACTTTGGAAAAAGCAGAATCAAACTTAGAGGTATGAGGTTTACTTTCAACGCCAAAAGTTTCTTGAAGTTTTTCAAGTAATTCTTTTTGTTCATCATTTAACTTTTTAGGATAAACAATTTTAACTTGGGCGATAAGTTGACCTTTACCATTACCATGTACATCGGCAACACCTTCATCTCTAAAAGCAAATTGTGCTTTGTCTTTAGTGCCTACTTTAAGATCTAATTCCAATTCACCATCAAGACATGGAATGGTGATACTTTGACCTAAAACAGCTTGGGTAAAAAATACAGGTACTTCTATGTATACATTGCTTCCATCTCGAACAAAATGTTCGTCTTGTTCTACATTAAATGTTAAATATAAATCTCCACGTGTCCCACTTTTAGACTGGTTTCCATGTCCTTGCGCTCTAAGACGGTTTCCTGTATCGACTCCAGCAGGAATATTAATCGTAATTGTTTCTGGCTCCTCATGATAGCCTCTACCTGAACAAGAACCACATGATGAAGCCACTTTTTGACCTGTACCATGACATTTTGGACAAGGTTGTGCAAATGACATGAATCCTTGTTTCATAACAACCTGTCCTTGACCATTACAATAATCACAAGTTTCTAGTTTTCCATTTTCAGCACCTGTACCATTACAGTCATCACAAGAGACTTTGTATTTGATGTCAATTTCTTTTGAACAACCAAAAACTGCTTCATTAAATTTTAACGGAAATTCCATTTCAAAATCTAAGTTGTACTTTTGGTTTGTTTCTCTTCTTTGTTGGCGACCCCCACTGAAGCCTCCTCCAGCAGTACCACCAAACATTGAGTTAAACATATCCATGATATCGTCCATGTTTTGACCTCCACCACCGAAGCCTCCACCCATACCACGACCTTCTAGTCCAGCTTTTCCATATTGATCATAGATAGAACGTTTACTTTCATCTTTTAGTACTTCGTATGCTTCTGAAAGTGACTTAAACTTGTCTTCAGCTTCTTTGTCATCAGGATTACGATCTGGATGATACTTCATGGCAAGTTTACGATATGATTTTTTGAGTTCAGAACCTGTACAGCTTCTACTTACTTCTAAAATTTCATAGTAGTCTATTTCTGTCATTAATTACTCCAAGTTATGTGTTATATAAATATTGGGCGAATTCTAACATATTTTAGCTATAATCGCGAATAAAAATAATGATAATTTTGGAGCTGGTTTATGGTGAAACATATTGTAATGTTCGACTTTAAAGAAGAGAATAAAAAAGAGAATTTAGAAAAAGCAAAAGAGATGCTTGAAGCATTGTTAGAGAGTATTCCAACATTAAAAAGTATGGAGGTTGGTATTAATTTTTCCCATGAAGATAGGGCCATGGATTTAAGTCTTTATTCTGAGTTTGACGACAAGGCAGCATTAGAAGCTTATGCCATTCATCCTGCACATCTTGAAGTGGTTACTTTTATAAAATCTGTGGCAATAGCCTCTAAAGTTTCTGACTATACCATTTAAGCTATGAAAAAATATAAAATAGAAGCTTTTGAAAACTTGGTAGCTGCTTTTCAAGTACTCCCAAGTATTGGTAAAAAATCTGCTATTCGTATGGCATACAATATTGTTATGGAAGACAGCTTTGCAGGAATGAAATTAGCGCATGCCATAGAAGAGGGTGTTAACAATATTCAACGTTGTAAAAACTGTCATAATATGAGCGAAGATGAACTTTGTTTTATCTGTTCAGATGAGTTTAGAGATACTTCAACGCTTTGTATTGTTCAGTCTGCAAAAGATATTCTAACCATAGAAGAGAGTGGTCAGTACAAAGGTATTTATTATATTGTTACGCAGTTAAGTGATTTGGATGAGTACCATTTACGTGATGCTGTTAAGGGAGTGGAAGAGGTGATTTTTGCATTCCCTCCTTCTTTAGCAACGGATACAATGATACTTTATCTCGAAGATAAATTAGCCAATAAAGCCATTCACTTTTCTAAGATTGCGCAAGGGGTACCTACAGGTGTAGCACTTGATAATATAGATGTTATTTCGTTAACGAGAGCCATGGAATCTCGTGTTAAAATTTAGGAGAATAGATGAAAAATATAGTTTTAGCCATGAATGCTACTGTACTCATATTGACTTTGTCAATAGTAATTTTACCAAATTTATGGATGGTGTCCGTTGTGAGCGCCCAAGAGGGATTACAAGGAATTGTTTTTCCTTTTATTTGGACAGTATATGCTGTAAGTGTGTTTATCACAACTGGTTTTACTTTTTCATGGCTTGTTAAGGGTGGAAAATAGATGAAGCGTATTTTATGGGGTGTTGCCAAACCATTATTGATGCTTTATGTAATTGGTGGAATCTTGTTATATATTCTACAAAGAGACTTACTTTATAAACCTTCTGCCAAAGTAGAACATAACTATAAAGAGCTAAGTATACAAAGTTCAAGTGAAACTTTAAAAGTAGTTGTTTTAAATGAAGGCAAAGAAAAAGCACTTATCTATTTTGGTGGTAATAACGAATCCGTTGTTTCAACAGCAAAAAGAAGAGCTAATCAGTTAGCTGACTTTACTGTTTACTTGGTCAACTACAGAGGTTACGGTGGAAGTACAGGTTCCCCAACACAAGATGGACTCTATGCAGATGCATTGGTTGTTTATGATGCTTTAGTCTCAAAACATAAAGAACTCTCTTTAATGGGAAGAAGTTTAGGTTCTGGTGTGGCTACTTATGTGGCTTCTAAAAGAGATGTTGAAAAAATAGCCCTTATAACCCCTTATGATTCTGTGTTAAATGTTGCACAAGCTAAATACCCAATGTACCCCATAGGTTTAATCTTAAAAGACAAACTTGATAGTGTCAAAAACCTTTCTACCGTGAAGCGTACAAAAGTTTTAATACTCATGGCAGAAGGTGATAGCATTATCCCTAACGAACATAGTTATGCCTTAGCAGAGTCTATACCTAAAGAGAATGTTCAAGTTGAAGTTATTAAGGGTGAATCGCATAATAGTCTTTCGCATGATCAGAAGTATTTTGATTTGTTGAATGGGTTTTTTAGATAAATTAAGCTTGTTGACATAAAACCTTATTTAGATTATAATATATGAAAACATATATGAAGGGTTTTTCATGCAACAAATTTCTATTTCAGATATACAACGAAATTTACATAAATTAGATGGTTTTGATATTGTAGAGATAATTGATAAAAAACGAAATCAGGTTAAAGGTTATTTTATCGATAATAAATATGCTGGTTTTGTACAAGAGTTGGTTGAAGCCCAAATAAAGATAGAAAAAAAAGAAACCTCTTTAGGTGGTTCACTTCATAAGTACGCAAATCCTTCTTTGATAGAAAATGAAGATAGAGGTTGGAAAGAGCATATAGAAGAGAAGCATAAAATATGATATTGTTGGATGCAAACTATATTTTACGTTATTTGATACGTGACAATGAAGAAATGTATTTGATAGCTGAAAAAACTATTTTAGAAAATGCCTGTATGGTACTCAATGAAGTTGTTGCTGAAGTAGTTTATATTTTAGAAAAAGTTTATAAAGTTCCTAAAGACGAATTAGTTGATGTTGTTGTTGCTTTTTTAGTTCAAGGTAACATCTCTATGATTGCAAAGAAGTCTGATGTTATACAGGGATTGAGATACTATACAGAGAAAAATATTGATTTTGTTGATGGATATTTATGTGCCTTAAAAGATGAGTTTGAAGTTAAGACATTTGATAAGAAGTTGTTGAAGTGTTGTGGGTAGGGTGCTGTTTTCAACGCACCGTTATTAAAAGTTTGAATAAAAAAGAAGTTGCGCCGAAAGGCTTATACCGTTTCAAATGAGAAAAGGAAAATAATGTCAAATATAATATCTCAAAATATTTTTGATTATGCTACATCAGAATTGAGTCAAGATGCATTTATCAGTTTATTAGTGGCTTGGTTTGATAGTGAAAAAGAAGAGTTAAGAGATATCTCAAAAAGTTTTATATCTTCTTTATATAATGAGTATTATAAGAAAAAATTAATTTTTAATAAAAATGCTTCTATCAAAATATATCAACAATATCATAAAATTGATATTTATTTTGAATTAATATCAAATGGTCAAAAAATTCCTTTTATTATTGAAGATAAAACTTGGACAGAACCACATTCAAACCAATTATTAAAATATGTTGATAAAGTTTCTACTGCTACCATAGCTAAAGAAAAAATTATTAAAATATTTTTTAAAACAGGACATATTACTGAAAAAGATGAAGCTGAAACACTTGAAGCAGGATATGTAATTATAGATACAGGTTGGATATATAAATTTTTAGCTCAGTATGAAATAGAAAATAGTATTTTTAATGATTATAAAGAATATTTAAAGAAGAATTTTTATGAAAAGCTATATATAAATAATCAAAAAAAACAATTAAAAAATTGGACTACAAATGCTACTCATAATGGGTATGTCCAGTATGCAATAATTAAAGCAATTAAAGATGAATTGAAGGATAATATTTTATTTTGTCATACTAATCTTATTAAATTTACTCGAAATGGTAGACAATGGGATACTTGGTGGTCTTTTTATAATAATGGATTTAGTTTATTTGTAAAAATAAAGAAAATAGGAAAATTACATCGAATCCGATTAGTTAAATATTCACAAACTAAGATTCCTAGTGAAAGTAAACAGAAAAACCTAGAGAGGTTTTCTTTATTTATAAATGATTTTTTAGACTCAACAGAAAATAAAAATATTCAAAAAACAAAAAAGCCTAGAGGTCAAGCGAGAGAAATAGAAATAGCATTTTTAGAGCTTAATAACGAGTTACTTCTTAAAGATGTTGTCAAAGAGTTTTCTAATTTTATGCAGTTTTTTCTTGAAAAGTTAACAGAGAATGAATACCTTTGATAAAAATATAGTTGTTTCACTTAAAACCCTTTCGGAAAAAACCCTTCTATATGCAAACTTTCTTTCATGGTGCGTTGAAAACAGCACCCTACGGAAATATGACAAAATGACATATTTTAAACAAAAAATATTTTTTAATGTTGAACTATTGAAAAGCTATAAAGGTATTAATAATGTCTAAAATCCAAACAACAGAATATAAAGAATTTATACAAAGAATTAAAGTAAAAGCACAACAAGCACAGATAAAAGCATCGGTTCGTGTAAATAGTACATTGATAGAGTTTTATTGGGAATTGGGTAGTGAGATTGTTGAGAAACAGAAACGTTCTAAGTGGGGAAGTTTATTTCTTACAAATATGAGTCAAGATTTGACGCATGAATTTCCAAATATGAAAGGGTTTTCTAAACGGAATTTAGAACTTATACGTAAGTGGTACTTGTACTATTCTGAATACGAATCAATTACGAAACAAGCTGTTTCGCAATTGCCTTTAATCCCATGGGGACATAATATTGTTATTATGCAGAAGAGTAAAAATATAGAAGAAGCTCTTTTCTATGTACAAAAAACGATAGAAAACAATTGGAGTCGAAGTGTCTTAGTTCATCAAGTTGAAAGTTTACTTTATGAGAGACAAGGTAAAGCATTAAGTAACTTTTCAAGTACATTACCTAAGCCTCAATCAGACTTAGCAAATGAGATTTTGAAAGACCCCTATAACTTTGATTTTTTGACTTTAACAGAGGATTATAAAGAACGTGAATTAGAGAATGCATTGATTGAAAATGTAAGTTCATTTCTTTTAGAACTAGGCTCAGGTTTTGCATTTATAGGAAAACAGAAGCATATTCAAGTAGGTGAACGAGATTTTTACATTGATTTACTTTTTTATCATACACAGATGCATTGTTATGTGGTTATTGAACTCAAAACAGTTGATTTTGAACCAGAGTTTGCAGGTAAATTAAATTTCTATTTGAAAGCTGTGGACATGGAAATAAAAAGTGATAAAGATGAGCCAACAATTGGAATACTTCTCTGTAAAGGGAAAGATAAAACATTGGTTGAATATGCACTAAGTGACATACATAAGCCTATGGGTGTTTCAGAGTATGAACTCACACATGTTCTTCCTAAAGAGCTGGAATCATCTTTACCATCTATTGAAGCCATAGAAGAAGAACTAAACAGTATAAAGGACAATTAAACTTGACCCATCACATCGACACCCTAACCAAAAAAACAGGCAATCTAACAGCCATATTAGCAATAATCCTAGCCCTACTAATAGGCTACGATGCTATGATGCGTTATGCATTTTCAGCAGGTTCAATAGCTCTACAAGAAGTTGAGTGGCATATCTTTGACATTATATTTCTCTTTGGGCTTTCCTATGCTTTGAAACATGATAAACATGTTCGTGTGGATATCTTTTTTGCTTCTTACTCAGAGCAGACTAAAGCCATGGTTCAGATTTTTTCTATGTTGTTTTTACTTATTCCTTTTTCTCTACACTTTTTACATGGCTCTTATGACATGGCAGTTCAATCTTTTGTGCAAAATGAAGTCTCTTCTGATCCGGGTGGGTTGGGGTATCGGTTTCTTATCAAAGGGGTGTTGTTTGTAGCCTTTATTTTGTTGGTGCTTCAAGCTCTTTCAGAGATTATAAAAGCCTATGCTAAATTGGACTCTAAGCGAAACCTGTTAATAGGTTTTTTACTTATTGCTTTGTTTTTAGCATTCTCAGCACTGGACATGGCTTTTTGGATTGACCCTTTATGGTTGATGTTTTTACTGACACTCTTTTTACTTATGTCAGGTTTTCAAGTTGCCTTTGTTTTTGCTGGGGTGGCGCTCTTTTTCTCGTTGATTTCTGATGAGTTAGGCTTACATGCTTTAGACATGTTACCTTACCGTGTTTATGGGATTATGGGAAATATAACGCTTATGTCTGTCCCACTCTTTATTTTGATGGGATTGATTTTGGAGAAGTCTAAAATGGCTGAAAACCTTTTGCTTTCTATGGGGAAACTTTTTGGAGGTCTTCGTGGTGGTTTGGCTATTTCTGTGGTAGTGGTTGGGGCTATTTTGGCTGCGAGTACAGGAATAGTTGGAGCATCGGTAGTAATGATGTCTTTGATTGCTTTGCCATTGATGTTAAAACATAACTACTCTCCTCAGTTGGCTACAGGGTCTATAGCAGCTTCAGGGACTTTGGGACAGATTATTCCTCCTTCTATTGTGTTGATTGTATTGGGTGATCAGATGCATCTATCGGTGGGAGATTTGTTTAAAGCAGCTGTGGTTCCTGGGATGATTTTGATAGGGCTTTATATTTTATATATTTTGATTTATGCCTATTTTAACAAAGAAACTGCACCAGCCATTCCTAATGATGAACCTTATGGAGAAGTGCTTAAAGAGGCATTGAAAGTTATTACACCACCACTTTTACTTATAGGGGCTGTTTTGGGTTCCATATTTGCTGGGATTGCTTCACCAACTGAGTCAGCAGCCATTGGGGTTTTAGGGGCAATGGTTTTGGCTTTTTTAAATGGTCAATTCTCACTTGAATTACTGCGTTATGCTTCTACGGAAACGGTAAAATTAACTTCAATGATATTTATGATACTCATAGGTGCAACAGCTTTTTCATTGGTTTTTAACGAGCTTGGTGGAGACACAATGGCAATGCAGTTTTTCCAAGAGGAAGTAGGTAATAAATGGATGTTTATTCTTATTGCCATGGCAGTTATATTTTTCTTAGGATTCTTTATAGACTTTATTGAGATAGCTTTTGTGGTTGTGCCTATTTTAGTGCCGATTGCTCATGCATTTGGGATTGACCCTATTTGGTTTGCCATATTGATAGCCATGAACTTACAGGCTTCCTTTTTGACACCACCTTTTGGGTTTGCACTGTTTTACTTAAAAGGGGCTGCTGGAAACCTAGTAACTACGGCACAGATTTACAAAGGAGTACTTCCTTTTATTGCTTTACAGCTTTTAGCACTTTTAATTATAGTATTATTTCCAGATTTAATTTATTTATTTAGTGAATAGGAGATAAAAATAATGGATAATGAATTTAAAATAGAACTCACCGAGGATAAAGTAAGAAATTTAAAGTTTTATGCTGAACTCTTAAATAAAGATATAAATACAATATTAGATGAAGCACTTACGAAATATTTTGAAGAAGAAGAGGAGAGGCTCATCGCCAAAGATCAAAGTAGTACGACTTTTGACTATGATGAGTTTTGGGACAGTGTGGACTTAGATGATTAACACTTAATTGGGTTTTTATTTTAGTATACTTTCTTCAGCTAGTTTAGTGCTTTGTACCTCTTCGTAGTTATGCATTGAACCAATAAGTTTTCCACCTTCATGGGTCTTAATATTTTTAATTGTTATTTCTCCCTCAACTGAACCTTGGCTACCAACTTCCAAAAGTTCTGAAGCTGTTACTTTGCCTTTGAGGTAACCATTGACCAAAATATTTTTACTTTTTATACTTTCTGCATTGACTACACCCGTTGTTTCAATGTTGATTTCGTCCTTGGCTTCAATTGATCCTTCGGCTTTTCCTGAAATTAACAGTTGTTTAACTCTGATTTCGTGAGATATTACACCATTTGACATTACTTCTAAGGTATCACAAAAGACTGAACCATCGAGTTTTCCGTTGATAATAACATTGGTTGCATTGATGGTTCCATTTACTGTACCATCTTGACCAATAATGACTGAAGTGACTGAAATATCTCCATTTAAAATACCTTCAACTTGCACATCTCCTGTTCCTTTAAGATTACCACTAATTTCAATCTCTTTTGCAATGTGGGTATTTTTGCTATTTGTTGTTGAACCTGTTGTTTTTTTATTTCCCTTGAACATTAATTTCCTTTGTATAGAAGATAAATTTCGCCATATATTATAAGACATTATAATATAAAATAAGTTTAATTTTTAATTATAGATTTTAGTTTTTTTATATTTATTTATGTTTTTTTTAGTTTAAAGTTTTATTAATTATAAATTCTACTGGTTTTATGATATTTTTTTGACAGATACTTTTAGTTAGAATTAAAGCATGTAACTAAAATCAATTAAAAAGGCTGTATAAAATGGGACAGGATAGAGAATTAAATCAAGTAAACATTATTCAAAATGCACTTAGTGGATATGTAGGTTTTACATCTGGTGAAAAAAAATATTTTAGTGCGAATCTTTCAGAATGGGTTTCAGAAGATAAGAATTTAGACTTACTAATTTCAAAGTCTTCTGAAATTTCTTTAGATGTTAGACCTTTCCTTAAACAGAATGGACTTTTAGTTTAATTTTACTTTTACCATTTCTTCTTGTGGTAGTTGTAGTAAAAGTGGCTTTTTTTCTTCATCAAGCCACTTTAAAATGGTGATAATTTCATCTTCTAACATGGCTGTACATCCAGCTGTTCCTCTTCCACTTTCATGTTTAATATGTATGAATATACAGGACCCAGCTTGGGCTATTTGTTGGGGGTTATGATTGACGGTAATACCATATTTATAAAGGTTGTTGTTGAGTTTCATATGTTCAAAACTTTTGTAATCTTTGACTGTTTCTTTGGCATCAATAATTTGATTGTACCATTGTGAATGACTATCATCAACACAGTGATCAGACTTTTTGTAGTTTGCGTAGGGAAAGTTCATTGTGAAACCTGTTGAAGTATAACCAAAACCATGACCTAAAGAAAAAAGTCCAGCAGGTGCTTTACCATCACCTTCTTTTTTGATGTATTTTGCATTTTTAGGTGTTATATGTAAGCCTTTACCCCATCCTAAACCATTTCTTCCAATCACAAGGTTAATACTTTTTCCTATTTTTTGCCATTTTGTAGCATTTCGTTCATAGCGTTGTAAGTTAGCCTCTTTTGTAGACCAATCACTCGTACTTACAAGAATGAGTTGAGAAGTGTCTGTAGGAATTTGAATCGTTGAATTTGTTTCTGTGTTATTAGCAGAGAGGTTTAGCGAGGAAAAGAGTAGAAAGCTAAGAGAGATAAGGGTAAGTTTTTTCATTATGATATAATCCTAATTATTAATTTATATAGAGGAGAAACTATGGAAGATTTAGGGTTCCTGTCGGTACTCATTCCACTTTTCATCATCATTATGGCAATTATAACAAAAGATGTCGTGGTCTCATTACTTTCGGGCATTTTTTTAGGAGAATTACTACTGCATAATCTTAACCCTTTTATCGCAATGATTGAATTGTTAGAAGGCATCGTAAGGCTTTTTTCTGAAGGTTGGATAACCAAAACACTTATTTTTGCATTGTTGGTAGGGGCTATTATTAAACTCATCTCACGTTCTGGTGGGGTTGAAGGATTTGTGTTCTATTTGAGTGCAAAGCAACAAGCTGTTGATTCTCCAAAAGGGGCATTGTTTTTAGCTTATGTATTAGGTATTGTTATCTTTATAGAGTCTTCTATTACAGCACTGGTTGCTGGTACTGTGGCTCGACCTCTTTGTGATAAAAATGCTGTCAGTAGAGCAAAACTTGCTTTTGTTTGTGATTCTACTTCAGCTCCTATTTGTTCACTTATTCCTTTTAATGCTTGGGGTGCATTATTGTTGGGTTTAATTCTTGCAGAAATTGAAAGGAATGTGATAGGAGGAAATAATATGAGTCTTTTAATTGATTCTATATTGTTCAATTTTTATTCTCTTATTATTTTAGTAATTGTTTTTTTGGTTATATTCTTTGATATTAATATTGGCAGTATGCGTGATGCAAAAGTGTATAAGTTTGAAGAAGAAGTAAGCATAAAAAGAGAATATAAATCACCTCTTCTTATGGTTCTACCCATACTCTTTTTAATTATTTTAGTACCCATATCTTTGTATTATACGGGCTTAGAACCTTATGGTTTAGTGAATTTTGAACATAAAACCATGCAAGAAACTTTGATAACTGTACGCGATATTATGATGAACGGTTCAGGGTCTACCTCTGTATTTTATGCTGTTATTGGGAGTTTATTTTTTACTTATATATATTATATACTTACTGGAAATATGAAACATAAAGTTTATTTTTCTACACTTTATGAGGGAATTTCTGACATGATTCCAATTGTTGTTATTTTGATTTTAGCATTTTTTATTGGAGATATTATTCAAAATTTGGGTACAGCTAAGTATATTGCCACAGAAGTTAAAGCTGCATCACTTCCTCTTTATTTATTACCTTTACTTATTTTTTGGGTAGCAGGATTAACAGCATTTTCTACAGGAACATCTTGGGGAACTTTTTCAATTATGATGCCCATTGCTTTGGGTTTAGCAGGAACATTGGACTTGAATATTGCGTTAATGATAGGTGCTGTGATTTCAGGAGGAATTTTTGGTGACCATGTTTCACCGATTTCAGATACAACCATTATCTCTTCAATGGCAGCAGGTTGTGATCATATTGAACATGTACGTACACAAATACCTTATGCACTTATAGGTGCTTTCTTTGCTTCATTATGTTATTTGTTTTTTGGATATTTAAATTAAAAAAGGAAGAGAAAGGTGAGGAAGAGTTACTTATAAAAGTAACTCTTGATTTAAGATTTAAATTAAGCTTTTGTTGCTTCTTTTGTTGTCTCTTTTGCTGTATCAGTAGCTTCATTTTTAACATCATCTACAGAATCTTTTACATCATCAAAAGAGTCTCTCATTGAGTCAGTCATGTCAGTCATTACATCTCTCATAGAGTCTGTCATGTCTCTCATTGTATCTGTCATATCTGTCATCATATCACCCATTGGAAATGTTGAGTTTGATGTTTTACCATCTTCATCTTTTACTGCATCTCTCATAGAATCAGTTACATCTCTTACAGAATCTGTCATGTCTGTCATCATGTCTGATATAAAGTTAGCATTGGCTGCTGTCATCATTGTTGCTGTTAAACCTATAATTAGTAAAAATTTTTTCATCGTCGTTGCCTTTGTTATTTTTTCTTGCTGTAATTATAATAGTTATTAGTTTAAATAATACTTATTTTTTTATTAAATTAATTTTTTTTTACTTATTGCGCATTTTATTAATGGTTAAAAGTTTACAAGAGTTTTCTAAAATGGCTACTTTTTTTACCATTTCTCGTAAATCTCTGGCATAGGAAATGAGTCCAAAACCTCGAATTAGTAAAAGTTGGGTATTGTTTTTTTCAAAATAGTCTGCAATTTCATGGGGAGCGCGTTCTTCCCAATCATCAAAACTTCTTGGATTATAGACATGCACTTCTTTTAAGATATTATATCCATAGTAATCTCTAGGGATTATGATGTCATTATCAAAAGAGTATGCTGTGGTATAAGGAGGCATGGTATAAGAGATATATTTGGCATTGGGTAGGGCGTTATAAAGTTCTGAATGTATTTGTGCATCGGTTGAGGCTTCTTTCCAACGGTAATCCTGTCTTGTATTACACGTTAATCGTATAAAGCCATCTTGATTGACTTCATCTAAGATGATTTCTTTTTTATTAATAACAAAGGCATGAATATCTGTTTTTGCTGAAAGTGAACCATGAAAGACACCAAAATAATTTTTGGCAAATAGAGAGTGTGAAATATGTTGTAATTCTTTAAGGAGGTGTGAATCCATCTATTTATAATCCTATTGATATTTATATGTTTTTATAATTATAACAAAAGTTATAAAGCTTAAGTTATAGTTACTTTAAGCTCGAAAGCTTAATATTCTATGGTAGTTTATAAGAATATATATAGAATAAGGAGAGTAAATGGAAAGTAGCTACCTGTATGTTTTACCTTTACCTTTAGCTTTAGTAGGATATTGGTTTTTAACAAAATCAAAACGACGTGAAAAATATTTAGAAAATTATCTTTTTCCTGAAGCTTTAAAAGTGGCTTTGTCTAAAGAGTTTAACGATGCACAGCAAGAAGAAATTTTAGAAGCGTTACGTGAATACTTTTTTATTTTAAATAAAGCAAATAATGCAAAGTTCTTTGTACCTTCAAAAGCTATTTTAAAGGCATGGAAAGCTTTTGTAGTTTTAGAGTGTTATCCAAATTTTTCAAAGAAAGTATTTGGGAGTCTTATTGTTCCTCCTCGTTTAAGTAAAAAAATTTCTAAATGGACACTACGTAATGCTGTGCGTACGGTATATGCTTTAGCAACACTTCGTGAAGGAATTGAGCGAAAAAAAGTTAGAAGACTTCCTTTAATTTTTAAATTGGATGCTAAGTTAAAACTGGACAAAGGAACAAAATTTGAATTTAAAAAAACTAAATCTAAAAATGGGAAGCGTAAGGCTATGAGAAAACGACAAGATACTGCACGCTTCTCTTTGTCATATAGTTCTGATGATTATTGGGAGTGTAGTATTGAAAGTGACTTTATAGATTTTAGCATAAGGAATGAGTCTTCTATGAGTGAATATGACGATAACACGAGTACCCAAAGTAGTGATAGTAATACTTCGAGTACTAATACAAGCACTCCAAGTAACAATGATTCTTCTTTTGACTCAGGAAGTTCAAGTGATTAACATAAAAGGATATGGAAAAATGAAGAGAGTATGGCTTTTTAGTTTTATGGTGCTGAGTTTGAGTTTACCTGTTTTGGGAGAAGAAACAATGGTGGAGAGTGAATCGTATTGGGAACGTATTAAAGCACGAGCTACCTTGGAAAAAGATAAGTTAGAAGTTAAGATTGATACCGATAAGATATTCGAGGATATTAAAAATAAAGCTTCTGAATTAAGTGATGATGTGACTCAAAAAGTCAAAGAGAGTATAAGTCAAGATGAGGTACTTGAATCCATTGATGATACCGTTTATGATATTGCTGAAGAAGTCGATATTGATACACGTGAACAAAAAATAATTAGCCTTATTAAAGATAAACTTCCAGAATCTGAACTGACGACAACACTTAGTATGACCATTCAAGCTGTTTCCGATTTGGTACGTGCCACCATCATTTCTGACAAAGAGATGAAGATAATGGCAAAGGCAACAGTAGAAGCATTAGATAAGAACAGTAGTTTGAGTAAAGAAGAGAGTAAATATGGTTTACGTTTAGTAAAAATAAGTAAAACTATTTCAACGCCAAATAAATTGAAATTGAACATTAAAGTTTATGAAAATGATGAGGTTAATGCTTTTGCAACAGCTGATGGTTCCGTACGAATTTACAGTGCTATTATGGATATGATGACTGATGAAGAGGTTCTTTTTGTGATTGGTCATGAAGTAGGGCATGTTGATAAAAAACACTCAAAAGATAGTTATCGTGTTGCCTATGCTCTTTCAGGTTTACGAAAAGGAGCCATTGCACAAGGAGGTATGGTAGGTAGTATTGCAGAAAGTGTGGTAGGACAATTGAGTAGTAGTTTGCTAAATGCTAAGTTTTCAAGGAATGAAGAACGTTCAGCCGATGCGTATGCCTTAGATTTTTTAATGCATAATGGTATGACTAAAGAAGAGGCAAAAAGTGTTGCTATCTCAGCCTTAGGTAAATTACAATCAAGTACGTCAAATATGCTTTCTAGTCATCCTGACTCGTCTAATAGAATTGAAGCCATTCATGGAAAATAGTATTTCAAAAACAAAGAATTATTTATTAGATTTATCTGATGAGGGTGATAGTTCTGATGATTTACAATACCTACTTAATAATTTTTCGGGAACCGTCATAAAGTCTCAGTTAGAAATTAAAGACATTCACAATAGCATAAGGGTTTATGCCTTGGGAAATATGGAACAGATAAAAAGTGAACAAAATTCTATTTTTATTGTTGAAGAATTATCTTTTAATTATCAAAAGCTTTCTCAAGAAAGTTTTCAAATAGTACAACTGGGTAAAGTTCCTATTAATATTTATGATGCTGGTGTTTATTATAGAGAGTTTTTTAAGGAAGCTGATTACTTTACACAGATTCAATTAGAACATACATTTCAAGAGTTAACTGAGTCCAATAAAGCGTCCATGGCTTTACGAAAAGGAATCTATTTAAGTAAAATAGTAAAAAAAGCGACAAAAGAAAAAAATGAAACATTACACTTTAATCTTCTCAGGTGTTCGAGTAATTTAAAAGGATCAACTGATAATTTTCGTAAAACAGACCATGATATTGTTGAGGCACTTAATGAGACTGTGAAATTTGATTTTGAAGAAGAGGGTACTTTAAATCATGTTTTAGCACAAATTTATTACAACAAAAAGAAAGGTAGCTCTAAAGACACAAAACCTATAAAAGAAATCAAAGCTAAAATCAAAGCACATTCAGATAAAACGAAAGATATGCCGAAGGAAGGGTTAATTGCTTTTTGTACTTTTTATGATAAAGAGCAGTTTGAAGCTTTAAAGCCTTCAAGATTAGATAAGTTTGATTGGTCTTATAAAGCAACCAGTGGATTAACCAAGATACTTTTTAAATTAAAAAACAGTGTTCATGATAGAACTTTAAAAAAAGAATTTACAGTAACACTGTACCCTAATTCCGTATTTCTGATTCCTCTTTCTACCAACAGACGCTATACGCATGAGATTCGACCTTCAGTATTAAACATTGACAAGATACCTACTAGAATGGGTTATGTCATTCGCTGTTCTAATTTAGAAGCTGTTTATATGAACAAACAAACTTATATAAAACAAAATGATGACTTAATAAAACTAGAAAGAATGAATACTGAAAACATGAAACATTTACAAGAGCGTTACTATCAAGAAAATCAAACAGAGGAGAAGGTAGATTATGGAAAAGTTCACTTTAGCATGAATTTAGGTGATTATGAAAAACCAATGTTTTAGTCTGCTAATTAAGGAAATAAAAAATGAATAAACAAGCATTTTATAAAACAACCTTGGCTTTGGAGAACAATCTATTTGAGAAACTATTGAGAGAAATAGAATTTGAAAAAACTGGCAAAGGACGAGTTGGAAACCATTTAGTGAAACGCTCAAATTCTACTATACCTATTGTTAGAACAACCACTCAGTATACTATTCCTGCACACTATTTTTCTTTTACACATGAGCAAATTATTGCATCGATAATTGCTAGTTTAACACATTTACCCTCTATAAATTTTAATAATGCACTAATTGAAGTTTATGATAAAACGTATACTAAAATGAAATATCATTCAGATCAATGTCAGGATTTGGCATTGAATTCGTACATAGGACTTTTCTCCTGTTATGAAAATCCAAATACTTTAAGAGAAAAAAGCATCAGAAAGCTCATCATAAAAGACAAACGAACGTATGAAGAATTTGAAATTCCTCTAACACATAATTCATTTATTTTATTTTCATTAGAGAGTAATTCAAAGTTTCTTCATAAAATTGTTTTAGACTCCCAAGTAAAACATAAACATACTACAAAGGAGAATAAGTGGTTAGGCATAACATTGAGAGAGTCTAAAACTTTTGTCCACTTTCAAAACGATGTACCTTATTTAGCGAATGGTGAAGTCTTAACTTTAGCTACAGAAAGTGAAGAAAGAGAATATTTTAAATTGAAAGGAAAAGAAAATAGAGCCATGGAATTTATTTATCCAAGTCTAAACTATACCATTAGTAAGGCTGATAGAATCATGCCTTTATGATACTTTCTTCTTCTTTTTTTTTCTAAAATATTTTTGAAAAGATTACTTTAATAACTGAGCTTTTTCCATCATCTTAATAAATTCAGCTCTGTATCCTTCTCTGTCTTCATTTTTTGAATCCTTTGCTAACTCAATAAGTTGCTCAAAGGTGAGAGAGTTTTTATATTCAGAGTCACGCAGAAGCATTCCAAAACCTGCTACTGTTTGTGCAAAATTAAAATCTTTTTGATTAATATCTGCATCAGAATGATGAATGATTTTTTGCATTTTAGTTGAAACATTGGCAGTAGGTTTTTTATAACGTATCTTTACCGTTGCTAATTCATTTGAGTTTGCAGTACTACGTTGATATTTTAAGCTGTCTACTTCTGATTTAACCTCTTTGGAAGCCAGTACAACCTCATACAATGCTGTAACGCTGTGTCCCATACCAATTTCTGCTGCATCTTTTTTATCATCATTGAAGTCTTTGTTTGCCAATGTTCTGTTTTCATAACCAATGAGCCGATAGGCATGAATGCTATTAGGATTAAATTCAACTTGAACCTTCACATCTTTGGCTACGGTATGGAGTGTGCCATTCATTTGTGTTACTAAAACTTTTTTAGCTTCTAAGAGGTTATCAATATAGGCATAGTTTCCATTACCTTTGTCGGCGAGTTGTTCCATGCGTCCATCTTTATAATTGCCCATACCAAAACCTAAAACAGTTAAAAAGATATCATCTTCTCGTTTCTCTTTTATAAGTTTTACCAATGCTTCTTGACTGCTTTGACCGACATTGAAGTCACCATCTGTGGCTAAAATAACACGATTATTTCCATTTTCAATAAAAGCTTCTTTTGCAACTTTATATGCTAGTCTAATACCTGCACCACCTGCTGTACTTCCTCCAGCATTGAGCTTGTTTAGGGCTTCTATAATTTTCTCTTCTTGATCTCCTCTTGCTTTGTCGAGTACCAGACCAGAACTGCCAGCATAAACAACAATGGAGACAGAATCTTTTGCACGTAATTGTTTGACTAAAAGTTTTAACGACTTTTTAAGTAAAGGTAACTTTTTGGCATTGCCCATGGAGCCAGAAACATCTAAAAGAAAAACTAAATTACTTGCAGGCAGTTTAGTAATGTTTGGCTTTTTTGTTTGAAGAGCGATTTCAATAATTTTTGTATCATTATTCCAGATACTGTTACCAACATGTGTATTGATGTAAAAAGGGTCTTCATTTTGAGGTACTTTATAATCATAAGAAAAATAGTTAATTAGCTCTTCAATTCTTACAGCATTTTTAGGAGGTAGTGAAGCTTGTTGGTCATTTAAAAAACGTCGTACATTGGCATAAGAAGCTGTATCGACATCAGTGCTAAATGTTGAGAGGGGAGAAGAGACAACTTCTTTAAATTTATTTTCACTAATACGATTGTACTCTTCATTATTGGCTATTGGTACTTTAGGAGGTATGGGTGTTGGATAGGGCATGGCAACCGAAGGCGCTGGAGGTACTGGGCTAGGTCTTATTACAGGGCTTGGTTCAACAGGTACTATAAGTGCTTCGGTTTCATAAACAGTTGTTTAGTTATTATGGATACGTTGTTCTTCATCTACAGAGACTTTTTTTATAGAAGCACTTTTGTGATTACATGCTGTCACTAGTAAAAGCATGGTAGAAAGGGTGATAATTAATTTAATTCTCATTGGATTTCCTTTGTTAGATATAAGGCATTATAGCTAAAAAGGTTTTTTAGCATCCGTTTAAAAAGTTGGTTTTTTATGAACAAGCCATGATTGAATAGCGAAATTTGGGCTAGTTACACTTTAAAACCCTAATAACTTTCTGCTATGATATCAAAATAAAAAGTTAAAAAGAGAAGTGAAAAAACTATGAATGTTATCCCCCATATTCCTGTATTGTTAGATGAAGTTTTAGATGGATTTTCAAGTATCAAGGAGGGTTACTTTGTTGATTGTACTCTTGGGTATGCTGGGCATTCTGAAGCCATGTTGCAAAATTATGCACAGATACAACAGATTGGAATAGATCGAGACGATGAAGCCTTGGCTTTTTCAAAAGCACGGCTTGAAACATTTGAAGAACGTTCAAAACTTTATAAAGGGACTTTTGCTAATACCTTACCGATTTTAGAGGAGAGACCCATTACAGGCTTATTGGCTGACTTTGGGGTTTCGTCTTTACAGTTAGATAAGATGGAACGAGGTTTTTCGTTTGAGAGTGAAACTTTGGACATGCGTATGGATACAACAGCATCCTTATCTGCCCATGAAGTGGTGAATGCCTATCCTCAAGATAAACTTGAATATATTTTAAACCATTATGGTGAGGTACGTTCTTATAAAAAGGTAGCAGCAGCCATTGTTCAAGCACGTTCTTTAAAAGCCATTGAGAGTGGCAAAGAACTTGCTGATATTATTTGTACGGTTATTCCTCGTGCTGGTAAAATTCATCCTGCAACACTTTCATTTCAAGGAATTCGCATAGAAGTTAATAATGAATTGGGTGAAATAGAAGGACTTTTAGAAGTTCTTGAGAGCAAGTATAAAGCTGGTGAGTTAAATGGAACAGTTGTTTCTTTAATTACCTTTCACTCCCTAGAAGACAGATTGGTGAAAAATCGTTATAAAACTTGGGCAACCAAATGTATATGTGATGCACAAGCCATGCGTTGTACCTGTGGTAAAAACAATGAATTAGGAAAAATGTTAGTACGAAAGCCCATTGTGGCTACAAAAAAAGAGTTAAAAATAAATGCGCGTTCACGTTCAGCAAAACTAAGAACTTTTATTTTTAAAGGAGACAAATAACATGGTTAGACAAAAGCATAGTAAAGAAAATGGCATTAGTAAAGGAATGATTTTAATTAGCATTATGTTGAGTTCTTTAGTGCTTTTGTTAACCATTCCCAATATTTATTTGGATAATCAAATTTATTATAAGAGTCGTAAGTTAGCTCAGCTCAAAAAAGTAAAAATCATGCTTGAAGAAGAACAGGCAATTATTAAAAGAAGACTTGAAGTGATTAATGTTAAAGAAAACTTTAGGTAATTATGAGGAAAGAGGTAGAAAATGATTAAAAAATTTCTTGAATTTGCCATTGATCGACCTGTTTTAAATCATTTGGTATTATTACTAATGTTTGCCATGGCTATTTTTGCTTACAAGAACATACCGAAGGAAATTTTTCCTCCTTCTGACTTAGATGAAATTTCTATTTCAGGTACTTATATTGGTGCAAGTGCTGATGTCTTGGATAAAATGGCTGTTAAAGGCATCGAAGATGACCTTAAAACTGTTTCCGAGATAGATACTGTTTTTTCTACCATTCAAAATGGATTTTTTACCATAAGGGCTGAAATTTTACCAGGTAATGACAATCAAGCTATTTTAGGTGAGGTTAAAGACATTATTGCTAAAAATAAACGAGATTTACCCTCAGATATGGATGAACCCATTGCCAAGATTCAAGTGCATAATTATCCATTGGTTTTGGTAGCTGTTGCTGGTGGTGACAAGATGAAAGACTTGGTTGTTGCTGCCAATAATTTAAAAGATGAATTAACCCTTATTCCTAATTTAGGAAGCATTGAAATACGTGGTGAATCAGATGAAGAGGTGCTGATAACCATTGACCAAATGAAGATAGATGCTTATGGTCTTTCAAAACAAGCTGTTTATACGGCAATTAGTTCCTTGTCCTCTATTTTTCCTGTAGGTACCGTTAAAGCAAAAGGCGAACATCTTTATATTTCTACGATTAATGGTGAAAAAAGCAAAGAGAAGTTAGAAGAGAGTATGCTTTCTGTTAATGGTAAACGTTTTTATTTAAAAGACATTGCTTCTGTTTCCATTGGTTTAGCTGAACCTTTACAACTTTCACACTTTAATTCCAAGTCAAATATCTCTTTAGATATTAAGAAAACAAAAGATGGTAATGCCATAGAGCTGAGTAAAAAAGTACGAGAAGTTTTGGCACAATACAATGAAAAGTATGAGGGAAAATTGGTTTTTGAGGCATATACCGATACTTCCATTTGGATTAAGAACCGTTTAAATCTTGTTTCATCCAATATTATGTTTGGGCTTATTTTAGTGCTGATAGCTTTACTTTTAACCTTAAACATTCGGATTGCTTTTGCTGTTTCTCTAGGTATTTTTGCTTCTTTTATGATTACTTTGATTGCTGCTGATTTAATGGGAAAAAGTATCAACATGTTAAGTTTAATGGGGGCATTAATAGCCCTTGGTATGTTAGTCGATGAAGCCATAGTTGTTGCTGAAAATATCTATAGGCATGTGGAAATGGGAAAAGCACCTAGAGAAGCAGCCATAGATGGTGCGAGTGAGATGTTCCCAGCTATTTTAACAGCAACGCTAACCACTGTTTTTGCATTTTTACCTTTGTTGATTATGACAGGTAAGATGGGGATGTTTATGAAAATTTTGCCCATTATGATTACCATTTTATTATTGGCATCGCTTTTTGAGGCATTCTATTTTTTACCTTTACATTCAAAAGAGTTGTTATCCATCGGAAAAGTTGAAAAAATTCAAAAAAAAGAAAGTCATTTCTGGAAAAGCCTTAAAGATTGGTATAAAGCCATTTTAAGTAAGCTCTTAGACATTAAACTAACAGCTTTAATAATTTTGGTCGCCAGTATTATAGGGGCAATCATCGCCATGAAACAGATGACCAAATTTCAGCTTATGCCTGAGTTTGATGTTCAACAGGTTTATTTAAATGGTAAAGTAAATATTAATAATTCTTTAGAAGAAACAGAAGCCTATGTTACGCAAATAGAACAACAACTTTTAGCATATTTAGATAAAAAAGATGTGGATTCGGTGACCTCTGTTATTGGGTTTAAAATGAATCCTGATAAAACGTTTGAGACAGGAGATAACTTATTTCATATTTTTATAAATTTACATGAAAGAGCAGCTGAAAACTTTTTTGATAAGCACATAAACCCTGTTTTCTCTTTAGAATATGATGACAGTGGTATGATTCGTACTCGTTCAGCCCAAACAGTAGCCAAAGAAGTTCAAGAAGGTATTTTAGAAAAAATGCGTCATCTTAAAGATGAGAATGGCGATAAAATTTTTGAAGAATTTAACATCTATGCACAACAAACAGGTATGGTAGGCAATGACATTGAAATAGGTTTTTCAAATATTTCTCAAAACAACGTCTTAGAGGCATTGGATAGGGTTAAAAAGCAGTTAAGTAAGATGGATGGGGTACATGATATTGGAGACAATGCAACAGAAGGAGAGCGTGAACTTAAACTTAGAGTCAACGAATATGGACAATCTTTAGGCTTGAATGAAACGTACATTACCCAAGCACTTAGAGGTTCATTTTTTAAAGCCGAATACAGCAAAATGTTTAATGAAGAAGGTCTTTTACGGGTTAAAGTTGAAGATAAGTATAAAGATGAAAAAAACACCCTTTCCGACTTTAAATTAACCACAGAAGATGGGCAAGTGGTTGTGATAAAAGAGGTTTGTGATTTTTATTATCAAAAAAGTTTTGTGCGTATTTTTAAAGAAGATGCAAACAAAGTTAATTCACTTTATGCTGCTGTGGACAAAGAAATAATTGTACCTGAAGAAGTGATGGAAAAGTTAGATCCTCTTTTAGAGGAACTAAAAGAAGAGGGCATGGAAGTGATTGTTAAAGGAGAGAAAAAAGCCAATGATAAAATTGTTTCAGAAATTATACAATCAGCACTTATTGCAGGGTTTTTAATTTTTATTACCTTGGTATGGATGTTTAACTCTTTTGTCCAACCTTTAATTATTTTGCTTATTATTCCCCTTTCACTTTTAGGGGTTTTAGTAGGCACAAAAATAATGGGCTTAAATATGACCATGACAGGAGCCATGGGAATTGTAGGGTTAGCAGGAGTTGTGGTGAACGATGGATTAATTATGTTAGAGTTTGTTAGAAAAGCTAAAAATAAAGCAGAAATTTTGCTCTATGCAGGGCAACGTTTACGCCCTATTATTTTAACTTCTGTTACCACTGTTTTAGGTCTTGGTTCATTGATGTTTTTTGCTTCTGGACAAGCACTTATTTTACAACCAATGGCAATTAGTTTAGGTTTTGGAATTGCTTGGGCTACGGTTTTAAATTTATATTTTGTACCATTAATGTTTGCTGTTCTTTATAGGGTTGATGAGAAGGAGAATAAGGGTTTGTTTTCTCCTTTTTCAACACCAAAAAGGGTAGAAAGTGTTTAAATGGAATTTGAAGGAGGATATCATGACCGTTTTAGTTTTGATGGTTTTATGTTTTGTAATTGTATGGTTTATGCTAGTTCAACCCACATGGACAGCCCAAAGTAATAAAGATAAAGTCTCACATATCTCTGCAATTAATTTAAAAGAGTATGTGTATACGATTGTTCAAAAGTTTGATGACCGTATTTATAATAATTTAGAGATGCTTGATGCGACGGCAAAGTACCTTCATGATGAATTTTCTAATTTTAGTAAGGATGTGTCCTATCAGACATATGTGCTAAAAAATCATGATGAAGCGTTTGAGTATAAAAATGTTATTGTTAATTTTAAAGGTACAAATAGCAGTAGTGATGAGTTGGTGATTATTGGTGCGCATTACGATACTTTTGGAGGACATGCAGGTGCCAATGATAATACTTCAGCCGTGGCTGCTTTACTAGAATTGGCAAGGGTTTTAAAAAGCTATCCACCCAAATATAACACCCAAATTGTTGCCTATACTTTAGAAGAGCCACCAGCATTTAGAACCCAAAAGATGGGAAGCTTTATTCATGCTAAACGTTTAAGTGAAAATGGGGTTAATGTAAAAGTTGCCATTGTGTTAGACATGATAGGTTTTTATTCAGATGAACCAAATTCTCAAAATTATCCAGTTCCATTGATGGATTTATATTATCCTAAAACAGCAAACTTTATTTCTGTAGTGTCTAATTTATCCAATATTTTGGAAGTGCGAGAAGCGAAAAATATTTTAAAAAGGACTTCAAATTTACCCGTTTATTCGATGAATGCTCCAGCATTTATTCCAGGTATTGACTTTTCAGATCATCATAACTATTGGAAATTTGGTTATCCATCTTTTATGATAAGTGATACGGCATTTTATCGGTCTGAGAACTATCATGCGCCAAAGGATACTCCTGATACTTTAGATTATGAAAGAATGGCCAAGGTCGTTGAAGGTGTTTTTAACATGGTGAAAAATTAATGATAAAAAATTATCAAATTATTTTTTATGTTCCTCTAGGCTATTGTGAAGTTGTTAAAGAAACAATGTTTGAAGCTGGAGCAGGAAAGGTAGGAAATTATGAAGCGTGTGCTTTTCAAACAAAAGGTGAAGGACAATTTCGACCCATAAAAGAGGCAAATCCTTTTTTAGGTGAAAAAGATAAATTGGAAAAAGTAGCTGAATATAAAGTAGAAATGCTTTGTATGGGCGATAAGTTAGAAGGTGCTGTAAAAGCAATGAAAAAAGCTCATCCTTATGAGGAGGTAGCTTATGGCGTTTTTGAGATGCTGGAGGTTTAAATGAGTGACATAAAAGTAAAAAATGAAGCGTCACCCTATATCTTTTCTATTCCTCATAGTGGTGAGTTATTGACTGCTGAGATGGAGTGGGAATTAATGCCTAAGGCATTGGCATTTTTACCCAATGTTGATTGGCACTTAAATGAGTTATATGCTTTTTTGAAACATTATAAAGTAAATATTATTTCAACGCCTCATAGTAGGTATGTGGTAGATGTAAATCGTCCATTAAATGCACATAAGTTTGGTAATTATAAAGATTCGATTGTTTATAAAACCAATACATGGAATGAAGAGATTTATGCTCTACATCCTACAGAAGAAGAGATAGAGCGTAGAATAAAGCGTTATTATAAACCTTATCATGAAGCCTTAGAAGCACTTATTATTGAAAAAGTAAAAATATTTGGGAAAGTGTATCTTATAGATTTACACGCATTTATGGGACCAATTTCAGCTGATGTTTGTCTTGGAAATAGAAATGGTACTAGTTGTTCAGAAACGTTTTTTAGTCAAATTTATACTGCATTTAAGAATGAAGCTTTTAATGTTGTTAAAAATGATGTATTTATTGGTGGGTATATTACGAAAAGTTATGCCATAGAAGAGGTGGTTGAGACGGTTCAAATAGAATTACGCTATACAAATTATATTGATGCCAGTGATTTAGATATAGCACAAGTTCCTCAAAAGAATACGACGCTATTTTATGAGACAGCTGATAGGTTGGAGAGGGTCATACAAGCTTTAGGGATTGAGAAAAAAGATAAAAGTTTATTTGGTGGAATGTTCGGATAAGAGCGTAGTAGGAGAATGCTTAATTCTCCTAGAGGTATTTAGAAAAAAAGTCTTTTATAAAAAAATAGCCTTATGTTCAACCATAGCACAGTAGTTTTGCACGACATTAATACCAGCTTCTTTAACTTTTTTTGCTGCTTCATTGTTCACAAGTGCGAGTTGTGTCCAATAAACTTTAACATCTCCACGTGCAATAACAGCATCAGCAATCGCATCAAGGGCAGCTGGTTTTCTAAAGACCACTACCATGTCTACCTCTTCTTCTATGTCTGCTAAAGAACGATAAGCCTTCTGACCTAAGATAGTATCTCCTTTTGGATAAACAGGAATCATGTTGTATCCTACATCTTTTAAATATGCTGCAACGTGATTACTTGCTTTTGTGTCGTCTGGTGAACAACCTAAAACTGCTATGGTTTTGACAAGTTGAAAGTAAGCTTTCATCTCTGCCGTATTAGAGTTAACACTTGGTATTTCACATTCCATATTTAATCCTTTTGGTTATAATTCGACCTATACTATAGCTTAGGAAAAATTAATGTTAGATTTAAAATCTATAAAAGAAGCAGAAGAAAGATTAAATGGAGTCGCACACCATACGCCCTTTTCATATGCTCCTATACTTTCTGAAATGAGTGGTTATGAAGTCTACTTAAAGAAAGAAAATTTACAACAAACAGGTGCTTTTAAACTACGTGGTGCTTTTAATAAAATAGCAACACTCATAGAAGAGGGAAAGAAAGGTGGTGTGGTAGCTGCGAGTGCTGGTAACCATGCACAAGGGGTGGCTTTTTCAGCCAGTCATTTTGGGATTGAAGCAACGATTGTTATGCCTGACTCTACACCAATGAACAAGATTCAAGGGGTTGAACGTTTTGGGGCAAAGGTTATTTTAAAAGGCTCAAACTATGATGAGGCTTATGTTTATGCAACAAAGTATAGTAATGAACATCAATTAGCATTTGTACACCCTTTTACAGATGATGAGGTAATGTCTGGACAAGGAACAGTTGCCATTGAGATGTTAGCAGAACAGAAAGGTTTAGATGCCATTGTGGTACCTGTAGGTGGTGGTGGACTCATCGCTGGTATGGGTGTGGCTACTAAGGCATTGAGTTCGTCAACGAAAGTCATAGGTATTGCTGCAAATGGTGCGCCTGCGATGAAACAGTCTTATGACAGTAAAGATGCTTTTTGTAGTTTGAGTGTTAAAACCATTGCTGATGGTATTGCTGTACGTGACGCTTCACCCATTACGTTAGCACACATACTCCATACTGTAGATGCATTTGAATTGGTTTGTGAAGATGAGATAGCTGCTGCTATTTTGTTTTTACTAGAGAAGCAAAAAGTGTTAGTTGAAGGGGCTGGTGCTGTGGGTGTTGCTGCCCTTATGCATGACAAAATAAATTTGCCAAAAGGTTCAAAGGTTGGTGTTGTTCTAAGTGGTGGAAACATTGACGTTACGATGCTCTCACTCATTATTGAAAAAGGTTTGGTAAAGAGTTCACGCAAAATGAAATTGGCTGTGGTCATGGTCGACAAACCAGGCTCATTGATGCATTTTACAGAACTCTTGTCAAAAGCAGAAGCAAACATTGTGCATATTGGTTATGACCGAACGTCTGTTGACTTAGCCTTTGGTGATGCAACGGTTTCTGTTTTCTTAGAGACGAAGGGAGCAACGCATCAAGAAGAAGTGCGAAAACTTTTAAGAGACAACGAATTTACATTTGAGGAGATAAACTAATGAAACAGAAGAAAAAGAATAAAAAAGAAAAAAATCAAATTAAACAAGTAGAAGAAGAGAAAGTTGAAGTTAGTTCAGAAGAGCAGTTGGGAAAAGGGCCTTTTATTATTGCTTGGATGTCTTTCATTCCTGTCTTTGGAATCTTTTTTGCGTTAATTGCCATTATGATTATGCTTTCAACAGAGAAAGAGGGTAAAAAGAGGTTAAGTGTGATTGCTTTGATTGGATTTATTTATAGTATTATTGTTTTTACTGTTTTTGCTTACTATGAACTTCAACGATATACGGTACCTACAACGTAAAATTTTCAAAGGCTTGACTTAAAAATAGCCCATGAACATTTTGGCTCTTTTAGAATTAATTTTCTAAAAGGGCTAAAAGTTGATTATGTATTTTTTCATTACTAACGATTAAACATTTGTCTTTAAACATATCAAAATCTTCAGCATCTATGTTACTTACCTTTCCACCTGCTTCATGTAAAATGATGACTCCTGCACTGATATCCCATGCTTTAAGATTGATTTCATAGAAGCCCCCATAAACACCTGAGGCAACCATGCAAATGTCTAAAGCTGCACTACCAAGTCGTCTTATGTCTTGACATTTTGGTAAAATAGTTTCTAAGTTTTTAATAACAAAATTTAAATCATCTTTGTTACTGGCTCCTGTATAAGGAAAACCTGTACCAATAAGTGTGGTCATAAGTTCATGGTCTTGGTTTACGAAGATTTGTTCACCATTCAGATAAGCCCCTTGACCTATTTCTGCTGTGTAAAGTTGTTCTAAGATGGGGTTGTAAACAATACCAATATATGGTTTTTTTTCTTTATATACCCCAACTGAAATGGCACAATGTTCTAAGCCTTTGACAAAGTTGGTTGTCCCATCAATGGGGTCAATAATAATGGAGTTATAAAAGGTAATATCTTTATTGTCTGATTCTTCAGCAATAATGTTGAAGTTTGGAAATACTTCAGAAAATCTTTCTTTTAAGTAAGCTTCAACGGCTAAGTCATATTGGGTTACTAAATCTTTTTTTCCTTTAAAAGAGGTTTTTTTGGTACCATAATAACCCTCCTTAAAAATTTTACTGGCTTCTTTGATGATTTGTATGAGTTCTGTTTTCATGTTTTCCCTGTAGGTTTTTGTGTTAAAGATTATAACTAAAATAGGAATTTGTTACGAAGTTATATGAGAAGATGCTACAATTTAAGAAATTGATTAAGAAGTATGAATAGATGAAATTTTATTATCAAAGTATAAATAATAAGCGTAATGAATGGGTAGCTTATAAGATTAGAATACGTGAGATGCAAGAGAAAAAGCCTAGCTTACATTTACAGATTTGTGGACAAAATTTTTTTAAACTTATGTATGAGAATCATACAATTTTTTGGGCAAAACAACATGCACGTTATTATGCTGTGGCTATTTTAAAAACTTTTAATTATAACTCTATATTTTCACCTATTTCATCTCAAGATGTTGAAAAAAGAAAAAGTTTAGTTCAGGATAAAGCGTTAGCATCTTGGTCTCAATATTTTCTAAATGAGCTTAAAGGTAAAACAGAGGAAGTACTCTATAATGGAACATGGATTCTAACGCCTTATGTAGCCAGTGATAATACAGCGTACACAGCACTTCATAATGGTATTGGTTTTCATGCTATTTATGGTGTTGAAAACTCTTTAAGTGCGTCACATTTTCAAAATATTCCTTGGTTTTTTGGGAGTGAAAATTTAGTAAATTTAAAAAAAATAAATCTTTATAGTGGTCGTTTAAAGTGGTGGCGTAAAAAAGCACAAGAAAATGCTTTACCTCCAATTCTTTTACTTTATATATCAGGTTTAGACAATTATATTATTTTAGATGGACATTATCGATTGAAAGCAGCCTACTTGGAAAAGGTTAAGGTTGAATGCTTAGTATTGCATAGAAGTCAAAAAAATGAGATAGTTTGGAATAATGAGAAGCAAAAAGCAGATATTTTAAAAAATATCGACGGTAAAAATTTTGGCATTCATAAACAAAATGAATTGTTAATAAAAGCGTATACCAATAAAGTTATAGAGTATAATTTAGCCAGTCGAACTTTTGGATTTAGCCAAAATAATGATATCCAAGATATTGCTGAATATTTACATAAACTTGGAAAACTAGCGTTAATAGAGCAATTTTTTAAAGGTGAGTGGAAGGAGATATAATGCATCAAAATTTATTATTTATTTGTAGTCGTAATCAATGGAGAAGTCCAACAGCAGAGAAAATATACAGTAGAGATGAACGGGTGAATGTACGTTCAGCAGGGACGAGTCCTAAGGCAAAAAAAACAATTAATGCCAATGATATTAAGTGGGCAGATATTATTTTTGTGATGGAATACAAACATCGAGATAGGCTTAAAGCCTCATTTCCTCGATTACTACAGTATAAACACATGGTTGTTTTGGACATTCCTGATGATTATCAGTATATGGATCAAGCATTGATAGAGTGCTTAATTGGCGTAATAGAAGCATATTTGTAGCTTCTACGCATGAATTTTATTTTATACTCACTTTAAGTGTATGTGATTTATTAGGAGCTACGAGAACAAAGTCTTTTAAGGCATTAGCCGTTTCTAAACAAATCATGCTTTGGTAGCCATTGTCTTGCATGTCTGTCATAGTTTTGGATTTTTCTTTCCATGGGTTCCATACAACTAAGGAGTTAGAACCTTCTTGGTCTAGCACTAGCTCTTGTTCTTGATCGAGTAGGGTAATTTTAGAGTTAGCATCAAAATAGACTCTGTCAACTTCTTCTTCTATGTGCATGGTACCATGTTGTTTTTCTAACCCTTTGTCTAAAGAGTTATAGTAGATACATTTATCTAACCCCTCTATGCTAACATTACTAATATGTGAAACATTGAAGTAACTGTGTAATGCTTGAGTAATTTCAAAAGCTTCATTATCACAATTGAGGGTAGTCAGTTCCATGGTGAGTTCTTTTCCAATAGTAATGTTGTAAATGAGTAAAAAATTATAATTCCATAAAGCTTTTGTTGCTTCATTGGGCGTAAGAAGAAATTGAAGATGTGTGGATCCATCAGCCAACTCTTGGTTTAACATTAATTTCCACATTTGGTTTCTTGCAAATCCATGTTGGGGTAAGGTAGTATCATATTTATGAGGACCAAACCATGGAAAAGAGATGGGGACACCACCACGGATAGCTTTTCCATTCTCAAAATAAGCTTTTTCACTGAGCCATAGAAGTTGAGGTTTATCATGGGCTTTGTAGTGAAAAATATGCGCACCTTGTAAGGCTATTTTGGCTTGGGCATGGGCATTATTTACTTCAAGGTATTTAAATTCATTATCAAGTTCTTTTTGGATGGTCATTATCTACTCCTTTAGAGTATAAAATTGCCCATAAATGGCAACAGTAACATTAAAATATAAAAACCAATACCCAGTATCATAAGTAGATAACTAGGCTTTTGGGTACGGAGAATTTTGAGGGCTTGTTTCGCCATGGCAGTTTTTTTAGTTAAGGGAATTTCTTTATAAATTTTTTCATTGCTTAGTTTTTCTAAAACACGTTCTTTCCAAGGACCTTCCTCTGCTTCTTGCATAATACTTTGAATAAGCAGAGAGGTTTTGTAGTTATGGTTAATGGCAAAAAAGAGTAATATCCCAAAGAGACCAATGAGAGGACTTTTTAAGACAATGGCTATAAGAATAATGAGAACAAAGCTCAGTAGAAAAAAGTAAAATTGTGCTTTAGGATAACGGGTAAAGAGTAATGATTGAACGATTTTCCCACCATCCAAAGGGTAAATAGGTAATAGGTTTAAGTAATTTAATAGAACAGAGAATAATGCATACTCTTTAATCCATGTACTCTCTTGAAGCTCAGGGTTTCCTAACATGGCAATGTAAAGTCCCACCCCAATAATAATCCCTGGTAGTGGACCAGCCAAAAAGACAATGTACTCTTCAAAAGGGGTAACATGTTCTTTCTCACCTTTGGCAGCAGCGCCGAAAAAAGGGATAAAGAAGATGCTTGTATCTTGATAGCCAAAATATCGCATGGCAAAATAGTGTCCTAACTCATGAACAATAAGAATAACAATCAGTAAAGGTAGGGTACTCCAAGGAATTCCGAGAAGTCCAAAGACCAAAACAAAGGCAATTCCTGAGAAAAGAAAAGTTTTTATCTTTTGTTCACGTGTGGCTTCTTTGGGTTTTTCATCTAGCTGTTGTGAAATTGCTTGTACTTCACTGTTTTGATAAAATGGTTGTTGTTTTGGTTGATAGGCAGAATTTTCTTGTTTGATTTGCTGGTTTAAGATTAATACTTTCATAGCACGTTTGTATCCCTTAATACGGTTTTTAACATACTTGAAGTAAGGAATACTTAAACTAAATTTATAACCATTAGCTGTTGCATACATAATGTTTTCTTCTATCATGAGCCTAGAGGTTTCATCTACTTGGTATTGGCTATAGTTAAGACATCCTTCTTCACTAAAAATATCTGTTTGTATTGGTTCATGAATACTTTTTCGGTCTTCTTTATGAGAAATTAGTGCTTTTTCAAATGAGCCATGATAGTGGTCAAAAAGCATGACAGTACGGGGTACTTTTAGGTTATGGGCAAAACAGTCATAGGTAGCAACGACTTGAAAATTTTCATAAATACTAGTGTAGTTAATGCTTAGCGCTTGTAGTGCGCTTTTTGTTGGTGTGGTATTTAAAAAAGCATGAATATGTTCTACTTGATTATAAAAATAAAGGGTATATTGGGGAATATTATTTTTTTCTAACATATTATTATATTGCTGAGCGTAAAGGTATTTAAAGCCTTGGGATTCTAAAAAATCTTTATAAGGTTGAACAATGTTGTTAATTTCATTTGGAATATTTTCTTTATTAATGCTTTTTACGACAACTTCTTGCATATTTTCAAAAAACAAGATAATGCCTGAAAGAATGGTTTGTATGTTGAAGAGTAATAGACCCAGAATAATTATGAGAAGTATGTTTTCGAGTGTGAGCATGGTGTTTCCTACATTAAAAAGTTTTGAGATGGTTTTAGAGGGGATTTTATCTTATTTTGTTGAGAAAAGCATGGTATAGACCACACTTAAATCTTCTTCAAGTCAATGGGTGTAACTTTAGATGCCTTATAGGCTTCAAGTTTGTCACGTTTGTCCATGTCTTTTGCCCAGTCTTTTAGCTCATTTCTCTCATGTTTATACTTCATAACAGGAACCGACATACCACAGCTTGACTCTACAGCATAGATGTTAAACTCAAAGATATCTCTAATAAGTGCTTTGTTGATATTAAAGAGATTCAGATACTCTTGGTATTTACCATCTTCTTTTCCAATAACATTGGCTTTACAAAAAATACGAACAATTAATGCACCACCTTCAAAGGCATTAAAGACCAAGGTAAATTCACCATTATTCACAGCATCTCGATGTGTTCGGTTTCCACTTCCTGGGTAACTGGCATACACTAATCTATTTTCATCTATGACTCGAATGGTATCATACCCTTTAGGAGAGAGGTTCACTTCTTTGTCACTACAGGAAGCGATGTAAAAGAGTTTTTGTTTTTTAATGAATTCGATGTCTTGTGGTTTTAGTACTTTGTATTGTTTTCCCATTGTGTTTTCCTTAGTTAGTTTTTATATTTTGGTTCTATGGATTCTTGATACTCTTCATAACTTGGTCTTTTCATAGGGTTTTCACCTCGTTGCATACTAGCAACATCTGAACTGGCTTTGGTTTCTTGATGAATAGACATAGGGTTTAATTGGTTAATGTAGGCATCTTTACAGCCTATGAATAAAAGGTTGAGTAGGAGTAGGATAAAAATCAGTTTGATGTTCATGGCTTGTCCTTTTGAGCTTATTTCTTTTTACTTTAATACTATAATATTAAAAATTATAATTTAAGGATAAAAAATGCTAAATAATTCTTTTAAACAACTAATTGTTTTTATATGGCTGTCATTGTTGTTGATAGCATGTGGGGGAAGTGGAAGTTCAAATACAGAATCTTCAAATAGTGTATCTCAAAATACAGTACCTATTGCTAAGGCACAAACAGTAACACTAATAGAGGATTTAGTACAACCAATACTATTAACAGGAAGTGATGCTGATGGTGATAATTTAACTTATAGTGTTCTTACACAACCTAGCCATGGAACATTGAGAGGGACAGGGTCAGAGATTCTGTATACACCAAAATTAAATTATGTAGGAACAGATAGTTTTTCTTTTAAAGTTAATGATGGCATAGTAGATTCTGAAACCGTAGAGATTACCTTGTTTGTGGAGAAAAATGAAAAAAAAGTACGAGAAGAGATAACTTCTTTTGAGATTCAAGGAAATATGAGTTCTTTAGGCTCTTATATTACTGCTAATAGTGCTAGTGAGGTCACGCTTTCAGCTGATGAGAGTAAAGCCTATGTTGTTAATGGTTCTTCCTTGGATATTATTGATATTAGTAGCATAACTTCACCAAAGCTTTTAGGAAATTATAAGACCAGTAATAATAATCCCATATTTTCTGTAAAACTTTCAGCTGATGGAAGTAAAGCCTATCTTGCAGCCTATTATTTGGGGTTACAAATTATTGATGTTAGCATACCTGATAATGCAAAGCTTTTAGGTATGTATGACCCTTTAGAAGATACACGTGATTTGGTACTTTCTCCTAATGAAGAAAAAGCTTATATTGTTACTAATGATTCGTTCAAGATTATTGATATTAGTAACTCAACTATACCAAGGCTTGTAGGGAGTATTGAAGGGGGTGGAAAAGAGCTAGTAGTCTCAGCTGATGAGGGTACAGCATATATAGCAAACGATAATGGTTTAAGCATTATTGATATTAATCAACCAGCTACACCAATCTTGTTAGGTAGTTATAATACTTTGGGTAAAGGACAGAATGTAGTGCTTTCATCTGATGGAAGTAAAGCTTATGTCGGACATAGTAAGGGATTTAGTATTCTTGATATTAGTCAAAAAACTAGTCCAAATCTTTTAAGAACTTATACAATGTCTAATCATCATATGATGCTTTCAAAAGATGAGCATAAAGTTTATTTAGCAAGTGGTATTTCAGGTTTACAAATTATTGATGTTAGTATACCTACTGAACCAGTTTTTTTAAGACGTTATGATACCCTTGGTTTAGCCCATGCTGTTACACTTTCAGAAGATGAAAAAAGAGCGTATGTAGCAGACGGTTCTTCAGGTTTACAGATACTTGATTTAACAACGGTTGAACATTCAATATTTTTAGGAAACTATGATTTGAATAGTTTCACAAGGGAGATAAGTCTTTCAGAAGATGAAAGTAAAGCTTATCTTTCAAGTGGTAGATCAGGTCTGCATATTATTGATATTAGTAGACCTTTGACGGATTTAAATGTTTTAGGAAGTTATGATACACGTGGTGAAGTTAACAAGGTTGTTTTGTCAAGAGATGAAGCTAAAGCGTATGTGGCAGATGGCTCTTTTGGGTTAGATATTCTTGATATTAGTAATTTAAGTACGCCTGTATTGTTAGGAAATTATGATACTAGTGGTTTTGTTAACGATGTAAAGGTTTTAGCAGATGGTAGTAGAGCCTATGTTTTAGATAGTACTATTGGCTTACATGTTATTGATCTTAGCAGTATGACTACACCAAGGTTTTTGGGAAGCTATGATTCTCCTGATAAGATAACTGATATGGTACTTTCAGCCAATGAACATAAAATGTATGTGGCAAATGATTTTTCATTAGATATTATTGATATCAATACAGGAGGTAACCCAAGAGTTTTGAACAAATATGATACTAAAAATTATGCTATAAAATCTTTAATGATTTCAAAAGATGAAAGTAAAGCTTATGTGCTATATCGTTCAGGTTTTAAAGTTTTTGATATTAGTTGGGCTACTAAGGTAGAACTCTTAGGTAGTTATACAATCACTGAGAACACTCTTGCAAATAAGGTTGTATTTTCATCAGATAAGGGTAGAGCTTACTTATTAAATGATACATTGGGATTAGAAGTTATTGATATTAGTGATATTAAGAATCCAAAACTTTTAGGACGTTATTATGTTGGAGACAACGCTTATAGTCTGAGACTTTCAAAAGATGGTAGTAAAGCTTATGTAAACACTTCCCAATCAGCATTACAAATTATTGATTTAAGTATTTCTAAGCAATATAAAAAACAAGACTTTATTGAAGATGAGTTAGTTTTAAAAATAAATAACACGGAAGAGAAAAACATAATACTTAATGTACATACAAATAGAAATGATATTATTAACATAGGCAACTATGCTACTCATTTAAATTTCTCAGATTATAGTAATCAAGAATTAAAAATACCTATTTTTTCAGTTTCTGAAGCAACAGGACAGACTATTATTACCTTGACAATAAGCCATAGTGGAAAAATATTTACACGAACAGTATATTATAATGTTTATTGATTTATGAATGAATTTATATAACTTTATACCCTAATAATGAAAGGAAAGTTTATGAAAAATGTTGAATAATTATGATTTTTCGGATGGCGTAAGAGGACGTTTTTATCAGCCTAAAAAAATTCCTACCTCAATGAGATTTGATAATGATATTTTAATTTTTTTAAAAAAACAAGCAGGTAAGAAAAAGATAGCCTACCAAACACTTATTAACAACCTTTTACGTGAATATATGCAAAAAGAGGGGTTGGTGAAGTAGTTTATTGTTGATAGCTAAGGTGTTTTAAATTTAATTTATATGCTTTAGAGTCGTAAGTTAAGCATCACTTTATCAGTTTGTAGAAGCATTTGATTTTGAGTATGAACAAGAGCTTTATAGATTAAAACTTCGTCGTTATCGTGTGATTTATAAAAAAGGGGAAGATAGGTTGGTGATTTTGGTTTTGAATGTTAGTTCTAGGGAATTGGCTTATAGGAAGTAGCTAATTAAAATTTTTTGGTTAAGAGTATTTCTGATATACTATTTTTGATTGAGAATCGGGAAATAAAAGGGGAAATTATGAAAAAAAGTCTTGAAGAGAGACAAGAGGAGATCGAGAACTATATCATCTCAAATGAATTAACTTTAGCTACCAAATCAATAATCAATTTTGTAGATGATTTTTCTAAAAATAAAAACTTTAGAAGAGAAGCTCTTCTTTATAAAAGTAGTGTTCACGCCTTAGAGAGTGAAAGACGACAGTATGGAAAAAGTTTAGACCTAGATAGACAACTCAAACAACTTAGCAGTAGTCTCTTAGAGTTTATAGAGATTGTTGCAGAAGATAGCAAGGGGAAATAGTGATAGACTTAATAGTACTTAAAGAGCGACAAGAGGAGATAGAACAATACATTCAAAATGATGATTTGGATATGGCAACTAAAAGGTCTATGGACTTTGTAACAGATTTCTCAAGTGACAAGTCTAAAAGACGAGAATCAATAGATATTAGAGCCACCTACAGTAGCTTAAGAAAAGAGTCGCGACAACTTGGCAGAACAGCAGAGATGGAGGAGCGATTTAGAAGATTAAGGGGTCAAATTTTAGAGTTTATAGATGATATTACTGATGAGTTTGACGCTGAAGATTCCATAGAAAAAAAGAGCAGTGTTAAAAGTGAAACTGTAGATAATACCAAACAAGAGAGTAGTAAGAAACAAGTAGAGACTTTAACCTCTTATGAAAAAGAGAAAAAGCGTTTTAAAGAGAATAGAAATAGAGAAGAAGTAGTTATATGTGATGATGTTTCTGATATAGAGCAAGAGACTGTTTTTTCTGCAAGAGGTATAAGAAAAGTCTATAAAAGCAACTCTATCAACTTTAGTTTTAAACCGATTGATTTAGATTTAAAATATGGAGAAATCACAGCACTAGTAGGAGAAAATGGTAATGGAAAATCTACACTGCTTAATATGATATCAGGAGAGCTACTTCAGAGTAGTGGTACACTGAGCTATCCAAGCCTAAAAGGAGATAAACAAAAAGATTGGTATCAGTTAAAAACGCAAATTGCCTATATTCATCAGGAGCTACCAAAGTGGCAAGGTCTCTTAAGAGACAATCTGCACTTTACTTTGGGCATTAATGGTATAAAAAACAGAGATAATATTGATGAAGTTGATTTCATTATCCATAGGCTAGGATTAGAAAAGTATACAAATGCTAAATGGGATGAAATTTCTGGTGGATTTAAACTGAGATTCTCTTTGGCAAGATCCATACTACGAAATCCAAAATTACTTATTTTAGATGAGCCGTTAGCAAATTTAGATATCCATACTCAAAACCTTTTTTTGACAGATTTACGAGATTTGACAAACTCACTTAAAAATAAAATGTCTGTTGTTATCTCTTCTCAAAACCTTTATGAAGTTGAAGCTGTAGCTGATAATATCGTGTTTATGAGTGATGGAAAAGCTACATATAATGGCACTGTCAAAGATTTTGGAGAGGATAGAGAAGAGAATAGTTATGAGGTTAAGATAGCTATTTCAGAAGATGAGTTGTTGAGCGTGATGGAGTCTGTAGAGTATATCAATATAAAGAAAAATGGAGCAAACTATATTATTGATACCACACGCTCAGTAACTAGTAAGATACTGTTGGAGCTATTTTTGGCTAAAAGGCTAGAGGTGAAATATTTTAGAGATATAAGCAAATCGACACGAAAACTTTTTGGAGAGATAAAATGAATGGATTTATAGAGTTTTTTAATTTTGGCTTTTTAAAGAGGCTTGATAGGTATCTACTTCTAAATTACACTTTAGTTTGGAATAGTAAATTGCACTATATTCTATTTTGGGGGTTAATTATCAATATACCTCTTGTATCTTTTTTATGGTTATACACTATGGAGTTATATCAAGTACCTATGTTTTATAACTTACTGTTTTACTTTTCAGCTGTGGTTTCATGTATTGGTTTACTATATTGGATCTATAAACAAACCAAATATATTTCTGTAAAAGAGTATGGTAAATTTAGTCTTAATGGGTTAAAAGAATATTTATTGTATTTTTTCTCAATAGCTATGATTTTTTCTACTCCTATGATTATTGATTATACGATAATTAGTAGTTATAAATATGATGCAGTTAGTAAATATTATGATTTGTCATATCAGAACGTAATAGACTTAACAGGTGTTATCAGTACTGAAGAGATTACAGGTGGGATTATAGAAATTGCAAAGACTAACTATAAATTTTTTCAGTATGATCAAGATACTAGAGTTTGGGGATATTTTTGGATGTATTTCACTTTACTATTTTTACCTTTATTGTTAATAATATATCTAAATATAAAAATAAAATATTTTTTACAGTCTATTATAATAAGTATAGTTGTACCTTTTGTAGCACTACTATTAACTGGCACATTTAGAATAGGTTCTGATGAAATTTTAAGTTTCTTTCTATGGGAACTTATTACCCTGATACTAATTCAAATAATTTTTAGAAATAAAATACGATTTTTATTTTTATTTTTAGTATATTTATTTTTTAGTGTATTGGCTGTTTTTATAGAAATGGATGTAAAGTTTATTATGCTATATGGTAATGGTAACTCAGAATTTTCTTTTTTATTGACTTCTTTACTTTTTATACTTTTTACAATCTCTTTTATTAAAAATTATATGGTTAAATATGCTTCTACGCCGAAAGAGTGAGAGTTATTGTTTTTGGAGAAACTTAATCAATAAACCTCTTTCCTATTAGCAACCCGAATAATAGTAATAACTAAAAACTCATTCTCTTTTAGATAAATAATTCTCTTGTTTATAAGAATTATATAAATAGGCTCTTAAGTATCATTTATGATGCTAAGTGATATTATTATCATAAAACAAGACAAGGAGAAGATATGCAGTATCTAACCTACGAATTACTAAAAACCAGACAAAAAAACATGCAAATGCCTTATGAAATTATTGCTCGAAAATCAAATCTTGGTATAGCCACAGTTAAGCGATTTTTTTCAGGAGGAAATACTTCTATCTCTACAGTAGAGCGTATCGCCTCTATATTGGGTTGTGATGTGAGCATATCTTCTAAAAACTCTGCTGAAATGCTTTTGGAGAAACAGATAGAAAAAAAAGCATTACGCATGGTAAATCGTGTTATGAAAACATCGGCACTCGAACAACAAAAACCTGACAATGAAGCTTTTGAGAGAATGTTAGAAAAAGCAAAAGCAAATATACGTAAAATGCCAAAATCACAAATTTGGTCATGAGAAGATTTAATAAAGAGGGAGAGACACCTTTAGATGATATATCTGGACTGAAAATAAAAAATATCTCAACAAGAAGAGAGCTTGATGAGGTTGAGGCAGATAATATACTTGATGCTTATTTGAAATATACCATAAGTCCCAAGCAAATAGAAGGCATTAAGTTTGATACCCTATTTTTACAACAACTCCATAGAGATATGTTTGCTAAGGTTTGGAGTTGGGCTGGAGAGTTTAGAACAACGCAAACTTCTATAGGTATTGAAGCTGTTAATATTCGACAAGCCCTGTATCAACTTATGGATGATTTAGCGTTTTGGGAAGATGCTTGGGACTATTAAGATACAGCTACTCGATTACACTATAGTTTAGTGAAAATTCACCCATTTTTAAATGGTAATGGAAGATGTGCAAGATTGTTTACTGATTTATGGCTACTCTCTCAAAATCATGAGATGCTAGAGTGGGGAAGTAGTGATGTCAATCATCAAAATGAAAGTAGAAAAGAGTATATAGAATCATTACAAGCTGTTGATACTGGTGATTATGAACGATTGAAGAAGTTTATGTTTTCTTGATATACTTTGAAGATAGAGGCTTAACTAATAAACCCCATACTCCCACCATCTTTATTCTTCTTAAGCTTCTGCTCCTCTTTAAGACGTTTAATAAACTCTTCACAAGAATCAATTTTTTTAAATTTACTCTGTCTTATAATGGTTGCAAAATCCCCAGGGCTTAGCTTTTTGAATGAACGAATGGTATGGAGTTCATTTGTTGTTGGGGCTTCTATGTTTAGCTCTTTGGCATAAGATATGAATATCTTTTCTAACTGTTCAGGAGCTAGTGTTTTAAATTCTAACTTTAAATCAAAACGGCGTAAACTTGCTTGGTCGATGTGTTCGATGAGGTTGGTGGTGGCAATGAAAATACCATCGAATTTTTCCATTTGAACCAGCATTTCATTGACTTGGGTGACTTCCCAGTTGACTTTGGCTTGACCACGTTCGGCTAAGAACCCATCTACCTCATCGAAAATGAGTACGGCTTCTTCTTCCATGGCTTCTCTAAAGGCAGAGGCAATGTTTTTTTCAGTTTCACCCACCCATTTACTCATAAGGGATGAACCTGATTTAATAACGTATGATTTATCTAACTTTTTAGCGATGTGCTTGGCAAAGGCACTTTTACCTGTACCTGAAGCACCATAGAGACAGACCCTTGCACTGTGATGATTTTTGATGCCCTCTACGAGTTCATCTAAATTGGTGTTGGTGTTGACAAATTCTAAACTGTAGTTACTTGGTAAATCAGCTGATTTGTTTTTATTGACCTCTTCATAGCCTTGTGCTTTAAGCGTGTTGTTGAGCAGTTGCATAAAGGCTTTGCTTTTTTGTGACTCTGGTAGATGCTCACTTACTTTCACAGCAGACGAGATGAGAGCAGGGGCAATGCTTTCATGTTCAGAAAGTATTTCAATGGTTTGTTCATCTAAAATGTTGTTTGAGTATTTTTTGATAATCTCTTTACGTTGTGTTTTTGACGGAATAGGCAGTTCAATACTCATGTCAAAACGTCTTATGATAGCGTTGTCAATGCTTGAGATGTTATTGGTGATCCAGATGGTAGGTACATTGTTGGTCTCTAACACCTTGTTGAGCCATGCTTTGTCGGACTGTTGTTTGGGCATCATAAAAAAGCCACCTTCATAGCTTTCAAAGATGTCTTCAGCTTCATCATACATAAGTAGGTTACGACTGTTAAAAAAGAGAGCTTGGGCTGTTTTGTAGAGTCTGAGTCTTGCTTCACCTTCTATGGGGTCACCATCGCTGTCGGCGTAACTTACTTCATAGAGTTTGGTTCCCAATACTTCAGCAATGGTTTTAGAGAGTTCTGTTTTTCCTGTTCCAGGTAAACCATAGAGTAAGATGTTTACCCCTTTTAGCTTGGCATCAAATGCTTTGTTGAGAAAGGGCATTAAAATTTCTAGGTCACTTTTTATGTAAGAGTAATCTGAAATGGCAAGTGAACTTTTGTCAGCAAGGCGTACTGAGTCTTTAATCATTTCAGTTATCTCTTCATTGAGGTTGAGCATGTTGTCAGCAAACTCGTAGTTAATGAGTCTTAACTTTGCACCTAAAGAGTAGTTTTCCTCTGAGTGTAAGATGAGTAGGGCAGAACGGCTAAAGGTAGAGTGTGTCGAGAACATGTCATTAATTTGTTCCAGAGGAATGTCTAAAAGTACATTTAAAATACGTTTTGCACGTGAGGTGTTGAGTTCTCCCCCCAAAAGACTTAAGGCATTTTCTAACATATCGTACTGTTTGAGTAAAATTACAAATTCTAAAATTTGTTTTTCATAAGGGGTAAGGACAATAAGTGCTGAAAGTTTTTCAATGTTTTCACGTAAGAGTATAGAGGAGCCAAAAGGCGCTTTTTTTCTAAGGGCTTTGAGACGTTTTTTGAGTAGGAGAAGAGGTTCTGTTCTATTAAAGTCTTCATAGTCAAATTCCACATACTTTTCTAAACCTAAAAAAGTTGCCATGTCTTCATGTTCAAAGTCATTGTCAGCGTCGATGAATCGTTTATGCCCACCCATTTCTATAATGATTTTGAGTATCCAATAAGTAATTTTTTCTTGAACATCCTTGTCGATTATTTCTTCATTGGATATTTCAGTATTGAATTCATCATGATTTTTTGTTCCAAATAGGCTCATACAGTTGTCCTCTAATGTAGACGATTTGTCTATTAAAATTTATAAGGTGAGAAGTCTACTATAGTTTTGGTAAAGGTTGAGTAATGAAAAAAATAAAGCCTTCTTAAACTCTTGCCAAATGCCATCCACAGTGAAAAGGACAGGCATAAAGTATTAATTTAATGCCTTTGCTTTTTAAGGAAAAATTGACTTGTTGCTCAGCTTCTTTTTTTGCAGGGTAGAGATACTTAAAATCACCTTGAGAATCTACACAAAAACAGGTATTTAGTTCTTGTCGTTCTTGTTCATAATTTTCTATTTGATTTTTTAATACCTTTTTAACATGTTGAATATGTGCATGAAGTTCTGATAAATTATTAACTTGATAATAGTCTAAAATTTCTTCATTACTTAGCTCTGATAAATGCGTATAGACAGCACGAATGGTTGTAAATACTTTTTCTTTACCATGCATCTGTTTTTTAATGGATTTTAGAGACTTTTTAAGATTCATATTGAAGTATACACTAATTTAGACTTAACATTTAGTAAACGCTTGTTTTGTATACTTCGCTTTAAAATTTAATTGAATATGAACAAAGGAAATTAATGAAACTATGCGCCCCTTGGGAAAAAGCTTTTAAAAGAGTATCTACACCATTTGAACATTTTTTACATGCACAAACAACGACGGGAATGGTCTTAATGTTTATGACCATTTTAGCCCTCATCTTGGCAAATTCACCTTTTGCTGAGAGTTATATGCATTTTTTTCATACGTACATTGACTTTAATGTTGGTTCATGGAAACTTTCTCATACCATTCATCACTGGATTAACGATGGTTTGATGGCAATCTTCTTTTTTATTATTGGATTGGAGATTAAAAGAGAGATTCTTGTGGGTGAGCTTTCCAATGTTAAAGCAGCTGTTTTACCTATTATTGCTGCTATTGGAGGAATGGTGGTTCCTGCACTGATCTACTTTAGTATTAATTCAGGAGGTGAAGGTGCAAATGGTTGGGGAATTCCTATGGCAACGGACATTGCTTTTGCCATTTCTGCTTTGGTGCTTTTAGGTAACAGAGTACCTAGAGCTTTGGTCGCTTTTTTGGTTGCGTTGGCAATTGTCGATGACTTAGGTGCTGTTTTGGTTATTGCTATTTTTTATACGGAGCAAATTCAGACTTTACCACTTATGTTAGCTGGGGCTAGTTTCCTAATTATGCTTGCGTTCAACCGTTTTGGAATTCACATGATTCTTCCTTATTTTATAGTTGGATTGTTTATGTGGTTCTTTATGCTTGAGTCAGGGGTACATGCTACTATTGCAGGGGTTATTGCTGCTATGGCAATTCCTTCCAAACCAAAACGAACACCAGATTCATTTGCACAAGATATTCGTGACAAACTTGACGATTTTGAGAAACTGCCTTTTAAACCTGACCATACGGTAGACAAAGAACAAAAAGCGATTTTAACAAACATTCAAGATAGAATTGATGCTGTAAGCACACCATCATTACGTTTAGAACATAGTTTACACCTTCCTGTAGCGTTGATAGTAATTCCTCTCTTTGCTTTAGCGAATGCTGGGATTAGTATTGATTTTAGTTCAATAGGCTCTACCATTATGTCCCCAATTTCTATTGGAATTATTTTAGGGTTGATATTGGGTAAAGTACTGGGTATTTTTGGTTTGGCCTGGATTGCTGTAAAGTTAAAGATAGCTCAGCTTCCAGAGGGAAGTAGCATGAGTCAAATATTTGGGGTTGCTTTTTTAGGTGCCATTGGATTTACCATGTCTATCTTTGTGGCTGATTTGGCATTTATTAATAATCCTGAATTAATTTTCCAAGCAAAAGTGGGAATTTTAGCTGCTTCACTTTTTGCAGGTCTTTTTGGCTATTTTTGGCTACGATTTGTGAGTAAATCGAAGTAGCTTTTATCTCATTGTAAACATTAGATTTATATAATAGACTTCTCTCCATATTATTAAAAAGGAGGAGTCTATGAAATTTTATGCCCCATGGGAAAAGGCTTTTGACAAAGTCGCAACCCCTTTTGAATACTTTTTACGCGCCCAAACCACAACAGGTATTGTCCTTATGTTTATGACCATTGTTGCTTTGGTCGTGGCGAATTCACCTCTTTCCGAAAGTTATCTTCACTTTTTTCATACTAAGATTCATTTTCAGATAGGTTCATGGCAAATCTCAAATACCATTCATCATTGGATTAATGATGGGTTAATGGCATTTTTCTTTTTTATCATTGGGTTAGAGATTAAACGTGAGATACTCATGGGAGAACTTTCAAACATTAAAGTGGCTATGTTGCCTATTTTAGCTGCTGTTGGAGGTATGGTTTTTCCTGCTTTAATCTATTTAAGTATTAACGCAGGGGAAGTGGGGGAGAATGGTTGGGGAATTCCTATGGCAACGGACATTGCTTTTGCCATTTCTGCTTTAGTATTATTGGGAAAAAGAGTACCACCTGCTTTGGTGACTTTTTTGGTAGCACTTGCCATTGTGGATGATTTAGGTGCTGTACTTGTGATTGCTGTTTTTTATACAGATCAAATTTATATTTTTCCTTTACTGTTAGCTGGAATTTCTTTTTTAGTAATGTTAGCTTTTAATCGTTTTGGAATTCATACTACTTTACCTTACTTTATAGTAGGTGTCATTATGTGGTTCTTTATGCTTGAATCAGGGGTACATGCTACCATGGCTGGAGTTATTGCTGCTATGACCATTCCTTCTAAGCCTAAACGCCCACCCATTGAGTTAACAAGAGACATAAGAAATAGACTCGATGAGTATGACAACTATCCTGTGGCAACGGATCATACCATGCATAAAAGGCAAAAAGCAGTTTTGGTACATATTAAAGATAGAATTGATGCTGTGGGTACACCATCAGCAAGGTTGGAACGTGATTTACATCTTCCTGTTGCTTTACTTGTTATTCCTTTTTTTGCGTTAGCAAATGCAGGGATTAGTATAGATTTTGATTCAATTAGTTCTACCATTATGACTCCTGTTTCCGTAGGGGTTATTGCAGGGTTGGTTTTTGGAAAAGTATTGGGTATTTTTGGTTTAGCATACTTGGCTATAAAAGTTAAAATAGCAAAGTTACCAGAGGGAAGTACTTTAAGTCAAATTTTTGGGGTGGCATTTCTTGGAGGGATTGGGTTTACCATGTCGATTTTTGTGGCTGAATTGGCTTTTTTAGAAAGTCCTGAGCTTATTTTTCAAGCTAAAGTGGGTATTTTGTCAGCCTCACTTTTTACAGGACTTTTTGGTTACTTTTGGCTTCGGTTTATGGTTAAACCTAAGTCAATCGCTTAGTGTACTATTTGTTGTTCTGTTTGCCATCGTTTGATAAGTTCAAGTCCCATCTCAAAGGGTAATTTATCTTCGATGGAGAGTCGCTCTACTTCGAGTTGTAGTTGAGATTTACTCATTGTTTCATAAGATATCTGACTAGCTTCGTTGTTTGGGCTTATAGTATTCTTAGCGTAGACAATACCAAAAGTAAGTGTTAGTAGCATAATGAATTTAATGAATAGGGTTGAATGTGTGTTTGTCATAGTAAGTCCTTCTAATTTATTTTAATAAATACAACTTATGTAAAGTGAGTATTTTAGGTTATTTTACGAATGAAAATTACTGTATTAATACTTTTTTTTAGCTTAAAATTAAAAATATTTTTTAAATAAAGTTAAATTTTGTATAATTTTGAAACATAATTTTTTAAAAACAATAAGTAAAAATTATAATTTAAATATAAATATTAATGGTTATTTTTAATAAAAATAGAAGAATTTTTGCTTGATTTTTTAAAATGAGTAGACTTAGGTTTATAATTAAACCCAAGTTGTAGTCTCTTTAATCATTTAAAATTTTGTTGATAATTTCAAAACTATTCTTAGAGAGATTGTCAGAATGCAAGATACGTTCAAGTTGAATTTTCATTTGGGCTTGGTTTAAGGCATTCATTTTTTTATAAAGCTTAAATCCTCCAGCCATTCTCGATGCTACTTGAGCATTGATACGGTCAAGTTCGATAATCTTGTCAGCCATAAACTGATAGCCTGAACCATCTTTGGCATGAAAGTATTTATAATTGGCTGTAAAAGCACCAAGAAGTGCACGAACCAGATTGGGTACCTTGTTATCATAGATTTCATCTTCTTGTAATGCAATAACCCTTTCTAAGAGTCCACTTCTTTGAGAAGAGGCTTTAGTATGTAAATATTTGTTCATGACTAAGGTATTCTTTTTGTATTTGTCATAGAAGTGTTGCAGTGTATCTTCTGTATGGTATGTTTTTGAATTTTCTATAATATTTAAGGCAACCATTCTGTCAGACATGGAGTTTGAATGCGTGTATTGTTTTTGTGCTAAGGCGATGCCTTCTTGTTCATCTAAGGCTGTAAGACGTATGAGACATATGTTTTTAATTTTTCTTTGCGCAATGTCATAAGCTTCAATACCAGATTTTGCATTGTGGTGTTGTTGATAAAATGCCAATAACTTTTCTTTATGTGCTGAAGCTATGGCAATACTTAGTGTTTCTCTTGCTACTTGGATTAGTTCAAAGTCCAAAGAAACTTGCCGTTGCATGAGGGTACTAACAGAAGGAAGTTCTAATAATAAGGCTTTAAAGGAGAGGTCAATGTCTAGTTTTAACAGTTCTCCATAAGCTTCAATAAATGTTTCATCTACTTCTTCTCCTTGCATCAGTTTTTCTATGGTTTCGACCCCAAAATCTTGGGTGGCATCATAACGGGCGAAACTGTTTTGATCATGTTTCATGGAAAAGAGATGGTCAGCATCTTGATAGTCCACAATAACAGGAGCAGAGAAGTCACGGTTAAGAGAAAGATGAGGTTTTTGGCTAAGCTTATCAAAAGTAAAGGTCTCTTCTTCTTTTGAGAGAATTAGAACATGTTCTAAAATTTCTTTTCCATTACTCTCTAAGAGGGCTATTTTAAAAGGGAAGTAGTAGGGTTTTTGTTTGCTTCCATCAAGGGCATTGGGAACAATCTGTTTGAAGTTAATGCTATAACTATTATCTTCATATTTTTCAGAAACTGCCAGTGTGGGTGTTCCTGATTGGTCATACCAACGTTCAAAATGTGTAAGGTCATGTCCTGAAGCTTGGCTCATGCTCCATAAAAAATCTTGTGTTGTAACAGCTTTTCCATCAAAAGTTTTAAAGTAAAGGTCGGTTGCTTTACGGTAATTTTCTTGACCTAAAAGGGTGTGAACCATACGAATAACTTCGGCACCTTTTTCATAGACAGTATAAGTGTAGAAGTTATTCATGGAGATGTAAGACTTTGGTTGTATTGGATGAGAGGTGGGTGAAGCATCCTCTACAAATTGGTAAGCTCTAAGGTCTTTAACATCGTTGATTCTTTGAACATCAGCTGAGTTTAAGTCGGCTGAGAAACATTGGTCACGGAAAACTGTTAGACCTTCTTTAAGTGTGAGTTGAAACCAGTTTTTACAAGTAACTCGGTTTCCTGTCCAATTATGAAAATATTCATGGGCAATGATACTTTGAATACGCATGAAGTTGTCATCTGTTGCTACATCTGAGTCAGCCAATACAGCTGAGGTATTAAAAATGTTTAGCCCTTTATTTTCCATGGCACCCATGTTAAAGGCATCAACAGCTACGATATTGTAGATGTCTAGGTCATATTCACAACCATATTTTTCTTCATCCCAGACCATGGCTTCCTTGAGGGATTTCATGGCATGGTGACATTTGGATTCATTGCCTAGGTCACAGTATATATTTAGCGCAACATTGTTTCCTGAAGCTGTGGTAAAAGCATCTGAAACAATACCTAGGTTACCAGCAACTAGAGCAAAAAGATAAGCAGGTTTTGGATGTGGGTCATGCCATGTCATGCTGTGTCGATTGTTCTCTACGGGTGTAAGTTGGGAAGCTTTATTTCCATTTCCCAATAGGATGGGATATTTACTGGCATCAGCAATAATCGTAGTCGTAAAGATTGAAAGGCTATCAGGTTTATCCAAATAAGGGGTAATGCGTCTAAATCCTTCAGGTTCATTTTGTGTACAAAAAATACCTGAAGAGAGGTATAGCCCTTCGAGTTCTGTGTTTAGGTGAGGGTAAATTTTGTTTTGTATTTTTAGGCTAAATTCTTTGGGTGCATTGTCTATGCTAAGCAGTTCATTTTCATACTTATACGCAGTGCTAGGGACTTTTTTGTTATCAATAGAGATGCTTTCTAATTCTAAATCTATGCTATTTAATGTTAAAACAGTAGCTTGACTGTTGACTTTAGAAATGTTCATAACACTCGTGACAGTAGTATATTCTTCAAAAAGTTCAAAGGTTAATGCTACAGAATTGATTTTAAAATTTGGGGCTTTATAGTCTTTTAAATGGATGGCTACAGGGTGATTGATGTTTTTGCTCATATTTTCTCTTTATAAATTTTAATTTTTGTATGGTAGCTAAACTATTTTATGATACTTTTAAAAAGTGTTTTGAATTATAGAGTGGGTATTATTGATAATTATATTTTTTAAAAGGAATGAAGATGGCTAAAAGAACCATAAGCCTTATATATTTGATACTTGGAACCGTGGGTTTTATAGGCTATGTGAGTATTTTTAACCATTGGTTACCAGAGATTATCGTTTTTGCTGTGCTAGGCGTGATATTTTATGTAATTTCTTTATTTCTTCTAATTTTTCTACATCCTGTAATTTGTTTATATTATTGGAGACGTAGGGTACTTACAAAAGCGTATACACAAACAGTGAAAACGCATTTTATTTGGTCTATTTTAATGGCTATTTTATTTTGGGTGATGATTTTTAATGGATACATAATTACCGTTTAAGTCTTGAATATCAAGTTTGAGGTATTATACAGTAGTTTACTCTGCTATAATTCACCTTATTAAAAGATGCTACAAGCTTAATTTTCTAACTATTCTAATTCATCAAGGTACAAATCATTATGTTATTTACTTCATTGGGGCTTTCTGACCCTATTTTAAAAGCTATTAAAGAGACAGGTTATACAGAACCTACACCTATTCAAGCTAAAGCCATTCCTTTAGTTTTGGAGGGAAGAGATGTATTAGCAGCAGCACAAACAGGTACAGGAAAGACAGCTGGTTTTACGTTACCTCTTTTAGAACGTATGATTCAAAACCATAAAACAACAGCTACTCATAGAGGACAACCTAAACGTCATGTTCGTGCTTTAATTTTAACCCCCACACGTGAACTTGCAGCACAAATTTTAGAAAATGTTGAGAGTTATGCTAAGTATTTACCCTATAAATCTACGGTAGTGTTTGGTGGGGTGAATATTAATAGGCAAATCAATACTTTAAAACAAGGCATCGATGTGTTAGTGGCAACACCTGGACGATTGTTGGATTTGGCGAATCAAAAACATGTTGACCTTTCAAAGGTAGAAATATTGGTTTTAGATGAAGCTGATCGTATGTTAGATATGGGCTTTATTAATGATATGAAAAAAGTGATAAGACTGATTCCTAAAAAGCGACAAACCTTACTCTTTTCGGCAACTTTTTCCAAAGAAATTAAAGCATTAGCAGGTAGTTTTCAAACAAATCCAGCCTTAGTTGAGGTAGCTGCTCAAAATAAAACAGCTGATCGTATTGATCAATTGGTTCATCCTGTGGATAAAAAGCGAAAAAAAGATTTATTGGTTAAACTTATTAATGATGGGCAATGGAAACAAGTGCTGGTGTTTACGCGAACAAAACATGGGGCTAATAAACTTTGTGAACATCTTGAACAAGAAGGCATAAAATCAGCTGCGATTCATGGTAATAAAAGTCAAGGAGCCAGAACCAAAGCTTTGGCAAACTTTAAAAGTAATGAGATACGAGTGCTTGTGGCTACGGATATTGCTGCACGAGGAATTGATATCGATATGTTACCTCATGTGGTGAATTTTGAGCTTCCCAATGTTCCAGAAGATTATGTACATCGAATTGGACGAACAGGAAGAGCAGGTCGTGAGGGTGAAGCTGTTTCTTTGGTTTGTGTGGATGAAAATGATTATTTAAGAGGCATAGAGCGTTTAATTTCACAGAAAATTAAAAAAGTATTAGTGAAAGGCTTTGAAGTAGATTCAAGTATTAAGGCTGAACCTATTAATCAAGGTGGAGGAAGAGGAGGACGTGGTGGAAATCACAAATCTTCAGGAAATCGAAATAATGCTAAAAAAAGTACTAATGATACGACAGTTGATCAAAAAAAACGTTCCAACAGTCGTAATAGAAGTAGAAGCCGTAACCGTAATAAAAATAAATCTCATCAATCAGGAGAATAAATTTTTATGCCCATAAAAATTATATAGTAAGTCTACATAGGGGGAGCAATAAACTATATGTTTTTAAATTCAAAACAATTAAACAAAATTAACCAATGCTAAAAAGGAAATAGTATGAAAAATAAAATAACATTTGCTGAGGAACTATTACAGTTTGCTAAGACAGTTGATATTTTGGATGAAAAACTTTTTTTAAATATTAAGGAGATTATTAATGCTTATGCTTTTGAACGTTGGGGAGTGAAATATGTGAAGATTATGAATTTAAAATTTGATTTAGATGGTAACCGAATTTTAGAAAAGTTCTTTTTACAAGAGTACAGTAAAGGTAGTACTCAACATGAAATGGTGAATATAGATACGAGTAAAGGACAAATGGCTTATGTTATAAAACACAAACAGCCTGTTTGGATTATGGCAAAAGATAAAAAGTCCTATCTTAATGAGGCTGAAGCTTATGTGGATTGTTGGTCAGGTTTAGAAAACATTCCAGAGTATCAAACCATTGTCAGCAATGCCAAGATTAAAACTTCCATTATTGTTCCTTTTTATGAGTTGGAAAAGGAGTGTCGCTATTTAAGGGGTGTTGCAAATTATGAGATACCTGAAACCCTTGAATTTAATAAAGAGTGTCGAGATGAAATTTTAACCTTAACCGATACCATTTCTGAACTTTTAAATCTTTACAATGTTCGTGAACGGCAAGAGCATAATACCAATTATGCAATTAATCGTTTGGCAATCAAATTAGAAATTTTTAATGCTTTATTACGTAAAAATAAAATTTTTATTGCTTCCCCACTTAATGGAGAAAAAGATGTAAAAAAAATAATTCTAAAAGTTTTAGCAGAAGTATTTCCTGATATTGAATTGGTAGATTGGGAAGCCAATAGTGAGACAGGTTCTATTAGTGAAAAGATGTTTGATGATATTAATAGTTCACGTTATGGTATTTGTTATTTTTCAGAGTGGTCAAAAGAAAAAAACAAATACATAGATAACAGTAATGTGATGTTTGAAGCAGGTCTTATGCATGCTAAGTTTAGAACTTTTAGTGATGAAATACCTTTGTGGATACCCATTAGGGAGAAGGAGTCTTTTGATTTTCCTTTTAATGTTCAGGGATTTAATACCTTGATTGTTCCTCGAAATGACAAAGGGATTTTAGAGAAAGAGGTGTTTTCTCGTATGTTAAAAAGCTTTATGCAAACCATAACTCAAAGAGCTAAGGAAGATAAATTTTAGTTTTTTACGAAGGTTTCAAGCCCATCAGTCCAAAAAGTCCAGTTTTATTTTGTAAGACTATCAGGTTATTGATGTTTAATGATTTTTTAGAATTTTCAAGGAAACCCTTTTGTAAGTTTTGTACAATTAAGTATAAACAATAAAGGGGTTATATCAATGATTAATGATAATGAAGCATGGATAGAAGATTGCTTTATGCTAAAAGACAGTGAAAAATTTAAAGTAATGATTAAAGTTTACGAAAACATATTCGTAAACAAAGAGTATTTTGCCAATAAGATAGGTATGGGTCGCTCAACAGTTTTTAATTGGTTACAAAAAGAAAATGCTTCTTTTAATACAAAGTCTAAAACAAAAATTTGCCAAGCATTTAATCTTTTGGATACCGTATGGCGTGATAGTTTTAGCAATGAAAAGATTTTTGAAAAGGCTTTGTCTGAATATGAGAAGATTATATCTCAACCAAGCATACGTGTTGAAAATACTTTGGTTAAATTACAAAAAAGTACAAAGGTGAAACAGATGAAAGTAGATAATTTATCTAAAGAAGAGATGCAAATACTTTTAGAAAGTGAACTTGAAAAAAAGAGTGCTTTTTTTCTGTTTGAATTAAGTAAAGTATTACAACAGCAAAAAGAAATTAACGAGGCACTACGGGTTCTAATGCTAATTGAGTCAAAAGAAAGTACTTTTAGATATACCCATGAGAATCAGATACGACACCAAAAAGCCATACTTCTCTCTAGTAATGATATTAAAGATTGGGATACTGCCATTCATATTTTACGCTCTTTATATCATAGCACCCATTATCATTTAAAAGAGCCAGAGATTTTAACCCTTTTAGCTTCAAATTATAAACGAAAAGCTTTAGTGCATTTAGATAGGCGTGAAGAGGTTGATATGGCGTTAATAACCAGTGCTATTTGTCTCTATGAAGATGCTTACCATTTAAAAGCTGATAATCATAAATATTATGATGCTATTAATTTAGCATATCTTTATAATTTGGTGGATGTTATTGAAATAGAATATGCTGATAAAAAAGAGATAGAAACACTTTATGCTGAACTGTTACGTGTATGGCGAATTGACACGAATAATTGGTGGGAAGTTTGTAGTGATGCAGAGTTTTTGATGTTATTGGGTAAGGTAGATTTAGCCATTTTGAAATTGAACAGTTTTTTAGAAAAGCATAAAGTTGAACCTTTTGAATTAGCTGTAACAATTAGACAACTTAAGCTTTATATTGAATTTACAGAAGATCAAAATGCTAAAGCTTTTTTGGATTATTTACGAGAGAGTGTAAAGTATTTGAATTTAAAAGAGATTTGACATCCCTTTATACTTCATCATTAGAATCAGAAAGTAGTTGATGTATTTGCTTGAGCAAGTTCATTTTTTAATCCTTTTTTTGTTTTGATAAGTTGATTGTATAGAGAATAAATTGGACTCTTTGGACTCTGAAATTAGTCCAAAGAATCCAATTTTATTTGGCTATTATTATGATAAAAAGTGAATGAAAAATAAAATTTAAGGATAAATGTCAGGAAAACAATAATTTCTACTGCCCCTATTGGGCGAGTGGGAAAAGAAAATATGAAGTAGAAATTAAAATAGTTTATGAAGAGAGATATTAAAAATAGGAAGAAAAAAATATCTCTCTCATGTGGAAAGTATAGGGTTATTTTGTGGGTTGATTGTGTAGCATTTTAACTTGGCTGGTTAAATTTTAGGTTCTTGTTGTGTTGCACAATGAATACTTCCTCCACCACTGGCAATACCATTAATGGCTATTTGTTCTATGGTACGTTCTGGAAAGAGTTTTGCTAAGGTTTTATAAGCTTTTTTGTCAGCTTTTTTATCTCCAAACTTTTGTAGTATGACAGCATTATTACAAAGGTAGTACCCTATATAACCTGCTGCAAAATCGTTTTCGTTACCTATAGGATTGATTTTTGAAGGGGTTTTTAAAATGTGTAAGTTAAAAAGTTCTCCCTTAAAGTTAGAAGCATTAGAGAGTACTTTAATATTATCTCTTGTAATGTCATATTCATGAGATGCCTTATCGTTTTCTTGACTTACAATGAGTGCATTAGAAGAGACAAAACGTGCATAGAAATCAGTATGACCATCAGTAATGTCTTCTCCTTTAATACCTTTTAGCCAAATAATTTTTTCTAAACCTAAAAGTTTCTTCATCTCTTGGTCTATCTCTTTTTTTAATTTATAAGGGTTACGGTTCTCATTAACAATACAACTTTCAGTCATAAGGGCATTACCTTCTCCATCAACTTCAAAACAGCCACCTTCTAAAACTAGGTCTGTCGAGATGATATCAACCTTGGCTTCTTTAGCAATAAAGTTAGCAACATGTTTGTCAAGGCTGTGTTCTTGGTCTTCTCCCCAACCATTAAAGTTGAAGTTTATACATGCTTTTTCTCCAACTTCATTCACAACAAAAGTTGGCGCTGTGTCTCGAAGCCATAAGTCATCTGTTTCAAAGGGTATAAGTTTAATGGGAAAGTTATGTTGCCTACCTAAAAGCTTTTTCGCTTCATTTATTTCTCTTGGTGAAATGAGCATGTTTACAGGTTCATACTTGGCAATGGTTTGTGCAATACGTGCTAAATCTTGTTTGACAATGGGTATTTGTTTTCTTTCCCAAATGTAGTCATTGGCAATAAATGCCATCCAAGTTCGTTTATGGGGTTCACTTTCATCTGGCATAAACCATTCTTTTTTGAGTGTAGTAGTTGAGGCTGAAAGGTTTGTGAGTAAAGTGGTACTTAAAATAGCAGAGCTTTGTATGAATTTTCTTCGTGTAATCATTAGAATCCTTTTTCTTATTGTTCCTGAAATTATTTAAGATATTTTTGAAAATTTGAAATTTTTTGTGCGTTAAAGTATGAGTAAGAAGTTAAAAGTGTTGCTAAAGAGAGATACTAAAAATAGGAGGATAAAAAATATCTCTCTCATGTTTAAAGTATAAGCTTATTTTGTAAGGCTTTTGTGTAGAGGTTTCAAAATTATTAAAAAGAGATAGGTTATACAGAAGATTTTGTTCCTCATTGTACTGATGGAGAGGTTGAAGAGTTTTATTTGATGCCCATTGAAGAGGTAGCTAGGTTGGTTAGAGATACGGATGCGTTTAAACTTAATTGTAATTTAGTAATTATAGATTTTTTAGTATGTCATGGGTATATTGGGATTGCTGATGCTGAGTATGTTGAGATTGTTAAGGGGTTAAGAAAATAAAATGGAATTTAGAAAAATAAAACAACCAAGTTTAAAGCCATGACTAAGCTTGATAGTGTAGCATGGTTAGAAAGTTTTAAAAAGACTTTTATAGAAATGAAAAATAGATAGATGAAGAGGTAGGAGTGTAAGGTGAGAGCAAGAGAAATAATGATAATAGTTTTATTTGTAGTGGTTTTAGTGATGGTATATGTCATAGATGTTTGGAAGGGTACGAAGAGAACTGCTCATTTCGCTGAGACAAATAGTAGTCATCAAGAGCTTCAAAATACTATGGAGCCGAATCAGACAAGAAGATAGTAACTTTATTATTTTGGAAAAGCGTGAACTTTTCAAGATAAGTATAATATATTAAGTCTTTATCGTTAGAATTCCTTAAAATTAATTTAAAGGAATGTTAGAGGTATGGAAGTAGAAGCAAAAAGTAATAAAAATACAATAATTATGATTGCAGGAATAGGAGGTGCTGTATTAATGCTTTTCTTTGCAGTTATGATGTATCAAATGGTTTCTTATGTTGGTTCTATGGCAAAAGATGTAGGTATTATGAGTAATAATATTGTTAATATTAGTGCTAAAATTGATTCAATGAGTGTGGATATGCATGAACTAAATAAGAATGTGGCGCATATGGATCAAGATATGAATGATATGAATAGAGACATTCATAATATTCAAGTGGAAATGGCAAAAAATATTGGAGCTATTAGTGAGTCTGTACAGCATATGAATGGAAGTATGGGTGACATGAGTCAAGATATGGGAAAAGGTATTAACACTTTTACTTCTCCTACAGGTTTTATGAAGACATTTATACCTTAAATGTTTTTGCATTCCATTTTTTTGATTATGGAATGTATTTTTTATAAAACACGCTTATCTAAAATAAAATCACGAATAACATGGATGAAAATGTATATTTTTTGATTGGCATCAACCGAAAAGGTTGCTAAATTGCGATAAGTTTCAATACGTTCATGGAACAATGCTCTGGCTTTGGCTTCATCTTTAAGTAAAGGACGTTTTTCACGTTCTCCCTTGGGCAATCGATTTAAGATAACATCAAAATCAGCATCAATATAAATAATAAGTGATTTTTCTGAGATGGAACTGTAAATAGGTAAACCTCCTCCTGTCGCAATTATTTGACCTTTTTTTTGTGTTAGTTCATTAATACACTTTTGTTCAAGTTCACGAAAATGTTTTTCACCTTTATCTTTAAAAATTTCTGTAATACTTGCATTTTGTTCTTTTTCAATCAGCGTGTCTACATCCACAAACTCTTTAAATAGTTCACGTGCAAGAATTCTCCCAACACTGGTTTTCCCACTTCCCATAAAGCCTATCAAGACTACGTTATCATATACCAATTGATACTCCTTTTTCAAATAAATGTTAACTCACAAACTACCTGTGCATGATCACTTTTAAGCAGTAAAGCATTGTCATTTAAATGCTTATCAAAAATGCTGTAGTTTGTTACTTCAGCCATTCTATCTTTATTAGCTTTATCAAAATAATTTGAGACAAAAACATAATCTAAAACATGACCTTTTCCTAAAAAGTAACTTGTTGGTTTTCTTAGAGGCTCTTTTTGTTCAGGATGAGGGTTGAGTATCTCTTCTTTATATTGGTAACTTGCATCGTGTAAAACAAAGCCATCTTCACTTTTTTCTTGATGGTATTGATGATTGCTTAAGGCATCAATGGTGAGAGAGAATTCTTTATCATTTAAATCACAGAGTAAGACTATTGGCTTGTCTTTAACTTTTTTAATGTTGTAAAAAAGTGAAGATGCTTCACAGAGTCTTTGGTGTAATGAGGTAGCAGTAGTACCTTTAAGAGCTTTGGCTACAGACTCTTTTTTATGTTCTAAAGTATGGGTTTCATTGAAGCGATATTCAAACTCATTGAGCCGATTTGATTTTAAATGACTGACATAAACCACCAGCTCTTGTTCATTTGGCAATGTTATGGTTGCTTTTATAGGCACTCGGGCTAAACCGTAATGACCTTTAAATTCATGCTTTTCAAAAGAGGGAATATGCACCCGTACTCTTTGGAGTTTAGTTATAGGGTACTTAGAAGCAATGGCAACCGTAGTACTGGTAAAAGTTTTTTTTCTTAGTTTTGCTTGGTCAACTGTTTCAAAGTACTTAAAACCCAACTCTTTAACAAGTGTTTCTAAAGCATCACGTGAAAAGACCTCTTGAAAACCAATAATGTCACAATCCATTTTTATGATTTGCTCTTTTATCCATCTGGTTTTCTCAGCCCACTGTTCTTGGCTAAAGCGTTCTTTTTTTGTGTACCATGAGTAGGGAGGCTCTACAAATTGGAAGAGGTTGAAGGTGGCTAGTTTTATTTTCATGGTGGGATTATAGCCTAAGTATTGGGAGGAGGATAAATCTAAATTAGATTTTTGAATGAAAAGGTTTCTTTTTTCTTTTAGGCTTTGGAAGTTATGTGTTTTAAGCATCTAGGAATTTAATTATTAATATAATTATTTAAATAAATTTTAATAATTAGGGGACAGTGTGAATAATTTAGTTCAGTCAAAAAGAAGTCGAAGATTGATATATGTCGATGCTTCAGGAGTAGAAAATAATACCATTTTTCAAATAAGTTTATATGACAAGGATAATAATGCAACTTCTATTTTAAAACTTGATGAGGTTGAGAATAGTAGTGAAGCTGAACAATATGCCATATTTTATGCATTGCTTTATATTAAAAAATACAATTATGTTGGATGTCATATTTTATGTGACAACCAAAGTGCTGTGAATTCTAAAATAGTTCAGATTTTATCCAAAGAGTATTCAATTGGCGTTAGTTGGATACCACGAGAAGCAAATGTGATTGCTGATAAAATAGCAAAACTAGAGCCAACAGTTAAAGAATCAGAGTGGAATATATTAAAATTATTCGTTGAATTGATTAAAAATCAGTGTCATAATATGAATGATGTAAAAGCAGAACAAAAAACAGAGATAAAGGCTTTAAAAGAAACCATCGAAAAACAAAAAGCTACCATTGACTTACGAAATACTAAAATATCAAATCAAGCTAAACAGATAAATGCTTTGAGAGCTACGAAAGAAAAAGTAAAGTAAGTAAAAGTGCTTTACAAGACTTAGCCAATTTCTAATGAAGAAAAGGTAAGATAAGGCAGATAAAAAGAGGATTATAAATGATAAAAAACATAGCAAT
>CACVAU010000059.1 GCA_902727915.1 uncultured Sulfurovum sp.
ATGAACAGCTTATTAAAGCTGAAGTATTAGCTGTCGAGGAGCGTTTGGCACAAATACCATTGTTACTTGAAGCAGTACAAAAGATGGTGAACTCTGGGATTTCAGCTGATGACATCGTAGTGATACTACCAGATGAGAGTTTTAAGGAGACCGTGCAACTCTATGATAAACTCAACAACTTTAACTTTGCGATGGGTTCTGACTATAACAAAACAAAAGCCTATAAACAGTTAGAGAGTATTTACAAACATTGGCAGGTTTTCTCTGATGAGTCTCAGTTTTTATTGAAAAAATATGAGATAAAAGTGGAAGAAGTTAACAAAATAAATCTAACAGATAAACAAAATGTTGAGCAGTTTTTTGTGATTTTAGAGGCATTAAATTTAGCTAAAAAACGACCTGAAGTTTTAGAAAATATGACACAGTTCAAGCAAGTTTTTTCTACCGATCTAATGACCATAAAGTCATGGATGTTTCTTTGGCTAAAGAAACTTTCACAACTCACTTTGGATGATGTTAGAGGTGGAAAAGTAACGGTTATGGGAGCGTTAGAGACCAGAGGCGTGAGTTTTAAAGGAGTTGTGGTTCTTGATTTTAACGATGGCATTGTTCCAAGCATTCCTGCTAAAGACAACTTTTTAAACTCCTCACTTAGAACTTTTGCCAAATTACCAACGAAAAATGATCGTGCAGCTCTACAAAAACAACTCTATAAACGTATTTTGGAGCAGGCTGAAACTTCTACCATTATCTACTCAAAGTCCAATAATAAAGCTCCAGCTTCGTACCTTTATGAATTGGGATTGGGCATAGGAAAAGATAAAGTAGCCAATATGGAATTACTCTACAATGAACCAAGTATGATAGTAGAAATTGAAGATCCTATTATGAAACATTTTGATGCTACAGCCATTACATGGTCAGCTACAAGGCTTAAAACTTTTTTGACTTGTAAACGAAAGTACTACTACAATTATGTATTAAATTTAAAAGCTAAAGAGGAAGAAGAACTTAATGAAGGACTTTTTTTACATAAGCTCTTAGAACATCTTTTTAAAGAAAAAACTTTTTTTGAAAGTAAAGAGGAGATGAAAAGCAATATTCACCGATTGTTAGATCAGCTACTAGAGACAAATAACCCTAAAATTGCTTACAGTAAATTACTTTGGAAAGCTAAATTTGAAAAGTTTATTGATGCTCAGATTTATCATTTTAAAGCAGGTTGGCGTGTGGCTGCTAAAGAAGAGCAGATTATTGGTTCTATAGGGGGTATTAATTTTAAAGGGGTTGTCGACAGAATCGACCAAGATACCACTGGGACTTTTGTTTTTGATTATAAAAGTGGTTCTATTACTGAAGCAAACCGAACGAAGAATTTAGAGAAGTTAACAGATTTTCAAATGAGTATTTATTCTGAACTTTTAAAAGATAAGTTTAAAGATTTAAAGTTAGCCTTCATAGAGATATTTGATGGAAAGACTACAGAAATTACAGCCTTAGAAGAGAAAACTGAGTTATTGTATGAAATTGTAGGTGAGTTAAAAAGCATGCGTGAAGTTGTGGCTGAGCGTTGTGAGGATGTTAGTAAGTGTCAGTATTGTGACTATACGCTTCTTTGTGGGCGTGGGGTTTATTTGTAAAGTTCAATGCCAACTTCTATGTAGTTTATTTTTAATCTTCACAAAAGGTTAGCAAGTAACGACAAAGGAACCCAATGGCTTTTTGAAAGATTAGGGTTACACACAATACTCTAAAAGTATCGCTTTATCTACATATTTTGTCGTTAGATTTGAAGTGGCTTCGGCGATGATTTGAGGGGTACAACCAGCATCATAGGCTTCTTTCCATCTTAAGGCACATAGACACCATTTGTCCCCTTCTTTTAGACCAGAAAAATTAAAGTGTGGGGCAGGGGTGATGAGGTTGTTTCCTTGACTTTTAGAATACTCTAAAAACTTTGTGGTCACAATGGCACAGACGGTATGTGTTCCTGTATCTTCTTCAGAGGTTCTACAAACACCATCTCTGTAATATCCTGTCATGGGGTTGGTACAACAGGTTTCTAAGTTTGTTCCCAATATATTCGTTTGCATGGCGATCCTTTTTTAGAGGATAATACTCTTTTAAGCTTTAAGAGACAAATTTACCCTACTAAATTTTTGGAATCTTGTTTATAGTACTTCTTTAAAAATCACCTAAGGAGGCATTGTGAAAAAAGGTTGGAAGCAAACATGGAAAAACCTTCTCTTTCAACATTTTGAGATAGAAGAGATGACAGCTTTAGCAAAGTATCTTCCAAAAAATTGTACCTTTGATAGTTTTGAGGGGAAGTATTACTTGGGGTTGGTCTCTATGAGTATGACCAATGTCAAGCATAAAGCAACAGGCAATATTCGGTGGTTTGAACACTACGACGAGCTAAACGTAAGAACCTATATTTTACATGGTAATCGACCAGGAATACTCTTTTTAAGTTTAGACGTAGATAGTTTAATCTCCATCTTAGGGGCAAGGATACTTTATGGCTTACCTTATAGAGTGAGCAAGTATGAAAGCAGAGCAAATGAAGTGACCTCTTGGAGAAAAGGTAAAATCCAATTTCAAGCCGAGTATCAAGTCACCTCTGAACCAAAAGTATACGATGAAAAGAGTTTTGCTTTTTGGTCGACACAGCGATATTTTTTTGCGAATAACTATTTAGGCATTAGTTTTAAAGGTGAAATATCCCATAAGCCTTGGGAACTCTCTAAGGCATGTGTCAAAAACAAAAATCTATCGGTATTGAATCAGTATGCTATATTAAGACAGCACCCTGATATTTTCTTTTGTCAGGAGATTCAGGTGGAGACGAATCCATTGAGTAGGATTTGAGTTTTGTAGCACTATCTCTTTTTCATTTCGATACCTAGTTAGTACTTTAATTTAAATGTTTCAAGATATGTCAGCACGGTTAAACTTGAATCAATCATGGATTTAGATAAGGTACATAGTGAATTAAGTAATTTTGATGATGATAAAAATTTTTAGGGATGAAGAATCGTGTGACAAACACAAAGTAATTTATAACTCTTTATCTCATAATCCTAAAATCTCATTTAAGCCCTCAATAACTTTAACAATTTCATTATTTGTTACTTCAGCAATTTTATCACCAATTCGTTTGGTAGAGAGAGTTCGTATTTGAGAAATCTTAACCCAAGACTCTTTTGGTAAATTTTTAGAATCTAATTTCAAAGTCAATGGAAATTCGGCTTTCTGTTTTTGGCTAGTGAGTGCAACAGCTATAATCGTTCCTGAATATTTATTGAATGTATTATCACTAAGGATTAAAACAGGTCTTAGCCCTCGTTGTTCACGACCAACTGTGGGGTTCAGTTCTGCCCATCTTACTTCTCCCCTTAATATTTGTCCCATTCTCTAAAGTCCTCCTCTATCCCTATATCTGCAAGTTCTCTTTCATCTTCCATTACTAGTTTTTGACACTCTAACTCAAGTCTCGTTTTTTGAATACGCGATAGTTTTTCTTTTAACGCAGTATTAATGGCTTGACTTCTATTGTTAAAAGTTTTATTTTGAACTAAACTATCTAGTAATTCAAGTAACACTTGATCTATGGTGATTGCTATTTTTGCTCTTGTCATGATGAACTCCTTATAAGTAGATAGTATGATTATACATCATACTTTTAAAGAAGTCAAGAACTTTTTAGTAGGAGTATTATGAACACTATTTCCTAATTGTTCAATAGCTCTGTTAAGACGTTTAGCATTTGTTTCACTTTGCATTAAGTAGGCAGTCTCTTCCATTGCACGGTAATCTTTCATAGAGATAATAACTACGGATTCTTTGTTTTGTTGTGTATGTGAAAAATTTAGTATTTGCATTGCTTACTTCTTAATGTGTATACATATTAGTACATATATATAAAGTTTAGTAGACTAGTGTGGTTTCATAGTTCTTTATGCTTGCTATTAAAAAACAAAAAAAGTTGAAAAGAGTTTTGAAAACTTTGATTTTTTAGGAGATAGGTTACAAAAGTTAGGGGAAATAGTACATCTTTGCTATTTAATTAAAATATTCTTAGTTTTTTGATATAGTTTTTTAATAAAACTATAATAAAGGAATTTAAATGTCAAAAATTAAAAGAATATTAGCTGTCATATTTGAAAAAAAAGAGGTAATGGTTAAATCAATAGATGAAAACCAAAAAAATAAAGAAGAAGTAGTGCCTAATAAAAAGAATAAAGAAAATTATTTAACGGTTACCGAATTGTCAAAATACTTCTATCTAACACCTAATGAGTTAAATAATATATTTCAAAAGTTAAATTGGTCAAAGAAAGAAAATGGATGGCTCTTGATGACAAAGCTAGGTGAATACTATGGTGCTAAAGAGTGTTATGACAATAGAACCAAAACGAAAGATCTCAAATGGCATAAATTAGTTAAGAATAGTACGCAACTACTAAAGGCTATAGAGGAATTTAAAAAAACAAAAGTTGAAGAACATGAAGTTGATATGGCAGAGTATTAGGAAAATAGCTTATACTTACTCATAATTAACACATAAAAATGAGAAGTACATGAAAAAAAGATACCTAATCCCCATTATATTTATACTAATCTTTAGCTATTGGTGGACGCATCGTTGGAAGTATATTGTGATTCATCATTCAGCTGGTGGTTATGGGAACA
>CACVAU010000060.1 GCA_902727915.1 uncultured Sulfurovum sp.
AACTCCTAAATCAAACTCCTTATTAGGTTCTATCAGGGAAAAATCCAAATCTTCTGAAAACCTATCAAGCCCATAGAGAATACGCAGTGCTGTACCTCCATAAAAAACAGCTTCATTAAAAAAACCTGCACGGTAGAGTCCTAACAGAACTATCTCTTGTAAAATCTCTCGCAGTGCTTCATAAGTTTTATCAGCTGTTGACAAATCATACTTCTCTAACATCTTTCCTATGGCAGGGTGTAACTCAGACATGTTTTTTCCTTTAATATTACATTAATCATATTGTCGTAGGTGTGACCATGTCACACAACAAATCCAAATATTTGATCAATGGGTATTCAAAATTTCCATATTTCCTATAGCAGGATGCAACTCAGACATCTTTTTTCCTTTAATATTACATTAATCATATTATCGTAGGTGTGACCATGTCACACAACAAATCCAAATACTTGATCAATGGGTATTCAAAATTTCCATATTATTCAAACTGAGATATGGCGTGTGACACGGTCACACCTACAAATGCCTTATTAATTGACATCTGTTTTTAATTTCTTTATAACGCCACTCAAACTCTTTAGGTTATGCGATTTATACTTTTTAGCAATCTCTTTAATCAACCTAACATCCAACTCTAACAACGCCTCCCACTCTATGCGTAAATCATAAAGCAGATACTCCATCATCTTCTCTTGATTCAATCGCCCAACCCCTCGGTCACCTCGTATCTTGTCACAAAGAGCCTTTTCAGGGGTAGCGATAAACTTCCCACCATTCATCTCATCATAAAGCCAATCGACACCCAAAGCATACACCTCCATGGGAATAGGTCGATAAGAGAAACGCCCCAAAGGGGTCTCAAAAACCTTTTTGGCATGAAGCGTAGCCGAAGTCACCTCATAGACCCGTTCAGGTATCAACCCATAGTACGAAAGAGCATAATCAAAAGAGAGATATGAGGGAGTATAGAGCCGATTGGCAACGGCAATAATATCAATGGGTTTATCTTGGTAGAGGTCAGAAAAAACGTAAAGCCCTTTTTTTAGACGAATCAATATCTGCTGTTTGACCATATAACTAATTTTGGCATTTACATTTGAGACTTCATCTTTTAAGAGGTTGGCTATCTCTTCGTGGGTGAAGATGGAGGTTTTTAGGGCTTTTTTTAGTTTTAAGGGGTTCATGGGATATTGTATCATATTTGTTATTATGGAATAGATAATATAACTTTTTTAGATTATCTATATGTTTTTAGGTATAAATTTAAATTTGTTACAGTGTACTATAGTATTTCGTTGGACTTAGGACATTAATACTCTTGACCGAACAAAAAGCACTAATGAGGTCAACAGCGAAACCTATAATGTACCCCATTGTCAAGACCACCTCTCCCCTTTATTGTTTTATTCAATCAATGACCCCGACCCAAGGATACGGGGTATGACATTGATATAAATTTTTCAGAGAGATGGAACTCTCAAAAAATTATGCCAAGAGCATAAGGTTTCGACCCATAGGGTCGGAGAATTATTCTCCAAAGAGATTAATAAGTGGCTTTCCTTTTACTATATCTTGCTCCATCAGAGAATCTAATTTAGAATTTTGCATACTTAGCTCGACTCTAGATAATTCACTGTCAACTATATCTACAATTCGATGAACGTATGTATCTCCACTTGCTACTTTCTTATCAATTGTTCGTCCTGATTCTCTAGTGATATTCCAAAAGTTTTTTAAAACTCCTATGTAATACTGTGTAGGTAAACTTATTTTTTTTGTTTGTGTTTGATTGTTATCATCCATATATGACTCATTTGAACTACACTCAACAGTATAAATACTAAATATAACCCAATCAGAATGCATTTGGCTATTGCTTATAATTATTTTCTTAGAGACTTCATTTTGGATAAATAAATTAAACTTTTCAAGATTTGGATTATATATCATACAAGCCATAAGAATAAAAAAACCCATAAAACCTGTTTGATAGCTTTTCAGTAAAGAACTTACAGCAAAAGCAAGAACACCAAAAATAGCAAGGAGAGATACAATAGTAACTAAAATAATAAGCATACTTCTAAAGTAAAATATAAAAAGAAGAATAACCAAAACTCCAATTAACACCTTTAAGCTTAACAACCAATCTTCTTTAATTTTCTCTATAATAAACATAATGTCATACCCTATTTTTTAATAATTATATAAGATTATTAGTAAACAACTCTTAAATTAAAGTAAATTTTCAGCTATATTAGGTGAATCCATAATTTTTCTCACTCCACTTATTTTTTAGCAATCTCACCCCTACTATCTCGGTAAAGATCACTAAAAACATAAAGACCTTTTTTGAGACGAATCAAAATCTGCTGTTTTACCATATAAGAAATCTTGGCGTTTACATTAGATACTTCGTTTTTTAAAAGATAAGCTATCTCTTCATGGGTGAAAATAGAAGTTTTTAGGGCTTTTTTTAGTTTTAGGGGGTTCATGGGGTATTGTAGTATACTTGTTATTAATATATAGATAATATAATTTTTTTATATTATCTATATGCTTTTAGCTATAAATCTAAATTTGTTAAAGTGTACTATAGTATTCTGTCGGACTTAGGATATTAAATACTCTTGACCGAACAAAAAGCACTGATGAGGTCAACAACGAAACCTATAATGTACCCCATTGTCAAGACCACCTCTCCCCTTTATTGTTTTATTCATTAAAAAGTGGCTTTCCTTTTACTATATTTTGTTCCATCATAGCATCTAATTTAGCATTGGTTTAAAAAAGTGGATGAAAACCATGCTAGCTTAATCGATTTAATTACCGTTTAAGCATTATTGCTGTTCCTTTTATGAAATATGATATGGATAAAATGTTTGCTTATAGGCATGAGAAAATTAAAGAGATATTAACTCAGGGTATTGGGATGAACTAACATACAAACTCTACTAAAAATCACCTCAAACCTATAAAATAGAACAAAAAAAAGAGTCTTAATATGTTAACAAGAAAAAAAATAGCCATCGTTGGTGGTGGGGTTGCTGGTTCTAGTACAGCTTTCTATTTAGGTCAACTTGGATTGAATGTTACCCTTTTTGAAAAAGAGTCGAGCATCTCATCTGGTCCTCCTTATTGTCATTTACATGCTGGAGGGAATCTTTACCGTGAAATCTCTGATGAACAATGTGTGACTTTACTCAAACAATCCATCGAGTTTGTACGTGCTTACCCTTTTGCTATTGATTATCGACCGACAGTGATTGCTATTCCTAAAACAGATAGGTCAACACCTGAAGCATTGCTTCCACGTTTAACACTTTTGAAAAAAGAGTATGAAGCAAGTATTGAGAAAGATCCTCAGAATGAAGTACTGGGTAGAAGTGAGGAGTACTATAAGCTTTACCATAAAGAAGAGATAGAAGCGTTAAAAAATGCACCCATTCAAAAACAACCCAAGAGTTTAGATGAGTGGATGGTACCAGCACTACAACAACTTGACCTTTCTAAAGTTCAGTTTCCACTCATTATGGTACAAGAGTATGGCATTAACCTTTTTCGTTTTGCATCAGGTCTTGAACTTGCCATTGACAAAATGGCGAATGTAACTTTCAAACCCAATACTACGGTAACAAATATAGAAAAAAAAGATAATACTTGGTCTATAGCTTATAAGAGTGAGCAAAAGAAAGAAGCATCTTTTGACTACCTTATTAATGCTACAGGTTATAAAACAGGGAGTATTGATGACATGTTAGGCATAAGCTCAGAAAAAATGGTGGAGTTTAAAGCCTCTTATGTGGGTCATTGGGAAGAGAAAGAAAATACACTTTTCCCTGAAATCATTATTCACGGTGAGCGTGGTACACCTCAAGGTATGGGACAATTAACCCCTTATCCTAATGGTTATTTTCAATTGCATGGAATGACAGAAGAAATCACCCTTTATGAAGATGGTTTAGTGTCCAGTACCAATGAATCAGCTCAGGCGAAGTTGGACAGTCACTTTATACGTAAGCTTGACCACAAATGGGAAGAAAATGAAGTGCAAGAGAGAACCACTAAAGCCATAGCCCATTTAGCCAACTTTGTACCCAGTTTTAAAAAGGCAACCGTAGGTGCAAAACCTCTCTTTGGTGCGCAACAAATTCCAGGAGATGACCCAACACTTCGTGTGGCTGAGGTATCGTTTCCAGCTCAAGATTATGCACGATGTGAGATTGTTAAAGTATCTTCCTCTTTGGATATGGTTGATAGTATTATTGCTAACCTAATAGAATTGGGACATATTGACGTTGCTTTACCCAAAAGAGTGCATTTAAACTATCTTGATGAATCAGCTGTTGCAGAACATGCACAGGCGTTGGCAAAGTTACGAGATTACCCTGAAGTACTTGCTAATCGGAATGTGGAAAAAGCTATATAGAAAAGAAAGGATCTTAAATGTTCAAAATATTTATTATATTACTTATGCTACAAGGAACAATTATGGCAACTGAAGAACCCAAATACGAAGTTATTGAAAAAAATGATGAATTTGAAATTAGAAACTACAGCACTTATCTCGTCGCACAGACCAAAGTAACAGGTGAACCTGATGAGATGGGTAAGAAAGCCTTTAAAATTCTTTTTAACTACA
>CACVAU010000061.1 GCA_902727915.1 uncultured Sulfurovum sp.
TTATAGGAACTATACAGCCTAAGAGTGTTATGATTTCTTTCATGAGATAACTTTTTAGTTTTTTTGCTTTAAAATTATATCTGTTATCTCTCTCTTTTCTCTCTTGATTTTTGGCTAAGGTATTGTACAGAAAAACAATAGAGCTTATTAAAACTCTTTAAAGGGTATTTCTTTTGACACACAATGAGATTTTTTTCATCTACAGAAAGGTTTTTAGGGATAATAAATTCAGCCTTAACGGTAGTAATTGCTTTTTCATAAGCTTTTATTAATAAGTCTCTATTAGACATATTTTAACACCATTTCATTCCACCCTTTACTTCCCTTATAATTTGACTTTTTTATTTTTGCCAAGCCTGTTTCCAAATAACTACCATCATGCTTTTGAATTACAATGGGTAAATCAACACGTTCCAACATAGGAAGATCATTTTCGCTATCACCTAATGCCAGTGAATAGACTTTTTGATTATATAGACGTTCAAAAAGTTCAATGGTCTCAATCACAGCAATACCTTTATCTTGTAATTCACCCATAAGATGATAAAAGCGTCCACCTTTGGTTATTTTCAATTCATAACCCGTTGCTAACGCTGTTAACTCTTGTAATTTACTTTCATCTTTTAGGATAAAAGGTTCAGAAAAATCACGTTGTTTTGCCAGAAATACATTTTCCTCTGCTAAACCTGTTAACGCACTTACCTGAGCATCAGACATATCACTCATCCCTAACATTCCATATGCTTCTCGATAAAGTCTATAAAAATTTAACACCCTACTATAGGCTTGTCCAAAAAACATAATCTTTTTATCTTTATAGCCATCTAAAATAGATAAATCTAATACTTGGTAATCCTCTGGAATAAAAAGTGCTGCTCCATTTTCAACAATAAAAGGTTCACGGATGCCGACTCTTTTTTGTAATAATTCAACTTCAGATTTTGTTTTACTCGTCGTAAATATGAGGGGAATTTCAGCCTCTTTAATTTTCTGAAGAGCTTCAAGAGACGCGTCAAAAGCATAGTTATCATGGTTTAAGAAGGTACCATCTAAATCTGTAAATATTAATCGTTTCATAAAAACATAATAACACATTATTGTTTCTTTATTAATCATTTTTTTGTATATAAAATAATCATAAATAACAATTAGTCGCTTTTAAATTTCAAAAATGCTCATATTTCATCAATGATTAGTTACAATCACCCCAGTATCTTTAATTATAGGAAATCAAGCCCTTATGAAAAAACGCTTTATTCAATTTGCTTTTATCGCTCCCCTCATCATTTTATTTTTAACAGTTATCACGCCCTCCATGGCATGGTTATTTATCCCTTATCTCATCATTACCCTCATTGGAACTTATGACATCAAACAAACCAAACACTCTCTATGGCACAACTACCCTGTTTTGGGTCGCTTTCGTTGGGTCTTAGAAGAGTTACGCCCACCCATACGCCAATATTTTATAGAGTCTGACATCGACGGTGTTCCTTTTAACCGTCAAACCCGTGGCTTGGTTTACCGACGTTCTAAAAAACAGATGAGTACCATCCCTTTTGGAACCAAAGTCGATGTTTATAAATCAGGCTATGAGTGGATAGGTCATTCACTCAACGCCATTAATGCCCATACCTTAGAACAAAGTCCTCAAGTTTTAATTGGAGAAAAAAATTGTTCCCAACCCTATTTGTCAAGTGTTCTAAACATTTCAGGAATGAGTTTTGGTGCCTTAAGTTCCAATGCCATCTTAGCCCTAGGAAATGGTGCCAAAATAGGAAACTTCGCCCTTAACACAGGCGAAGGAGGACTCAGTCACTACCACCTAGAATCAGGAGCTGATTTAATCTGGCAAATTGGTACAGGCTACTTTGGTTGTCGTAACCAAGCAGGAAAATTCTGTGATAAAACCTTTAAAGAAAAAGCCACCCTCCCCAATGTAAAAATGATCGAAATCAAACTTTCCCAAGGAGCAAAACCGGGGCATGGAGGCATTTTACCAGCCAACAAAAACAGTGCTGAAATTGCCAAAGTACGAGGGGTTCAAGAAAACACCCAAGTCGACTCACCTCCAAGACATACAGCTTTTGACAACTACCATGAACTTTTAGGGTTTATTGAGAAGCTACGTCAACTAAGTAATGGAAAACCTGTTGGATTTAAACTTGCCATTGGACAAAAAGAAGAATTCATAGAACTGTGTGAAACCATGCATAAAACAGGCATAAGACCCGATTTCATCACCGTCGATGGAGGAGAAGGAGGAACAGGAGCAGCCCCTGTAGAATACACCAATTCCGTAGGAATGCCCCTACGTGAAGCCTTAGTTTTTGTCACGAACACACTGACAGGGTTTGATTTGAAAAAAGAGATAAAAATCATCGCTTCAGGACGCATCATTGATGGTATGGACATGATCAAAGTAACAGCCTTAGGCGCTGACCTTTGTGCCTCTGCAAGAGGCATGATGTTTGCCTTAGGATGCATCCAAGCCTTACAATGTCACAAAAACAAATGTCCCACAGGCATTGCCACCCAAAACAAATCCTTAGCCAAAGCCTTGGTAGTAGAAGACAAAAAACAGCGTGTCGCTAACTTTCACGAAGAAACCCTCAAAAGTTTTGTCGAAATCTACGCCTCAGCAGGATTGTCTCATCCAGACCAGCTAAACCGTACCCATATTTTTTACCGTATTAGCCAAACCGACTACAAACGCTACGATCAACTTTTTGTTCCTTTAGAAACAGGCGCTTTACTGAAAGCACCTTACCCTGAAGGATATGAGCATTATATGGGGAAGGTGTAATTAACTTATTCCTCCCCCCTTTCTATCTCAGCTTCTATTAAACCAAAATTTATCATCTCTCCATCTAATTTTTCCCTTATCAGGCAGATGCGTACATTTATGTCATTTTTATAGTTTTTCTATGACTAGTAAATAATGATATTAAAGTAAGAAAAAAATTATCCTTTTTAACACAAATATACTTTTCAAAACTAATACACAAAAAACATAATTTATAATGTAGTAATCTTTTGAAAGTCTTTATGCTCAGAAGGGATAAACCCATCAATCCACTTTGTTCTAAATTCACAAAGAAGCCTAAGTTGAGAAGGAGCATTAACATTATTCTTCACAACCTTAATGCTTACATCCCCTATCCTATTTCTATCAATTAAAAAATTAAAATCCTTTACATAGTTTTTAGGACAGTACCCTATAATCTCATGAGGGTCTTCCGTTCTTAGAACTAAAGCATCTTCATCATATTCATTCTGAATATCTTTCATGAGATAAAGAGTATCACCCTCTTTTAATTTACTTGCACGAATACGATAATGAGAAGCTAAATACCTCATTCCATGCGTAAAAAATTTTACTTTATATTCTCCATTACTTTTAACAGGTAAAGGAAAAAGCTGTAAAGAATCCGTTGCCCTAACACCACCAGTTAAACTTAATTCTTCCATCGGATGCATTTCCTTTTCACTCATATCAAGCCATTCTAAATATTCACCATATTCAGGTCGTGATTTTTGAAGTAATCTATTTTTAAATAAAGGAAATAACTCTTCCGACTCATATGTTTTACTAATATCATCCATCTTTTCAAAAGGTTTAAAATTATTAATATTTTTAGCACCATATGTATAATAAAAAGCATAATGGTTTCCTTCAAATATTAATCTTCCAACAGGTATCCACATATTATCCTTAGGATTTTTCCAACTTAAAATTAATTCATACTTCATTAAATGGCTCCCTTTTTAATTCAACTAACCTCATTTTATTTTGTTCTAATAATTTACTTGCAAATTTTTTTGAACTATTACTCATAAAGGTACCTGGTACTCTATCTAAAATATTTTGTATACTTATTATGGATACATTCTCAATTTTACTAATCCAATACTGTGTTTGTTCAGGATATCGCTCTAATAACGTTTCAACTACAGATATCGTTGTTACTTTTTTTCCTAAATCACAATAAAATGGTGTTTTAGCTTTAGTTACAAATTTTTCAACACTATAATTCTTATCTTTTGTCGTGAGTCTATTATCTGCTTCAATATCTGAAACCTTAGAGCCTAATCCTGCTGCATGATCATAAGTATGTGCAAAAGACACTTCATCTTTTCCGAGTATTATACCCCAATTCTCATGATGACGGTCTTGATTCGCTATCCAACAATCAAAAACAAGATAACCAATAAATAAATCAATTGGCTTATTGATTATCTCATTTATATTTTTTGGGGAAAGTTGTAACCAATCTAGTTCATTTTCTATTAAATTTAGGACAACACTTAACTTATAGTCAGTTAACCCAAATTGCTAGTTAAAGAGAAATAAAGTAAAGTTCCATAAAAAGCTGTGAGAGGCGATAATTATGGAACAAAAGATGATAACAATATACTGCTTAATAGAAGAGTTCATAAAATCAATAGA
>CACVAU010000062.1 GCA_902727915.1 uncultured Sulfurovum sp.
ATGGCTGAGTTGTTAGTGTGGTGTAATGATTCAGATGAAAATATCTATGTCAAAAGTGCTTTGGCTCATTTGTGGTTTGTTGCCATTCATCCTTATGATGATGGTAATGGAAGAATAGCACGGGCGATAACCGACTACTTACTTTCTTCTGTTTCTAAGAAAACTTTTAAGTTTTACTCATTTTCAACAGCTGTCAATAGTGATAGAAAAGGCTATTATGATATTTTAGATCGAACGACTAATCTTTTTAGAAACAGGGAATATGACTTTACAGCGTGGATAGTTTGGCATTTAAAAACGCTAAACCATGCGATGGAAATGGCACTTGCAAGCATCGAAGTGGTTATTGACAAAACAAAGTTTTGGGATAGGTGTCGAGACAAAGGCTTGAATATTCGTCAAGTAAAAGTATTAAGTAAAATGTTAGAAAAAGGAAAAGAGGGGTTTGAAGGTGGGATTAATACCAAGAAATACATGGCAATAAGCAAAACCAGTCGAGCCACTGCCATAAGAGATATAGCTGAGTTAGTAGCCTATGATTGTTTAGTGCAAATAAAAGGGTCAGCTGGACGAAATATTCGATATGAGATTTTATTAACGAAATAGGAGTTTTTTAAAAAACTTTGTACGCCTTTTTGAAACTTTTAATAACTACTAAGTATAATCTCAAAAATAGAGAGAACAACTTAAAGGAAACAACATGAGCGAAAGCAGAAAATTACACATTCACATGTCAGTTGACAATATTGAAGAGAGCATTCAGTTTTATAACACACAATTTGGAGCAGAAGCTACCAAAGTAAAAGAAGATTATGCTCAATGGCTGATTGAAGATTTGAGTTTAAATTTTGCCATTTCTACAAGAGGTAATAAAAAAGGTGTGAACCATTTAGGCGTTCAATATGAGAGTGATGAAGCCTTAGAAACAGCACAAGCTACTTTTGAAGAAGCTGGTATAAAAGGTCAAGAAGAGAAAGGGGCGACTTGTTGTTATAAGGAGTCAAACAAGTATTGGGTCAAAGATCCTACGGGTAATATGTGGGAAAACTACCACTCTATGGATGACATAGAGGTCTATGGTATGGAAGCGTCTGAATCTTCTGATGCTTGTTGTAGCCCTAAAGTTGGCATGTTTTCAACGACACCTAACTCTGGGTGTTGTTAAGTCCTGAAAGACAATGAAAACTAAAACATACATTTCCCTTCTTAGAGGCATTAATGTAGGAGGTCATAAGAAAATTCTTATGGCAGATCTGAAAGCTCTCTATGAGCTTTTAGGCTTTGAAAAAGTTGAAACTTTTATTCAAAGTGGGAATGTGGTTTTTAACACTGATAAAAGTGCTGAAACACTTTTGGAAGAGATACAAAAGGCTATTGCTAATAAATACGGCTTTGAAGTACTGGTTCAAATACGACAAATAGCTGACTTCGAAAACATTATAAAATCTTGCCCCTATACTAAACTTGATTTGGAAGTGGATAAAGCCACAAAGATTATGATAACCTTTTTAGATGCTTTGCCCAAAGAAGAAGATATTACTGAACTAATGACCTATGTAAAAACACCTGAACAGTTGGTGGTGTTGGGTAAAGAGGCTTATTTGTACTGTCCCAATGGTTATGGAAAGACGAAACTAAACAATAATTTCTTAGAGAGTAAATTAAAGGTAAATGCGACCACTAGAAATTGGAAATCTGTGATGAGAATTTCCATACTAGCAATGACTAATAAAATATGATACTATGCCAAAAAAATTACAAGGAGTTTTGGCATGTATTGGTATCACAAAGAGACAAAACACTCCTACTATTCTGTTCGCTCAAATCCAAATCAAATGGATTGGGCGTTACAGCCTTCTACTTATAAAAATTATCCTGAGAGTTTTAAAAAAACTGAGTTAGATAAAAATAACTCTTGGCATGGGGTTATCTATTATACAGCATCTATTTCCACTAAAAAGTATTATCCTCATGGAACGCATCGTTATTTACGTGTCAATCCATCAGCTGGTGCTTTGTATCCTAATGAACTTTATTTTCAGGCACGAGGTGTTGAGGGATTTGATGATGGCATATACCATTATGAAGTTGCTAGTAATAGAGCTGTTTTATTACATGTTTTAGAAGGTTCAGAGGGAATAGAACCTTATATGGGCTATGAGACAGCCATGCAGGGGTTACTATTTTTAGTATCTGCTGTCTATTATCGTTCTTCTTGGAAATATAGAAACAGAGCGTTTCGTTATTGTTTACTCGATGCTGGGCATCTTTTAGGGAGTATTGAACATGCTGCACTTTTAGTTCCCCATTTTACCAGTATGAAGTATGACATAGAACGTAAAAAACTCAATAAACTATTTGGTTTTTCTCATGCTGGTTCTGCTGGACGTGAAGTTTTCCTTTCAGGCGCTTCAGTAGCTACGCCTTTGGAAGATAAAGTTGAAACTGTTCAGTTTGAGCTTCCTTATGCAGAGGGGTCTGAAACCTTTGAAGAGAATGAGATGATGGAGCTTTCTTATAAACAGACATCTTACCTTTTAGAGAAGCAACCTCAACACGAAAAAGCCAATTTATATTATGAGAAGACACGTTTAAAAGAGAGCATTGTGGCACGTCGTTCTCAACGTGGGTTTGAAGGTCAAGCCATTACAAAACTACACTATACACGCATTATGGAAGCCTTAACAGAACCCATACCTTCAGACTGTGATGAAGAGGTGGAACTTTTTGTGGTACTAAACCGTGTACAAAATATGCCCATAGGACTTTATCATAATGGTAAGTTAATGAAGAATGCTGACTTTAGTCAAAAGGCTGGGTATCTTTGTTTGGAGCAGTACTCTTTAGGAACCCAAGGTGCTATGACATTTTTCTTACTTTCTACAGCGAAGAATTATCAAGCCTTGTATCAAAAAGCAGGGATAATAGGACAAAGACTTTATGCTGTTACATCGTATCTAAATATAGGATGTTCCGGTATAGGCGCTTATTATGATGATGAGGTTAATGCTTTTGTGGAGCAAGAGGGTATGGTGCTTTATGCCTTGGCTATTGGGCGTTAGTATTAGAAGTAATTTAGATTTTATGTTGTTTCCAAAGGTCTTACACGAGAAGGTGACCTTTGAGAGGGTATGGTTAAAAATAGATTAAATTTTAGAAGAATCTTTACGGTAGTTGTCTTTAATATTTTTGACTCTTTCATGACCTGTTGGGTGCATTTTTAAAATCGGAGCATCTAAATACTGAAGGAGTTCTAAAGCATCTATGGCTGCTTTTCTTGGTACATTGTTCTCTTTTAAGACTTGCATGGCAAATTCATCGGCATTAAATTCTTCATGTTTTTGAAAACGAGATTTTCGCATTTCTGAAGTTACAGAGGCTAAGACACCACTGGACATCCCACCGAGTGAGTCACCACCCATGTTTAACATTTTTTCAAAAGCATACATACTATGTTCTTTTCGATAACTTTTTTTGAAATCTTCATGCAGTAGGTGACCTATTTCATGTGCCATAACAAATAAAAGCTCATTATCATCAAGTTTTTCAATCACACCATGGTTTACACGTATGGCACCGTTAGAGCGAGAAAAGATATATAAATAGGGACTCCAATAAACTTTTACATCCAGTTTTACAGTTGCAGGAAGTTTAATTTTTTTCATGACGTTTAAAAGGTCATTGTAGTATTGATCTTTTACAATATCATTGTTTTTATCCATTTTAGCAATGTCTTCAGCTGCAATTTTATGAAGTTCTGCATCTGTGACGGAAGTAGATTTTGACATATCAGAGGCTGCATCACCCATAATTGATTTTGTACCTGTTTTTTCTTTAATCTCATCCATCATTGGCATGTTATCCATTGGCATGATGTCTTGCATTTTCTCCATTTCAGGCATAACATCTTTCATTTTTTCCATTTGTTCCATTGGTGCTGAGAATATGTCCCACATATTTGCATGTAAACTCATAGTTGTTGTGAGTAGAAAGGTTACTGTTGAGAGTTTGATTATTTTCATTTTTCGTCCTTTAGTAAGTCAAATGATAACAAATATTATAAATATTTTACTTTGTTTTATAACTTTTATTTATCTATTTTAAGTTATATAGACTTTTTTTCGCATTAAAAATTCAATCTAAAGTAAATATTGGGCAAATTAACTTTTTAGTATGGATTGGCTTTCTTTTTTTTTTTAATATAATTTCCTATCTATATTATAGAAACTTAATAATTGCGCATGGAGATAAATAATGAATGAAAATAGTTTATGGTTACAACGTTGGGAAAATAGAGAAATAGGTTTTAATCAAAACCAGCCAAATAGTTTTATGGTGAAACATTTTGACAATTTAAATTTAGAGACAGGTACGAGGGTATTGGTTCCTTTATGTGGAAAAAGCATAGATATCTCATGGTTGTTGGCTAAAGGACATAAGGTAACAGGTGTGGAGTTAAGTGAACAAGCAGTGATAGAATTGTTTGATGAACTTACTATGAGCCCAAATATTTCAAAGATAGATGGATTAATTTTATATAGTACTGAAAATTTAGAAGTTTATGTTGCTGATATATTTGAAATAAACTCTGAAATGTTAGGTAAAATAGATGCTATTTATGATCGTGCAGCTTTAGTTGCTTTAACAACAGAGGTAAGGGTGAACTATACAGCGCACTTAAGAGACATTTCAAACCATGCACCTCAATTACTGCTTTGTTTTGAATATGATCAATCACTAATGAACAGAACACCTTATTCCGTAGAGGAGTCTGAAGTTAGAAAGCATTATGGAGAACATTATACGTTAAAGCTTTTAACACGTGAAGAGATAGCAGGTGGATTTAAAGGAGGCTTAATTGCTTCTGATGCAGTTTGGTTATTAAAATAGAGGAGTTTAGGGTGCCAAATATTAAAAAAGTACAAATAGAAAGTAAAGAAATAAAAGGTCTTCAAGTTAGAACTAAAAATTCAGATGAGATGAATCAAGAAAAAGGAAAAATTGCTCCCTTATGGGAAAAATTTTATAAGGAAATTATGCCTAAACTCTCCAATGGAGCAATAGTTTATGGTGTTTATCATAATTATGAATCTGATGTTAGAGGCGCATTTGATGTATTAGTTGGTGTTGATAAGCTAGAGCTAGAAGAAGAGATACGTGAGGTAGTACTTAATGAGGGTCAATATCTTATGTTTCCTGTTAACGGTGTGTTACCTCAATCTATCATAGAAACATGGGAAAAGGTTTGGGCTTACTTTGAGGATGAAAGTATTGATGAGCGACGTGCTTATGAAACTGATTTTGAAAAATATATCTCAGCAAATGAAGCCCAGATATACATTAGTGTAAATTATTTTTAATGTACACTTTTAGGATATGTTTTTAGGACTTGTAATTTAAAACTTTTTTTACCGTATCGATGGAGCAGAAAAATAGAGCTTCAAAAAGAGGATTTAATGTAATGCGTTTATCTTTCGTTTCAAATGCTTTAAAGTCAAACCCTTCACCATCATCCCTAAGGTTTGGTCTTACTGAGAAAGTTATGGGTTCAAGGGTACGAATAAGGTTGAAGATTTTTTTATATTTTTTATCTTGGGTATCAGGTAAAAAGCTCTCTTTCATACGCCTATTTAGCCGGGTTTCTTTAATGAGTTCAATTTTATCATTGAAAATGGTTTTTCCCCAACGAATGTCACCTAAATCAAATAAAAAGTCTTGATGTCGACTGCTAAGTGGATGTGGTGAAGTATCTCGAAGTGCTTCAAGAAGCTGAAGAAAGAAGTTTAACCCTCCATAGTTATTGGCAGCTGTCATTAAAAGTGTATGATAATGAAGTTTTTCTTCATCATTTAAATTATTAAAGTCACACATGGACTTCCTTTGTATTTATATGTAGGAATTATACTCTATTAAGATATTTTCTCTGGCTTGTTTCTCGTATTTATCATGAAAGTATTTACTTTTATAGATTTTATCTTTCGCTAAAAAATGTTTTAAAACTTTTTGACGACCAATAATGTAAGTTGTATTATTATACATAGCATATTCTTGTCGTACATTTTGACAGTACTGTGTATAAGTTTGTGTTTTAGTACCTAGGATGGCTAAATCAGCATCTAAAAAGAGTGCATTTTGTTCTGAAGTTGGCTCATGTGTTTTGGTCTCAATAATTAATTGATGTATAGCATCAATTGTTTTGTTAGGAACCTTTAAGAGCTTTAATCTTTTACTGCAAAGTATGGCACTTTGCATTTCATTGTCATTGGATAAAGGATTATAAATAATATCATGATAAAAGATAGCAAACTCCATTACCTTATTAGGCTTGGGTAAGACATTATAGATATAGGCAAGATGCGTTAGTGTGTGATAATACCTATCTTGATTGTTATGACTTTTTTCTATCTCTTCCCATAATACTTCTATGATGTTTACATTATACGTAAAATTTTGACATAGGGTTTTAAATTTATTTTTTAACATAAGAGATAATATCAAAATAAGATAATGTAGGGCTTTATAATATTGATGAGCTTATTGAGTAAAAACACCCTAAAAAAGGGTGTTGAGGTAGAAAAAAATTATTTAGCGTCTACAGTAGTTTTTACTTCAGTAGTAGCAGTTTTTAGAGTAGTATTTGCTTCAGTGGCATTATCTGAAGCACTGTCAATGGTTGTTTTAGATACATCAGATGCATTATCAGCAGCCGTTTTAGCAGCAGTTCCAGCTTCTGTTGTTACTGTTTTTGCTGTATCTGTTACAGCGTTAGTACTTGTTTTAACAGCATCATTAGCCGATGTTGTTACTGTTTTTGTTGCCGTTCCAGCTTCTGTTGTTACTGTTTTTACAGTATCTGTTGCAGAATCACTTGCAGATTTTAGAGAAGCAGTTGCATCAGTAGATACTGTTTTAGCTGTTGTTGTAGCATCAGAAGAAACGGTAGTAACATTCTTAGTAGCTTCTGTAGACACAGTAGTTACATTTGTGGTTGCATCAGCTGATAGTGTTTTAGTTGCGTCATTGGCATCTTTTGAAATAGCAACAGTAGCATCTTTGATATCTTTTGAAGTCATGGTTGCACCATCTTTAATGTCTTTAGTTACATTAGTAATGGTATCTTTTGTATCACCAGCAACTTCAACTACTGAGTCTCTTGAATCTTTAGAAGTATTTACCTCTGCTGCTTTAAGGTCATCTGAAACTTTTACTGAAGTATCTTTAGCATCAGAACTTACATTAGTAATTGTTCTTTCTGCTGATTTTGTTGTTTCAACAACACCATCTGTAAGTGAAGTTACTGTATCTTTCGCATCTTTACTCATAGAAATGGCAGCATCTTTAATATCTGTTACCATTGTTCCAACTGAAAGCTCTGCAGAAGCAGTTGTAAGCATTGTTGCTGTAATTGCTGAAATAAGTGTAAGTTTTGTCATCGTAAATCCTTGTGAGTATTTAAGTTTTGAGAATTATAACGCTAGTTTTATTGTTAATAACTTAAAATTATAATTTTTATTATAAAAAATAATAGTAATTGAAAATAATGTGAATAAAAGCTAAAGTATGTGAAAAATCGTAGATAAGTTTTTACTTAAATGGCAACTTTAAAGGTGTTTTATTACAAAATTGGATGATAAAATCAAAGTTCTAAGCTTATGTTTAGATGAAGTTTTATTGGTTTAAAACGACTATTAAATGGCTTTTTGAACTGCTTTTTTAAATAAATTTAGTTTATGAAATCATAGGCTAATTTAGCTTGAAAATTGTAGAAAGTGTGTCAAGTTGTCATATTTTAAATTTTTACTAAGAATAAGGAGTAGTTTCAATCTAACAAGTTATAATATGCCTAGATGAAAGATGAGTGTGGAATATATTTCTTCTCTATTTGGATTCGACTTTATTTGAAATATTGGATTTATATTCAATTATTTTAGAGAAGTTATATATTTACAAAGGTATTACAATGGCAGAATTAGTTAACGGTAAAGTTAAATGGTTTAACGACGAAAAAGGTTATGGATTTATAGAGCAGAATGGTGGAGGACCGGATGTGTTTGTACACTTTAGACAAGTAAACAACCTCAGTGGTGGTAGAGTTAGTCTAGTAGATGGTCAAGAAGTAACATTTGAAATCGGTGAAGGTCAAAAAGGCCCTCAAGCTGAAAACGTAACAGCAGTATAATTTTACTGTTTGGTAAAGGTAGGATTACTACCTTTACCCATATCTTTTTTTACAATCTTTTAAAACCCCTTATTTTATTAAAATAAATATTAAACTCTATAACCTATATTTGGCTATAATACTGCCAAAAAATTAAGAATATTTATGCAAAGATTTGAAGCTTACCTTGAAGAAAACTTACCAACTGTTAATACTTTTCACCCACATTATAATGATGCCTTAGCTGCTATGTTATTAGCAGGTGGTAAACGTTTTAGACCCATGTTACTTCTTTCTGTAGTAGAAGCTTATGAGCCTTTATTATTTGAAGGGGCTTTAGCACCTGCTTTAGCACTAGAGTTTTTACATACTTATTCACTTATTCATGATGATTTACCAGCCATGGATGATGCTCCTTTACGTCGTGGTTTTGAAACCTTACATGTGACCTATGATGATGCAACAGCTATTTTAATTGGAGATGCACTCAATACAGAAGCTTTTTATCATCTTTCCAAAGCAGCACTACGAGATGATATTAAGATAAAACTGGTAGAGCTTTTAGCACGAGATGGTGGAACTTACGGCATGGTTTTAGGGCAATCTATTGACCTTCAATTTGAAAATATTCCCTTAAGTTTAGAAGAAATAAAAATATTACATACTAATAAAACTGCAAAATTGATAGCCACTTCTTTAATGATGGGTGCTGTTATTGTAGGGCTTGATAAAATGAAACAGGAAGCCCTTTATGCTTTTGGAATTGATCTCGGCTTGTTGTTTCAAATTCAAGATGACATTATAGATGAAACACATACTGAAGAAGAAGCTGGGAAAACAACAGGTAATGATGGGGATAAAAACTCTTTTATTAATTTAATTGGCTTGGAAAAAACAGTTGAAGAAGCCGAAAACTTAGCCAAACATTTAGAAGAAGAATTTTCTAAGTTTGATGAAGTTTTACAGAATGGTTTAAAAGATATTGTTCAAAAATATCTTTATAGACATAGGTAACATTGTTCGATAAAATCGAATCTATGGCTTGAATGATATAGGTTCGATTTTATCGAACAGAATAGTTGTATATAATTAAGGAACAAGAAATGGAAATGACAGAACAGAATAAAATGCGTAAAAAAATGGCGAATACCATTCGTTTTTTAGCAGCAGACATGGTACAAACAGCAAACTCAGGACACCCTGGTGCACCGATGGGCTTGGCTGATATTGCTGTGGTTCTTGGTGAACACTTAAAACATAATCCAAAAAATTCTAAGTGGTTAAATCGTGACCGTTTGGTTTTTTCAGGAGGACATGGTTCAGCATTGGTTTATTCTCTTTTACATCTTTGGGGGTATGATGTTTCTTTAGAGGATTTAAAACAGTTTAGACAACTTGACTCTAAAACGCCAGGTCACCCAGAGTATGGGCATACTGATGGTATTGAGATTACAACAGGCCCTTTAGGTCAAGGGATTGCTAATGCTGTTGGTTTTGCCATGGCTGCAAAATATACAGGACATCAAGTAAACTCTGAGACTTGTGTGCTTATTGACCATAAGGTGTATTGTTTATGTGGTGATGGCGACTTACAAGAAGGAATTTCTTATGAAGCTTGTTCTTTAGCAGGACATAATAAGCTTGATAATTTAGTACTTATTTATGACTCTAATTGTATTACCATAGAAGGTGACACAAGCATTGCATGGTCAGAAGATGTTGAGGGACGTTTTTTAGCACAAGGTTGGGATGTTAAGAAGATTAATGGTCATTGTTATGATGATATTGAGGAGGTTTTAACTGAAGTCAAAACAGCTATTAAACCAACAATTATTATTGCTAATACTATTATTGGTCGAGGAGCAGGTGAACTTGAAGGCTTGGCTGTTACACATGGTGCACCATTGGGTGAAAAAATTATTGCTGAGTCAAAAGTAAAAGAAGGTTTTCCTGTTGAAGATTTTTATATTTCAGAAGATGTTTTAGTCCGTTTTAGAACAGCCATTGATAATGGGGAAGTATTTGAAAAACAATGGATTCATTTACATAAACAAGCACCCCTGATTGAGCAAAATGAAGCAATGGATAGGTTACTTAACCCTGACTTCTCAGCCATTGAATTTCCTGATTTTTCAGAAGAGAAGATGATGGCTACTAGAGATTCAAATGGTAAAATTTTAAATGCTATTGCTAAAGCTATACCTAGCTTTATTGGTGGTTCTGCTGATTTAGCACCTTCAAATAAAACAGAATTAAAAGATATGGGAGATTTTCCAAAAGGTAGAAATTTACATTTTGGTATAAGAGAGCACTCTATGGCAGCGATTACGAATGCCATGGCACTTTATGGAACGGTAATGCCTTATAATGCAACGTTCTTTGTTTTCTCTGATTACTTAAAACCAGCAGCAAGAATTGCAGCTTTAACCAATATTCAAAATTTCTTTGTATGGACGCATGATAGTATTGGGGTGGGTGAAGATGGACCAACACATGAGCCTATAGAACATATGAGTCAATTTAGAGCCTTACCAAATTTTTATGTTTGGAGACCAGCTGATGCGACTGAAAATGTTGAGGCTTGGAGAACAGCTCTTGAGATGAATGTTCCCCATGGTTTTGTACTTTCACGTCAAAAATTACAAACACTCAAACCTGAAAAAGCATTTGGGGATGTTTCAAAAGGTGCTTACCTTGTGACCGAACGTACAGGAGCTGGGGTAACGTTAATGGCATCTGGTTCAGAACTTATGCTCTGTCTTAATGCTGCTTGTGATTTAGAAAAAGAAGGCATTAAGGTGAATGTTGTTTCTGTTCCTTGTCTTGATCTATTTAATGAGCAAGATAATCATTACAAGTCACAAGTGATTAAAGCCAATACAAAAGTTTTGGCTGTGGAAGCTTCAACAGCTACTGAGTATTATCGATATGCTGATGATATTTTGGGCATGGAGCGTTTTGGGGCATCTGCACCAGCTGATTTACTCTTTAAGAAGTTTGGCTTTACGGTTGAAAATGTGGTTAAAAAAGTGATGGCACTGGTTTGATTCTTCAATGAATCTTAAAAAATAGTAAAATGAAGAGGGTGGTTTACTCTTTGTTTACCATTAGTATCTATAATTAGATAAATCAAATATAAAGGTAATTAATTTATGATTAAAAATATTGCACTAGTATCTATGATGCTTTTAACAATTGGACAGGCGAAAGATTACGGAACAGTTAACGGTGAGACCATTACTGACACAGACATTGCTGTAACCATTGGTCAAACCAATATGAAGTATGAATCTTTAGATACGGCGATGAAAAAAAGAGTATTAGATATGGTAGTTGATAGAAAGTTATTGACACAAGCTGCTGAAAAATCTGGTATAGAAAAATCAACTGAGTATACAACGCAATTAGAATCTTTAAAAAGAGATTTAGCACTTGATGTTTGGATGAAGAAAGAACTAAAAGCTTTAGAAGATGCGCTTCCTGCTGAGGCACTTCAAAAACATTATAATGATAATAAGGCTAGATTCTCTGAACCTAAGCAATTAAAAGCACGTCATATTTTAGTAGAAAAAGAAGAAGATGCTAAAGCATTAATTAAAGAATTGGATGTTGCTAATAAAGATAAAAATGCAACATTACTTAAACAGACTTTTATTACGTTAGCAAAAACACAGTCAACAGGACCTTCTGGTAAACAAGGTGGTGATTTAGGTTGGTTTGAATTAGAAAAAATGGTACCAACTTTTTCAGTTGCTGCTGATAAATTAGCAGTAGGAAGCTATACTAAAGTACCTGTTAAAACACGATTTGGTTACCATTTAATTATGTTAGATGGAAGAAAAGAAGCAGCTGTAAAACCATTTGCAGTTGTGGAAGAAGAGATTAAATCAAATTTAAGTGGTACAGCATTTGCTGAAAAAATGAAAGAAAAAACAGATGCACTTAAAAAATCTGCTAAGATTGAATTGAAATAATTTACACACTTAATGATAGAAGAAAGGCACTTGCCTTTCTTTTTGCTTTATCTCTCCTCTAAAATATTTTCTCGTTTTTCAATTTTCGTTTGAAAATCTGTTAAACATTCATTGTCGATCATCTTATTATAAAACGTTAAAACTGTTTGCATGGCTATGCCTTCTTTCCACTCTAATCTATAATCCATAACCCCTGTAATTTCATATAATACTTTGATATCGTGTCGGTTAGAATGTAGAAGTTCTTGAAGCTCTTTTTTAGTAAAAGTATTGGATATACGGAGGTAAGAGACCAAAATAAAAGGATCTTGAAATTGAAAAGTATGTTGTTTAGAAGTTAGGTCAAGGTTTGTTTGCTCAAAAGAAGAACAAATCATTGTAAAGGTTCGTAATATATTTACCTGTTCTTCTTTGTAAGGTACTTTATTAAGTTGAGAAATAAAATCAAAAATAAATGCCAAGGAACTTTCTTCTAAAATCACGGTAAGGTCTTTAGGTCCTAAAGATTTATAGATATTAGCCCTTTTAAATTTTGATTTATTATCAGCTTTATTAAGCTTGTTAACAATATAGTTAATGCTTTCATCTAAGCTTTTATAGCCATTGGTGCATTTATTTTTATTAATGGTTTTTTCTAATTCCATGTTATAGATGGCTGAAAATGTTTGTTTTTCTTTTGTTGTTGTTTCTCCTTGTATTTCGGCATGTACTTTGAGCAAGACTTGTTTGGTTTTAAAATATTTGAGTTTCTTAGTATTGTTATGTTTGGTGTTGGGGAGTAATGATTTTATTTTTTTATTAATATCAATGATATTTTTTTTTTCTTTAATACTTGCCCAGTCATAAATACCATAAACAGAGAAAGCTTTAGAGGAGTCCTGTTGTACTTCTTCAAGTTTGTTTTCTGCATTTATCTCATCTTGAACCAAATGCATAATATCACTAGGATTATTCAAATTTGTATGGGTGTCTTTTCGTGCTTTACCTAACTCTAGTACATAAATAACAGGTTCTTTGGTCTGTTTTATGGTACTTAAGAAAGGGATTTGGCTAATTTTGTCATGAATCTCTAATCTAAAGTTATTTTGGTGCAAAACCATATTTTCATTGTTTGATTGGATTTCATAACGCTGTTTCCATAAGGTTGAAAAGTCACAAGAAGTTTCTTGTTGAGGAGAGGGGAAATTCAGGATATGATACTTATTACTATGATACCACTGTTTTAAAACATTTAATGTTTGCATAAGATAGTTTTGTACAGATTGATAAGAGCTATGAAAATTAGGATAATGGTATTTGTAAGTTTTTGAAAAACCTTCTTCTCGCTCTATTTTTGTATTGTCTAAAGGCATGAGTGCATTGAGCATGTTATACATCTCTTCATAGGTTTCTGATTGTTTACCTTTTTTAGCTTCTTTGTCTTGAATAAGATAGAGTAGAAAGTGTAAACGTAAGATGGCATGATCTTTTTTTTGATTGAAATACCATTCATTAGGTAACATTTTTAGATATTCATTGCCTTCTTTATGTATTACTTTTAGATAATCTTTTGAAAGCTTTTCAGCGATGGTATTGTGAAATAGGGCATTCATATAGGCTTCTTGATGAACATGATAGGCAATGAGGTCAGCCATTATTTCTTTGGCTAATTCATTAGCATATTGTGTGTAGCCAATAATATCTTGAACTTTTTGTATAAAGTTATTGTTGGTATCACTTAAAAAGTCATGAAGTTTGTCATTCAAGGACTGATAAGGGATTGAGAGCGCTTCTTTGGGATGTCGTAAGGCAATGGAGGCAACTTCATGGGTAATAGAAGGCAGTAACATTGGCAATTCATAATACCAATAAGGTAAATCGATGTAATTGTTGAACACATCTTTTTTATAGCCTTTGCGTTTAATTTCTCGATTAACAAAAATTCGATATTTAAATCCTGTTTTGAAGTTCCAGCCTAAAATGAGTTGATCTTTCTCTTCATGGTTACTACGTGTTGAGAAGTTTTTGAGCATTTCACGGTAATAGTTATTTAAGTACATCATGGTAGCATTGTTAGAAAATCTCCGACCTAATATTGGATAGGGTAGGTATTGGTTCAGTGTTTCTCCAAAAAATTGTTGCATTTTATTGTAGAGTGCTTCAACAACACCAAGTAAGTCCTCAATTTGTGTGCGTATGTAATCATATTTTATGAGAAAAAGCACTGTTGTGTCATGAGACATCTCTTGATGGATTGTTTCTAACATTTGTATTTTTTCTTCTAAGGCAACAATATCTCGACGCAGGTAATAAATATTTTTTTTGATGGGTTTACTTTCATGATTTTGCTTGTCTATCTCTTTATAGCCATGAAAAAAGTCTAAAATATTTTTGATATGTTTTAGCTCTTTTAAGATAATTACCATTTGCTCAACTTGAATGAGTTTCAAACTGGTTTTAATTGTATCTGTTTTCATTGTTGCTCCTTTTTTATGCTTAACTCTGTATCTTTGTTTGAAGAATTTATTGCTTCATAGGGTACCTCGGCATTGACCAATACTTCTATGAATAAAATCAGTATAAAGGAGATAAAAACAGTAAGAATACCGTTACGTCCTTCTTTATCAAATTTTTCCTTTGAAATAAAATCTTGAAAACTTTTGTTGGTATTGACACAAATATGTCGGTCGTCACGCCTATCATGAATGTAGATTAAAAAGTTTTGGTCTAAAAAAATTTTGACTTGATGTCGATACTCATAATTGTCAAACCAAATATGGTTAAGTTCTTTAAGAATGTTGCGCATGTAAAATTTGGACTGTAAGAAACTGTTAATATGGTAGGTAACACTAAGATAAAAGATGACCAAATAGATACTCATAATGGTACTGTGTTCTAAAAAAAGTAATGTTGGCATGAACTTTCTAAGGATAAAGAGTAAGATGAAAAATAAAAAGATTCCCAATACTAAGGCTAAAACAGGAAAGTAATAGCGTAGTTTAAAGAGATAGTTCTCTTGTGCATACCAAAATTTTATAAGTCTAATATAATGCTTTTTGATGTTTTTATAGGTTTGTTCTTCAAAGCCTTCGCTCAGTGAATAGACATCAATGTAAATTAGCTCCTCTTTATGGTGATCTATGGCTTGATTGGTATTGGTAAATAAATCAATGTTATACACAGAGAAAACTTTAAAATTTACAAATAGTGCATAAGGTATGTCTATGAGATATCTATTGGCAATGATAATGAGAGCAAAGGGCAAAAATGATAAAAAAAGTACTAAGGAATAACTTAAATAAATTTCTTTTGTAAGCATGAACATAAGAAGGTAGCCAGTAGATAGATAGCAAAATAAATAAAAAAGTACATGTTTTTGTAATTTCCATATGAAAGTCGAATAAATAACAGTAAGTAGTAGACTCATTGTGATAACTAAGACATGTTTATCCTCTGAAAAATAATCAATGGACAGATAGATAACAATACTATAAATAAAAAAGTAGTAAAGAATTGGTTTATTATGAATACTAGGATGTTCTTCTGTTCTTAGTTCTCCTGAAGGCTTATATTCAGCTTTTTTGGTTTCCATGGGATTATCGAACCATTTTATAAGTATTGATTTCTACAGCATTTAATTCACGAAACTCACCACCATCGAGTTCATTTTGTAAAAGAATACTTAGAGGTTTTTTAAAACCTCTAAGCTTACCATAATTATTCATTTGTTCTTTATGAAGTCGATTTCCTATTTTTTGAAGTTTTTCAAGTTCTTTTTGAAGTACGATATTTTCATTATTATTTGCATTCATTATCTTCCCCTATTTTATTTCATAATGTATTATAAATAAATAGAGTTAATAGATAGTAAATAAGTTTTTTAAAGTAAAAAAATAGTCAGAAGATAATAATTATCCTTTTAGGGTAAAAAAGCTATACTTACTTAAGAACAAAATATAAGGATTATAAAATGAGACAGTATGAAAGTTATAAATGTAATAAATGTGGAAACGAGATAGAAGTACAAGAGGTTGGTGGTGGAACACTTTCTTGTTGTGGTCAAGAAATGGAAATGGTTACTGAAAATTTAACAGCTGTAAATCTTATGAAAGCATTTGCTGGTGAAAGTCAAGCACGTAACAAGTATGAGTTTTTTTCAGATGTAGCTTACGAAGAAGGTTTACATAGAATTGCACTTTGTAAAGTAGGTCAAGAGTATTTTAAAAAGGCATCGGATGATATTGCAGTTGGATAAGAATTAACCCGTAGGTGTGACCATGTCACACGTCAAATCTAAGTTTGAACTTTATAGAAAATCCAAATTCAAAAATAGTAAGAATAAATTTAGACGTGTGACATGGTCACACCTACGAATGAAAAATATATTATGAAAAGGATAAGTCATGGCAAAAAGAGGAAATTCAATCATCAAAGGTTTAGAAATTGATGAAATTATTAAAGTTTTAAATAAAGCCTATGCTGATGAATGGTTAGCATATTATCAATACTTTATAGAAGCAAAAGTCATTCAAGGTATTATGAAAGATGTAGCCATAGTTGAGCTTACGCAACATGCCAATGATGAGTTAAGACATGCTAATATGGTTGCAAACAGAATTTTACAGCTTGGAGGAACCCCTCTTCTAAATCCTAAAGATTGGTTTACCCATACGAACTGTGGTTATGAAGAGCCAACAAACTATTTTAAAAGACTCCATTAAAGGTGAGCAGTGTGCCATCTCTACCTATTCACAGTTAGCTGACATGACCAGAGACAAAGAGATTGTGACTTATGATTTAGTATCTGAAATTTTGGCTGATGAAGTAGAACACGAAGAGAATTTACAAGCACTTTATGATGATATTACGGAGTTTGTGACAGATATAAAAAGCAGTTTGAGTTAGGATTAAACCTAACTCAATTTTAATATTTAACTCAACATCCCACGAACTTCATCCTCATCAATCATATCTTTGTTAAACTTTACCACAGCAATTTGCTCAGTTTCATTCACATATGATTCAACAATGGCTTCATGTTCGGTTAAAGCAGAAACTTTTTCTCTGTCAAATAGCTCAAGAGGTAAGTAGACATTTCCACGGTTGTTTGGACTTGGCATAGTATAAACCCATAAAAACCATACTACAGAAAGTCCAGCAACCACTAAGGCTAAAGTTCCTCTGTCATAATTTTGAATCATCCAACCAGCAAAAATACCACCAAAGAAAATACCTGTGTAAGCAAAAGTATTGGCAACACCAAGTGCTGCTCCTTTTTGGTGTACTTTAGCGTATTTTGCTACAAAACTTTGAAGCAGTGGTTCAAACATATTAAAGCCAATGAAGAACAGAACCACACCCACGGTAAATAACCAAGGCGAATGTGAGAAGCCCATTGCTAAGAAACCAAGAAGAATAGTTACAATAGAAATCATAAATACTTCTTTCCCTTTTCCACCTTTCTCACCGTAAATTGCAGCAGGAGCCATGGCAAAGAACCCAAAAATCATGGCTGGAAAATAAACTTTCCATAACTCAGAGTGTGCCCAACCAAAACCACCATCGTCAGTACTTTGGGTAATAACTAAGGGAATAATGAAAAATGCCATGGTCATAATAGAGGAGTGAAATAAGAATGTTATGTACATTCTAACTAAGGCTTTATCTTTAAACACTTCAGTAAATTTTGATTCTTCCTCTGAATAAGTATGTACAATTTTTGGAGGCTTAGGTACAGAGGTAAATAAAATACCCATTGCAACTACTGATAAAATAGCTGTGATCCAGAAAAGTTTGTCATAACCCCATATTGGTCCAACAGTTGGTGCTATAATCATGGCTGCTGCAAAAGAAAGAGCAATAACCCCACCCATAACAGCCATGGCTTTAGGACGTTCTTCTTCTTTTACAAGGTCAGCAATCATTGCAGATACTACAGAACCAATAGCTCCAGCACCTTGTAGAAAACGACCAATTAGAAGCATGTAAATATTATCTGAAAGTGCTGCAATAACAGAACCAATAATAAAGATAATGAGTCCAAAAAATAGAACAGGCTTACGACCAAACTTGTCGGATACCATTCCAAAAGGAACTTGAAAAAGTGCTTGAGTTACAGCATAACCACCTACAGCAAGACCTGCTAGAAAAGGAGTTGACCCAGGCATTTGTAAGGCATAAACAGAGAGAATGGGCAACACAATAAAAAGTCCAAAAAATCGCAATCCGACAATGAACGTTAAAGGCATGATTTGTTTAATCATAGTAATATCTCCAATAGGGTAAAATTATTTTTATTATAGACAAAGAAGGTTAAGCGTTGATGAAAATTGTTCTAGCAACAGGTAACAAAGGTAAACTAAGAGAGTTTAAAAACATGTGTGAAACAGATGTTATTGCTTTTTCAGATATTTTGGGTGAAATTGATGTTGTGGAAGATGCAGATACTTTTAAAGGGAATGCACTTATAAAGGCTCGAACTATTTATGAAAAGCTTCAAGATAATGAAAGTATTGTTGTATCAGATGATTCTGGAATCTCAGTTCCTGCACTTGGAGGGGTTCCTGGAATTTATTCTGCTCGTTATGCTGGAGAGGGTTCAACAGAGCAAGAAAACTTATATAAGTTAGTAGCATCGATAAAATCGTTAGGGGTAGAAAGAACACCTGCCTATTATACTGCTGCTATCGCCATTGTGAGTAAGGATGGTGAATATGTAGTACATGGTTGGATGCATGGTAATGTGTTAAGTATGACAAGAGGTGAAAAAGGTTTTGGTTATGATCCAATGTTTGTTCCTGCTGGTTATGATAAAACATTGGGTGAGTTGGATGATGAGGTAAAAAAAGAGATTTCTCACCGTGGAAAAGCTTTAGAACTTGCAAAACCTATCATAAAAATGTTACAACGTTAAAATAGATTGTAGGTGTGACCATGTCATACGCTAAATTGGATATAAAATTGTAATATGGTATGATGTGTCACATGGTCACACCTACGAATTTTATATTTCATTAGGCATAAAAAATAGAAGGAAGAAAAATGATTATAGACGTAGTTTCAGATGTGGTAAAAGCATTAAATTCAGATGTATTAGATAATGATAAAGCTTTACATGAAAATGTAGTGGACTTAATGGAAGAGACATCATTTGTATGGCGAAAAGATTACACCATTGCTGTAAGTAAAGATGATAAAAAGACAAAAGTAGCGAATCTAATGGTTTGTAACAAGTTAGATGAGACAGCACAAACTTTTAAAGTTAAAAGAGAAAAAGATTATTGGAAAAAGCTTGAAGCCAGAGATGACTATCAAGCTGTGGTTGAATGTTCTTTATTTGCACGTGATACACCTTTGCCTGTTATTGAAACTGAGGGTCGTGATATTATGCGTTCAAGAAAAGAAGTTCCAACAGTAGCTGGGCTTGGTTTTGTATGGGTTGTACACCTTCCACCTCAAGAAAATCTTGACAAATTATTTCAGTTATATTTTAAAGAAGATTACATTACATTGAGTCAAGATGAAGCAAAGTATTACATTGGTTGGACAGAGAATTTAAAAAGTTTAGACATGCGTAACTTTATTTGTGATCCTACGGCTAAGCCAGTTGAAAATGAGATTGTAGATTTTTCTGCTGAAGTTGAGTATGATGCCAACACTAAAGACTAATAAATGTCTGATGGAACAGTAAGAGCTAACATTAAGTCAGGTTCAGAAGTAAACATTGTTTTAAAAGAAGACCAAGACACAGGTTATCTGACTTGGGGAATTGTCCGTGACATTTTAACCAAGTCCAAAACCCATCCACATGGCATAAAAGTACGGCTCACAACCCGTGAAGTTGGTCGTGTAAAAGAGATTTTGAAGTAGATGTTTCAAACCTCTTTTCTACTAAGAAACCCCCATGTTCAAACACTCTTTGCTACTTTTTTTAGAAAAGATAAACTAAAAAAAGTAGTAGAAGAAGCGTTTACCCTTCCTGATGGTGACTTTGTAGAGTGTGTTTGGCAAAACGAAAAGCCAAAAGACCACCGTCCCATTGTAGTACTTTTTCATGGTTTGGCTGGTTCGGTCAATTCTCCTTACATCATAGGTCTTATGAATGCCTTAGAAAAACAAGGTTTTGCTTCGGTACTCATGCACTTTCGAGGTTGTGGAAAAAAAGAAAACCTAAAACCCAGAGCCTACCACAGTGGTGAGACAGGAGATGCTAAAGTTTTTATAGAACATCTTCAAATAACTTATCCAAACAATCCACTCCATACAGTAGGTTTTTCCATTGGTGGAAATATGTTACTCAAACTTTTAGCAGAGTGGGGTAGCGATACGCCATTACACTCAGCTGTTTCCGTCTCTGCTCCCTTACGTTTAGACATTTGTGCCGATACCATTGAAAAAGGTTTTGCTAGAGTCTATCAAAACTATCTACTCACTCCTCTCAAAGCTACTTTACTTCAAAAATACAAAAAGTTTGAGATGGAAAAGTATATTGGCAGAGATGAAGAAGAAATCAAAAGTTTAAAAACCATTCGAGCATTTGATGATGCGTATATCGCTCCAATATTTGGTTTTAACTCAAGTCAAGATTATTATAATAAGTGTTCAGCACGACAGTATTTAAAAGATATAAAAACTAAAACACTCATCATTCATGCAAAAGATGACCCTTTTATGACTGAAGAGATTATTCCGAGTGAAGAAGAACTTTCTGATTCTGTAAGGCTTGAACTAAGCGAACATGGTGGGCATGTTGGGTTTGTGGCTGGGACGTTTAGGGAGCCTGTTTACTGGTTGGATGAGAGGATTTTGGAGTTTTTAGGTTATAAATCTAAAATCAAATAAGATAGTTTTTATATAAAAAACACAATCTTTGTGTTATAATAATCTAAACTAACTAAAGGATATGATTGTGTTAGCAGTTCAAGAGAAGAGTAGAACAAATATTTATGTTGATGTAAATATGAAAAATCAAGCAAAAGAAATTTTTAATCAATATGGTTTAAGTCTTAGTCAAGCAGTTAATATTTTTCTGACTCAATCCGTTCTAAATCGTGGTTTGCCTTTTGATGTTAAAATTCCTAATGATGAGACTCTACAAGCCATGAAAGATGTAGAGACAGGTGAGAACTATGAAGATGTTACACTTGAAGATTTGAAAAAATAGTTATGCAAATTAAAAGACATAAGTTTTTTAGAAAAGATGAATTAAAAGCAAAACTTACTGATGAACAATATCAGAAGAGAATAGAGTATTTATCATGTATTCTAAATAATGAAGCTTTACTAAGTGAAGCATTAGACCATCCATTAACTGGAGAGTATAAGGGTTTTAGAGAGTTTCATCTTGCAGGTGATATGTTAATAATTTATATTGTAAAAGATGACACTCTTTATCTTCAACGAATTGGGACACATAACCAATTGTTTAAAAAGTATTAATCGTAATAGCGACAAAGTCGCGTAGGTCGTAGTGCCTCACTACGACGTCAATTGGCATGAAGTAAAGCTTTTGATTTTAAATATTTATAACTTGTTAACTAGTACAAAAAAAGGTATAATCATCCTAGTTAAAAAGGATAAGCTATGAAAGAAACCTTCAAAAAACTCATTATCAACTTCCAAGAGCGAACTTTTGGGAGAATTGTTCCAAGAGATTATGAGATACCCATGACTACTAAAAAAATAGTATCACTCATTGGTGTTCGTCGAAGTGGTAAGACTTATATCTTGTTTTCACTCATTGAAAAATTACGTAAGCGTATTGATCCTCAAAATATTGTCTATATTAACTTTGAAGATGACCGACTTTTTCCTTTAAAATTAAAGAATTTAGATGATTTAATGGAAGGGTATTATGAGCTTTATCCTGAAAAACGAGAAGAGAAGGTTTATCTTTTTTTAGACGAGGTACAAAATGTTGAGGGATGGGAAAAGTATATTCGTCGTATTGGTGATACACTTAATTTACAACTTTACATTACAGGTTCATCTTCTAAATTACTCTCGTCGGAGATTGCTACTTCACTGCGTGGACGAACCATTACCTATGAAGTGTTTCCTTTTTCATTTAAAGAGTATTTGAGACATAAAGAGATAGAAGTTAATTTGT
>CACVAU010000063.1 GCA_902727915.1 uncultured Sulfurovum sp.
TAAGTGGTTGGTCAGCCAACGACTGGTCAGCTTCGGCAAACTTTGACCTTATGAGTCCACGAGCAGAAGTTGACTCGATGACCTCGAAAAAAGTATTTGACGCATTAACTCGAAACCATGTAGAGAGTTCACAAAGTCTTGCAACACGTTTAGGTTTAGACAAACCCATTATTGAGTCGGCATTGGGCATTTACGCTCAACAGGGTAGAGTGCTTTATGATATGAATAAAGAAACCTATCGAGTTAGAGAACTTTCAGGTGACCCATTACCAATGGATAAGTTACAATTTACGAATGAACGTGAAGAGAAAGCGTCTAACTTTGTCTTAGCAAATTTAGTAACCATGGGTAAAGTCTATCAACAAGAAGAGAGCATACAGATAAAAGGTTCTGTTTTAGACAACGCAAAGACCTATAGTACCATGCTCGTGATAGACAATGAAATGAAACTTAAAGATGCTTCTTGTACTTGTTGGTATTTTGGACAGAATAAATTGCATAAAGGACCTTGTGAGCATATTTTGGCTACTAGGATTATGTGGAGTCGGGGGAAGTAAAAACTTTACTTTTTAGTTAAGGGGTTGATTTTTCAATCCTTTAATAGGCTACTTAAAAAGCTGTGAATGAGACCCAATTCGAACAAGGTTTAGTGTATCATCTACAATAAAATAGATAACCAATAAATCTCCACTAACATGAAATTCTCGACAATCTTGGTATTCACCTTTTAGTGCATGGTCTAAAGCTTCTTCAGGAAGAGGTTTAGTTTCAATTAATTTTGAAAGATAAACAATATATTTTGAAAAATGTTGATCACTTAATTTTGCATTTCTAAGTTCTTTAACAAAAGTTTTATGGCGTTTAACCTTAAGCATTTTTCATGTTCTTATGTTCAGATAACATTTCTTTTATAGAGGTTGATTCCATATTAATACCTTGTCTAGCCTCTTCGATTGCTTTTTGTGTTTCATCATTTGGTATTTTTACTTCAAAAGGTAATCCTTTATGTAGTGTTACTTGATTTAAAAAGATATTAACAGCTTCACCCATAGTGATACCAAGATCTTTAAATATCTCTTTAGCTTTAGCTTTTACTTCAACATCGAGTTTAATACTTGTTGTTTCTTTTACTGGTAGGGTCATAGTCATTGCTCCTTATACTACTTTAGTATTATTTTACTCTTTATGAAGAAGGAAGTCAAGTAGGATAATGGGTGAGAGGCTAGGTTAAACCCTACTAACCCTTCAGCTTTTTAATCAACTGATAAGCCTGGTTAAGTTGCTGTGTTTTCGCCGTAGCTTCTTCCATATAAGATTCGTCTTTGTCTTGTGACTTTATGATGTCTGGATGGTATTTACGTACAAGACCTCGGTAGGTCTTTTTAATGGTATTCATGTCATCCTCTTCATTTACCCCTAAAACTTCATAGGCTTCAGTAAGGCTCATCTCTTCTTGTTTGTTTTGTCTCATGTTATTAAATTTGTTGAGTATTTGATTGTACTCATCGGTGCTCATGTTTAATTCATTGACAATTTCACGTAAGACTTTGTCTTCAGCTGGGGAAATTTGACTGTCTACAAGGGCGAGCTGAATTAGAAATGCCACAAATTTTTTAGGTTTGAGCTTACTACGTCCCAATAGCTTATTTAAGGACTGTGCTACTTCTTTTGTGTCATCTGTTTTTTCTTTTTCTTCATTAAAAATTTCTTTTAAAATATTTCTGGTTTTATCTTTTTCGATAAAAACCTTAGAAATATCATCGAACATAATGGCAATGAGTTGTGCTTCCAATTCACTTACTCTACCATCTGCTTTGGCAACTTTGGCAACAAGGGCAATAAAAATGCCCAGCTCACTCTCCCTAAATAGTTCTTTAGAACTTGAAAGCTTATTTAATTTCCTTCTAGCATAAACCTTATACACTTGGAATGCTACAAAAAGCGAAGCTAGAATTGAAAGTGTTATCAATATATTGACGATAAAAATGTAATATAATGCCACTAAGGTTAATGCTAAATAGAGCCATTTTTTTAATTTAAGCATTCTTTTCCCATTTATGAAAATTTTTATGAATTCTAGCACATTTTGGTCAATATCGATATGGAAACTTAGAAGAAGTGAAGAGATTGCTAATGGAGAGTGAAAAAGAGTATTTTGGAGAAGGGACAAGAAAGGATGAGGTTGATGTGTGATTTTAGAGATGGTTTTAAACTTTGTAGTTGTTTAGAAGATGATAGTGATGGAAAGTATATTTGGCAACTGCGTAGGTTAGATAGAGAGGAATATGTACAAGGAAGATGTCACTTTCCTATCGAAGACTTTGGAAATGGGTTAGAGTTTGAGTGGATAAAGCTTAATCTTGAAGATCATAACTGTTTTGATTTTGAGTACATGCCCAAAGATGGAGATAATTTAATTATTCGTCAGAAAGATAGTCATTTTCCCTTTATATCTTTGATGTACAAAGGTACGGAATGGGAAGATGACTTTTATGATGAATTAGGTCAAATAACCCGTGTATTCTTCCAAGGAGTTGTGAAAATGTTATGATAGATTGTCTAATAAAATGAAAAAGAAGTTGACAAAATGAAGCCATTGGTAGAGAAAGAAGTGCTATGTGATGCGAAGAAGATCTTACTTGTTCAAGAGAAAGAGACAAGAGGTTTTAAAATTAAAATTTATAGGAGCCTTTGAGTATTTTTTAGCAAAAGTATAAAGAAAAGATGGAACAATATTTTAGAACATGAATTGTTGGTTAGAAATTATGCTGAGCTTAAGTATGTATCTGAAGAGTTGAAAGGAGAAGAATGACAAAGGTACTGTTCCTATTACTTTTAAGTATAGCATTTTTAAAAGCAACAGACTGTTTTTATCATGAGAACGGATATCATTTTGAGCTCAAAGAGTTTAACTATGATGAGTCCATAAAAATTAGTGTAAATGAAGTTAATGAATAAGGTAGCTAATGTCAAGATTATCCTTAGTTTTCTAGTAGGTTTATTTATTGTCTATTATCTATTTATGGAAGATATAAATAAACAAAATGAGAGGGATAGGCTTCTAAGCATATTTTTTGATAAAAATAAAATCATAGTGAATAGTACAAAAGAGATAGATAAGAGAAAAATAAAGATATGGCTTGATGGGAAAGAGAAAAAGTTAGTTTATGAGTATAGGAAATTGGATTCAAGATGGACTAGTAGTAAGTTTGAATCCGTAAATAATTTTTTTAAAATATTTTTTGAAGAAGATAAATATTATGCATTTGAACAAAGATACGGAAGACACACATTACTTATTACTTATGATGAACGACCACTTGGAAAATTGACACAGTTTAAAACAAATTGGTGGCATTATCATCATTATTTATTTTCTGTAGCTGAAAAAGATGCTAGAGCTTATGTAGAAATTGATGTTATCGGACCAGATACGGCTACATTGGTATATAACTCTTTTGAACAATATTATGAATATAAGGCATTAAAAAGATGTAAGGATGGTGAAGAGTTATTTGAGAAAAAACATAAAGAAGAGCAGTGGCAGAACTTAGTAGGGATGGTCTATATTAATAAATATAAAGATGTTGGAATTAATGTTCTGCGTGGAAGTTCAGAATGTACTTATGAAGATTATTTTACATCAGATATAGATGGTAATCCGTTTAAAAATTTAATTGATGCAGAAACGATAAAATCACTAGGCAATAACTTTTATAAAGATAAAAATTTTATTTTTCACTATTTTTCTATGGCAGATGGTGGGTCTTTTTATCCATTCACTAAGGCTGATTATGAAACTTTTCAGGTAATTAGTGATTGTTATGCAAAAGATAAATTTTTTGTATATACAACAGACCAAGGTAGGGTACTAAAAAATGCTGATGCGAATAGTTTTAAAGATATTGAAGGAAGTGTAGGATGTTTTGGAAAAGATAAAAACAGATAAGTATTCAATAATAATGAAACACTAAGAAAAGTTTAGCTTATACGCTTTAGCATAATTCAAAGAAGAAGAAAGTAGGTTCTTAAACATGAATACAAAAAAGAATATTATGCATTATATTTTAAATAAAATAAATAGACTAAAGCCCTAAATTACAACACTTACGCTATGATTCTATAAATATTTATTAGGATTTTGTGTGCCTTTTCAATCATTGAGTAAAAGTCTAAAATATAACTTAAAAAAAATAATTAATCGTATAAAATATGGAGATGCACATCGCTTACCCCTTGCTTATCTTGAAACCCATTCAAGAAATCCCTCGTCTCATTATGAGCTTCCTAAAGAGCTTGAAGATAAGCCTTTTGAATACTATCAAGCTTTTCCAAAACTCTCTAAAGAAATTCTCATAGCACTTTTTTCAAGTATTGGGGTTCGTTATGTTCCTGAGATTACTATTTTTGAACTTCAGACGAAAACACCTCGAAAATCTTTTGAAGATTTTTGTATGACTTTTGCTGAAGAGGATGGTTTGATTAACTCTTTTGTGTTGAACCGAATGATAGGACGCTTACGAAAAATGGATGCATTAAGAAGTGAAGAAGCATTTGACAGTAGACCTGTTTATGTTGCTTTGGCAAATGGAAATTTAGAAGAGGTAGACAGATTGTTGATAGAGATGAAAAAATTAAAAAACGAGAAAGATAGATAAATGATAAAAATGCTTTTTAGTAGTATATGGTGGTTTGGTTTTGTTGTTGCCATTGGCTTGATGATAGGGCTTTATGCTGATGTGGCGTTTATTAGAGACAATGCTGGAGGGCTTTTTTTATTGGTAGGGATTCAGCACATGATTGTCTTAGTCGTGTTGGGATTTTTTGCTATTCGAGAGAAAGCTGATAACTTTGAAGTGGGTAACCGTGTCTCTACAATGGGGTATTTACATACACTCATAGGAACTTCTGTGGCACTTATTTTAACAGCTAAGTATGGCCCAGAAGTGATTGAACATGTTGAAAATATTATTGCCCCTATTGGGTCATCCTTGATTACAAGTATTATTGGTTGGGCATTTGGTAAAGAGATGGAGCGTGAGAAGTATCGTTTGAGAGCTTCAACTGAAGAAGAGACCAATAATGCTTTAGAGTTTTTAGCTCAAAAGGTCACGAATTCAGCACTGCTTATCGAAAAAAGTTCAAATCTTTGGGCTGAAACCATTACTAAAAGTACGCATCAAATTCATAATACTTCACAGCAATTGGAAATAGAATTGAAAGAGACAGCTAAGCGTTCAGAAGAGATGAACGCACTTCTTAGTGAAAGCTTTGACAATATTTACAAAAAGATGGAGCAGAATTTAGAAGGTATTAGCACGGTTATGGAGCGAGACCTTAAAAATACTTCGGAGTATTCTCAAAAAATCATTAAAGACTCTTTAGCACTTTTAGAAGAGCAATTTAAGCAGATAGAACAGAGTTCTCAGTTAATGAAAAATCAGTTTGAACGTAGCTCTACGGATGCTGATAAAGTCTTTAGAAACTCAATAGATACGTTTGACAATGGACTGAATAAAATGGGCGATATTGCTAAAGAATGGGATAAACATTTGAAAACCATGAAACGCTTTTCTACCCATTCAGACTCTGCCATAGATCAGTTAACACATACCAGCCAAAAAGTTATTGATGAAATCTCAACCATTGCACAAACCTTACCAAAAGCAGGTGAGATGCTTACGAACTTAGATGACTTCATTGCCAATATAAAAAGAAAAGATAAACCCTCATCATGAGACAAGGTCAAAAACAGAGCTCTGCTACCATGCAGAGTGAAATCTTTATTGTCTTGATGATTGTGATGGTATTGCTTTTTATTATTACTTCTTTTTACATCTCAAAATTAAAAGAGCATCAGCAACCTCCTTTGATTGTTTTGGATGAAGCGCATGGCTATTCCTTTGGTTTGGGTTCGGCAACGTTGAATGAAAATTTTCAAGTGAGTCTAAACAGTTCGGTTATTTCCAAAATAGAACAATTTGCTAAAAAATACAAATGTGATATTGTGGAAGTCTATGGATATACCGATGGAAAACCTTTTGGGGGAGGGCATACTATCAAACAGTCATTTGACAAGTCTTTGCATAATTGTTTGGTTAAAGGTTGTGATATGAATGCTGTTGAAGCCTCTTCCAATTTAGAATTGGGAATGAAACGGGCTGTTTCAGTGGTAAATTTCTTAACACCCAAACTTGTTAATAAAAATTCAAGTATTAAGATAATACGACCTTACAGTGCTGGTGGTTTTGTTGATGATACGGGAAGAATTGCTTCCATTGATGAAGTTTCTAATAATAAATTACGTCGTCGTATTGAGATTAGGCTCTCTCGGATGAAGGATTTAAAAGAAGGAAAAATGTAATTTAAATACATTAGCTTAATAATCTTTCAGTACAGGTGATGAGTACAATACCAATCTTTTTTTAGCGCAAAATTTACCAATTATTTACCAACTTTTAGCCTTTAGATGCTGTATACTTTTTAATAATTTAAGTAAAACTTAAAAAATAACCAATACTATACTAGTACTATTTTTTAATAAATTATTAAGGTTAATTAATGCCCACTATAGAAATTAAACTAAAAAAATTAGGTAAGAAAAAAATAAAAAGTTTTTCAGTAACCTTAACAGCTTCTGTTGAAACATTAAAAGACTTAATTACGCAAATGGTTAGCCATGAAGTAGAACGCTTTAATGAAAAACAAGACAACCCTACAATTACCCCTTTTTTAACACCTGTAGCATTAGATACAAAATCTAAAGAGGGAAAAGTCTCTTTTGGTGATCTATTGAATCAAGAAAAAGCAGTTATAGAAGAAGCCATAGAGAATGCCTTGCTAGGTTTTAAAGATGGACTTTTTTTGGTTTTTATTGATGATAGAGAAATAAAAGAAATAGATGAAACAATAATATTAACAGCAAAGAGTGAAGTGGTTTTTATGAGACTTACTTTTTTAACAGGTACCTACTGGTAAATAGAGGAAACATTAATGATAAAACAAGAAGAAGCAGAATATTTTTTTAAAGCAAGAGCAATAGATAAACCAAATTTAGGTCAGTTAATTGGTTTTGGGGAGCAGTTTAGACAATTGGGAAAAATCATAAGTCTATCAACCAAAGAGCATAAAGAGAATAATAAAAAACCTTATGGTAAATCTCGAAATATAAACGAGATAAATATGGAACTTTTCACAGAATTATTTGAAGACAAGGATTATGCTTTTAATCCATTTGAGAGCAAAGAAGGAGAAGCGTTAGCTTTGTATTTCTTTGGTGAGGTCATTGGTTTGACGCTGGTTAAGGTATGGTCAAAAATGAATGAACTTCCGTATCAAGATGGATATGCAAGACGTTCATTTAGAATGAAAGAACCAGATGAGCATCATCTAAAAAATAAATTAGCATTCTTACAAAGTCTTTATCAGCTACGTGTTGACAAAAAGAGTTCAGCTTTATTTAACATGAGTGTTTTAGAAATTGTTCAATACATGGGATACACTTACAATTACTATTTAGCCCTTCCTCTTAGTATTTACTTAGAAAAAGAAAATCAAGATGCGTTACAGGCACTTGTTTGGGATATTTTTTTAGCAGAAGATGAAATAGGAATGGTAACAAGTAGTTTAATTCGAGGGTTGCTTTTAAGTAATAAAAAAGAGAGTTGGGAGATGGTGGGGAAACTGCTTCTTTCAGCTCAACGTCAAGAGGGGTTACGACAAACTATTTTAGAAGTTTTAGATGAAACTTCTGTGGGTGCTTTGGATTATATGATAAAACTTATTTTAGAGCATAATCTTTATAGGTTTAGTTCAGTAGTTCGTGCTGTGGATACATGGTTTGGTTTTGGTTGGGAAGCACCTAAAAAAGCGACCATAAAAAGAGTATTGGAGCTTAGTTCACACCATTTTGACAAGCCTGAAGAGATAGAAAAGCGTTTAAAAAAGAGCCGAGATAACTTGGAAATTTATGTTGCTTTGTGGGCAAAATCTGTGTTGTTTGATGTGGATGAAGCCAACCTTTTAGCCATTGAGATGATTAAAAATGACAAAACGCGAGAAAAGAAACTTTTGGCATGTATGTTTATGCATGCCACTAATAGAACAGACCATACTTTACTTGAGTGGATTTATGAAAACTTTGGTTTGGGAGATGTGATTTTAGATTATTACATGTTGTATTTATTGCCTAATGATGAGATAGAAAAAACGGTTAGTACTCTTTTTGAGAGAATTAAAACGGTAGCACTTAGTGTTCCTAAAGATGGTGTTTCTTTAAAAGGAAAAGTTTTTGAATGGCAGACATTAACGGTAGAGTCAAGCTTTTTTTATAGGAAAATTTTAAACAATGCATCTGAAGACATCTTAAAGGAGTTAGGTCAGGACATTGTTCTTCTTCCTTCTTTGGTAAGAGAGACATACGTTAAAGAACTTTTCCCAAATTATTTTGTATGGGGTTGGGATGTTAATGGATTACAAAAGAAAAAACCTAAGCCTTTAGACTTAGCAGAAGATTCATGGAAACGAGAAGTACTTTATCAAGCTTTAGTAGACAAAAATACAGCTGTTCAAGCGACTGGATTAAATATTTTAAATGCTGTTGACTTGTATGAAAAAGAGTATGATGTTATTGAACTACTCTTTAAACGTAAGAGTAAATTTTTACGTCAGTTTTTAATAGACTTTACGCTCAAACAAGAAGAGAAGGTATTAAGTGCTATGGTAGATAATATTATTGTCTCTAAAGATGTTTCTCAGCGTTTAGGAGGATTAGAGATTTTAACACAACTTCATGGTAAAAATAAAATGACTGCTTTTGTAAAGAAACATATAGAGCATTATCAGAATCGACTGAAGATATCTAAAAATGAAGAGGTACTTTTAAATAAATTTAGCTCTAAAGAAGAAGAACTTAATTGTACCCATGCAAATGGTTATGGGGTCGTGGATTATGAAAAGCTTCAACCTCTTTATAAATTAGAAGACAAATTTTCAGGGATAGATAAAACTAAAAATGTTTTTGATGCATTTATGGATAGCGATAAAACTTTAAAAGCCATTAATAACTTAATAGCATTGTTTAAAAAACATCAAAATCATGAGTATGCTTATGAAGGTTGGAATGGAGAAAGTGAGACCCAACTGTTAATAAATGGTATTGAACGTACTAAGAGAGAGACAACAGACCTAAGTAAAGAAGAGAAGTTTAAACTGTTACCTCTGTACAAAGTTTGGGAGCAATGGTATAAAGACTCAAACCTGAATGAGATTGAAATGATGGTGGCTTATGGTGCTACTAAAATTAAAGCTTATAAGTATATTAAGAAACCATCAGAAGAAATTATTGCACGTTACTATCCTGAGTTAGAGGGTTTAGAGCTTAAAATAGAAAATAATTGGCGAAGTTTTGATAGAATAATTAATGACCTAATTTTTGAAGTAATTGATGCTTATTGTGATAGAGTAAAACTGACTTCGTTTCAATTGGATATTATAGAAAGTATGATGATTAATTTCCCTAAACAACAAAGAGATTATTCTTCATACCGTATCGCCAGTGAACTAGAGAACTATTGGGATTTAGAAGCGAGGGAACTAGAACTTATAGAACGTAAGTGGAAAGTAAGTATGCGTTTGTTTTATGCCAAGCAAGATAAAAAAGGCAGTATGACCTCAACTGAATTGGCGAAAAAAAATAAAAACAGAGGTGATTTACCTCATGATAGTTTTATTCTACGTCTTTATAGAGAAGGTCTATTGAATGAACATGATTTTTTATATCACCTACTTGTAGAGGGAAGAAGTTTTATAAAACAATTTGAGCTTAAGGTCTATAAAGAGAAAGATCCATTTTTTAAATTCTCTGAGGCTTCTCTTAATATTCTTAAGCCTAAATATGCACAACTTAAAGAAAATTTCTTGGAAATTGAACTTACACGAGGTGATAAAGAGACAGAAGTCAGTGAGTATATTGATCATTTTGCTAAGATAGAAGGTAATGAGTATTTTAGTAGAATATTGGCACTTATTGGAAAAAGCAAACTTAATACCCATGTTTTGAGTGAAATATTACGAAAGACAAAGCCCAAAGAAGATGAAAAGTATGAAGATTTTGAAACTTTAGTAAAGCCTTTAAAATTAACAAAAAACCGTTGGCTTGAAGTTGCCATGTATTTACCACAATGGGCAGACTGGATTGGAATCTTGATTAAACTTGAAGCTTTAGAAGATGCTGTGTGGTGGTTTCAAGCACATGCCAGTGACAAATATTATCTTAGCGATGAAGATAAAGCCATTATTAGTAAATATTCTGCCATTAGCAATGAAGATTTTGGACGTGGAGCATTAGATATAGATTGGTTTAATGAGGTTTATTCTCAAATTGGAAAAGCCAATTGGCGTATCTTAACTGAGTTTGCTAAATATACCAATGGAGGACACCGTTTGGTTAAACTTTACTCTTCGATTATTTTGGGTGAAGTGAAAATACGTGAAATAGGTCAAAAAGTAAAAACCAAACGTGATAAGGATTATTTACGAGGCTTAGGGCTTGTGCCATTGAGTAAGAAAACACCTCAAAAAGATTTATTAAACCGTTATAACATTTTTCAAACCTTTTTAAAAGAGAGTAAGCAGTTTGGGGCGCAACGTCAAGAGAGTGAAAAGAATGCTGTGGAGATTGGTATGGATAATCTCTCAAGAACAGCAGGTTACAGTGATAGCATTCGGCTCTCCCTAGCCATGGAAGCTAAAGCCACCAATGAGATTATGGAAAAATCTATACTCACTTTTAATGAGGTGGTTTTGTCTTTAAAGATTGATGATTTTGGTAAAGCTGATATTTTTGTTGAAAAAGAGGGGAAAAGTCAAAAGAGTATTCCTGCCAAATTAAAAAAAGAGAAAGCTGTAAAAGAGTTAGTAGCTAATAAGAGTTATCTTAAAAAGCAGTATTCAAGAGTACTTAAATTTTTAGAAGAATCGATGGTTACAGAAGAGCAGTTTTCTGTTGAAGAGTTAGAAAGTCTAATGGCACACCCTGTGGTAAAAGCATTGTTAAGTAAGTTAATTATTTGGGTTGATACTGGCGAGGTTGCAGTTTTTGACAGTAGTTTAAAACTAGTGGCTTTTGATGATAATATTAAAAGATTTGACCCTACGGCTACTTGTTTGATTGCTCATGCTAGTCATTTACATGAGAATAACACTTGGAGTGAGTTACAAAAATTTGCTTTTGACTCGAATTTAATACAACCGTTTAAACAGATATTTCGTGAGCTTTATTTACTAACTGAAGATGAAAAAGAGAAAGCCATTCATTCTAAACGTTATGAAGGGCATCAGGTGCAAGTACAAAAGACTGTTGCTTTATTAAAGACACGTGGATGGAAAGTTGACTATGATGAAGGCTTACATAAAGCATTTTATAAAAAAGGTTATGTAGCACGTATTTATGCCATGGCAGATTGGTACTCTCCCTCAGATGTGGAAGCACCTACCTTGGAGCAGGTAAGTTTTGAGTCACTTAAAAATGGAAAAAACATTCAACTTATGGATGTGAATAAGGTAATTTTTTCTGAAGTAATGCGAGATATGGACTTAGTTGTCTCCGTAGCCCATGTAGGTGGTGTTGATCCAGAAGCAAGTCATTCAACCTTAGAAATGCGTGCTGTTTTAGCTAAAGAGTCGGCAAGATTATTTAAGTTAGAAAATGTGGAAGTCAAAGAGCGACATATGATTATAGAAGGAAAATTGGCTACTTATAGTGTACATTTAGGTAGTGGAATAATTAGCAAAGAGGGCTTAAGTCTCTCTATCATCCCAGTGCATAGTCAACATCGAGGAAGACTCTTTTTACCATTTATAGATGACGACCCCAAATCAGCAGAAATTATCTCAAAAATGAAGCTTTTAGCCGAAGATGAGAAGATACAAGACCCTACAATTTTGAGTCAAATTTTAGGTTAATAGATTTTAAAGGAATAGAGAATGTCAGAAACAATAAACACAGAAAAAACATATTTAGAACTATCAGAAGATGCAGGGGTAGCCCATAAGTTTTATGAAGTAACGGTTGAAGGGTGTGACATGAGCATTCGTTATGGACGTATTGGGGCTAAAGGTACTTGTTCGGTTACGACCTTGGCAACGCCTGAAAAAGCAGTGGCAGAAGCATCTAAGAAAATAAAAGCAAAAGAGAAAAAGGGTTATGCCGTAGCTGTTCAAGGTGAGCGAGCACCCCGAGCCATTACGCGACGTACGATTACGAGTAACCGTTCTACTTCTAAAACAGCACCCGTACTTTGGCAGTTTGCTTCAGGGGCTGATGCCTTTGGTATTTTTGTGGATGAAGAGAGTTGTTGGGTTGGAAATGAAAAAGGAAGCATTTTTAAGTTAAGTCCAGAAGGTGAAGTGCAACGTCAGTTTAGACTTAAAGATGGCGTAAAGTCTATTGTTTCGGATGCTGACTGGCTTTATGCTGGTTGTGATGATGGAAAAGTGTATGACCTTACCGGGAAAATGCCTCGTGTGGCGTATGATATTGAAGAGGGTGTGGATATTTATTGGATCGATATTTACGATGGTCTTCTAGGTGTTTCTGATGCCAATGGAAATGTTTTAATTACAAACTATGAAGATGAAGGTATCTCAAAATACAAGAGTAAAGGTGATGCTGGTTGGATGATTCGTTGTGATAAAGAGCGTGTTTATCATGGTCACTCTAAGGGAGTAACTGTTTATGATGGTTGGGAAGACCCTGATAAGATGTCTGATGATGATGTTTGGGACTGTAAAACAAAAGGTCAGGTTCTTTTTGGTTACCAAGATGATGACATGCTTTACGTAGGAACAACCTCAAATGTGGTGCAGTCTATTAGTAAACAAGGAAAGATTGAGCAGACTTATATCTGTGATGCTTCGGTATTTTCATGTGCTTCTTCTAAGGGTGGTGAGTACATTTTTGCTGGAGACAACTATTCTTCGGTCTACTGTTTTACAAAAGATGGTGAACGTCTTTGGAAACTTGGAACAGGGTGTGGTTCGGCTTACTCTATGCAGTATTTGAATCAAAAGCTTTATATTGTTACTACGAGTGGGGCAATGGCATGTATTGATGCTTCTGAGGAGGCAATTAGCCAAGCCAAAGAGGGAACATTTACTGAAGCCAAAAGCATTAAAGCACCTAAAGCTGTGGAAGTACTAAACGACAAAGAGCTTGAAATCACCAAAGACATTAGCGATGGTGTGGTGGTGAAGTGTACTAAAAAAGGTTCAAAACTTCGTGTGCATGTTGTTTCAGAGGGTTATGAGGGTTCTTGGAATGTCCAGTTCCCTCAGAACTTACGAGAAGAAGGTACCTTGTACGTGATTGACGAAGTTAAAGAGTCTGGTGCTGGTGGATTCTATAGGGCTTATGGTGATATTAAGCGCTTAGAGAGTGAATAAATAAGATTGTTTAAAAGGAAAAAACAATGTCTGAGGATATAGAAGATACAAGAAAAAGAACTAAAGAGGCATTGGCTAATTTGGATGCAATGGTAAAAAAAAATTTGATAGAGGCTGAAGGAAAAATAAAACAAGGTATGGTTAAAACAATTATTTGGATTGTTGTGACCGTAGGTATTTATTTTATTTGGGGAACAACATGGTTCTTTTGGCTCTTTTTTGCGTTTAATGTTATGGGTGTAGTGGGATTGATTTTTGCTAAAATCATTTTGTTGAAGGCTTATAAGAAAATGCACAGCAACAATAATAGTATTCATGATGAGCATGAGGAAGATAACTCGATAGAAGTAGAGTATACAGAAGAACAAAAGGTATTACAAAAGCTTCTGAATAGGTTAGCCGAGGTTGCTAAAAAACATGAAGAGATTTATGATATAGGTTGTCGCGAACAGATGAGTCAAGCTGTGTATAATGGCTTTATTTTTGAAAGAGAAGCGTATGTTTTACCTAATGCTTTTGGTTTGTTTGGAGCATCAGGAAATGAAGCTGTAAAAAAAGCGTTAAATAATTATATTATGAAGATGCTTTTTGTAGCTAAAGGAAAGAGTGCAGTGGAACGCTTAGAGATGTTTCAAGATAGGGTTTATAATGAAGATGGAGAATCAATAGATGAGTTCTTTGGATGGGTTGATGTTAAGGACTTAGAAGAGGTACGAAAAAGAGAGGATAGGAGTCATGTTTTGGTATCATAGTTAAATTTTTATAGAAGCCACAATAAAAGCTTCTGTCTTTTTCAAAGTAGAGATTTTGCTTGGGATTTTTATAAATTATAAGACATTAAGAGGGAGAGAAAATCGATGAAAAAAAGATATTTAATACCCATCATATTTATACTGATTTTTTCTTACTGGTGGACAAACCGTTGGAAGTACATTGTTATTCATCACTCTGCTGGAGGGTATGGAAACATTGAATTTTTACAACAAGTACACCGTGAACGTCAGGCTAAAGACCTTGTAGATGCCATTCCTTATCACTATATTATAGGTAATGGAAATGGTTTAGGGGTAGGTGTTGTAAAGAGTGATTTTAGACAAGGTTGGAATCTTTGGGGCATGCATGTTTCAAAAAATAATATTGACCGTAACTTTAGATGGCTGGGTATTTGCCTTATTGGAAATTTTGAGACAAAACATATTTCTAATAAACAGTATAACGCATTGGTAAAGTTAACAAAAGCGTTGATGCAAAAATATAATATTCCTGTAGAGAATATCTCAGGACATGGTGATACCAAAGGTGAGGCAACGAAATGTCCAGGGAAATATTTTCCTATGGAAAAGTTTTTAGAAGATATAAGTTAAGAAAAGGAAAGTGTTATGCCTTCATTAGGTAAAGTAGAAAATATTACCTTGTTTTATAAACAGGAAAGAAGTGATAAAGTTTATAAAGCTTTTTTAGAAGAGCAGGATGATAATTATGTTGTCAATTTTGCTTATGGGAGAAGAGGTTCAACCCTAAAAACAGGAACCAAGACACAGACAGCTATTCCCTATGAAAAAGCTAAGAAAATTTATGACAAATTGGTGTTGTCAAAGTCAGTCAAAGGGTATGTGCCAGATGAAGATAGTTCAGCTTATGTGGTGGACAATGAGCAGAGAAAAACAGGTATTCATTGTCAACTGTTAAACCCCATAGAAGAGCTTGAAGTAGAAAGTTTTTTAAGAGATGACAACTGGTGTATGCAAGAGAAAAAAGATGGTAAACGTATGTTAATTCAAAAAGTAAACAATGAAATTATAGCCATTAACCGTAAAGGCTTGTCTGTTGGAGTACCTGAAACAATATTGACAAGTGCAGGTATGATAGAGGATGACTTTATTATTGATGGTGAAGCCATAGGTGATAAGTTATATGTATTTGATATTTTGTCTTTTAATAAAGATATTAAAGCTAAAAGTTATGAAGAGCGTTACCGTATATTAACAAGTTTGCCTTTTTCCAATGCGATTGAAGTAGTTGATTTAGTTAGAAGTCATGAAGACAAAGAGCGTTTATTCCAAGTATTAAGAGAGCAAAATGCAGAAGGTGTGGTATTTAAAAAATTTGAATCAAGCTATACAGCTGGTCGACCTAACAGTGCTGGAACTCAAATAAAGTTCAAGTTTTATGAAACAGCTTCAGTGATTGTATCTAAAGTCAATGACAAACGTAGTGTGGGCATGGCACTCTTTAAAGATGGAGAAGAAATTTTTGTGGGAAATGTGACTATTTCTACTAATAAAGAAGTTCCTAAAGAGCGAGATATTATAGAAGTTAGATACTTATATGCCTATAAAGGTGGTAGTTTATATCAACCTACTTTTTTAGAGATTAGAACGGATATTGATGAGTTAGAGTGCAGATTAGAACAGTTAAAGTATAAAGTGGCTGTTTAAAATATTTTAGCTTATGAAGTTGATATAAGGATTAATAAGAGATGAATAATATGGCTAAAAATGAAGAACCGTATGTAAATTTATTTGAACTCTCTTTGACTCTTAATGAAAAAATTAAATAAGGAACAAATAAATTATGAAAAATAATACAAAAAAGATAAGTAAATTTTTAAGTTTTATACTTAGACATAGTCCTGAAAGCATTGACTTAAAACTTGATGCTTATGGTTGGGCTGATATTGATATGTTAATCATGAAAAGTAAAGAGATAAAACTAACAAGAGCATTAATTGAGCAGGTAGTTGAATTGAACGATAAACAGCGATTTATTATTCAAGGAGATAAAATACGAGCTAATCAAGGACATTCAATTAATATAGACTTAGCTTTAAAAGCTGTTAGACCACCTGATGTTTTGTACCATGGAACAGCAACACGTTTTTTAGATGCTATCATGCAAGAGGGTTTAAATAAACAGAAACGTCAACATGTACATTTATCAGAAGATATTGAAACAGCAACAGCCGTTGGAAAACGTCATGGAAAAGTGGTTATTTTAAAAGTGAATGCGAAAAAAATGTTTGATGAAGGGCAGGAGTTTTATCTTTCAGAAAATGGGGTATGGCTGACTGATAAAGTGGTCGTGGGGTTTTTAAGTCAAGAAAACTTTGACTTAAGATGATACTTTACTCCTTTTTTATAAAAAGAACCATAAATAAGTGTAAGTATTGCCATAAACCTAGTTATCGTATATTCAAATAACTTAGATGTTTCTCTGGATCAAATTGTTTTTTGTTTAAAAACTCCTTTGAAACGAAAGTCAATAGACCACAGCCTAGAAAAATCATGATGGGTAGAGTATATTGCTTAAATGAGGTGTTGCCAAGAGGTTTTGCTGACCTTTCAGAATAGTCAACAATCAATTTGTATTAGAGGAAGCATTTACTTCCCCTTCAAATCTACTAAGCCATTCATTACACCATCTAAACCACCATAAACATTTAGCGTTCCAATGGTTTGTGTAATCTTTTCTAGTGCTTCAAGCTCTTTAAGTCTTGCTAAGGCAGGATTATCATTCATTAATTTTGCAGTGTTTAGCAATGAACGTGTGGCTGCCGTTTCTTCACGTCTTTGAATATTGTTGGCTTCAGCACGTTTTGAGGCTTCTATGACTTGGTTAAATATTTCTCTCATTTCTCCTGGTAAAATAATGTCTTTAATATAGACACCGTCAACCTTTACACCTATTTTTTCACAGCTTACGTAAAACTTCTCTAATACCTCATCTGAAAGCGTATGTTGTTTAGACAGAATTTCATCAATGCTCATGGCACCTAAATATTCACGTACAGCGAATTGTAATTGTTTGTATAAGTACTCCTTAGAGGCATCTACAGAGGCTAAATAAGATTGCCCATTTGTTATTTTATAGTACATGGTAAGATTACAACGTAAAGTGACTTTGTCTGAAGAGAGTAACTCTTGATTGTTGATTTCAAGCTCTTTAATTCTCATGTCAATGGCTTCTAAATTGATATCATAAAAGTCTGTATAGAAATAGTGTTTACCTTCAGAGGTGATGGATTCAAATTTCTCATTAACATAGAGATAACCTTCTGAATACTCTTTAACCAACATCTTTTTGACATTAACATAAGATTTTTCAAGTTTTTCTAACTCTAAAAGGTGTTTATTATTAATGATATAAGTCTCTTTAACATTCACTTTTTCAATTTTTACAGTATGTTCTTTCCAATAAAATTTAAAGGCACCCACTTCTAATAAATCAGTAAATTTATCATTTATCCAAAGGTAGGCACGTTCATCTTCTTCAAGTTTAATAACAGTACAAACAGATTCTATTAATGCTGGATACTTTTTGTAAAGCATCTCTTTATCCCTAATCAAAAGTTCTTTATCTTCGGTGTTATATTCTAAAACATCTATGGTGTAAAAATCTATATAAAAGTAGTGTTTACCTGTATTGACAATACTTTCTAATGTTTCATCAACATAAATAAATGCTTTTTTATAACGGCTTAAAGATGAACATAAGACACCAGAGACACGCGAAAGAGCGTCTATATATTGTATATGTTCTTTAGAGACTTTATAGTTTGACCTGATATCCACTTTTTCTACTTTCATATCATAGGTTTTCCAATAAAGGCGTAAGGCTCCAGCTTCTAAGAGTTCAATAAGTTTACCATCTAACCAAACATAAGCTCTTTCATATTCTTCGAGTTTTACGACATTAAATTGTGCTTCTATAAGTGTAGGGTTGTCTTTATAGAGTGCTTCTGCTTTTTGTGCATTGCTTATTCCCTGTGCTTTGACCTCTAGTTTTTCAATTTTATAGTTTTGAAAAATATGAAAAAGTTTATGTACACCTGTATTTAATACTTGTTTAAATTTTTCATCTTTATATACTAATGCTTTTTCATTCTCTTTTACAGCGATTGTAAACATATTTTTTCCTTTGGTGTTATGTGTAGAAACAATTTTGTATATTGTTTCTACTTTGGCGACAATATTACGGAGTAAGGTGGGTTTATGAAGTCCATAGTGTTGTTAGAAGCCTTTTGACTTTTAATGCTACTACTTTTTTGTCTAAACTCAAAACCTTTACCCTAGTAGGTATTGTCAATTTTACATCGTGACAGGATGGTGTCCAGATTAAAGCTCTAGACAGGGCTTGATAAATCGTATCTTCCTAAGAGATATGCCTTTGACCACTTGGCTATATAGAATTTTGCGTTCTATAGAAGGATTCGAACCTCCGTGATTGGTGTTAATTGCTTTACCTTTTAGCTACATACTTATAGTATGAAAGGAATCGAACCTTTAATCGTTAACAGTAATTTTTGTACGTTTCTAATACACCAGTCATAAAATGAATGTGCAAGTAGGCAGTTAAAACTACCTTTGTACGGTTGTATTATAAAGTTTATTTCGGACGTATATTGTCCAGTATAAAATTAATATTTTTAATTCAACTATTTGTTATAATACTTAAAAACTATAATTAACATATTGAGCTATAAGTTTTAAAGGAAAAAAATGACATTTTATTATCAAAATTTAACGTCGACTAAAGATGAATGGTTGGGTGAAAAACCCACAGTACTTTAAACCAAAGCTTCACTTAGTGTTATGGAGTAAAGGACTTTTTAAACTCTGCTTTGAAGAGAAGACAATGTTTTGGGCAAAACAAAACCGTTTTTATAAGAGAGTATCGTTGTTAAATACTTTTAAATACAACTCGATTTTAAGTCCCATTTCTTCTTTTGAGCTTGAAATCAAGAGAGGCTCAAAGAAGCTTAGGATTTGAATTTATCATAGAGTTTAGACAGTAAAAGAGGTTTTAAATTATTTATGGTTTGAATATGTTCAAAGTTAATATTATAATGCTCTTATACCAAAATATTGAGTGTGAAAAGGCTTTTAAAGCTTGGGTCAAAAATAGGTTACTTCTTGGGTTCGATTCCTCACAATTTGGTTTATACCTATTTCCTTACCCTTGCTAGTTTTCTATTTTCCCTCTACTTTCAATAAATCATGAGTCATTCTATACTTAAATTATTTATGGACAAAATACGTCCAAAATTAATATTATAATGCTTTCACAATAAAAAAGTTGAGTGTTAAAACACTTTAAAAGCTTGGGTCAAAAATAGGTTACTTCTTAGGTTCGATTCCTTACAAGTTGGTTAATACCTATTTACTTACCCTTGTAACTTATAGATGGACAAAGAGAACTTACTTCTGCCTTTTGGCTTTTCTTCCACGAAAATTTAGTTTTCTAATTTTCATCTTTTATAATTAAAAGAAAAAATATGAATAAAGAGTTAATGAAAGTCGCATTGCGACAAAATGCCATTGTTATTTTTGACGAAGATAAAGTGAATGAAAGTAGTAGATTAAATGCTACTACTTCGGTGTTGGTTGCCAATGTAGCTGATTTAGGGTTTGGATTTTCAGAAGCCTTACTGCATGCTACGAATCAATGTGGTCTTAAAACAAAACAAAATATTTTGGCTTTACTTCAAGAAGTTATGGGAACAGATAAGAATTGGACACCTTTGGTCAAGGGATGGGATACCCCAACGAATGAGAGTTTGCTTGATTATGTTATTACCTTTTTTGCGAATACTTTTAAGACTGGAAAAGGTACTTATTTAAGTTGTGGGCATTTGATTCCTGAAAATACTTTTCCTTTAGAGCGTTATAATGGTTGTCCTTATTGTGGTCAGGCGATGGAAGCAAGCGATGAGGTTTTTTATGGACAAGGAAGTTCACTTAAGGTGTTAGAACTTTGGGATGATGAGCAGTTACAGGCACATTATCTGGCTCTTTTGGCATCCAAAACGGCATTGGATGCAACACAGGTAGATAGTTTGAAAATTCTTTTAGCTCATTATCCTTTACCTTCAAAAGTAAACATAGAAATGAAAGAGACATTGATGCTTGTGATAGATATCTTAGTAGAGAATGAGAAGCTTGATGAGGCTGGCACACTGTTTAAGTCACCACAAGAGATTATGCGATATTTATGGTTTAAAAAAACAGGTTTTTTACAGCTTGTTGAACCTAAAAGCATTGTAAAACGTAAAGCATATAATCGGATGTATTATAATAGTACCCAAGAGGAGTTAGCCGAAAAAACGACTGAAGTTAAGAACACGTTAAAGTTAAAATACTCACGAAAAGAATGTAAGATGGTCGCATCTTGGATGAATAATTTGGCACTAAAAGTAGAGAATTCTTGTGAGCTAATGCATCCAAAACGTGCCATGTGGGTTCGGTTTATTCGTGCGTTACGTTTGGCAGAATATGCTAAGCGAAAAGAGTTTTTAAAACTAAAAGTCTTGTTGGATGTTTTTTACAATAAAAAGTATTCAGTATGGTTAGGAGAATTAGAAAAAGCACGGCTTACGTTAGATGAAGAGAAGATGTTTGAACGCTTAAAAGAGAAACCAAGTGTTTTTGCACGTTCTTTGTTTGCTAACATGTTATGGTTTGGAGAGAAAAAGACTTTAGCAGAATTTACCAAAGTATCAGAACAGATTCCTGCACGTCTTTTGGTCACACTAGGCATGTATGCCTCCTCGTATTTTGATATAAAAGGACAACGGATTGTTAAGCCTTTGGGTGGAGGTTCTAAACGTATTGATAAGAATCAGAGTTTGAAGCTCTATAGTGAGAAACAACTCAAAGTAATGATTGAGGTTATGGAGAATCTTGTCTTGGAAGAGATGTCAAGACGCTATGCTAAGATAGAAAATACAAATGAAACCTACTTTATGGACGAGCTTCTTTTTAAAGTGCCTCTTGCCATTGGAGACAGAGCAGAAACAATTCAAGACATGCCATCTGTACTTATGGGTCAGAAGTTTTCTGTTGAAGGTCAAAAAGTTAGGCTTTTTATGGAGTGGGGTAAAGGGCTTCCTGCACAGTATTTGGACATGGATATTAGTTGTCATGTGGCGTTTGATGATAGAAGTGAATATTGTTCTTATTCAAATCTAATAGCCACAGGGTGTACACATAGTGGAGACATTCAAGATATTCCTCACATGGTAGGTACGGCTGAGTACATTGAATTAGACTTAGAAAGATTAAGTAAAGCCAATGCAACCTTTGTTACTTTTTCAGGAAACTCTTATAGTTCTGGAGAGTTAGAAAATAATATGGTAGTTGGTTGGATGAACTCTAAAGATGAGATGACAATTTCTAAAAAAACTGGTGTGGCCTACGATCCATCAACGGTACAACATCAGATACGTATAAGCAATAAATTAAGTGAAGCCATTGTTTTTGGTGTACTAGATGTCAAGAACAGAGAAATTACTTGGCTAGAAATGGATTTTAATGGTCAAACCATACAAAGTATGGATACCCAAGGAGTGCGTAGTTTATTGACCAAACTAGAGAGTAAAATGAGTGTGGGAGAGCTTGTAAAACTAAAAACAGAAGCACAAGGTTTAAGACGGCTCGCATCCAGTGAAGAAGCAGATGAGGTGTATGATGCTGCTTGGGTTCAAGATACAGCAAAAGTAACACAACTTTTGTTAGATTAGTGCTATACTTTTACTTACTTAGGTCAAAGACGAGTTACTTCCGTAACTATAACGGTTCTTAACGAACTACTTGTCTACTTACCTTTGTAATTAGAAACCTATTTAAGTACTTCTATTTCAACAAAAATATTCCCAGACTTTCCTCTCATTTGAATGATGTCACCATTGCGTAGTTCCATGCTTTGGATGCTATAGCTTTTTCCTGTAAAGGCTACTTCATCATTGTCACCTATTTTGACTTGAATGGGTGAGTTTTTTTTAATAATGTCTCCTCTAAAAGAAACTTCATCATTATCACCCACATAAATTGGTGTGTCAATCAGTAAGGTATCTTTTCCTCGCAAATCAGTATTGGGTTTTATTTCTTTATCTAAATCAATAACCAAGATACTATTATTGTTTTCAATGCTTGGTCTTGGTTTGCTAGGTGATTGTGTTGAACAGCTGGTTAGTGTAAATAGGAATATAAGCATATAAAAAATATTGTTTTTCATTTTATCCCTCCATTTGAATTTTGGCATTAATACGTTCTAAAAGCTCATAGTTCATTTGTAGCTGAACTTCATTGACGGAACCTAGAACCTCTTTAGCTTCTTCTTTACTCATTTTTCTTCTTGAAAAAAAACCAAAGTTAAAAAGTTCTTTGTTTAAAGAGTTGGACTTAGAGACTCTGGAAAAAGGAAAAGTTTCATAAGTTATTCGGTTGTTATCAAAAGTAATGGAGGTAACGTTTTTACTGTTATTACTCTCTTTTAAAATAATGGATTGCTTTTCACCAATATAAAGTTTACCTCGATTTTTATGAGCATCTTCAACTTGAAAATTTTCATAAATGGTGGTTTCCGTACACCAAACTTCTGAAAGCTTTGGGTTACTTGGGTAACTGTAGACATACCATAGACCTGCTAATTTATCTAAAATGTCATGGTCATCATGAAACATAATGTTTTGTTCAGCTTGGTCAAGTAGTTCATCAATTATCTCTTCTCGATTAATGTTTTCATTTTCAAAAATTTCCATGGGAATGTTATAGGCATTACAGATAGCATAGAGGTGTATTTTTTTGAGTTTACCATTGTAATGATTTTGTATTTGAGAAATTAATGCAGGAGTGATTTCAAGTTTTTGAGCAATCTCTTTGGTTTGTAAATTTAGCTTCTTAATAACATAGTTCAATTTTTCTTCATTGTTGTATAGTAATGACATTAATTCTAAATTTCCTTTATTTTTATATTTTACTAAAATATTTTATAGATAGACTAAATTATTACTAAAATTGATTATACTGCTTACTATTGTTTTAGGATTTTAGAATGCATTATTTTATTTATTTATTGGGTTTATTATTTTTTATGGCATGTTCTTCTAACATTCCCAAAGTAAGTTCTGTGAACCAATCAGTGAACCAAGAACTTACAGTAGCTAAAGAAAAAAAGAGCTATGACCTCAGTCGAATGTATGACGGACATACTTTTAATGTGTATGTCAATGGACAAAAAGTACGCTTTAATGACTCTTTTGCTGAGCTAAGAATTCCTGAAAATTATTTAGGTTCTAGCAAATCAATTCAGTGGCATTTGCTCAATAGTACCATGCGTAATATTAGGATTCGTATTGAGGCGATTGACAATTTAAATAGTTACATTGGCTATTTAAAACCAGATGCTTTTGAAGCTTCTGTTTTTCCTCTTCAAAAAATACATTTAAATTCCCAGACAATTCAAGATGTACGTGATAATGTTTTAGTGAATGGTTTTCCAATGTTGACCCAAATTAATCTTTTAGAAAACCAGCAGCTACCAGCAGGTGAGTATATTTTAAAAGTTACTGTTAAAGGTAGAGAGAGTTGGGACAGTAAGAAGATTTATTTTAAGGTGGAAGAGGCTAGAAAGAAGGTCGAAACACGAGGGGCTTTTGCTCCTTTTTCTTGGTATGTTTTGCCAATTGGGAAACATCAACATAAGCTTGCTAAACCATTGAAAACACAGAAAAATTTGAGTATCCAAGATGAGAATAAAGTCAAAAAATTAACCGAGTTTATTTACTATCATAAACAAAAAAGAGATTTTTCAAAGGCTTTGATGTATCAAAATAAATTAACAAGTTATTATGAAGAGTTTGAGGGCAAAGAGAGCTTGCTTATGGCTGATATGTATAATAATAAAGCCCTGTTACATCAAGATTTAGGAGAACATGAAGAAGCTTTAAATTATAATCAAAAATCTTTAGAGATTAAATTGAAATATTATCCTAAACAGCATGATGCCATCTCAACCAATTATGACAACATGGGGGTAGTCTATTACAGTTTGGGTCAATATGCAGAAGCCATTAAGTTTTTGAAAAAATCTTTAGCCATTCGCGAAGAGTATTTTCCTAAAAAAGATGCGTCTTTAGCAGATAGCCATAACAACCTTGCCATTGTATTTGCAGACATTGGCAACCATAAAGAGGCATTGAGAGCGCTAAAAAAAGCGTTATCCATACGCAAAGAAACAGTTGGTGAACAGCATGCTACGACAGCTTCGGTATATAGTGCTATGGGGGGAGTTTATGAGATTTTAGGGCAGTATAAAAAAGCCATAAAGAGTCATAAAAGGTCCATTGAAATTCATGAACAAGTGTTAAATCATCAGCCTAAAAATGAAGCTTTGGCATCGGCTTATGGTGGCATGGGAACGTTTTATCATAGACAAGAAAATTATAAAGAAGCCATTGTTTACTATATGAAAATGTTAGCCATTCGTAAAAGCGTGGTGAAAACCAAGAGTTTGAGCTTGTCAGAAGTTTATAACAATATTGGTGTAAGCTATATGAAGTTAAATGCTTTTGAAAAAGCCAAAGTATATCTGGAAAAATCAATAGCACTTAAAGAGCGTATTTTAGGGGCTAATAGTAATACTTTACAAGAAGAATATAAGAATTTGGGGTGGCTCTATTTTAGAAAGGGTGAATACAAACAAGCTTATGTTTATGCCACAAAATCAGCAGAGATACTTTTAACAAAAAGGGATGGTTTTTTTACGGTTTTGGATGCTTTGGAGTATGAACATTTTATTAAAAACAATCAAAAACAGATGGATTTGTTGTTTCAATGTACGTATTATCTTGGTGACAGAAAGAGTTATGAAACGTCTTTTTCTTATTGGTTACGCTATAAAGGGGCGATGTTAGACAATCAAAACCGTATGACAGCACTTTATGCTCAAAAGCATGATGTCAAAATAAAAGAGAAAGTAGACAAGCTTTTACAACATCAACGCAGTTTATCAAAGCTCTATCAACGTAAAGTTGAAAAGCATAACATAGAGAATTTAGCCTTAGCATTAAAAGAGCATGAAGAGGAGACACAGAGATTAAAAACAGTGCTTTTTGGGGAGCTTAAACCTTTTAATATGAATTTAAAATCACTGTTGACACATTTAAGTTCTGAACAGCTGTATGTCGATTTTGCGAGAATAGGGCAACATTATTTTGGTTTTGCCATTGATGCACAAGGCGAGATTTATTTTAGACGTATCTCTATAAAAAATACTAAAAAAATAGATCAATATGTTTTGTCATTTAGAAAAAAGATGAAAGAAGCCCTACATAAAAGGAAAGAAGACAATAAACAAGAGCTAACAGCACTCTATAATATGCTTTTAAAAACATTGTTAGAAAAGTTTGTTACAGACAAAAAAGAGCTGGTTATTTCAGCCGATGGTCTTTTAAGACTTTTACCTTTTGAAGCACTTTTTTCTACGAAAGAGCAACAATACTTGGTAGAGTATAAACAAGTACAATACATACCCAGTGGAAGAGAATTTGTACGTTTACAAAAAACCAAAAAGAGTGTAAATAACAATACTAAAGTAGTTGTCTTCGCCGATCCAGATTTTGATGAATTTTTAGTTGTTAACAATAAGGATAGAGAAACAAGAAGTTCTAACAATAGAATGTTTCAAATGCATTTTTCAAATTTAAAAGGAACAAAAGAAGAAGCTAAAAGTATTAAGCATATTATGCAAAAACAAAATGTTCTTTCTTATGAAGGTATTGAAGCCAATGAGGAAAATCTATTAAAGATTAAACAACCAAAGATTTTACACATCGCAACACATGGATTTTTTATTAAAAGTGAGTTATCAAATCCTATGCTCAATGCTGGTATTGCTCTTACAGGAGCAAATACTGCTTTAAAACAAGGAAGAGGTGAGGGCGTTGTAACAGCCCTAAAACTTTCAGGTATGGATTTAAAAGGAACAGAGTTAGTGGTACTTTCAGCATGTGAGACAGGTTTAACGGCTGTTAATGCACCAGATAGTGTGAGTGTGCTGAGCAAAGCATTTATGCAAGCAGGAGCAAAATCGGTGATAGCCAGTCTTTGGTCAGTAAGTGATGAGGGTACAAAAAATTTAATGGAACTTTTTTATAAAGAGATAAAACAGGGCTTACCTTATGCCCAAGCATTAAAAAAAGCTAAAATGAAAATGATAAAACAAGGCGTATCTCCTGCTATTTGGAGTGCGTTTGTTTTGAATGGAGATGAGTGATGTTAAGAAAATGATATCAAGACCCAACTTTTTTATTGATATTTTAAGCTTGGTATTCAATAGTGCTTTACGCTCTTTAGAGGATGCCATATATCTACTAAGAATCGGAATGTGTCTTTAGTTGTTATTCCACGTCCAACCCCTTAACTTGAACCTTTCCATAAAGTTTTATGCCATTTTTAATACATGGTTTATCCGATGAATTAAGTATCATGCTAAACATGGCTATTAAACTCATATATACAATTGTCTTTTTTAAATTCATTCTTTTAACTCCTTGGTCATTAATTAGTATTTTAATTCGTTAAGATTCTATCTCTTAACAATACACTAATAAATGGTACATCATTTCTAAGCATGCCCCTCAAACACCTCCAAAGCCTCAACTAATTTAGCCTTAACCTCAGCATCTTCAACCTTATCAATCCACTCACGTAACTCAGCAAAACTCCAATCATCTAAACCAACTCTACTATACTTCTGCTTCCAATGCTCCAAACTAACCTCTTTACCATTGGCTAACTCTTGAAATATCTTTAACATCTCATATTCAATAAAGCTCTCTTTTTGGTTTTGAAACAGCTCTATATATTTTGCTTCTAAGTATTCATCAAACAATTGATTTTGGGTTAGTTGAAGTTCAAATAGATTCACATAAGCTAAACTATTCTTTGAGTTAATATTTAAAGCTTCAATAAGTGACTCTATAGACTTAGAAAAGTTTCCTAAACTATAATAAGTATTTCCCATATTATTATAAGCCTCATCTTTTTTAGGATTGATGGTGACAGCTTTTTCGTAAGAGGCGATGGCATTGTCATACTCTTGTTTATTATCATAAGCAAGCCCCATATTATTATAAGCCCCATCGTTTTTAGGATTGATGGCTACAGCTTTTTCATAGGAGGCGATGGCATTGTCATACTCTTGTTTATTATCATAAGCAAGCCCCATATTATTATAAGCCCCATCGTTTTTAGGATTGATGGCTACAGCTTTTTCATAGGAGGCGATGGCATTGTCATACTCTTGTTTATTATCATAAGCAATCCCCATATTATAATAAGCCTCATCTCTTTTAGGATTGATGGCGACAGCTTTTTCATAAGAGATTATGGCATTGTCATACTCTTTTTTATAATAGTAAACATTCCCCATATAGAAATAAGCATCATCGTTCTTAGGATTTATTTCTATAGAACTTTCAAAATAGTTTAGTGCTGTATTTAAATTATCCTCATTATAAGATTTAATCCCTAGTTGATAATAATCATCTGATGTTAAAGCTCTCTCTTCTTTAGCTTTTATCTCTTTTATCGTCTCATCCGAAACCTTTTTAGGCTCCTCTACTAACTTTGAAAACTTATCTTTGCTTTTTTCCATATCAGATACATGATTATCTGCCATATCTTTTGCTTCATGCATATCAGATAATAAAGAGTTTGCCATCTTTTCTGCTTTAGAAATATGCTTCTTTAATTCAGGTAAGATATTTTTTTCAAGTTCATCTTCCATTTTTTTATGCAATACTTCATTTGCATCTGACTTTATCCATTCCTCTATTGCATTTTGTGCTGCTTCTATTGCATCTTTATTTGACTTCCAAAAGACTGCAAAAAGAATAAAAGTAATTAGCACACCCCATGCAACAAGATAAAAGTTTATATCTTCTATTCTTTTATCTTGTGACGATACAAGTAGACTTTGTTCTTTCATCTTAGAATCATATGAACTCTTTTCAATACGATACTCATATTGAGTCTTTTTTAATCTCTCTACTTCTTTTTTAAGATTTTCAATATAGATTTTTTGTTCTACTAATTTTTCCTTAAGCTCTGAGTGACTTTTTTCTACTGTATCGAGCCTTGGTGTATTTCCTGCAAAAATATACGTACTTAAAGTAAAAAGCAGAAGAAGATATTTAAAAATTTGATTTGTATTTTGTAATGTCATCTGAAAATCCCTATTTTCTTTTGTCCATTTTACTAAAATAAACTAGACAATAGCTTTTAGCTACTTTATTTCTAAACATCAAACTTTAATAATCTAAACCCAATTATCTAACGCTAAACCTTCAACCCGAAGAAACTCTTTAGTATTATTAGTAACCAATACCAAGTCCAAAGCAAGTGCATGACCAGCTATTTGCATATCCATGTTTCCAATGACTTGACCTTTTTTTTCTAAGTAAGCCCTAATTTTTCCATACTCTACAGAAGCTTCATAGTCATAATCTACTATTTCAAAAGGCATTAAAAAATCTTGTATGGCTCTTAAGTTTTTTTCTACAAACTGACTTTTAAAAGCTCCATACATTAACTCTGAAACAGTTATGCTAGAGATACATAGCTCACCAATTTCAAATTCTCTAAACTTTGCTTTAACACTTTTGGGTTTGTTTTTAATAATATAAATACAAATATTCGTATCTAACATCATTCTACTCAAAATAAATCCTCACGTTCTTGTGTAGGTTGAACTCTTGTCTCCATAAAGTCATCTGAAAAATCATCAAGACCATCAAACATTTTATCCCAAACGGTAGTGTCTGACTTAGGGATAAGTACAACCATTCCATTTATTTTTTTAATGAAAACCTCTTTTAAATTCTCAAATCTAAACTCTTTTGGTAATCGCACAGCTTGACTTTGACCATTTTGAAATAATTTTGCAGTAGCTAACATAGTAAACCCCTTAAGATTAAAATAGTATATATATTAAAGTATATACTATTTACTCTAAAATGTCAAATTTATACTTTTTCTTTTTTCAAAACCACATAATAAACAGCAGGTATAACAAACAAAGTCAACACAGCCGAAGAGACAACCCCACCTATCATCGGAGCAGCAATCCGTTGCATCACTTCAGACCCTACCCCGTCAATGTACATAATAGGCAACAAGCCACCTAAAATAGAAAATACCGTCATAAGTTTAGGACGTACCCTTAAAACAGCACCTTCATAGATGGCTTCTTTTAGATTTTCTTTGGTTCGTTTAACAACTTTCTGAACAGCCTCTTCAAGATAGATTATCATAACAATAGCCGTTTCAGCTGCTACCCCAATAAGCGATAAGAAACCAACCACAACAGCAATGGAAAAGTTAAAATCTAGCATGTCTAAATAGATAATTCCACCCACAGCTGCAAACGGTAAAGTGAAAAATACGATGAGTGCATTTTGAATGCTATTTAGCCCCAAGTAAATTAATATAAAGGTAATAAATAAGGTAATAGGCACAATAAAATTTAAACGCTCCATGGCAGACTCTAAATACTCACTCTCCCCTGCCCACTCATAGTAGTAACCTGTGGGAAACTCTAAACCTTCTAAAAGCTTCATTCCCTCTTTTTTGTAAACTTGTGAAGTCGTTCCTTGATTTGGTGTGATGTAAATGAAAATTACTTTTTTTCCTTTTTCAGACTTTAACACAGAAGGTGCTTCTTCATAATATAAGTGTGCAAACGTCTCTAAAGGAGTATAGCCATAAGGCGTTTTAATACGTATACTACCGATGCTTGTTAAGTCTGAACGCTTTGACTGCTCATAACGTACTGAAATGGGGTAACGTTTTATGCCATCATAAAGTGTTGCTACCTGCATGCCCCCAACACCATTAGAAATGGTGTCAAGTATTAAGTTCTTCGTTATTCCATATTCGGCTATTTTCTCATCATTTAAATCAATATTTAAATAATACCCAGCATTAGCTTTGTCTGCAAAAACAGACTGTGTTCCTCCATAATTTTTCAGTCGTTGTTCTATCTTTTGGGCTTGAATGGCTAACTCTTCATTACTGTCTCCATAAAGCTTAATGCCTAAAGGTGTTCTAATACCTGAAAGCAACATGTCAATTCGTCCACGAATTGGGTATGTCCATGAGTTGGTTAAACCTTTTATCTGTAACTTCTCTTCCATCTCATTCATTAACTTCTCATACGTCATTCCCTCTCGCCATTCACTCTCTGGCTTAAAAGTAATAATGGTTTCTATCATCGAAAGGGGTGCTGGGTCAGTGGCTGTGTCTGCGCGTCCAGCTTTACCAAAGACCGTTTCTACTTCTGGAAAGTTCTCTTTTATGATTTTGTCTGTTTTTTGCGTTAACTCTTTTGCCATGTCAATCCCAATTCCGTAAGGAGTTACAGGCATGTACATGTAAGTTTGTTCATTGAGTGGTGGCATGAACTCCCACTTTTGTTGTTGGTAAAGCCACACCCCATAAGCAATAACTCCTATCAACACAACAGGCATAACAAAACGTAACCACAACACCCCTTTAAGCAATGGAGAGTAGAGCCAAATAAAGAAACGGTTTAACCAGTTTCTACGTTCATCTAAAATCTTACCTCGAACCAGATAGACCATAAGAATAGGCACAAGCGTAATGGAGATAATCGCTCCTGTTAACATGGCAAAAGTTTTAGTATATGCCAAAGGTTTAAACAAAGCACCCTCTTGACCTGAGAGTGCAAAGATAGGTAGAAATGAAACCACTATAAGAATTAACGCGAAAAAGATGGGTCGACCAACTTGTTTGGCTGCGTCTAAAATAATTTTTGTTCGTGCTTCACCTTTCAAGTTTTCACCACCATTGGCTTGTAATTTTTTATGTACATTTTCTACCATGACAATGGAAGCATCTATCATCGCTCCTATGGCAATGGCGATTCCCCCAAGCGACATAATGTTAGACTCAACCCCTGCCCACTTCATGAGTAAAAAAGTAATGGCTATTGTCAGAGGTAGCGTAATAATAATAACTAGGGCTGAACGAAAATGTAAAAGGAACATTAAAACAATGACTAAAACAACAACTGACTCTTCTAAAAGTGTGGTCGTTAAAGTCTTAATTGCTTTCGTAATTAAATCAGATCTATCATAAGTCGTTATTAAATCCACATCAGCCAATTTTACTTTTTCTAACTTCTCTTTTATCTCTTGAATGACAGCGTAAGCATTCTCTTTATAACGAACAACAACAATGCCCCCTACCACTTCCCCTTCACCATTTAAGTCAACCATACCACGGCGATAGCTTGGAACCATGTCAACAGTTGCGACATCAGAGATTTTAAGAGGTTTACCATGGTAATGGTTGTTAATGACTATGTCGGCTAAATCTTCTGCATTTTTTGCATAGCCATTGGCTTGGACTATCTGTTCGTATCCATTCTCTAAGATAATCCGACCACCACGGTCTTCGTTATTGGCTTTGATGGCTTTAGTCACTTCTTGAATGGTTAAGCCTTGTTCTACTAACTTTTGCTCGTTAATGGTAATTTGATAATTTTTTTCAAACCCCCCGACTGTTGCGACTTCTGACACACCATTGATGCCTAACAATGCGTATTTATAGTAGTACTCTTGCAGGTCATAAAGTTCTGAAAGGTCTTTTGTTTTAGATGTTAAAGCATACTCATACACCCACCCAATTCCTGTGGCATCCGGTCCCATTTTTATCTGTGCTGATTTTGGAATGGTAGGTAGAAGTTCATTAATTTTCTCGGCAACTCGGTCACGTGAAAAATAGATGTCATGTCCCTCTTCAAAGATGACATAAACCAAAGCATTTTCAAAAGAAGAAAAAGCCCGAACGGTTTTGGCTCCTGCTACGGACATCAGAGCATTGGTAAGTGGATAAATAATCTGATCTTCAATGAGTTGAGGTGACTGCCCTTGCCATTTAACCGAGACTATAATTTGTGGAGGTGTTAAGTCAGGTAAAGCATCCAATGGGGTATTTTTAATTGCCCAAAATGAGCCTAGTAAAAGAAGTATGGTTGTAGCCATAACCAGAAAGCGATTACGCCATGAGAAGTTAATGATGTTTTCTATCATCTTACTCTTCTCCGTTAATGACAATGTCCGAGTCAATTAAGAACAAGGAGTTGTTTACGACCTCATCACCTTCTTTTAAGCCTGAAAGAATCTGAAATTCAGTACTTGAAACCCTTTTTGCTTTAATAACTTTACTTTTATATTCACCTTCATACTCACCCAAAACAAAAACCAAATGTTTATCTCCTTTGGTCACCACAGCTGTTGTGGGTAAGACCAAAGTATTTAGCTTTTGACTAATACTTTTAATGGTCGCATACGAATTGGGCTGAATCTTTCCCTCTTTATTGGCTAAAGTAATCCGAAAATCAATGGTCTTATTCACTTTGTCGACAATAGGGTAAACAAAATCTACGCTTGCATTATAAACGTTTGCATCTCCATTGAAAGTAACTTGCACCTTTGAACCTTTTTGTATATAAGCACGATCAGCCTCATAAGCTTTCGCCACAATCCATAAAGAAGAGAGATCAGCCAGTTTATAAACTTCCATTCCTTTTTTAACAGCCGAACCCTCTGTAATGGATTTTTCAATAACAATGCCTGAATAAGGTGAATAGAAAGGAAGATATTTAGAAGCTCTGTTTGACTTTTTAATCCTATTAATATTACGTTTTGAGACATCATAAAGTTCCAGTTTTGTCTCCATATGTTTCGCCAAAGAACGACTCACACTTTTCGCTGAAAGAAGTTCTATTTGTGTTTTATACACCTCTGGAGAGTAAATATCAAAAAGTTTCTCACTTTTTTTCACTTTGTCATAAATATTAGCAGTTGTTAATCCTTTAATAAATCCATCTTGCGTTAAAGCAATGGTGTAAATGTTCTCATCAATAATTTCGGCATAACCATTATAAGTACGACTTTTTTCGATGTGTTTACTAACAACCTTAACCGTTTTTACATTAAAGAGTTGCTCAACAGTTGTTGCCTGCATTACGGTTAACATACTTACGATGAATAATAGATTTTTCATGATACCTCTCCTAAAAGTTGACTTATCTTGTTTTCAATGAGTGCAATGGCTAAAGCTTTTCTATTAAGTTCCAGAGCATTGTCAGTCTTTTGGCTAAAGAGTTCATAGTAACGGACTAAAGAACCTCCGGTACTCAATTCAGACTTTGCATTTGCTATACGTTTGACAATCTTTAATCGGCTCGCTTCTAAAATTTCTACCTCTTGCTGTAAAGCTTTTAACTCATGTACGGCTATTTTCAAACCTTGTTCAAGTGCTATTTTTGTTTGTTTATAGCTAAGCTCTTGAATGTTGGCTCGTTTGATGGCTTGTACTTTTTGTCGTTCTTGCTTTCCATGCGTATAGAGAGGGTAAGCCACCGAAAAAGAGACATAATCATTACGGTTAAAACGTTGGTAGTACCCACCTGTAACGGTAATATCTGCCTGTTCCTTCTCACCTGCCAACTTAATACCTTTGTCAGCAACCTCTTTTAATGCTATAAGCATTTTTAACTGTGGATTTTTTTCTTTAATTTGAGACAGTAGTATCTCCAAAGGTTGTTGTTCATATCTTTTAATCATGACATTATCTGAAAAGGAGTCTATTTTAAAATTTCCAATTAACTCAATATTCTCTTTAGCTATCTCTATACGTTGTAGAGCATTTTCTCGTTGTAGTTGATATGATTTTTGAAGTAATTGTGTTTTTATATACTTATCCACAGAATTTCTCTCAACAGCTGAAAGATTTATAAATAAATTCATTGGTGTATTTAAAAAGCTAATATAATTATCCAAAATAGTTAACGTTTTCTCAGCATTTATAGCATCTATAAATGACTTTTTTATACCAAAAGCAATATTTACTTTTAAAGCCTCTGCCTTTTGCTCAACTACTCTCTTTTTCTCTTCTTCTATTTCAGAAGCTACTTCTAGTTTTTCTGAAAGAGGAATGGTTTGAGAATAAGTTACAAATTGATTTTGCATTGCTTCAAGGTTTCGACTAAAAGGTTTATCACCCTGTATATCATTAATTCCAACTTTTAAAATAGGGTCATTCCAAAAACTCTCAATCTTTTTTTGTTCATTAATAATAGATGATTCCTCTTCTAAAATTTGGAGTTGATAACTGTTTTTAATACTATAGTTAATGGTCTCTTGAAGGGTCTGTGCTTGAAGAGATAATGAGAGGGCTAAAATGGTATATATTTTTTTCATGCTCATCTCCGATGTGATTTATATAAATATGATTAAGTGATGCGATTGTTATCGCACCCAACATTTAGAAAACCCTAAAGAATTACAGAAGAAGAGTGTTTATATTTTTTACCATCTTTTTCAATGAAAATTTTCACTTGCCATGTACCACCCATTGAGAAGTTTACATTAGCATTGTAGCTTTCACCAGTAGCGTTCATTGCTTTAACATCTTCCATATAAGGCATCCCTGGCATTTCAGGCATGAAAACCTTCATCTCTACAGTAGCACCTGTTACAGGTTTTCCAGCATCAGTCACTTTAACTGCTATAGTATTATCACCTACAACTAATGGTTTAGCTGAACTATAAACAACATGAAGAGCTCCAGCTTTTCCACTTTTAGTAAATCCTTCAGAGGTTGAATTACCACAAGCGATAAAAAAAAGACCTATTGTTAATAGAGTGATAAGTTTGAGTAGTTGTTTCATTGCGTTTCCTTTAATTCAAATATTTATAAAAGTATTTTAGCTATTGAAATGTGTAAAGTGTGTGGAGTATAATGCACCTTGACACACTTAGTAACCTTTTAACTCTTTTATCGTTTAAATTATTGATAGTCTAAAAAGAAAGCGCATTAGGAGTTTGCGAAAAACGTTCAATACAAAATAATAGTTACATGTTAAAAATTTACCACTCATTTACAAACTTTTGTTTTAGGCTTGGTTATAATTAAGTATGAAAGAATTATGGAGCAGTATAAAGTTTTTATTTTTATTCATTTTGATTGTCTTTGGTTTGGACTATGGCTTAGATAAAACTGCTTTGCCTATTACTGTAGGAGATGTGTTTTTTATCCTATTGGGTATGGTAATGTATATTGGTTTTTTCATCTTTTTAAAAGAATATTTTTTTGAAAAAACTACAATTAGAAATAGGATTTTTATGGAAGTAGATAAGCCTTTTTGGAAGCTTTTGGGACTCTTCATCTTTTTTATCATGATGTTGATAGTTGGTTGTTCAATAAGTTATATTGGCTTAATAGCCCCATTAGAGCTTGTTGAACTTAAGGGAAACAATCAACATGGGTACAGTGTGGCTTTGTTTGGTACTGGATTTACTTTATGGACATTAATTGCGTGTTTGGCTTGTTTGAGGTCATTGTTATTAAAATGCTAAGTAAGTTGCTACTTGAAATAGAAAAGATACTTGATAACTGTAATTTAATAGACAGAAGTAAAACCATAGAATTATTAAAAAGCTTTGGGGAAAAAGAGCTATTTGAAACTTTGTTTTATCTTGCGATTGAAAAACAAGAAGCCAAAAAAAATGTTTTTATTGCCTCTTTAATGCTTTATGAGTTAAATACACGTGCAACTATTGAGCTAAAAGAAGCCCTTAGCTTAATGCTTAAGGCGTGGGATATAAGCATTGAAGAGGTTGTTTTTTATGTTGTAGAGCAGTTTGGTGTCAATAAGATATTAGAAGAAGTTAGTGCGTTAAAAAAACGTTATCGCCAAAATGAAGAGTTTTTTCAACGTATAGATAGTATCGAATATTGGACAAAGATTTATGAAGATGAATATTTAACCCAAAGAATTGAGAGTATGTTATTGCCTATTAAAGCAGATTCTGTGTTAAGTCCAAAAGTCTATTATGATAATGAACAAACAGGTATTTACTTTTTTACAGAAGAAGATAAGTATGCACGTATTACATTTGAAAATCTTGATTCCATAAAAGTGTCACGTGGTGAGATGTTGCCTTTACATTATGACTGGAGTAAAAATCCATCAGGAGCTTGGGGATTTAAAGTAAAAAACTCAACATGGCTTCAACAACGTTATGAATATGAGAAGAAACATTATGGTGAGGCTTATGAATTTGGTGGCGATGTGGAAGATATGAAGAAATACTTTTCTCATTATATTTTTTCGTTTCATGATCAGTTTGTTGAGGTAATTGCCAAAGGGTTTTGGGTAGAAGAGAGTAAAGAGCCTTTGTTTGAAAAAGCATTAGGACTGGGACATCCTTTTAAGAGATTAACGGATGAAAAGAGTTTTGTATTTGAGTGGAATGGTATGGTACTTGAAGTATGTGAAACGACTTTAAAACAAGAAGACTTAATTAAAAATACTTCTTTTTGCACACAGAAGATTTTAGAATGTTATGTGGATAAAAAAAGAGAAAGTCCTCCTGAATATTCTTTAGTGTTAAGTAAAAAAGGGAATAAAGTTCTTAGTGAATTACATGGGTATTTGGGGAATAGAGAAGCTATTTTTAATGGCTTGGCAACATTTTTGGACATAAAGCCTTATGTTCAAAAGTATATGGATGAGGTTGCTCAGAGACGTAAGGAGATTAGAAGATGAAAAATGACAACAGAAGTAATTGATTTTTCACTTAACTTTGTTGTTAGAAAGTGGAAAGGAGTTTACTAGAAATGAAGAAAATAAACAATAAATTATAATAGGAAGTCATAGATGAACCCCACACAACATATAAAAAACTTTAGAGATGTAGGTGAAAGTATTAACCTTTTAGTGGGATTAGAAGTAATGAAAGAATCAGTCCTCTATCGTGGTGGACGCTTAAATGCTATTTTTAAGCATGAAGAACTTCTACTTATTCCAAGCATTTTAAATTTACGCATAGCTAAAGATGAGAAGAAATTTAATTGTATTTATTTACATGTGCCTGCTACGGATAAACTTGAAAACTATGATACAACACATAGAAAAGTTAAAAAATGGATTAATAACGTCATGGGAACCATGCTTAAAGAAGAGGTTCATTTTCCTATCTATATACATTGTACTTCAGGGAAAGACAGAACAGGCGTTATTGTTGCTGTTATTTTAAAAGCGTTGGGCATAGAAGATAAGGTTATTATTGAAGAGTATCTGTTGAGTGATGGCATAACTGGACAAGCAGAGATAACGCAAGCACTAAAAGGCATAGGTGATATAAATACTTATTTAAAAAGTGAATATGTATGCCTATTGAGAAAGGTTTTGTTAAATGCATAAAATAGATAAGAGAATTTTTTCTACAAAAGATATATTAATCCTTGCATTTAGAAAACGACCAGCTATGTTTACAGGAGATATGACACTGGAAAGTATTTTTTTGTATTTCAATACTTATCGAATGGCTTTAATTGAGAATGGTTTTGAAGACAGTGATGAGTATGACTCTTGTGCATTTCATGAGTTTGTTAAAAATAAATTTGGATTTTATGAGTCAACTGCTGGTTGGAAAAATATGATTGTAGCAGATATTTTAGGACTTGAAGGAAGTATGGAAACATGGTCTTGGGAAGAGTTTTTTGACAAAGAAAAAAAGATGACAAGTGAAGAACATAAAAAATCCATAGAACTTTATTTTGAGTTATTTGATGTTTTTATGGAAAATAAATAGAGGAATAATAGAATGCAGAGAAAGCATTTGATAAGTATTAGAAGTGTGGATTAAGAGGGGCTAGTAGATTGTTTCAGTCTGGTTGGAAAAAGTAGGTTAGCACTTAATCCTTAGAACTCTAATGTTATACTTGAACATGTTGAATTATTTAAGATATTTTATTACACTGTTATTGTTATATTCTTTGTTTTATAGCTATGAAATAGGCATTCAAAAAGAGACACTTCAAGAAGAAATTGATCTTAGAATGCCTATGACTATTGATAAAAAGGGCTTTGTTGTGACTGTTTCTAAACTAAAAATAGAAAACATTCATGACAATGTTATTGAGAGTAAACTGCTAGGGCATATTCAAGCAAACAATAAAAATATTATCACAAAAGTGTTCAAAAGTTATGGAGATAAAAGCATTAAATTGGATGTGTTGTCTAAAGTTAAGCCCCAGATAGAGGGTTCAGTTTTATCTTTTAAAGTACTTTCTTTAAGTCTAAATAATTTTGTGAAAATTAAAGAAGTTAATGGACATATTAACAAGCAAATAGAAAAGATAGAAATACCTTTGAAAAGCTTAGAAAAAGTTTCATGGTTAGCTTCTATTGAAAACATCCATTTTAAAAATAACGATGATTTAAAGCTAGAAGTTGGCATCTCAAAATGGTTACTAAGCTTACTTATTTCTCTGTTTCTTTTACGAGAAATAGGTTTGTTTTTTATCTACTTATATCAACGGTTTCTCTCTCCTAGAAAAAAATACAAATGCGCAAAAGGAGTGCTTTATCAAAATGGAACATGTTCGAGTACCACGAAAGAAGCTTTTAAAAAGCATGGTTTTCTTGCAGGCATGAAAGAGTATAGGCAGTCTACAAAAAAGTGTAAAGAAGCCTCTCAAACCCTAAGGAAGAACAAGAAAAATGAGGGAAATACTGGTTTAAACTGTTCGAGTTGTTCTCCTAATTGTGGTGGGGGTGGAGGAGGCTCTTCTAGCTCCTGTGATTGTAGTCCCTCCTGTGATGTAGGTGGGTGTTAGCATTTATGTTAAATAGCATAACTCATGGTACATCCAACCCAAATTTGTTTATTTAAAAACTTTGAAGTTCGTGGGTCTGTTGTTTGAGAGTCTATGATGCCATTAAATTTATAATAACTATCAAAACCTTTTTTTTCTATTTTTTCCATTGTTTTAGGAAGGGCATAAAATTTTAAGATAGTGCCTTTTGTGTCATTATAGACTAAACTATAAACACCCTCTTTCATATTAACATTCATCCATGAGTAGGGATAGTGTTTATTTGTTTCCCCATTGTATTGTGGTTGATAGTTGATTTTTTTCTTATCAACAGTAAAGGTTCCCCCTTGAAATTGACCTTGTATGTCTTGGTCTAAGAAAGAGAGTGCTGTACGTCCACTACCTGACTTACAGTCAATAATAGCATCAGCACTACCTGCATAGAGGCTCAAAGGGGTTAAACAAAGTAGTAAAGTTTTTGTTATGTTCATGCGTTTAGTCCTTTTAAAAATAGTTTTTTAGTTGAAGTATCTTACTATAAAAAATGAAAAGTTCTTCTTTTTTATTAGATAAAAAGTTAAAGTTTTAATAGCTTAAAATATTTATTAATGAATACATTAAAGATTAATTTTCAGTACTTCATGTGCTTCAGAATAATCAGGTATTTCTATTTTATCAAATAGTTTATCTATGACTTCTAGTGGCACAACATACTCTCTGTTATGGTTTTGCTTTTTAAGTTGTTGGTAGGGTACTTCTAAATAGATAATTTTAACCCTTGCTCTATATTCCATAAAGAGAGAAATCCAGCGTCCTCGCATCTCTTTGGTTAAATTGGTTGCATTAAAAACAAAACTCTCTTTTTTTCGCATGTGTACCTTGGCGCGTTCTTTTGCCATTTGTACGACTCTTCCTGTTCCTTTTTTATCGGTGGGTTTTATTTTATGTTCTCTGCGAATGTTGTCTAAGGATAAAACAGGTATTGCTAACTGTGTTTTGATGTAGTGGTCTTTGCCTGTGGCAGGTAGTGCTGACATAACATAAACAGAAAATGCTAAATCATCATAAGGTTCATAGCCAAGCATAATGTCATCACGCGTAAGGTATAAAAACCGTGCATAGTCTGAGGAAAATGCTCTGGGTTTTCCAAAACATTCATAGTCTAAACAACAGGCTTTAAAGAGGTCAATATTGAGTAAAATATTTTCTTTGTCAACACATTCACGCCCTAGCACATCAGCTTTGGCTAAAAGATAAAGAAGGGAAGTATCCACAACCAAACTGGCAGCAATAATATATTTTTCAGGCTTATCACGTTCGAGTATAAAAAGAGGGAAGCCATGATAGCGTAATAGTTTAGCTATCTGTTCACGAATGAGAAAAGGTGTTTCCCACTCTCTGTATAACATACTGCGTACAGTTGATTCACCTTTTTTAGCATGTTTGGGTGACCGTACCCTTTCTACTCCGTCAACAACTTCACGTAGGGTAGTGGAACGTTTTTCGATGTCATGAAATATGGCAGCAGCAAAAAGAATGTGCTGTTCCTGTTCTGTTAATAACTTGTATTCTTCTAAGCTAACTAAGGCTTCAACGACCATTTTGGTATGGATGTAAACATCTCCCTCACTGTGCCAAAGTGGGTCTTGTTCTATACCTTTCATGTCGGCTAACCAAGAGAACTCTTTGGTCATTAGTTCCCAGTTTATTGTTTCTCCTATTTCATAATAAGGGAATTTCCATAAAGTCTTATCTTGATAAGTGTGCATATCCGTACCATCCATGTTTATAATATTCTGCTAATTTTGCAGGTTTCCAATTTTTTGTCCAGTGTTCATCGGTTTGAACATGTCCTTCTCGAACTACTTTAAAGAGATTGTTAAATTCATTTGGGGCAACTTTTAGAATGCCATCATTACTTTTAAATTCATTGGCATTTCTGACCACAAAGCCTTCTGAAGCAGGTTGTTGTGTAAGAGGGTTATAGCCACCAAGTAGACCAGAGGTATTAACAGATGCTTCCCAAGACATGCCAAGATTTTCTTTAAACCATTGGGCTAAAATGGCATTTTCATTTTTACTGTTTTCAAATATATCTGAAAGATTTTTCTCAATGATGATTTCAGGCACAGTAGGAAACTCAAAGTGCATGGCAATGGATTGAACCTCTTCCCATGAAAGCCATGTATCTTTTACCCTTACAGCAAAAACATAAAAATAAGACGCTAGTTTCTCATAGGCAATGGAGTGAATACCATACATGTTTTCACCAAAAATTTCATAATCACCAAGGTCATTTTTAAGTAAGTTCCAACGTTCTCGCATGGGCTTGTCCCAAGGTAGATTAGAGGGTGAAGTATGAGAACGAGCAAAAAGCCCTTGTTTCGTAAAACAGTTGTTTTGACCATCTAGTTTTTCAGTTAATACCAATCTCTTCATATTCGCAAAAGCTTCAACATAGCCATTGGGCATAAACCTATCATCTGATGTTGAACCTAAACTAATATGTGCATGTAGACTTCGGTTATATTTTTTACTATTTTGCATTTTGACCTCTAATTTAAAAGTTTATTATAGTTTAAATTTAAAATACTGTTAGTAAATAAGTTGTAAATTTGGAAATTTATTTAAAAGGGTTTCAAGCAAAGCTATGCCATAATCTCCTCCAATAAAGGGTAACTTTTGACCCATCTTCCCACAAGAGAAGGTTTATGAACCAAAAAGTTTTACAAATGCTTATTTAAAAAAGCAAACAATAGAACGACGAAAATGAATGTCGCAAGTTTCAAAGTGGGATAGAAGACTTGTAAACGCATTTAATTTACGGAGACTATTATGCCTTTTTACCTTTCACCTCAAACCCTCAAAAAACAGACCAAAATCTTAGTTAAAAACTGGAAACATTCCAGCATTACAACAGCCAAATCACGAACCTTACTTTGTCAACTTTATGGTTATGGAAATAGCCATGAGTATCAAAAATTTCAAAAAGAAAAAGGCTTAAACTTTAGTACTATTAATAAAGCGTCTTTTAGCTTGTATTATAAAACATTTATTCAGAAATTGTCAGCTTTAGCCGACATCAATGAGACCCAAGCTCAAAAAATTATTCATTTGCTATGGTCAGATTATCTTAAAGACAATTTGGACATTTCAACTAAATTGTACACGGCTAGTTTTTACTTTTATGGGGCTTGTTTAGATTTTGTCGATGCTGAAGTCTTTAAATATGATTTCAATGATAATCCATCGGTTAAAGATGCCATTGAAGCCATTGGTGTTCCTCATGTTGAAGTAGGGCATATCTTGGTGAATGGTCAGGCAAAAGGCTTTGACCGTAGGTTAAAAGAAAATGATAAAGTTGAAGTTTATGGACAGAGTATCTCAAGTACATTGCCTTTTAAGCCACAAAAGATTTCATTTTTATTGGACGTGCATTTAGGAACATTGGCACGTTATTTACGTATGGCAGGGTTTGATGCACTTTATGAGTCTAAAGATTATGGAGATGCTTTTTTAGCTGAAGTTGCTTCATCGGATGAACATATTATGTTGAGTCGTGATATTGGTTTGCTTAAACGTGGAAAGCTAGATTATGGTCATTGGGTACGTCATACCGACCCAAAAGAACAGTTTAAAGAGATAGTTAAACTGTATGGTTTGGAAGAGAGTTTTAAGCCAATGAGTCGATGTATTAGTTGTAATGAAGCCATTAATGCTGTAGAAAAAACTGCCATTGAATCTTTGGTTCCTTCAAAGGTTTATGCATGGAAGGAGGACTTTTTTCAATGTTCATCTTGTGCTAAAGTTTACTGGGAAGGTTCGCATTATGAAAATATGATGATGTTTTTAGATGAGGTTTCACTATAAAATTTAGCAATTATTTGTTTTAAGACGATAAAATAAGAGATTATAAATACTTTATGCTAAATTGATTAGAAGTTTTTTGAAGAGGAACAAACGTAAACAATGAATGATTATACACAATATTATGGCTTCTCATCTGAAGAGTGGGATAGCTGTTTAAAGGTCTTAAATCAACTTAAAGATAAACCTCTACACAATCCTGATAATAAAATTTTTGGAACATTAATCACGAAAGTACATAAACAGGCAAAGAAAGCGTTAAAGCATATTGAAGTTGAGGTTCAAGAGAAAACAGAGGAAAGTAAAAAAGAGAAAAGTAAAAAAGAGCCAAGAAGAAAGTCACGACGACAGATTCATAAAGCTTTTGATTTGAATTTGGTTAAGGCTTCGACCATTGTTTCCAATGCTTTTTCTAAAACTTCATTTTTTAGCCATGACCCTACTGTTTTAACAACTTTTACGACCTTGAAAAGCTCTAAAAAGTGTTATTGCTGTGATGCTACCTACTATGAAATACACTCTTTTTATCATAAACTTTGTCCGTCTTGTGCGACAAAAAATTATGCACATAGGACGTTGGAACTTGATTTAAAAGGTCGGCATATCATCTTAACAGGAGGCAGAGTAAAAATAGGGTATGCCTTGGCATTGAAATTTTTACGAAGTGGTGCAAATCTTACACTAACCAGTCGTTTTCCTGCACTAAATTTAAAGCAATTAGAACAAGAACATGATTATGAAGATTGGAAACATAGAGTCACTGTTTATGGTTTAGACTTACGTAATATTAGAGCTGTAGAAAAGTTTATAGATTTTTACAAGAAAAATAATGACTCTTTAGATATTTTGGTTAACAATGCTGCCCAAACAATAAGTTATACAGAGGAGTATTATCAGCCCCTTATCGCGAAAGAACAAAAGTTTTTAATGGCGTTTAATGAGGAACAGAGACTTATTGCGAATATGACGGCTATGACAGATCAAGTACAAACATTTAACTGTCTTGAACCAACAGCACAAGAGTGTGAAGTAAATCGTTTTGGTCAACCCATAGATTTTAGGGACAAAAATAGTTGGAATAGTACTTTAACGGAAGTTTCTACCCATGAACTTTTAGAGGTTAACCTCATTAATCACATTTCACCTTATCTACTTATTAAAGCGTTTACTCCTTTATTAAAAGCTTCACCATTTGATGAAAAATTCATTATAAATGTAAGTTCTTCAGAGGGGCAGTTTTCTTATGCTAATAAAACAATGTATCATCCACATACCAACATGACAAAATCAGCTCTTAATATGTTGACACGTACATCAGCTTTAGAATACAGTCACGATAACATTTATATGAACAGTGTTGATGTAGGGTGGATTTCAACAGGAGCCATTGAGTCTAAACGTCAAAAACTATTTGAACAAGGTTCAGTGCCTCCATTAGATTCGGTTGATGGTATGGCAAGGGTTATTCATCCTATTTATGAAGCTTTGGAGAAGAAACAGTTTACTTTTGGTAAACTACTTAAAGATTTTAAAGTGGTTGAATGGTAGCCACTTTTTATTTGGGTTGCTAGATAAATGGAATATCATCTTCTTAGCAGAAGAAGTTGTAGGTTCAAATCCTATAAAACCCACTACTTATAAGTCATTGGAGAAATAGGAATCTCGATGGAACTCAAATCCAAGGTTACAGGTTCGACTCCTGTATGGCTTATATCTTTTAAACTTCTATTAACAAATTTTCAAAAATTGACCAACTATTTACCAATTATTTATCCTATAAAATACTTAAAATATTATAAAATATAGTATTTAATTTAAAGGTGAACAATGAGCCAAAACTATTATCATGTAACCCTCGCGTCAAATTTTATAAAAGGTTTTGACAAATATAAAAAAAGATACTCAAAAGTCAATTTAAAAGCTTCTACTTTTCCTGAACAGTTTTTTGTTTTGAAAAGAAATGAGTTAAGTATTGGTATTGATAAAGCAACGAAGTTACTTAATAAGTTGGGAAATAGAGAAGATTTTTTAATTGTATTGGTCACAAATATTGGGGACTTAGAAACTTATAATGACCATGAAACAGGTTTAGCACAGTATCTAAAACAGAACTATATTGACTTGTTAGCTGTTTATACTTTAGATAGGGAAAAGAGTTTCATACCCATGCGTATTGAAGAGCTTACAGCCAAATCATTTGAACTTAATTTTGATTTAGAGAAGAATTATGAGACTATTCGACCACGTAGTATCTCTATTTTACCTGTTAAGAGTGGTTGTCAGGCGAAGTGTGACTTTTGTTTTTCAACGTATTCTGTTTCAGAAGACTTAGAAAAAGGTCTTTTAGAAAATAATAGTATCGAAAGGTATTTGAAATTAGCCAAAGAGAAAGGAGCGAGTAGGGCTGTGATTACAGGAGGTGGTGAACCCACTCTTATTGCAGAACACAAACTTTTGGACATGGTAAAAACTTCTGCTCTGTATTTTCCCCATAAAGTTGTACTCATAAGCAATGCACATACCTATGCCATAGAAGCGTCGAATGAAATAGTTAAAAAAATTCAAGCCTTAAAAGAACATGGTTTGACCGATTTGTCGATTTCTAGGCATCATTATGATGATGTGAGAAATGAAGCCATTATGAAACTTCATACACCCATTGAAAATATTTTAGAACTTAAAAAATCTGGCTTGATTACGTTAAATATTCGGCTGATTGCTGTGTTACAGAAAGGAGCGATTGACTCGAAAGAAGAGATAAAAAACTATTTGGATTGGGCTGGTTCTTTTGGTGTTGAGCAGATTTGTTTTAAAGAGCTTTATGTCTCTACCTCAAGTGAGTCGTACTATCATGAATTTGAGGCAAATGAATTTTCTTACTCACGTCAAGTACCCTTAGCCTTGGTTTTAGAGTTTTGTCATGAACATGGTTTTAAAAAGGTGAGTGAACTCCCTTGGGGTGCGCCTGTTTATGAAGGTAAATTTAATGGTAACTATTTTAGTATTGCTGCCTATACAGAACCCTCACTTTATTGGGAGTTGGTAAATGGTTTAAGTAGAAGCTGGAATCTTATGAGTAATGGAGACTGTTTGGCTTCATTGGAAGATAAACATAGTTTCGTTGAAGCCCAAGATATTGAAGCTCAAGATGAGGTAGCCAATGAACTTTAAGGCGTATAAACTATGGCAAAAAGAGTATTTACAAAATAATCCTGATGTGTTTAGGGCAGATTGTTTAAATCCTTTTATTTCAATGAAGTATCTTATCGAGGATGTTGAATATAAAAGTCAAGATATTAGTCAGTTAACACTGTATAGAAAATGGAAAATGGTTGAGGGTATTGAGATTCCCTCTGAGAACTTAGTACTTACGCGAGGTGTTAGGCATTCACTTTCTAAACTTTTTAACCTGTTTTCTGCTGAAACAATTTATGTGCCTGAGGATGTTTATCCACGTTATTTTGAGTTAGCAAAAAAGAATCGTGTTAAAACTTTTGTGACTTATCCTAGAGTAGATTGGAAAACTTTAGAGAAAGTAGACAATGCCGTTGTGTTACTGACCATTCCTTTTACTCCTATGGGTAAGGTTTTGGATGATGAGATTATTAGTAAAATTCAGGGTTTGTTAAAACATAACAATAAGGTGATTATAGACAGTGTCTATGACTACAATTTAAGGGAGAATTTTCAAAAACTAGAAGTATTATTTAACGCTGGTACTGTTTTTTGGTTACATTCTTTGTCGAAAACTTATTTGTCGCCTGAAGTGTTAGGGATAGTGTATTGTTCTTTTCCTACTTATCCATCTTATCTTGAAGAGGCATTTGACAATTATGAAATTAAGGATGAGGTTTCTTATAACAATGCTTATGATATTTTAGATCAAGTGCCAAATTTTCCAAATCTTCAACAAAAGGAATTTCATAAAGGGTTCAAACATTTAACAGCAGAAACAGATTTGGATGTTTCTAAGAGTAAAATAGCTTATTTCTCTGTCATAGAAGCACCTTTTGAAGATTTATTAAAACATAATATTTTGGGTATACCAGCTTCAGCCTTTGGAAGTCAAAATAAAAACTTGACTATTGTTAGTGCTTTGTTTTATTTAAATGACTTAGTCTAAATTTACCAATGATTTACAGATTTTTAGTGAAGTTTTCATTATAATGGTAGCTTGAATTTAAAATTAACATAAGGATATAAAGATGAAAAAAATCTTTAAATATTTACTCGTAACCATTATGGTTTTAAACACAGCTGTTGTAGCCAAAGAGACTACAAATGACTTAGCAGGTTTAGAAAAAACATTTAAACTTTATAAACAGCATAACTTAGAGGGGAATTTAGAAAAGACCATTGATTATCTTTATCCTGCCATATTTGAACTGACTCCTAAAAAGAGCCTTGTTGAAAGTTTTAAGATGATTAAAGAGATGGGTAAAATGCCTAAGGTGAATGCGATTAATGAAAAGATTAGGACACCATTAAAAACTTATAAACAAGGATCTTATACAGTTATTGCATATACAACAGACATGACAATGAATATTATGCCTCCTGTTAAAAAAGAAAATAAAGAAGAATATGAAAAAGTGCAAAAAATGCTCAATAATCCAGAAGAGTTAGAATCATATAAGTCATTTATGATACAAATGTTAAAGACTCAAATGGGAAAAGATGCCGAAATTAGTACGAAAAAAGAGAGTATGATTATTGAGATTAGCAAGGCTAGTAAAATAATTGCCATTAATGAAAATAAAAGTGGATGGAAGTTTATTGAACCTGAACCACTTATGTTAGAGCATTTAAAAAAGCTTTTACCTCAAGAGATTGTTAGTAATGAAAAAGAAATTTTTGAGGTGGAAGTAGTTAGTGCAGAAGCGCAAATGGCAGCAATGATGGAGATGATGAAAGCCAATAAATAATTTAAAGAACTTTTAAGGAGATTAAATGAAAAAAATAGTCTATTTTGTATTATTCATGTTAACATGGACAAGTGCTACTGTTATTGAGTTATCAGATAGTAATTATAAAGAAAAAATAAAAGAGCATTCTCAAATTCTTCTTTTATTTTCAGCTCCTTGGTGTGGCGCTTGTAAAAATATGCAACCAATTTATCAAAAAGCTTCTTCTGACAATCAAAGTATCGTTTTTGCAGAGATTAATACTGATGACAATCAAGAAGTGAGTGCTTCTTATGAGATTAATAGTTTACCAACTTTAGTCATGTTAGAAAATGGTAAAGAGTTAAGACGAACTGTAGGTTCTCTTGAGATGAATGAACTTAATCTTTTTGTATCTCCCCAAAAAATGGTGAATGCTTATGTAGAAAAATGTGATGCTGGTGATGCTGAAGCATGTTTAGCCATAGGACAACATTATGAAGAGGGGGAACTGTTGGGTAAAGACTATGTCAAAGCGTTAAAGTTTTATGAACAGTCATGTGCATTAAAAAATGCAGAAGGCTGTATGTATTTGGCGTATATGTATGATGAACCTATAGGGGTAAAACAAAATTATAAAAAAGCCATTAAGTACTATACCCAAGGTTGTGATGGTAGTAATATGGTAGCATGTAGATTTTTGGGTTATCTGTATGATGAAGGTTTAGGTACTCAGAAAAATTATAAAAAAGCGCATGAACTATACATAAAAGCTTGTAATCATGAAGATGAGTACGCTTGTAATAATTTAGGTTTTATGTATAGTGAGGGTAATGGTGTTGCTAAAGATTTAAAAAAAGCCTTAGCTTTTTATACTTTATCTTGTAAATTTGGTCACAATCCTGCCTGTAAAGAGAGTGTTAACTTAAAAAATAAGTAAATAGTAAAAAGTGACAAGCTTCACAATACACTTTAAGAAAGTTCATGATATTATTTTAACCATCATAAATTAAGGAAATATCATGACAACTACCCAAGGGCTTTTTAATACTTTTGATAACAATAAACTTTTTTACCGAACTTGGGAACATGAAGTTCCAAGCAATGGGAAAATACTCATACTTCTTCACAGAGGACATGAACACTCTGCACGTTTAGAGAGCATCGCTTCTCAAAAAGCATTTGAGGGCTATAAGATTTATGCTTATGACAACCGTGGACATGGAGAAACAGAAGTTGAAGCAACGTATGAGTTTATGAACTTGGTACGTGACTTAGATAGTTTTGTAAAGTTTGTATGTCAAGAAGAAGATAAAAAAGAAGAAAACATTTTCATTGTCGCTAATTCCGTAGCTGGGGTAGTGGCTTCTACTTGGGTACACGACTACGCACCTAAAATTTCGGGTATGGCACTGGTTGCTCCTGCTTTTAAAATCAAACTCTATTTTCCATTTGCCAAAGAATTTTTGAAGTTGGCGATTAAAGTGAAACCCAAACTTAATATCAAGTCTTATGTAAAGTCAAAGTTCTTAACGCATAATGTTGAAGAGCAAAAGAAATATGATGAAGATGCATTAATTACTCCTAACATTCCTGCAAGACAACTTACCACCCTTTTAGATACAGCTCAAAGAGTGGTAGAGGATGCTTCACTTATTTCTACTCCAACCTTGGTACTTTCTGCTACAAAAGATTATGTGGTTGACTCAACTGTTCAAGGTGACTTCTATGCAAATCTTTCATCGAGTAAAAAACATTTTGTAAAGTTAGAAGGCTTTTTTCATGGTGTACTTTATGAAGAGGGGCATCAGGTAGCGATAGATGAGATCGCTCATTTTATGGAAAGTTGTTTTGAAAGAGAAGTAGCAGTAGATAGAACTAAACACATTGATTTTACGCAAAGAGAGAAAGATAAAATAGCTTATGGTTCATTGCCTCTGTGTAAAGAGGTTTTTTATGCAAGTCAACGCTTGTCTATGGATAAATTAGGCTTTCTTTCAAAAGGTATGAGCATAGGGAAAAAGTATGGTTTTGATTCAGGGGTGACACTTGACCATGTTTATGCCAATAAGCCTGAGGGTAAAACCTTTGTGGGGAAGTTTATAGACAAGAATTATTTGAACTCCATAGGTTGGCGAGGGATTCGTCAGCGTAAAGTGAATATGATGATTTCGGTTCAGGCTAAAATAGATGCATTAACAGCAGAGGGAAAAGAAGTTGTCATTTTAGACATTGCAGGTGGTCCAGCACGTTATTTGGTAGAGGTAGCCAAAGAGAATCCATCGGTTAAGGTACATGTCCGTGATTATCAAGTGCAAAATGTAGAAGAGGGTCAAGCTTTAGCAAAAGAAATGGAAGTAGAAAATATTTCCTATGAAGTTTGTGATGCATTTGATAAAACTTCTTATGAAGATGTTGGGTTTGAACCAAACATTGTCATAGTTTCTGGGGTATTTGAACTCTTTTCAGACAATGAACGGATAGCCAATGCGATGAGAGGGGTAAGCAAAATTATTCAAAAAGAGGGTTATTTACTTTATACAGGTCAGCCTTGGCATCCACAGTTAGAACTTATTGCCAATGTTTTGGGAAATCATCAGCAAGAGAAATGGATTATGCGTCGTCGAAGTCAGTATGAGTTGGACTCACTGTTTGCAGAGCATGGTTTTGAAAAGACTTCGATGTTAATAGATGATTGGGGTATTTTTACGGTCTCTTCAGCACAGCATAAAGGGTAGGAAATGTATAAGTTTGAGGTAGCTTTGGATGCAAAAGCAAGTATGAAAGAGCGTTTGGTTTGGATGGTTTATTTGGGCATTATGTTTTTTCTGCTTTATGGTTCAGCCAATCACTTTGCTTACTTGACAGCTCCTCATCCTGTCATGGTGTTTGATTGGGAACAGCATATACCGTTTATAGAAGCGTCCATTGTTCCCTATATGGCATCGGATCTTATGTTTGTGTTGGCTTTTTTATTGCTTTATACACGCTTAGAACTTAGGATCTTGGCGTTACGAGTATTTGCTATTGTGACAGTTTCAGTAATCTGTTTTGTGTTGTTTCCTTTACAGTTCTCTTTTGAGAAACCAGAGATAGAACAGTTTACTTTTCTTTTTACATTGCTAGAGGCTGATTTACCTTTTAACCAAGCACCTTCATTGCATGTGAGTTTTGCGATTGTGCTTTATTTTTCGATGCGAGAGAAGATTGGGTCTAGTTGGCTAAAAGGATTGTTGGCACTTTGGTTTATGCTGATTATTGTATCGACACTTTTAGTATACCAGCATCATTTTATTGATGTTCCTACAGGAGCCTTGGTAGGTTTTTTAGCTGTTTATTTTATCAATAAGAAAAAAGAGAATAGGGTTTTAAAAGCTTTTATGACACCTCGAAGTCTAAAGATGGCGTTGTATTATCTTGTGGGTTCCATTGTTTTTGTACTTTTAGCCTTTAATATTTCGGCTTTTTTTCTCTATGTGGCACTTTCACTTTTTTTGGTGAGTGTTGTTTATGCGTTTGGTTTGCATGGTTGGTTGATGTCAAGCGCTTTGCCTGAGTATTTTTTGAAGTATGTTATTTTTGCTCCTTATATTTTAGCTAATGGACTTTCATGGCTTTACTATAAACGAAAGATACCTTTGATGACAGACGTTAAAGAGAATGTCTATTTTGGACGTTTATACGATGCAGAAGAAGAGAAAATACTAAAAGAGAAAAATATTAAAAACATTATAAACCTTGCGACAGAACATTTTTTAGTGAAAGTTTCCAGAGAACCTAGGGTTTACAATTTAGCATTTTTAGATCAAACGATTCCTAATCCAGAACTTCTGCATCAGGCTGTTTTGTTAATAGAAGAACATAAAAAAGAGGCTGTTTATGTGCATTGTGCTTTGGGTTTGTCACGTTCGGTATTGGTCATTTCAGCTTGGCTTCTTTATTTAGGGCATAGTAGAGATGAGGTTGAAGAGATGATGAAAAAAATACGTCCAGAGTATGTAAAATCTGCTTATATGGGCATTGCTTTGGATATTTATGAGGAGTATAAAAATGCTTAATAATAAAAGTAAAAAAGAAAAACATGTTGTAATTTTGATTGCTACACTTAGTTTAGTGGTATTGGTAGGTATTTTATTTTTAGAGGCTATTCCACAAGATGCTCATTATCATAATTTTGCAGATACACGAGAGATACTTAATGTTTCAAATTTCTGGAATGTAGTCTCCAATATACCATATTTTATGGTAGGAATATATGCTTTATATAAAATATTAGTTTTGAAGTCATTAAAGATATTGGATGAGATTCACTTAGCCTATGTTTTGTTTTTCATGGGCGTTACTTTAGTAGCTTTTGGTTCAGGGTATTATCATCTTGATCCCAATAATGAAACGCTTTTATGGGACAGGTTACCTATGACCATTGCCTTTATGGCACTTTTTTCATTTGTGGTTTCTGAGTTTTTATCCATTAAATTAGGAAAACTTTTACTTTTTCCTCTTCTTTTAGTGGGATTATTGTCAGTGTTGTATTGGTTTTTTTCTGAGTTACAGGGGAGTGGAGACTTAAGAGCTTATATTTTAGTACAGTTCTTACCCATGTTAATTATGCCTCTTATGTTTTTGTTTTTTAAGGCTTCATTCTCTTTGGTAAAAGGCTATTGGTATCTGTTATTATGTTATCTTTTAGCTAAAGTTTTTGAGCATTTTGATGCTGAGATTTATGAGATTTTAGGGTTTATTTCTGGGCATAGTCTGAAACATGTAGTTTCAGCTTTAGGGGTTTATATCTTGGTATACATCTTTGAAAAGCGTTATCGACATGAAGCTTAGTGTCTATAATCTTATTTTATTTTAAAAAAATTTTAATTTAAAAACTAATACATTATTTTATTGTTATACTTAGACTTTATATCATAAAGTGAGTGAGCAAATGAAAAGAATAATATTTGGAATGATTTTGGGTGTACTATTAGTATTGACTGTATTTGTTGGCGTTGAGATGAACGAAAAATATGAACGTATTAGTTCAAAGGAGTATGTCGCCCCAACAGAAATAAGCGTTGATATTGATGGAATCAAGTATCATCAATAGTCTTAAATAAGTTTTATTTTACTACTTCACTTGAACTGTTTTTTGAAGTAGAAGGGGTAATGGTATGCCTTAAATCAGGTTTAGATTGTTTTGCCAATTTAATGGTACCAACACAACCATTCATTAAAAATACTAATAAGATAAGTGAACTTTTCTTTCTCATAATAACCCTTTAAATAGTAATTTATAATTTTTCGTGAGTATAGTTATATATTTTATATATAACAAGAAATGACTACTCATAGTGCAATAGTTTTTGTAGTGTAACAAATAGGGACATATTTTTGATTGAAAATTAAGTTATTTTAACTTCACTTACTCTTTCAGGGATAAGTAAGTTACAGGTTGTGATATTTGTTTGACTACTAATCTCAATTTTCCCTTCTATGTGTTGCTCTATAATCATTTTTAAAATGTATAACCCAAGTCCTGTCCCTTTAGCTTTATGTTTGGTGGTAAAGTATGGATCGTAGATTTTATCCATAATTTCAGCTGGGATACCATTACCATTGTCTTCGATACTAATAAGTACATGTTGATTTATTTGTTTAACATGAATTTTAATTAATGCAGTATGAAGGGGTTTTCTACATAAACAAGCATCAATGGCATTGTTAATCACAATAAGTAAGGCTTGAATTAATTCAGATTGGTATGAGAATATTTTAATTGAAGGATGCTGTTGATAGCTGATACGAATTTGTGCTTTATTAGTAGAAGAGACTAAGGTTAAGGCACGTTGTATAAGTTCTGTTACTTCAAATTCTTCTGCTTGTTTATTATGTTTAAAGTAATTAAGAAAGTCATTGATGGTTTGCGACATGTACAAAGTAGTATTTTCCATACTATCAAGATAGGCATTAAATTTGTTGTTTGAGAGTTGTTTTTTTTGATGGTCTATATCCATGTTTAAAATGACACCATTAATTTCAGAAAGAGGTTGTCGCCATTGGTGGGCAATCATGGCGACGACTTCTCCCATGGAAGCAAGTTTATTTTGTTGTACAAAAAGTTTTTCCTGTTCTTTTTTTTCTTTTTCAATTAGATTAATATTGTAGGCAAGAATAAAAGAGAAAAATAAAACCTCTATCAATGTTAAAAATTGAAATATATAGTCAGCTGGTATGTCAATACTGATAATGTTTAAATATTGAAAGGGTAAAAACATGCCCATTAAGGCGAGGAGTGTCCAAATAACAGAATAGAATTTGGCAATGGCATCATTTTTAGTATAGGCTAGATAATAGGTTACCCCAATAATGGTAGTAGCAAACATAAAGAGCATCATAAAAAAGATATTAAAAAGTAGTTGTGCATACAGAAAGCGTTCTACTTCAAGGGCATAGGCATTAAGGAGTGTGCTAAGGATGAAATAAAAGATGAAAAAATTTAAAATTTTGTGAATTGTGGGCAGTTTTGTTTTGAGCTTTAATATGGACTGTACAAAGAGGGTGAGAAAAACAAAAAAAGCAACCGTTGAGAGATAAAAAAGGTAAGTTTGTGATTCAAAATACCGTTGTGAGAAACCAAAAAGTCCTATAAAGTAGACGTTGACCCAAAAAACATATCCCACATAATAAAGATAGGCTTGAATACGAAAGAGTACATAGAGAAAAAGGTTATAGAACATCATTACTAGCATCCCTCCAAAGAAGATGCCTTCCACCATATTATAGGTTTGATAATAATCAATGAGATATTCTTTACTAACCAATGAAAAATTAATATTGATTTTGTTGTAGTTTCTAATTTTAAAATAAACGCTTACTTCTGCATTAGCATGAAGGGTTAAAGGAAAAAGCATATGATTGGCATTAAAGTCTCTATTTGAATTCTTTGAGGTGACCCCATCGGCTATGTGGCTAATAATTTTTTTGTTTTCTACTAAATAATAGTCTATTTTATAGGTAAATTGATTTTCTGCTTTAAGATAATAAGTTGTTTGGGTATTAGTGATGTTTTTAATGTTGATTCTTGCCCAATAGGCATTATTTGCATACTGTAAAGTGTTAAAATTTTTTTTATTTTCTGTCCAAATGCGATTTTCTAATTGATCAACTGTTTCATTGAGTTCTTTGGCTAATGTATAGGAGATATAGGGGTTTGTTTCATAGTAGGCATTAAGGTTGGTTTCCAAGGTTTTAGCCAGAGAGCAGTGTATAAAAAATAGAGTTATAAAGATAAAAATCTTGAACACAAGGCTACCTTTTTGTATTTGAGAAAATATTATATAACTTTTTTAATCATTTAGCTATAATTTTATCAAAATTAATGAGGAAATTTATAGATGAGTAAAATTGCCATCATGGGTGCAATGCCAGAAGAAATCGCACCTTTATTAGAAAAAGTAGAGAATATAAAAAAAATTGAATATGCTACCAATAGTTACTATGAAGCAAATTATAAAGGAAAAGAGTTGGTAATTGCCTATTCAAAAATAGGTAAAGTTTTTTCATCATTAACGGCTTCAACCCTTTTAGAAAAGTTTGCTTGTGATAAACTCTTGTTTTCTGGTGTTGCTGGAGCAATTAATCCTGCGCTTAAAATTGGTGATTTAATCATTGCTGAAAAACTTTGTCAACATGATTTAGACATTTCTATTTTTGGGCATGACTTTGGTTATGTTCCAGAGGGAGCTAAGTTTGTAGTGTCTGATCAATCATTACGTAATATTGCTAAGGAAGTGGCAAAAGAGACTAAGCTTGATTTAATTGAAGGAACCATTGCCACAGGTGATCAATTTGTTGCATCAAATGAGCGAAAGGCATTTATTTCTGAAAATTTTCAAGCAGATGCTTTAGAGATGGAAGGTGCTTCAGTGGCAGTTGTTTGTGATGCTTTAAATGTACCATTCTTTATCTTAAGAGCTATTTCGGATACAGCCAATGATGATGCTGGAATCGATTTTGATACATTTATGGTAAGCTCGGCGAAAATTTCAGCAGATTTTATTTTAAACATGGTTGAAAAAATAGATTAGGTTGGGAGGTCTTATGGCTAGAATGCTTGAAGCGCAATTAAATATTTCTAAGAAACTGTTGCGTGTGGCTGGGAAGACAAATGCAACGTTTAAACTTATAGGTGAAGGTGATAAAGTTTTAGTAGGGTTGAGTGGAGGTAAAGATTCTTTAGCACTTATCCATATACTGAAACATATACAAAGACACGCTCCTTTTAAATTTGAGTTTGAAGCCTGTACGGTTCAATATGGAATGCCAGGTGAAGTGTATGCACAAGTTGCTGAGCATTGTGAAAAGTATAATATTAAACACACTATTTATGAGACTAATATTTATGAAATATCCAATGATACTATTCGTGAAAATTCTTCTTTTTGTTCGTACTTTTCGCGTATGAGAAGAGGAGCATTGTACACTTATGCTGAGGAAAATGGTTTTAATAAAGTAGCCCTTGGACATCATTTTGATGATACAGTCGAAAGTTTTTTTATGAATATGTTTTACAATGGGAGTATGAGAGCCATGGCTCCAATTTATAAAACAAATCGTGGATTTCATCTTATTCGACCACTTATTGAAGCACGAGAAAAACAATTACGGGCATTTGCTGATGATAATAACTTACAACCCATTGGGGATGAAGCTTGTCCTGCGATGCTTAAAGATGTAAAAATGCCTCATGCAAGGGCAAATATGAAATTATGGTTGGAAGATTTAGAGAATGAAAATTCAAAAATTTTTAAAATGATTAAGGCATCATTTAAACATATTCATGATGATACATTTTTAGACCCAGCACGTTGGGATAGGGATGATATCTAACGTTCATTGATGAATTTAGCTATAATGACTTCATCACTATATTAAGGAATATTATGTCAGAAAATCAAGAAGAAGAACCAAGACTTAGAAAAGTCGTTTCAGCAGCAGATGGACTTAGTTTAGGTATTTCCATGGTTGTCGCTGTATTGTTTGGTGTGGGTTTAGGCTTACTCATGCAAAACCTTTTTGATACACCATGGCTATTATGGTTAGGCGTTTTTTGGGGTGTTGCAGCAGCTATTTTGAATGTTTATAAAGTCTATAAAAAGCAGAAAAAATCTTTAGATGAATTGGCAAATGACCCTAAGTATCGTCATCGAAAGTATGATGATTCAGATGAGGATGATAAGTATTAATGCGACCAATAGTTTTAGTACTTTTACTGATTAATTTTTCACTACTTATTATAGGTTATTTTTTAGTAGATGCTCGTTGGCTACTTAATTCACAAGTTGCTTTTATCTCTTCTTCCTTGGTTATGATTGCTTCTATGTATGCACATCAAAAGATGGTTACTAAAGCCATATTAGCCAAAGCTATTTCAGATGATGGACGTGATGTTCTGGATAAATTAGAAGACCCTTATGATTTATATGATGAAAGTAAGCAGGTAAATGAAGAGGAAAAATCTTTAGAGGAGATTGTTAAAGAAGAGCGTTTAATTTTGAAAAAACATAAACGATCTTTTTGGCAGACAAGCAAAGATGCAAAAACATCATTCTCTCTTTATCGTTTGTTTGCGTATCTTATTTTAGTATTGGGTTTTTTCTATCTTACTTCGACAGAACAGTTACGCTTAACACCTTATCTTAGCTTTTTAAGTTTGCCCCCTATTATAATTGTATATTTGTTACTAAAAAACAGGTGATATTTTTTTTTATAGTTAAATATTAGATATTTAAGTTTATCTATTTTTTTAAAAAAAATTAACTATATAAATTAATAATAATTTTTAATTTTTAGGTGTTTTTGGATACCTTAATATAGATTTGTTCTATGTTAAGGTAAATGGAGAGTTAAATAGGTGAGAGAGTTAGAAGTTAATCAATTATTGATAAAGCAAGTACAAGATGTATATGGAAAAGATTTTGACTTTAAAAAATTGGATGAAAAGGTACAAGCTTTATTAAAAAATGTAAATAGTTCATATAATAATTTAGGATATCAGATTAAACAAAACAATGTTTTGTTTGAAGAGGAAGAGAATATTGTATTTACTATTGGTTTGAGTGCTGGTGTGCTTCGTGCTAATAAAAAATTTTATCAAACTTTTGGTTTTGAAGATTTGACAGACTTTAAGAACGACTACTCTTGTATTTGTGAATTGTTTATTCAAGATGAGGGTTATTTAAAGGAAACGACCGTTCAATCACACTGGACAAAACCCGTTCGAGAAAATCCTCATAAACGACATAAAGCATTATTAAGAAATTTTCAAGGCGATAAAAGAGTCTATGCTGTTCTTTTAAAAGAAGTTACTTTAGAAGATGCTACCTTAAATATTTGTACTTTTACAGACATAACAGAGTTAGAAGAAGCCATTAATATTTCCAGAAAATCTGAAGAGATTAAAACAGCTTTTATGGCAAATATGAGCCATGAAATTAGAACACCAATGAATGGTATTATTGGTTTTACGAATTTATTATTAGAAACGGAACTCTCTGTTCAACAAAAACAATTTCTTGAATTGATTGAAGAATCAAGTGGAATTTTAAATAAAATTGTTGATGATATTTTGGATTTTTCTAAGATTGAAAATGGTAGTTTAGAACTGGATTTTAGTAACGTGAATGTGTTTACAGATTTTTATTCAATGATTTCTCAGTTTAAAACAGAAGCTTTAGAGAAAAGTCTCTCATATAGGGTTGATATTGATCCTAATATTTCTGAATCTTTGATGATGGATAAGAACCGTATTATCAAAATTTTAAGTAATTTAATTTCTAATGCTGTTAAGTTTACCTCTGAGGGAGGTGAAATATATATTGATATTCAATTGCTAAAGTCCAGTCAAGACAAGGAGTTAATCTCTTTTTCTGTAACTGATACAGGTATTGGGATTAGTCAAAATGATCTTCATAGTATTTTTAAATCTTTTATTCAAGCTGACAGTAGTTTTTCTAAACAGTTTGGAGGGACAGGGATGGGGTTAAGCATCTCTCGCTCATTATGTCATTTAATGCAAAGTGATTTAAATGTAAAAAGTACCCCTCAACAGGGCAGTACTTTTTCATTTAAGATTGATTTTAAGCGTTCTAGTGTAGAAAATAGATTGAGTACACGCATAAAGGAGCGTACGATTTATTTGGTGCAAAACAGTAATCGAGATTGTGATTATGCTTGTTACCAATTAGAACATTTTGGTATTGATTTTATTAAAATATCCAAAGATGAACTCTTAACTTCTAATACCAAAGAGAGTATTGTAATCTTATTTGACTATAAAGAATTTTTACCTTTAAGTTTAGATGAGGCTGGTATTTTATTGATTGATACCAGTAGCGAGGCAGGATTGTATGCCAAAGAGTTTAAAAATATTTATCATATTGGTTCTTTTATTGAATTTCCTTCAGAGTTATACTCTGCGATGTTAGATTCAGATACGGCTTTAAATTTAGGTAGAAAAAACAAACATTTTAATTTAAATGTTCTTGTGGCTGAAGATTCTCGTGTAAATCGTGTTCTTCTTGATGAAATGTTACAAGAGTATGATATTAATGCAGACTTTGTGGAGGATGGAGAAAAAGCTGTTCATATGGCTTTGAAAAACTCGTATAATCTTATATTAATGGACATCAATATGCCCAATCTCAATGGGGTTGAAGCCAATAAAATTTTAAAAGATAAAGGGCTAGGTATTCCCATTGTTGCTGTAACAGCAAATGCTTTAAGAGGAGATAGAGAACGCTTATTAGATTTGGGGTTAGATGATTACTTAAGTAAGCCTATTTCTGTGGATTCTCTTTATAATATACTGTTGAAATATAATTAAACCTTGATTGACATAGACTAAAAGTTTCTGATATAATCATCTTCATATTTTAAAGAAGGTAAATAGAATGGCAAAAAGTTTATATGAGACTTTAGGTGTTAGTGAAAACTCAAGTGCAGATGAGATTAAGAAGTCTTATAGAAAATTAGCTCGAAAGTATCATCCAGATGTGAATAAAGATGAGTCTGCTATAGAAAAATTTAAAGAAATTAATGCAGCCTATGAAGTACTTTCAGATAAAAAGAAAAAAGATGAGTATGATATGTATGGAGACCAAATTTTTGGTGGACAAAACTTTCATGACTTCGCTCAAAATCAAGGTGGGAATGTTGACCTTGATGAACTGCTTAAAAACATCTTTGGTGGTGGAGGTGGAGGAGGCTTCGGAGGAGGAGGCTTTGGTGGAAGTTCTATGGATCTTGATCAAAAGACAACCATTATTATACCTTTTGCAGTCTCTATTCTTGGTGGTAAACACCATGTTTCTATTAGCTCAGACAGTTTTGATATTAAAATTCCAGCTGGTATTAAAAATGGAGAAACCCTAAGAGTTCGAGGTAAAGGACATGCTGGTATGGGACAAAAAGGTGATCTTTTAATTAAAGTAGAAGTTTCAGCCTCTCCAACTTTTGAACGTAAAGATAATGATTTATATACGACCATGGATGTACCTTTGAAAGAGGCATTATTTGGAGGAAAAGTACTGGTTTCAACTTCAATTTATGATGACATTACCATTAAGGTACCTCAAAATACTAAAAATGGTCAAAAGTTTAGGGTGAAAGGTAAAGGGGTTACCGATAGAAAAACTGCTTTAGCTGGAAACTTATATTTGACAGCCAATATTGTTTTACCGAATGTTGAAGATTTAGATGAAGATTTAAAGAACATATTGGAAGAAAAGTTACCAGAAAGTGAAGTTGCTTCAGAGGAGTAGTTTATGCATAGTTATGACGAACCAGTTTATTTGATTTCTGTGGTTGCAACAATTTTAGAGATACATCCACAAACCTTACGTCAATATGAAAAAGAAGGTTTGATAAAACCTTCCAGAACACAAGGACGCATGAGGCTTTATTCTCAACGTGATATAGATAAAATTAAATTTGTATTACAATTAACACGTAAAATGGGCATAAATCTTGCTGGGGTTGATGTTATTTTAAAGTTAAAAGAGCAAATGGATGCGATGAATAATGAAATTCAAGATTTACGTGAAGAGCTTTCTAAGGTAAATCGTAATGGTTCTGTTCCTTCACATAAAGCTGTGGTTACTACTAGTAATTATGAAATGGTTATCTTTAAAGACTAAACTTAAATTTAAAAGATAGATGATGTATAAACTGAAGAGTCGATGAAAGTGGACTCTTCAAAATAGTTGTTTATTTCGTAACCAATAAGACGATAAAGCCTTCACGATTAACATAAATTCTTTTTGTGTGACCCTCAAATTTTTTAAATGCCTTAGTTGCATCTTGAACATTTTCTATACTTTTATTTTCAATTTGTATGATAACATCACCAGCCATAAATCCACTCATATCAGCTTGGCTATTTTCTAAGACACCTTCAATTAAGGCACCTACGACATTATTATCTATTTGATAAGTTTTTTTCACTTGAGGGCTTAAGTCAGCGAGTCTTAGCCCTTCGACTTTTGTTAAGTTGCCTAGAATATTCGATGAACCATGCACACTGCTTAGGGTCAGTGCTTGAATAAAAGTTTTTTCTTCACGTTCTATGGAGAGTTTAATAACTTCATTGGGTGAAAAAGAGGTGATGACACGTTGAAGGTCATTGGAGTTTTTGATTTTTTTACCATTAACAGCATAGACTAAATCACCACGTTGTAATTTTGCTTTAGAGGCAGGAGAGTCTACTTGAATATCTGTAATAATTGCACCTTGTTTATGGTTGTAGAGTTTTTCTAAGTTGGGGGTTAGATCAGAAATATTGACACCCATAAAGCCACGACTGACTTTACCATCTTTAATTAGTTTGGTGACAACATTACGTACCATATCAATAGGAATGGTAAAGCCAATACCATGGTTTCCTCCTGTTTGAGAGAGTATGGCTGCATTAATTCCAATGAGTGCACCACGTGAATCAATTAATGCTCCTCCTGAGTTTCCAGGATTAATAGAGGCATCGGTTTGAATAAAGTTTTCATATTTATTAATGCCTACATGACTTTTGTTAAGTGCTGAAACAATACCTTGGGTAACGGTTTGTCCGACCCCAAAAGGATTACCAATGGCAAACACAACATCACCAAGTTTAACTTCATCCATACTACTAAGTGTGATTGCTTCTAAGTTTTGGGCTTCAATCTTAATAACAGCTAGGTCACTGTCTTTATCTCTACCGATTACTTTGGCTTTATATTCCTTAGTCGAACCATTGACTACGACATTAATTTCATCTGCTTCAGCAATGACATGGTTATTGGTTACAATATAACCATCTTTTGAAACAATTACACCAGAACCTAGGGCATTGTCTTTATGACTAGGGGCTTGTTGTCTTGGTTGTCTTCCTTGTCCAAAAAATTCTCGAAAAAATGGGTCGTTGAAAAGTCTGTTATATGTTTGATGATTGTTGACAATGGTTTTGGTTGAAATATTGACAACAGCATTCATAGAATCTTTGAGTATTTCATGGAAAGAGAGAATTTCATTTTTTCCATTGGGTAGCCTATGTTCAGGTTTTGATGGGGCATTTTCAAAGGTAATAGTACCAGCCATTAATGAAACTGATAGTAGTGTAGACAAAACGATGCTTTTGTGCATTAAAATCCTTTTGCATAAAATTTTTTTGAAAGTGTTATTATAAAGTTGTTGGGAAAAGAAAAAAGGGAGAAAATATATTTAGGGAAAATATACACCTTATAATAACAGTAGTACAAACAAAAATCAAAGGAGATAATCTCTCTGTTGTACATCTTTCATAATGATATTATATAGGCTTAATGTAAATCAATGGAAAATCAAAAGTTAACCTATGATTAACAGTTCATACTTAGAGCTTTTTCTAAATCTTCGATTGTATCAATGCCAAAACTTATTGTTTCAACTTCAATCATCGCAATGGTAAATCCATAATATAAAGCACGTAGTTGTTCAAGTTTTTCAATCTCTTCAAGTGGTGCAGGAGAGAGTGTACAAAAAGCTTTAAGTGATTTTTTTGTAAAGCCATAAATACCTAAATGCCCTTTATAGTCATCAAAATGATGATCTCGTGGATAAGGAATTTTAGCACGTGAGAAGTAGAGTGCTTCTTGCTTATTGTTAGTGATAAGTTTCACAATATTGGGGTCATCTGCTTCTGGATTGCTCATCATCTTATAACATGAATTCATCATAATTTGTTGATTATCTCGATTTTGAAGGGTTAAATCATATACAGCTTTAACAACTTCTTGTTCAATAAAAGGTTCATCTGCTTGAACATTGATAATAATTTCATTATCATCTAAATTCAGTTTTTGCGATGCTTCAAAAATTCTATCTGTTCCAGAATTATGTGTGCTAGAGGTCATTATGGCTGTAATTCCATATGATTTTGCTATTTCAACTACCTCTTTTGAATCTGTGGCTATGGCAACTTTGTCTATGTTTTCAACAGCTTTAGCTGTACGAATGACCATAGGTAAGCCATTAACATCTGCTAAGACTTTATTGGGAAAACGAGATGAACCTATACGGGCTGGAATGATAATCATATGACTCTCTTTAAAATTTAATAGAAAGATTTTAGCCAATAAAGCCTTGTATAAATACAAGACTTTAAAGAAGTTTTATTTTCTATCAAAAATATATTTTGGTTTAAATATAAATAGAAGAATTGGTAAAAGGGTTAAAGAGGTAAAGACATCAATAATTACAGCTTCTGTAATGTAAACCGAGAGACCCCAAGTATTTCCTAAATCCGTTGCCATTAATGGGATAAATGCACCAATAAGTACAATAACTGAAATTAAAACAGATGAACCTGTTGTCGCAACACTGTTTTTAAGTGCTTTTGACCAAATACCATGCTCTTGGTACTCATCTCGAAGTTTGGAAATCATATAGATACTGTAATCGACACCCAAGCCCATGGCAATACTTAGGGTTACCAAGTTTCCAAAGTGCAAGTTTCCACTCCAGTTTTCCACAGAGCTGAAGTATCCTGCCAGTCCATATTGTGCAAACAGGGTAATTCCTAGTATGGTCATAAGAAAACTTGACATTAAAAATGATCTAAAGATAAGTGTTGCTACAATGAAAATAGCCAAGGCTGTTCCAAGTGGGTTCATAATCCAGTTTGCATAAGTTACTTCTCTTGTTGCTTCTGTAGCTCCTAAGAAACCACCAATGCCAGGTTTAACATAATTTTCATTGCTATCATCAGCTATTTCTCCTACATCACCATTTTCATCAGCATTTCTATAGCCAAAGTTTACTTGATTAAATCCAGCATCATTTTTATGTGCTTCAATGTAATCTTGTAAGAAAAGAACAGCTTCATGGGTCTCTTTTGGATGCATGGTATTAATGAAACCTAAAATAACACCAGAGTTATAGTCTTGTCCTACCATTGAGGTTAAATCCCCTGGAGAGGATGCCATATCTAGTAGACCATTATAAGTTGAAATAATATCACTTGGATCTCTGTCATCATCAGGGTCAGTTTGTGTTAAGTATGCTTTTGTAGGAATTCTAAAGTTGTCAAAATTTAAGGTATTTCCTTCACTCATAAGTAGTAAGTTCGCAATATTAATGTATTGTGAATAGGAAGCTGTAAAACCAATGAATTTATTTTTACGAATGGCCTTTTCCATCTGGGCAATGGCATTAATAACTGAAGCATCATTCATAATACCTTGTGCAGGGTCATTGTCTGGGTCATAACATTTTTTCTCTGGTAGTTTAGTGCCTGCTTCAACAGCTACATCATAAACTTCGTAAAACTCATCCGTACATTCAGGAAAAATAGCTTTTTTCCCACGAATAGGAATGCTAAAAGAGATAACACCTGGCATCAATTTGTTTAGATGAAAAATATCTTGTACTGGACCAGAATCAACTTTAAAAGCTGCTTGGGCATAGTCAATTCCTTTTTCTACCCCAGGCATAATGTCTAAGTCATCCGAAGTAACAGCCAGTTTTACTTTTTGTGTAAATGGTCGTTCATCAGCAATAAAGGTTGAAATACCCTCAGAAATTTTTGTGTAATGCCAAGAAGTAGCTAAAATAAGAAAGACCAGAGAAAGAGGAATAATTCTACCAGCTCCTGTGTTCATAAAGAGTACAATCTCTCCTAATTTTTTTTCCCATGCATAACCTTCACTTGATTTATTAGTAAAGAGTGGTTTAGATGCTTCTTCTAGTCTATCTTCTTTGTTTGGAAAGGTCAGCATCAGCACAGGAATAAGTGTTGAAGTAGTGATAAGTAAGGAGAACATTCCAAACATTCCAAAGTAGGCATAGGCTTTATAAAATGAAATATCAACAGAGGCAAGTGTTGCAAATCCTAAGGCATCAGTGACAATAGAAAGTACAGCAGGTACAATGGTAAATCCTAAGGCTAGGTAAGCACCATTGACATTTGTTTCACCATCTTTTCGGGCTTTCATATAGCGTCTGGTAATTTGAATGGCATGTCCCATACCCACAGCTAAAATAAGCATAGGGGTTAAAACCATCATGGTTGTGAGTTTAAATCCTGTAAGCCCCATAAGTCCTAAAGTCCAGATAATACTCATGGCAACACCAGCCAGAGGGAAAATGGCACCTCTAATGGATTTTGTTTCTATAAATAGAATGATAAATGCAATAATAATAGAGAGAACAAATAAATACCAATGGTCAATAAGTTGAACCATCATCCATGCAAGAAAGTAAGGCTCTCCTGCAATGGAAACATTAACACGTTCATCACTACTATAGGGTTCAATAATTTTTACAACCTCTCTAACCCATGGTACATATTGTTCTTTAACACCATTATTAAAGTCAGCAATAATAAAAGTAGCTTTGGCAATACAGCCTACTTCATTGTTAAAACATTTTTCACCTGTTTTAGGGTCAATTTCATGAATAATCATTGGTTTTAAAACAGGGTTATTATCAAGCCCTTCTTTCATAAAGTCCAGTTGTTCTTTGGCTTTGTTGTCATCATCTATGGAAATACCAGTATTAGGAATAAGACGTTTAAAAGAGAGGCTACCATCATCAGTAACCCCCATGTTTTTTACTTTTTGAGCAGCAATGCTAATAAACGAAGCTGTATTGGCTGTTTCCATTGCTGCAACTTTGTTGTGAATCTCTTGGGTCATGTTGACAAACCAAGGTTGGTAAATATCACCTTCTTTAACTTCAACACTCACAACAAAAAGGTTTGCCATCCCAAAATAACCTTCTACAAAGTTATTGGTTGAAACATAACGATTGGTTTGGGGTAATAGGGTGTCAGGATCATTTCTGATGTCAATATTTTTGATTTGTAAAGCAAAGAAGAGGGTTGTTAGTAGTGAAAAAATTAAAATAAGCCATTTAAATTTAATAACAAATTGAGCGTATTTAAAGGAAGATTTATCTTTATGCATGGGTACTCCTATGAGGTTTGAAAGTTAGATTAAGGTGAGAGATGTTTGACCCATCTCTCAGCAGTGTTTAGTTGTATTTTTTAGAAGATATATTTAGCACCTACTTGAACATTTGACATTGCTTCAAATTGTCCAAATACACCAAATTTATCACCACCATATTTATTCCATTCAGCAGATAAAATAGTGTCATCTGAATAAGAGTATTCTAAATCAAATCTATTCCAGTATCCACCAGCTTCTTGTTCATAAAGAAAGAGATTGTTGACTCTTAGTGCATCAGACTCTAAGAATGGTTTTGAAAGGAAAAGCGTGTACATAATTTGATGCTCTTGGGCTTTTCTAAATTGATTCGCAAGACCCAATGTGGCTGGATTAGCAGTGTATCTTCCATAAGATCGTGAGTTTCCAGCATATTGAACTTGTGAATCTTGGTAGTCAAGATTCCATGTATCCATAAATTGAAGACTTGTAAATAGGTTTTTCCCAAGTGTTACATCTGCCCCGATGACATACTTGAACATGTCAGCATCTGCCATGGTCATTGCATTAACAATATCACCATAAGCCAGTTTTCCTAAGTCAACTTCAGGTGCTTTTGAGCCTTTGTCATAGACAAATTCACCTCTAATGACAATAGGCGCAAAACTTGTGTCTACTGCAAGGTCAAATGAGGCACCTAAAGTATCAACACGGTTGACATCTTGTAACATTTGAAGGGTTGCTGGACCTGTATAGTTTGTACCATTTGCATTTTGAAGGCTAACAGTTCGGGTAGTATAAGAACCAGCTGTTCCAGCAGCTACTTCGGCAGGGTTCCCTGGCACATAACTATTTTCTGTAGTAACAGAATTGAGTGCATTTCCAGCTGAATCTGCCCATTGTAAATTAATGGTTGGATTATTTTCCCAATGTCGGTAGTAGTTTAGGGTATAGTTAAATCCTGAGTCTGTTCCCTTGGCATATTTAATTCCAAAATTATGATTTTTGAGTTTTTGGCTTAAGGGGTTGACCACATATTTTGTGTCCATGCCAATAAAGGAGTTAAAGGTTGCAAAAGTAGTATCACCCATATATTCAAACATATGAGTTGGATTATTATAGTTGTACCCTGTGGTTGTTGGTACTAAGTTTGTTGTGGCTGAAACGCCTCCTTGTGCTGCTGATCCAATGGTTGTTCCTGTTAGCATTTGTGTACCGTTTGGATTGGTTTGACTGTTAGCAGGGGCTGTAATATCTAAACCAATACGTGAAGCATCACCTCCTGGGAAATTATTGATTAATCCAGCAACACTGGCAACACCAGGGTTTTGTGCTGTTCCATCTCCTGTAAAACCTGAAACGGTTAGGCTTCTAAATCCATTTAATATTCCGTTCCCACTAGGTGCTCCAAAAGCCGTCGAAAATGCACCATCAAAAGCTCCTGCTACTCTTCCCATATCGGTACCAATATTTAAAAAGCCATTATATTGACCTGTTAGTGCATCTGTACCATGACTGATAAAAGGGTGGTTTCTATCTCCTGTACTTGTGTTATGTAAGCCTGGAATTTGGTTAATGCGACCAACATCTGGAACCCATACTAATTGTAGGGAATCATTGTTTCCTAAATCTTTTTCAATGACCCCCATCCAGAGAGGAATACGACTCTCTTCCATGGTATTTTGACCCCATTCACGAAAGTCTGTAGGATTAATAATATCTAAAAATTTAACCCCATCAGCTTTTCCCCAAACAACTTGTTGTTTACCCACTCTAATGTCAAAATCACTGAGTGTGGTATCAATGTAGGCTTCTCTTAGAAAATCGTATTGGGTATAGTTACGATGACTATCATAGCCATCAATTCCTTGTGTATCTGTTACAGCTTGTAGTTCTGCATGAAAACTACTTTCTTCACCAATATCACTGTTGATAAATAGTTTAAGGGTGCCTTCTCCTTTGTGTAAGTCACCTATACTGTGTGTTTTGTCTGAATTGAGTGACGCACCTTCTTCCGTATAAGCAGCAACTTCAGCTTTAAGATACCCTGATACTTCAAGACTCGATGTCTCTTCAATTTCTTCAGGTGCCTCTTTCACCGTATCTGCAAAAATAGGTAAGCTTAACAATGCTATAACAATTGGCGATAATAGAATTTTTCTTTTTTTCATTTGAACTCCTTTTCAGTTGAAATATCTTTAGTTGAACGCTAACTTATCGCTTAATTTTCTTCAGTGTAGACTCTTGCCATAAGTTTGTGGTGTCATACTTTTTACGTCCAATTTTAAATGATGCTTCATCTTTTTTGGTTACTTTTTTAGGAATATATGCTAATGATTCATGGTTGTTTCTTAAGTCTTTTCCATACCATGCATACCATCTTAATGCTCGTGGATCAGAAGCTCCTTCAATTTTTTGCCAGTTTTTATCTAGGATTTTAATTAATTTTCCCTCTTTATAGTACTCAGTATGATAGTCGGCAAAGGTTTTTGTGTCTATGTAAGTAATACGATGGTCATACCACCAGCCTGAAAAATTTGTTGTACTTTTAACTTTGTAAACTTCACGGTCAGAAAATTCATCGGTAGCTGTTGGAAGTTTCTTTGTCGCTGAAGTTTGTTCTGTTGCTGGAATAACCAAGGATTTTACTTCCATACCAAACTTTTGGGTACCTTCTAAAGCATGTGTTTCATGCATAGGTTTACGCAATGTTACATCACCAAAAGTAAAATCAGTTCCTCCCCAAGAATCATCATGTGCAGGTTGTGCGAATCTTCTTACTTTTCTAAGCGCAGGAAGCCATAATAAATACTCTTGAGACTTTGCATCATCTTTATAGTCAGTAATGAGCATTCCTGTACCTCTCATTTTACCAGCACGAAAGATAGCTAAATCTTTAGATTTTATGTTTGGGTCACCTTGGTAGTCATTATTGAGATATCGTTCAACGGTTTCAGTTAGAGGTTTTTTACCTTCTGATTTTTTTACTATGGTAGTAATGGTTCTTCCTACTTTTTGAATGGAGTAGTTTTTAAAAGCATAAAAATGATTGACATAATAAACATTGTCAATAATTTGTTTTGCATTAGTTAGTTTTCCTTCAGGATACTTTAAATCTAAAGGCACTCCTGCATTGGCACTGATTGTTAATAGTCCTGTTATAATCACAAGAGAAGACAATTTATTTTTGATACCCAGTTTCATAAAAATCCTTCGTAATGGTTTTGTATAAAGTATACTTATATTTAGTAATTATACCTTCAAATTACATAATATAGAATTTTCTTTAAATAAAGGCTTATTTGTCTACTTATTAAATAGTAGTAACAAGATTTTTTACTTTTCGTGATATAATCCTTCTTTAATTTTTAGGAGTCCTATATACATGGAAATTATATTGATTTTAGTGGGTGTACTTGTAGGAACGCTTTCTGGTTTCTTTGGTATTGGTGGGGGAATGATTTTGATTCCTCTACTGATGTTTTTAGGCATTGACATTAAAACTGCCATTGGAATTTCTATTGTTCAAATGGTTTTTTCTTCTTTATATGGTTCTTATTTAAATCATAAAAAAGGTTCGCTTGTTGTTGGTGAAGGGATTTGGGTTGGTATAGGTGGTTTTGTAGGTGGTTTCTTCGGCGCTTATGTTTCAAATATGATTTCACCAATGGTTTTAGAATATATGTTCTTATCCTTACTTGTTTTTGCACTTTTTCGACTTTTTTCTGCTAAGTCAGAAACGAATGAGAGTGTTAAAAGTTTACACTCTTTACTTCTTTTTTCTGTTGGCTTGTTAATCGGAATTTTTGCAATTGCTTTAGGGGTAGGTGGTTCTATTTTATTGACACCAATTTTGGCTGGTTTCTTACACTATCCAATCAAAAAAGCAGTTTCAGCTGGACTCTTTTTTGTTGTTTTTTCTTCTGTGGCTGGTTTGGTTGCACACTATGGTGCTGGAACGATTGACTTAGAAAAAGGTTTGTATGTTGCTTTTGCTTCTTTACTTGGCGTATTTATAGGCATATGGTTAAAAGATAAAGTGACTGCCTCTAAGCATAAAACCTATTTATTGCTTATGTATACTGTGGCAATGCTCTTACTTATAAAAAAAATGTTTTTAGGATAAATATTATATGAAAAATCAAAAAATTGAAGTCTATGGGGCTAAAGAAAATAATTTAAAAAATATAGATGTAAGCATCCCTAAAAATGAGTTGGTGGTTATTACAGGAATATCTGGTTCAGGTAAGTCAACATTGGCGTTTTCCACACTGTATGCTGAAGGGCAACGACGTTATATTGAATCTTTATCTTCTTATGCTCGTCAGTTCTTAGGACGTGTTGGAAAACCAGAAGTTGATAAAATAGAGGGGTTAACGCCTGCAATTGCCATTGACCAAAAGACCACTTCTAAAAACCCACGTTCTACGGTAGGAACGATTACGGAAATTTATGATTATTTACGTTTATTGTTTGCACGTGTGGGAAAACAGCACTGTCATGAGTGTGGAAAACCTATTTCTTCTATGTCGGCTGCTGATATTATTGAAGAGGTTTTAAAACTTCCAGATGGTGCAAAGCTTGTTATTATGGCACCCTTAGTGAAAGAGAAAAAAGGTACCTTTGCTGATATGATTGAGTCACTTCGTCATAAAGGTTATGTCCGTGCAATGATAGATGGGGTCATGGTACGCCTTGATGAAGAGATAGAACTTTCTAAAACAAAAAAACATACCATAAAAGTGGTTATTGATCGTGTGGTCATTAAAGAAGAGAGTCGTGATAGAATAGGGCAAGATGTTGAAAAAGCATTAAAAGAAGCCTATGGTGAAGTAGAACTTGAAGTACTTAATTATGAAGAGTTTCCCCAAATAGGGCGACAACATATTCACTATTCTGAACATTTGGCTTGTTTTGATTGTAAACTTTCTTTTGAACCTCTTGAACCTGTTTCGTTTTCATTTAATTCTCCTAAAGGTGCTTGTCCAAGCTGTGATGGCTTAGGAATTCGTTATGTTATTGACCTTACAAAAGTAATAGACACAGCACTGTCTATTGATAAGGGTGCTGTGAAGATTATGTATGGGTTCAATAAGAGTTATTATACAAAGTTTCTAACAGCTTATTGTGAACAAAATGACATTCCTACTGATGTTCCTTACGAGTCGTTGGAAACTTTTCAAAAGAATTCGATCTTGTATGGTGGAGGAAATAATGTTGATTTTACATGGAAACGTCATAAGTTAAACCGTGAGTGGCCAGGTGTGGTAAAGTTTGCGCATGAGATGTTTTCGGATGAAAAAGATATGTCAGAATACATGACAGAAAAAGAGTGTGATAAGTGTGATGGTCATAGACTACGTCCTCGTTCTTTGGCTGTGAAGATAGAAGGTAAAAATATTGCTGATATTATTGATATGCCGATTGAGAAGTCTTATGAATATTTTAAAAATCAAGAGAACTTTTGTCATTTGACAGAACAGCAAATACAAATTGCCGAATCAGTACTTAAAGAGATACAAGAACGACTTTTCTTTTTATATGATGTTGGACTAACCTATTTGACCCTTTCTCGTGATGCACGTACAATTTCTGGTGGTGAAGCACAACGTATTCGTATTGCTTCACAAATTGGTTCAGGCTTGACAGGGGTTATGTACGTACTCGATGAACCAAGTATTGGCTTACATGAACGTGACACTATGAGGCTCATTAGAACATTACGATCACTGCAAGAAAAAGGGAATTCCGTGATTGTCGTTGAGCATGATAAAGAGACCATCATGTCTGCTGATTATGTGATAGACATTGGGCCTGGTGCTGGTAAGTTTGGAGGAGATGTCGTTTTTGCAGGAACAGGTAAAAAAATGATGAAAGCTAAGACATTAACAGCCCAATATTTATTTGGAGCTAAAAAGATTTATTATCCTCATGATAGGTTACAAGAAGAGTGGATTGAAATTAACAATGTAACTTTGAATAATATATCTAATATCTCTGCAAAGATTCCATTAAAAAACTTTGTTTGTATTACAGGTGTGAGTGGTTCAGGAAAAAGTTCACTGATTTTACAAACGCTTTTACCTGTTGCGAGAGAACTATTGAACCGTGCGAGAAAAGTCAATAAGGTCGAAGGTGTTGAAATTAATGGTTTGGATAAAGTAGATAAGGTTATCTCCTTAGATCAAAGTCCTATTGGGCGTACACCACGCTCTAATCCTGCTACTTATACAGGAATTATGGATGAAATACGTAAACTTTTTTCTCAAACAAAAGAAGCAGAACTTCGTGGTTATAAGATAGGACGTTTTTCTTTTAATGTAAAGGGTGGTCGTTGTGAAAATTGTACAGGTGATGGGCAGATAAAGATTGAGATGCACTTTTTACCAGATGTTTTGGTTGAGTGTGATACTTGTCATGGTACGCGTTATAATGCGCAAACTTTAGAAGTGATGTACAAAGGAAAGTCCATTGCAGATGTTTTGGCAATGTCTATTGCAGAAGCCATGGAGTTCTTTAAAGCTGTCCCTTCCATTGCCATTAAGCTGAAAACACTTATTGATGTGGGATTAGACTATATTACTTTAGGACAAAATGCAACTACCCTTTCAGGTGGTGAAGCACAACGTATTAAACTTTCTAAAGAGTTAAGTAGAAAAGATACAGGTAAAACCCTTTATATTTTAGATGAACCCACAACAGGACTTCATTTTGCTGATGTTGATCGATTAACAGGCGTGTTACATCACTTAGTAGAGTTAGGAAATTCAGTTGTTGTGATAGAACATAATTTAGACATGATAAAAAATGCTGACTATATTATTGATATGGGTCCAGAAGGTGGTAATAAAGGAGGTCTTATTGTTGCTATTGGTACACCTGAAGAAGTTGCTACTACCCATGAAAAAACAGGTTCTTATACGGGAAAATATTTGGTTGAAGAGTTAAACATACTAAAGGGGTAAATATTATTACTTATTTTTAATTATTAAATATTTACATTAAATATATATTCAGTTTTAATTAACTTAATTTAATGTATAACTATTATATAAAATTAAGAAAAGGGATAGAAAATGAGAAATGTTATCTTTATAAATTATCTTTTGGGGCTTTCATTTGTTTTTTCAGCTTGTGATGTTTTAGAAACTTCAACTCATAGCGAAACAAATATTGGGTATTTTGTGAGTAACTTTAATGATAATATCAATTATAGCTGTAAGAATGAACGTGGGACATTAAAAGATAGTGGGAAGTTTGAATGTGCTTCGTTTCCAATTTCTTTTTATATGGATGGGATGAAAATAGGTGAAATTTCTACGATTCATAGTGATGGTTATGTTTATCCTCAAGATATTATTTTATTAGAAGATAGTAAACCTGTTTACAGCAGTGAAGGAAATATAAATTTCCTTAGTGTTGAGTAAAGAAGCACTTAAAGTGCTTCTTCATCCTCTTCACCTGTTCTAATTCTGATAACATTTGAAATATCAGAGACAAATATTTTTCCATCACCAATTTTACCAGTTAACGCATTTTCTTTAATGGCATCAATGGCTTTCTTTGCAAAGTCATCAGAACTCACATAAATTTCAATTTTAACTTTAGGAATGAATTCAACAACATATTCAGCACCTCTATAGAGCTCAGTATGTCCTTGTTGACGACCATATCCTTTTACTTCAGAAATGGTCATACCTTCAATACCTGCTTCTACCAGTGCATCTTTAACATCTTCAAGTTTAAATGGTTTAATAATAGCTTCTATTTTTTTCATTTTTTATAGTCCTTTATATACTTCTTTTGAACTCAGGGTAGGCTTCCATACCACATTCAGCTTCATCAATTCCTATTAATTGCTCTTCATCATCAGCTGTTAATTGGAATACTTTGTTGATAATGTATATTACCACAAATGAGAGAGGGAATACAATAGCAGCGACAACGAATATACCTTTAAGTTGATCCCAGTAAGAAACAGAGTCTACAAACATAGCCACAGCGAGTGTTCCCCAAATACCATTTACCAAGTGAACAGATAAGGCACCTACTGGATCATCTAATTTAAGCTTGTCAAATAATGGAACAAAAAGAACTACTAAGGCTCCACCAATACCACCAACTAAAATAGGAACATACATAGAGAATTGATCTGGACCAGCTGTTACAGCAACAAGACCACCTAAGGCACCATTTAAAATCATGGTAATATCGAATTTTTTGTAACGGAAGTAAGTTAATGCCCATGCAACGATTGCTCCTGTCATACCACCTGTGTTTGTATTCATGATGGTTAAAGCAACAGCATCTGCATTTTCTTTTGATGAGATAGCACCTACAGAACCACCATTAAATCCAAACCAACCAATCCATAATAAAAATGCACCCAGTGTTACTAATGGAATATTTGATGCAGGAATAACTTTAATAGCACCATTTTTAGCATATTTTCCTTTTCTAGCACCCATTATAATAATGGCAGCTAATAAAGCCCAACCACCTGTTGAGTGAATAACAGTAGAACCAGCTAAATCTGACATTGCAGAGATATCAAAGGCTGTTCCAGTTAAGAAGTTTGCTCCCCAAGTAATGTTTACAATAGTTGGATAAATAAATGCACCAACGGCGATGGTAAAGATTGCTAATGGAATAATACGTGAACGTTCACTTACCCCACCAGACATAATATTTACTACTTTACCTACAAATGCCATTTGAAAAAGGAAGAAAGCATATTTTGAAATACTCTCTTGATGATCCCAAGAACCAAATGCATATTCATAACCAATAAGCATAAAGCTCATAGAGGCTACAGCATAAATCATAACATTCATGGTAAGTACAGCTGTTACATTCTTTGTACGTACCAGTCCTGCTTCAAGCATGGCAAAACCAGGTACCATGAATATAATAAGAACCATCGCAAAGATGGCAAAGAAAGTATCAATAATATATGACGGGTTGTCCAACATATGTTTTCCTTTAATTTTATGTAAGGCATTTTATCTTGAATGGATAAGAAAAAAAAGTGTAATATGCTTAAAAAATAGGCAACTTCATCTTTATTTTCTAAAATTAGTACATATTTAATATTATTTTTTTATTTTAAAATAATATTAAATATTTATTCTTTGTTTATTATTTGTTTATAGAAAAGGATTATAATAATTAAGATTTATACCAAATAAATTATTGAATGGTTAAATCATTTTAGGTGTCAGATAATGATTAAATAAATTAAAAACAAGGATATAAAATATGAAAAATTTACTTTTAAGTACAGTGTTGGTTTTAGGAATGATGACGTTAACGACAGGGTGTTCAAATCATGCTGATGGAGCAAAAAAATGTGGTGCATCAAAATGTGGAACTTCTGCTAAGAAATGTGGTGAAGCAAAAGATGCAAAAAAATGTGGTACCTCTGGTAAATGTGGTTCTAAATAATCATAAGATTATTTTAGATGAATAAGGAAAGAGTTTACTCTTTCCTTATTTGGGTTTTCACCCAAGACTTTAGTAACTCTTTTTCCTTTTGCGTTAATGCAACTTCTTCATGTAAATATAAATAAGATTGTAAGGGCATACGAATAACAATTGCCTTAGGTAGCTTTTTGAGAAATTTTTGCTGTTCTTCTTTATTATAACTATTCCATTTAGAAAAATTCATAACTTTGCGTGCTTTTTGGACATTAAACTGTGTATACCATGACATTGGTGCTACGGTATAGTACCAAGGTGCTTTGACTTCTAAAGAGTGGCAGTCATAACAAGAACGCTTTAAAATTGTAAGTACTTCTTTGGGTATCTGTTGAGGTGCTTGAAGTTTTTCATTCTCTTTGATGCTTTTATTGGCAGGAATATTTAGCGAAAAAAATTGTATCACTATAAACAATATAAGTGCCCAAAACCAAAAACTTTTTAACATGTTGTTTCCTTAGGTTAAAATTGTACGTAACTTTTTTTTAAAAGTAAAAAATTTTGAGATAAAGTAAAAAAGTCCTAAAAAACTTATGGCATAGAGTAGGCTGTTTGGAATTTTTTTGAGAAGGGCATTAAAGAGAGAGTCAAGATTTCCTTTATAGGTAGTTTTACTAAGGTTGGAGGCAAACCCAACTCTTTTCATAAATTTGTTGGTTCCTAATTTATTTATACCTTGTAAACCTTTCTCTCCATATGTTGAAGCGTAAAGAAAGTTTTTTGTTGAAACATTAGGCATTTTTTGTAGATATTTTAATGCTGAGTTGTTGGTAGTGTTGAGCAGTGTTTGACTTTTCTTACCAAAACGTGTACTGAGTGTATTAAGTACTTTTAATTCCTGTAAGTTTCGACTTTTACTAAGTAAATGTAGTGTTTGGTTAAGACCTACTTTCTGATACATCTTTTCAATAGGTTGTAGAAGTTTTTCTATCTCTTTTAATGATTTTGTTTTTTTAGCTAATTCAATTTTTTTTATAAGTTTTTCTTGTAGCCAAAGGGGTAGTTTATTGACACGTTTGGCATATTTTAAAACTGAGATAGTCCCTTTAATAGGTGCTGTTGCCCCCAGTGAATAGAGCGTTGAAGCTGTGGCTAGAAGACCGAGTGAAGAGAGTGAAACAATAACTGTATCAACTTTTTCATCATTATTATAGTGTATGCCCTCAATGATTAAGTCACGAACATCTCCCACCACTAAAAAATCAGAAGCAATGGCAGATGCTCTTCCTATATCTTCATCACTTGAACCTTGGATAATACCTTCAAGAAACTTATCTTTTTTATAAGTAAAAGAGTTACGTTTCTCATGAATTAATTTAAGAAGCTCTACTGTTTCTGGATTATTTTTCACATAATCATAGTTAACAAAATAGCTAAGATACTCTTCTGCTTCGACATATTTTTTTTCATTAATAAGCTTTTTAGTATGAGGAATAGGGTCTATTTGTCTTAGTGCGCTGGTATCAAAAGTTTTACGTTCTTTTAAAATAAGTAAGGATGCTGTCACCAGTAATAAAATAATTAGAGGAGTAAAGAATCTAAACATTTTTACTCCTTTTTAATCAATTTGGTATGTGAACTTATTATTTATAGAAATATTTCATCTAAAATGGTGTTGACATAATCATTTGCCTTAAATTGAATAAGGTCATTAGCTTGTTCACCTGTTCCTATAAAATAAATGGGCAATTTAAGTTCATGGGCAATAGAAAGAACTGAGCCACCTTTAGCTGTTCCATCTAGTTTAGTAATGATTATACCATCTATTCCTATGAGTTCGTTAAATACTTTTGCTTGATTAATGCTTGATGAACCTTGTGTTCCATCTAAAATAAGCATTTTTCTGTGAGGAGAGTTTGGCATGGCTTTATCAGCAATACGTACCATCTTTTTAAGTTCTTCACCTAGGTTTGTTTGGGTGTGTAGTCGACCAGCTGTGTCTAAGAGTACTCTGTCAAAATTTTTTGATTTGGCTGAAGAAATTGTATCAAATACAACAGCTGAAGGATCATGTCCTTGTTGGGTTGAGATAATCGGAACGTCAAGTTTTTTTGCCCATCGTGTGAGTTGTTCTATGGCAGCAGCTCTAAAAGTGTCGGCTGCTCCTAAAATAACTTTTTCATCTTTGTTTTTATAATAATTGGCAAGTTTAGCAATGGTCGTTGTTTTACCTGCACCATTTACACCAATAATCATTTCAACAAAAGGTTTATCGCTAATATTATCTTTCCAGTCGACATCATATTGAAAGACTGAAATTAGTGTATTAAAAGCATGTATTCTTTCAAATTTTTTAGGAAGTTCTTCTAAGAACTTTTCTACTAATTCATAATTTACATCAGCTTCTAGTAGAATATCTTCAAATTCATCTTTGGTAATTTTTTTCTTTTTTTTGGGAGCAACTTCATTGATTGCTTCGTTAGTTCTTTTGAAAACCTTTTTTAGTATGTTGAACAATTTTAACCTTATTTTTTGATTTTTTGTAGCAGTTGTTTTATGTCACTCTCTATCATTTCTTCTGGTATCATACCTTCATAATGAGTAAAATATTTTCCTTTAACAAAAACAATACTTAATGGCATTGGAAAATCTTTATTAAGCCCAAGTTTGGGAGTAAGCATATTAAGAAACTTTAGGTTTTCATTTTGATTGACAGCAATGTAAAAAAGCATCTTTTGGGCAATGATGAACTTATTGAGTTTTTTACTTGATATATCATCATGTACTAAAGTTGCCATGACAAATAAGTTTTCTTTAAATTTTTGTTGAAGTTTAGATAAATGAGGTATTTGACCCCTACAGGGAGGACACCATGTTGACATAACATTGACAATCACAATGGGTTGTTGAATATTTTTAAAGTTATAAATATCATTACGAATTTCTAAAAGACTTATTTGTTTTTGTAGATTTTCAAATTTATAATTATAGACAATAGCAGGTTTTTCATTTTGAGGCTTTGGTTTAACTAGGGTTTTTGTTTGTATGTCAGTACTTGTATTTTGGCTTAAATCAACTTTTGGGGGATTTTTATCTTCTTCACAAGCAGATAATAGAAATATGAGTGTAACTAGTATTAAGTAAAATTTATTTTTCATCACTATCTAGGGTCTTTTATAAGTAAATTTTGGTGATTATATCAAAAAACTATAAAGTGTGCCATAATGGATAAAAAAACTTTTAGAAAAATTTGTATAGAAAAAGCTAAAAAACGAACTGCTGTAAATGCCTATAAACTTGATAAAAGCCTTAATCAAGCTCTTTATGAATACATAGGAAGCATCAAATCGAAAACGATAATGCTGTATATACCATTAAAAATTGAAGTTAATATATCCAGTTTAATTTTAAGGTTACGAAGAGAGAAGAAAGTCCTTTTAGTACCGTTTATGGAGGGTGAAAGCTTTAGCTTGGTAAAATATAGACTGCCTTTAAGTAAAAAACAATTTGGTGTAAAAGAACCTAAGAATACAAATAATTATAAACATAGAATAGATTTAGCAATAGTTCCAATAATTGGTACAGATGAGACATTACGAAGAGTAGGGTTTGGTAAAGGATTTTACGATAGATTTTTTGAAAAAAATCATGCAAGAATTAATAAAATTTTATTTGTAGGGAGAGAATATTGTGTTTCATCAAAAATAATTTCTGATGATCATGATGTTAAAGGGGATTTTTACATGACAGCTAAAAATTGTCATTTCAAAAGTTATTTGAAAAGAAAATCAAGGATTTAGGCTCCTTAGATGGAGGAATAATGATCGAAAATATATTAATAGCACTATTTTTAATGATGTTAGGAGCAGGATTTACTTATCTCATTATGCGTAATGCAAATCAAAAACAATTTAAACATTTAGAAAATCAGGCTAAAGCCAAAGCCACAGCAATTGAGTATGAGGCAGAACATTTATTACATGAAGCAAATTTACAAATTCAACAAGATGAAGTTTTGTTAGAAAAAAAGTTTCAAGATAAAGATTTAGACCTTGTAAAACAAAAAACAGAACTTGCCTTAGAATTAAAGGCATTAACAAAGCAAGAAAATGATATTTTTAAAATCAGAGAAAATCTTGATAAAAAAGAACATGCATTAAATGCTTTAGAGAGTCAAAAGAAAGAAGAGATATCAAAGAGTATCGCTTTACTTGAAAAATCAGCTTCGATGACGAGAGAAGAAGCAAAAAAGCACCTTTTAGAGGCTTTAAAAAATGAATCTCGATTGGAACTTGCGTTAACGGTTAAAAAGTATGAGAAAGAAGCACATAATGAAGCTAAAAAGAAAGCTGATTATATTCTTTCACAGGCTGTAACCCGTTATGCTGGAGAGTTTGCAGGTGAACGTTTGATGAATATCGTGAATCTTCCTAGTGATGAGCATAAAGGGCGAATTATTGGTAAAGAGGGTAGAAATATTAAAAGTTTAGAGCAACTTTTGGGCGTGGATATTATTATTGATGAAACGCCTGGTGTTATTCTTGTTTCAAATTTTAATCTTTATCGACGTGCCATTGCTACCAAGACGATTGAGCTTTTAGTAGAAGATGGAAGGATTCATCCCGGACGAATTGAAGAGGTTCATGCAAAAGTAGAATCTGAATTTGAAGATAAGATTTTAGAAGAGGGTGAAAACATTGTGGTAGAGCTTGGTTTATATCCAATGCATGAAGAATTGATGCGACTGTTAGGTCGGATGAGATATCGTGCAAGTTATGGTCAAAATGCTTTGGCACACACTTTAGAAGTTGCTAAGTTAGCAGCTATTATGGCTGCCGAAATGGGTGGAGATGAAAAATTAGCACTTAGAGCAGGACTTTTACATGATATTGGTAAAGCTTTAACACAAGAACAAGGTGGAAATCATGTTGATTTAGGTGTTGAGGTTTGTCGACGACATAATGAACATCCTACGGTGATTAATTCTATTTATGCACATCATGGACATGAAGAGCCAGATGGTGTTGAATCGGCTGCTGTTTGTGCAGCAGATGTATTGTCAGCTACAAGACCAGGTGCAAGAAGAGAAGTACTTGAAAGTTTTGTAAAACGTGTTAAAGAAGTTGAAACAATAGCCCTTTCTAAAGAGGGTGTTGTTGATGCTTATGCTATTAACGCAGGTAGGGAAATTAGAGTTTTTGTTGATGCTGGTAAAATTGATGATGCAAACGTTTATTTGTTGTCTAAAGAAATTGCTAAAGAGATCGAAAATAAGGTACAATATCCAGGTGAAATTAAAGTGAATGTGATTCGTGAAAAACGTGAAGTTCAATTTGCAAGATAATTAAAACAAGAGAGAAGTAGATATGAAAAAAAGAATTGGAAGCATTGTTGTTGTCCTTATGTTGGTACTAACTGGATGTAATGCAAAAGATACAAATAATACACAAAAAATTGAAGCGACTTCAGTTGTAAAAAATGATGAAAAAAAATCGGAAAGTACCATTGTTATTTTGGAGACCAATCAAGGAAACATAGCGTTAAAAATGTTTCGAGATGTTGCACCTTTAGCTGTTGAGAATTTTGTAACACATGCTAAAAATGGTTATTATGATGGTTTAATTTTTCACCGTGTTATCAAAGATTTTATGATTCAAGGTGGTGATCCTACAGGAACAGGTAGAGGTGGTGAATCTATTTTTAAAGATAAGTCTGGTAAGAAAATAGAGTTTGCTAATGAACATAAGCCAAATGTAGTATTTGATAGACCCTTTTTATTGGCAATGGCAAATCGAGGGCCTAATACTAATGGAAGTCAATTTTTTATTACCACAAGAGAAACTCCTTTTTTAAATGGTCGTCATACTATTTTTGGTGAAGTCGTTTCAGGAAAAGAGGTTGTAGAGAAGATTGAAAATACAAAAACTCAACGAGATGATACTCCAATGGAAAAACAAATTATCAAAAAAGCTACTATTAAATAAGTATGCAATCTATTGACCTTGATAAGTTACGTTTAGAACGTTTAAAATGCCTTGAATGGAAAAATATTAAACCTTATTGGGAGGCGATAAAAACGCTTCCCTCTCCTTCAAATATAGAGATTAAGCTTTCAGATACAGTGCAAATACTTTCAGATGACTTTTCTGTTGAGGAAGAGCAAAGTATTTATGAAACAGCTAAGTTAATGCACCCTTGGCGTAAAGGTCCTTTTCAAGTAGGGGATACTTTTATTGATGCTGAGTGGAAAAGTAATTTAAAATACAATTTATTACGTCCTCATTTTGATTTAAAAAATAAAATTGTAGGTGATATAGGTTGTAACAATGGTTATTATTTATTTAGAATGATGGAAGATAAGCCGAAGCAATTAATTGGTTTTGATCCTTCTGCTATTACGTACTGTCAATTTAAGTTTTTAGAACATTTTATGCAAACTGGTATAAAGTATGAACTTTTAGGGGTTGAACATGTTGAACACTATGAGCATAAATTTGATACACTATTTTGTCTAGGAGTACTCTATCATAGATCTGATCCAATAGGTATGTTAAAATCGCTATTTAAGGGTTTAAATCAGCATGGAGAGCTTATACTTGATACTTTTATGATAGAGGGTGAAGAAGAAGTTTGTTTAACCCCTAGAGATCGTTATTCTAAAATGGGAAATATTTATTTTATTCCAACTGTTAATGCCTTAAAGAATTGGTGTTATAGAGCTGGTTTTGAAGAGGTTGAAGTTTTAGATATTGTTAAAACGGAACATACTGAACAACGTAAAACAGAATGGATTAATACACAATCACTTGATGACTTTTTAGACAAAGAGAATCAGAATAAAACAGTTGAGGGATACCCTGCTCCTAAAAGGGTTTATATTAAGGCTAAAAGGTTGAAAAAATAGCTGAAAATGAAAAAAATTCTCAAAAGTCTCAAAAATAAGGTATAATTAAAGATATATAAGTAGTTTCTTAAAAATGACTAAACTTATAAAATAATATTATTTTTTTATTAATGTAATTATTACATATTATAATAGAAATATATAGGATAAAGATGAGAATATTAACTATTGGGTTTGATGATGAATTCACCAAGGAGTTAGAAATTGAGCTTGAAAAATATTTTATCTGTATCGTTGATGTTGCAAGGGATCTATATGATGCAACTAACTTTACAGACTTTCGCCATTATGAACTAATTATTGTTGTTGACGAAGGTGAAAAATATACGTTAGAAAAGTATAGCAATGAAGTAAAAAAGAAAAAAAGAGAAACAAAAATTATTGTTTTGACTGCCAATGAAAAAAATCAAATTGCACTTTTTGGTTTAGGAGTAGACGATGTCCTTGTAAATTTTATTGATTCTCCTGAAGTGATTGCTGTACGGGTACTTTCAAATATGAGAAAGCTTTTTGGAACGCAAATTGATGTCGGTAAATTAGTCATTGATATTGCTAATAAAAAGATTGAGTATGATGATAAGATTGTTTCGTTAAATGGTAAAACATTTGATATCTTGGCATATTTAGCACTTCGTGAAGATAGAGTTTTTTCAAAAGATGAAATTATTAATGCTTTATGGGAAGAACCAGAGTATGTATCGGATAATACTGTGGAAGTTGCGATTAATCAAATTAGAAAACGTTTAAAGAGTATATTAGGTTTTCAAGTGATACATACTGTACGCCGTCGAGGTTATAAATTTTCGTATGAGAAGTAGGGTCGGATAATATACCGACCGTTATGATGAGTTTTTAACGGTATTTATCCAATAAGACATTATTTTTTGTTCTGCTTTTAATGTTGTACTCATTCCATGACCAGGATATATTGTAAAGTCTCCTTCTATTCTCATTGCTTTCTCTAAACTTTCTACCATTTTCTCTCCAGATGAAAATGGAAAATCCCATCGCCCAATTGATTGTTGAAAAAGAAAATCACCTGAAAACCAAACATCATTAATCTCAATAATAGAGTTACCTGGGGTATGACCAGCAAATTGTCGATATTGTACTTCTATTCCGTGAATATTCAGTTTTTCATCACCTTCAACTAAGTAGTCTGCTGTTGATTCAGGGACATTTTGTCCTAAAGGACATTTCTTTAACATAAAAGCATCATCTTTTTGAATGTAAAGTGGTATGTTTAATTCATCTCTTAAGGCATCATTTGACCATATGTGATCAAAGTGTCCATGTGTATTAAGTATGGCAACTGGGTTAGTGATATTGTCCTTGACCCAACTGACAGCACCCATGCCTGGATCAATAATCAAGTCTTTATTATTAAGAGTGACAATATAACAGTTTGTTTGTGTTGCCCCCATAGGTTGAAATTTAATTTCCATTGTGATGCCTTTAGGTTATAATGTTGCCATGAATTTTTATCAAATTTTAGAAGAGGCAATAGAGAGTGATTCTATTGTTATCAAAAAAAAATTAACACAGCAATGTTTTGAGTATTGTAGCCAAAATGATTTTATAAATGCGTTTAATGAAGAGGCTAAGTTATTTGATAGCCCCTCTTATGCCAATAAATGTACAATCGTTGAAGCCAGAGCTTTAAAGAGCAGAAAAGATTTTCATACGAAAGAGGGCTTGGCTTCTTTGGTACATGCAATTGCACATATTGAATATTCTGCCATTGATTTAGCTTTAGATGCTGTTTATCGTTACCGTAATATGTCAAAGGCATATCAAATTGATTGGTTAGAAGTTGCACAAGATGAAATACGCCATTATTTGATGCTGGAAGAACTTTTACATGAATTGGGTTTTGCTTATGGAGATTTTTCAGTGCATTCTGGACTCTTTGATGCCTCAATTCAGACAGCAACCAATCATTTAGAAAGAATGGCAATTATTCCACGTTATTATGAAGCAAGTGGATTAGATGTAACTCCTCAAATTCTTAAGAGGTTAGAGAACAAAAAAAAGTTACTTTTTGTAAAAAAATTTATTGATATTTTAACAATTATTTATAGGGAAGAACTCGACCATGTTCAAAAAGGTGATAAGTGGTTTAAATTTTTATGTGAAGAAGAAAACAAAGATATAAAAGTTTATTTTGAAATTTTAGAAAAATACAAGCTTTTAGGGAAGCATAGACCCCATATAAATGGGGAAGCTCGAAAGGCAGTAGGCTTCTCTTGTGATGAAATTAAGCTATTGGGTGATGGGTTATGTTAAGGTGATACTAGTCTTTATTTATTATAAAATATATAACATAATATATATTTTAACCAAAAAAAACATTATAAAATGCAATGTGTTTAACAGTAGATTTAATATAAATAGAGTATAATCATTTGTGTAAAATTAAACAAAGTGAAAAAAATGCAAAATACAATAGAATTTTTTAAACCATCGATTCAAGAAAATACAAAAAAATATATAGATGATGTTTTAAACTTTTCAGATAATGGGAAAGTTGAAAAACTAGAAAATGCTGTTAAAAACTTTATTGGTTGTGAGTATGCACTTGCAACAACAAGTGGAACAGCAGCACTGCACCTAGCTATGTGTGCTTTAGACTTTAAAAGAGGAGATAAGGTAATTTGTAGTATTAACGTTTTTCCTTCTGTTCCTCAAGCAGTTAGGCATTTTGATGCTGAGCCTATATTTGTGGACATTGAAGGAAAAAACTACAATATAGACTTAGTAAATTTAGAAGCTGCATTAAAGAAGAATAAAAGTAAGAAGCTTAAAGCAATAGTGCTAAACCATATGGCAGGGAACCTTGTGGACTTAGAAGCTGTTTATGCAATGGCAAATGAGTATAATGTTAAAGTAATTGAGGATGCGTCAAATGCACTGGGAGCAACCTATAAAGGGAGTTATATAGGGAATACAGGTGCCGATATTACTATATTTTCATTTGCACCACATTTATGTAATTCTACGGTTAATGGTGGAATTCTTATTTGTAAAGAGGAGTCAGTAGATAAACGTGCACGACTTCTTGGTTTTCATGGTATGAAAAATAGACATTGTGATCAATTTGGTGCTGTGAATTATATTTATGATGTTGTGGATATTGGATGGAAATATGATCTAAGTCAATTGGAAGCAGCTTATTGTTTAGCTGAATTTGAAGCATTACAAGCAACATTAGATAGACGTAAAGAAATTGCTAAGATGTACACTGAAGAGCTTTCAGACGTTAATCATGTAAGCCTACCTGATATCTCTGATAATGCAGTTATTTCCCAATATATTGTAGAGATTGATAAAAACCGTGACCATTTTGTGGGTCAACTAAAAAAAGAAGGCGTTAACATTTCTGTGCATTATATGCCTCTACACTTAACTGAGTATTATAAGCAAAAATATACCATGAAAGTATTTGATTACTCTGTGGCACTTGGTTGTTTTCAACGTGTAATGTCTTTACCTATGTATGCCTCTTTAACGAATGATGAAATCAAGCATGTTTGTGAAGCTGTTAAAAAAGTTGCGAATGAACATATCTAGGTTAACAGCTTTTTTTGAACGACTTTTCTTTAAACCCAATCTTTTTGATTGGGGTGTAATTCTACTTCTTTTACCACTCTCTTTTCTTTATGCTAATTTCATGTTATTTCGACGATTTTTTTCTTTTAAGAAATCTTATGCTTTGCCTATTATTAGTATCGGAAATTTAACAGTTGGTGGTTCAGGTAAAACCCCTTTTGTAATTGCTTTAGCAGAGCGTTATGATGATGCTTATATTATTTCTAGGGGTTATGGCAGAAAAAGTAAAGGACTGGTGGAAGTCAGTAGAAGAGGTAAAATAGTTTCTGATGTTTTTAACTCTGGTGATGAGGCAATGTTAATGGCAAAAGCACTGAGTAAAGGGTCAGTAATTGTCAGTGAAAATCGCGTTAGTGCTATAGAAAAAGCGATTGAAGGAGGTGCTAAGGTTATCTTGTTAGATGATGGCTTTAATAGGGTTAACATTAAAAAGTATGAAATTTTACTTTTCCCTAAAAAAATCATTAATTATTTAACTTTTCCTGCTGGTCCATTTAGGGAATTTTTTTTTATAAAGTACTTCGCTGATATGTCATTATATGAAGATCAGCAGTTTACACGAGTTGTTGAAACAGTGAATAAAACAGAAAGAATGTTGTTAGTTACAGCCATTTCAAACCCAGAAAGGTTAAAGGCTTTTTTACCAAAAAATGTGATTACTCAGTTTTATTTAGAAGACCATGCTTATTTCGATGAATTAGAATTAGAAGAGAAGTTTCGTAAATTTAATGCTACTTCTCTTTTGGTAACGGAGAAAGATGTTGTTAAGATGGAAGGCTTTAAGTTTCCTTTGTCAGTCATGAAGTTAAAATTAGAAATTAAAGATGAAGTCTTAGAAAAAATTCATCAATACATAGAGGAATACCATAGTGAAAGATAAAATTGAAGTAGTAAAAACGCTCTTAGAAGCCTTGCCTTATATTAAAAAATTTCGAGATGAAAAAATAGTAATTAAGTATGGTGGCTCGGCACAAACTTCAGAAGATTTAAAACAGAAGTTTGCACAAGATATTGTATTATTGCATACTGTAGGGATGAAACCAATTGTTGTGCATGGTGGGGGTAAAAGTATTACAGATATGTTAAATAACTTGGGAGTAGATACAAAATTTGTTGAGGGACAGCGTGTAACTACTAAAGAAGTAATGAGAATAGCTGAAATGGTACTGTCTGGCTCTATTAATAAGGAGATTGTTTCTTTACTTAATAATCAAGGTGGACAAGCCATAGGTATTTCGGGTAAAGATGCAAACTTTTTAGAAGCTATTCCTAAAGACTTTGAAAACTTTGGTTATACAGGTGTTATCCAAAATGTTAATCCTGAAATGGTTTGTAACATTATTGATGATGGTTTTGTACCTGTGATTGCACCTATTGCTGCTTCAGCAAATGTAGGTCATCCTGGATTTAATATCAATGCTGATTTTGCAGCCAGTCAAGTGGCTATTGCCCTCAAAGCAAGAAAAGTAGTTTTTTTAACAGATACATCAGGTGTCTTAGATCAAAATATGGAATTAATTTCAACGATGGACATTACACGAACGAATACTCTGAAAAAAGATGGAATCATTAATGGTGGTATGGTTCCTAAAGTAGATGCTTGTATTGAAGCATTACGTGGAGGTGTCAAGAAAGCACATATTATTGATGGAAGGGTTGAACATTCTATTCTATTAGAAATATTAACTTCTTCTGGTATCGGTACTTGTATCGAATTATAGAAAATATTTATGGACTATCTTGATTTAAATCATTTATAAGCTATCTGCTTTATTGTATAATTTTTTTATGAATGAGAGCATAAAAATATTTCTTGGAGATCTTAAAAATTCTTTTAAAGATCTTCTTCCCATCGTTATTGTCGTAGCGTTTTTTCAAACTTTTATTATTCAGTCTGTTCCAGATAATTTGATATCCATTATTATAGGTTTAACCATTGTTGCTATTGGATTGGCATTATTTATTCGGGGCTTAGAGCTTGGTATTTTCCCCGTTGGTGAAAATTTAGCAGTCGATTTTGCTAGAAAAGGTTCAACCTTCTGGTTACTTCTTTTTGCCTTTACCATTGGTTTTGCGACCACAGTTGCAGAACCTGCATTGATTGCCATTGCTCAAAAAGCTACTGTAATTTCAGATGGTTTGATTGATGCCTTCTGGTTAAGAATGACCGTAGCTCTTTCCGTTGGTTTTGCCATTGCTTTAGGAACTTTACGTATTTTACTTGGGCATCCTATTCAGTATTATATTATTGCAGGCTATATTTTAGTGGTGGTTGTAACTTTTTTTGCACCCAAAGAAATCATTGGTCTTGCTTATGATAGTGGAGGGGTAACAACTTCTACGGTTACGGTACCTTTGGTTGCTGCTTTAGGTATTGGGCTGGCATTTAGTATTAAAGGACGTAACCCAGCTATTGATGGTTTTGGGCTTATAGCATTTGCTTCATTGACACCGATGATATTTGTACAAATTTATGGAATCATTGTTTACTCTATTGGAGATGCTTCTTCTGTTACAGCCATTGCCGATACTGTAGTAGCTACTAAAGAAGTAATGGCACAAGAAGTTTTTTCTTTGAAAGATACCTTGTTTGAATTATTAGATGTTATTAAAGATGTTGCACCTATACTAATAGTTATTTTCTTTTTTCAGTATGCTATTATTAAAAAGTCTATTCCTCATTTGCCCAAAATAGTTGTTGGTATTTTGATGGTTATTTTGGGATTGTATGCTTTTATTGTTGGTTTAGAGATGGGACTTTTCCCAATAGGTGAGAGCATTGCTGATGCACTAACTTCAATGGGAAATAATGGGTTAATTTATCTTTTTGCATTTTTAATAGGTTTTTCAACCACCATGGCAGAACCTGCACTTTTGGCCATTGCGATAAAAGCACAAGAAATTTCAGAAGAGAGAATCAAGCAGAACATACTCCGTTTTGTGGTAGCATTAGGGGTGGCAATAGGTATAGCTTTAGGGTCTTATCGTCTGGTTTCAGGTGATCCAATTCATTATTATATTATTGCTGGATATTCTGTGGTAATTTTATTAACTTATTTTGCACCGAAGTATATTATTCCCATTGCTTATGATAGTGGTGGGGTCACAACTTCTACCGTTACAGTACCATTGGTGGCAGCTCTCGGTTTAGGATTAGCAGAAAATATTGAGGGGAGAAATTCTCTTATTGATGGTTTTGGACTTATTGCTTTTGCATCACTGTTTCCAATGCTCACAGTAATGGGTTATGGTATATATGCTGAGCATAAGAAAAAACAACTAGAAAAGGAACAAGTATGAAGTTTACAGCGTTAGTTGCGATTATTGAAGATAAAGATGAAGAAGTAGCCGTAGATGTTGCTAAAGAAGCTGGAGCAGGTGGTGTAACCATTCTTCATGGTAAGAATATTGGTTTGGAAGAGAAGAAAATTTTTTTTGGATTGACCCTAGAAGAAAATGTTTCTGTTTTACTTTTTGTACTTCCTGTGAAATTATCTATGAAAGTTATGAAAGCATTACGCGTTAAGTTTGATTTGGATAATACCAACAATGGGGGCTTAGTGTTTACTTTGCCTTTAAGTCATGTTGCTGGATTAGATACGAGTGAATTACATAAGTTTGAAAATGATATTAAGTCAATGTTATAGATAGACTATGAAAAGATATAAAAGGAATATTCGATGTTAGTTAAAAGTATAATGACTCCTGTAGAACAAATAGCTAAAACTTCTCCTATGGCAACGGTACGTGGTGCCTTAACGTTAATGAAAGAGCATAAAGTTCGTTCTGTCGTTGTTGATAAAAATGGGGACAGTGGTGCTTATGGCTTATTGACTTTTAGAAATGTTTTACAGAGTATAATCTCAGAAGATGGTGATATTGACTTGCTTAATGTTTATGATATAGCAACCTTACCAGCTGTTTCTGTTTCGGCTAGTTTAGAGGTAAAGTATGCAGCAAAAATGATGGTTAACTCCAATATGAAACGTTTGCTAGTACTTGATAATAATCAGCTTGTAGGTATTGTGACCATGTCAGATATTATTGAAGTACTGATGGAAAATGTTGAAGAACTTTAAAAGATAAATTATGAATATAATATTTGGTCCGGTTAATTCCAGACGTTTTGGAAAATCTTTAGGTATTGATTTAAGTCCTTCTAAAAAACAATGTAACTTTGATTGTCTCTATTGTGAACTTGCTCCTGCTAAGACAATGGATACTTATGAAGATGTTGTTTCGATTGAAGAGATTATGAATGCATTAAATAATACTTTGGGAGAACATCAAGATATTGATGCTTTAACCGTTACAGCTAATGGTGAACCAACACTTTATCCTTATTTATCAGAACTGATGGATGAAATTAATAGTGTAAAAGGGAATATTAAAACACTCATACTCTCTAATGCTGGGAATATACATGAACCCTACATACAAGAATCACTACAAAAGTTTGACACAGTTAAGCTTTCTTTAGATTGTGCCACAGGACGTTGTTTAAAACGGCTTGATAGAGCACATAAGGGAATTGATGTAGAAGAGATTAAGTCTGGAATGTTAGCTTTTAGAGAACAATTTTCAAATCCTTTGATTATTGAGGTGCTTATTGTAAAAGGGGTTAATGATGACGATGAAGAAATTAATGCTTTAAATGCGTACTTATTGACGTTGAAACCTACACGTATTGATATTGGAACCATTGATAGACCACCTGCTTATTATGTTGAGCCATTGGGCTATGAAGATTTACGAACTATCTCTTTAAAATTTGATTCTACCTTGCCTGTCTATATTGCCTCAAGAAAAAAAGTGAGTGTAAAAGCATCGAATTACTCTGAAGATGATATTTTAGAAACGCTTAAAAAACGTCCTTTGACTTTAGATGATATAGAAGTACTTTTTGATGAGCAGAGTAAAGAAAGACTCCAAAAATTAGTAAATAAGAAGCTTATAGTAATCGAAAATTGTGCTGGTTATGATTTTTTTGTAAAAAATTCTTAGCCCTAGGAATAAAAGCAGAAAAATCTCTTGACATGAAAGATTTTTTTGCCTATAATTGCACTCCAATTTAAACATTAGCTTTAAATTATTTGTTCCGGATTAGCTCAGTGGTAGAGTAGATGACTGTTAATCATTTGGTCGTTGGTTCGAATCCAACATCCGGAGCCATTAAATTTTATAAACTATCTTTAGTAGATAATTTGTACAATTACTTATATTTCAATATTTGTTCCGGATTAGCTCAGTGGTAGAGTAGATGACTGTTAATCATTTGGTCGTTGGTTCGAATCCAACATCCGGAGCCACTTTTATAAAAAATTCCACAATAAAACTTATTATTTCCCATTATCAGTAGAGTCGGAATATTTATGGCACTATTATCTTTATAAATCTAGGTTTTTAACCCCATATATGATACTATCCACTAATTAATAATGAAGGATAAAAAATGTTAAATGGAAAAGTTTTAGCACTGTATATGACCATGCCAGCTATTATGCGTTCTGGACACCGTATGCTCTGTGAGGATTTCGAGTGCGATTCAGAAGGAATTATAGGGGATATGAATTACGAAACTTCAGAAAATCCAATGCTGTTACTTACTTGTGAAGTAAGCTATGATATAGCTGAAGAAGCTGGTATTATGGTAGATAAAGGTGTTTTACTAGAGAGTATTCATGTGGATGTTGACCTTTATGACTTAAAAGAAGGTGATGTTATTGAATTAGGTGAAACACTTGTGGAAGTACTTAAGCATTGTGAAGCTTATGGATATCTTATGGCACTTGCACCTGAGTTACCAGAATTACTCAAAGGCAAAAGGGGTCTTTTTGTACGTCCTTTAGATTATGGAAGAATTGCTGTTGGAGATACAGTACAAGCACATAGAAAATAATACCTATACTGTTATGTAATTACTCTGTTAGCTCTTCAATGATACCTTGAATCATGGTTTGAGTTTTCTTAATTTCTTTAAGTGCTTCTTTATCAGTTATACCTAAATCCTTTGTCCAATTGGTAATAGAAGGAAAACTAATGGTGACGGTATCTTCATTTTTTTTCTTATAAATGGCTAATGAAAAAGGAGCATAAGAACCAGCATCTGGATGTTCTTTGGAAACAGGAAAAATTACATTAAATCTGATAATTGAGTAAGTATCATAAAAGTCATAATCTTCAGTTTTGATATCATAAGACTTAGGTATCAAGAACCCAACTGAACCAATTTCACTTTCAAACTCTTCTTTGAAACCCTCTTTTACATCAACATAAGTATCACCATCTTCAAGTTCAAATTCTGTGCTAAATGTTGTTAGCAGTATTTTATTGTCTGAGAGGCTTTTATTATCTTTGGGTACATAGTCAACCCTGAAAAACCCAATATCAATTTTCCCCAACCATCCTAAAAAGCAACAAACCCAAATCAGAATATTTCAATCTCTGATTTGGATTGAGTTTAAATAAGAAGTAATAGATGGATAGTAC
>CACVAU010000064.1 GCA_902727915.1 uncultured Sulfurovum sp.
TTCCACTCTTGCCTCATGCCATGGGTAATATTCTTCTAATATTGACTTTATTGCTTTTATATGTTTCATTTTTTCTCTTACTTTTCTCTTATTTTAGCATCTTTTCTTCTTGTTGTCGTGGAGTAAGTCTTTTTTTATTATAACAAAATAAAAACTTCTTCTGGGGTGGGTACAACAATGTGGCAAAAAATCAATATGCTGAAACTCCCAATCCCAAAAATCTCAAAAGAAGCTCAAAAACCTTTTGAGATTTTGGTAGATAAAATCTTAAAACTAAAAGAAAAAAAACAACCAACCAAAGTACTCGAAGATGAGATAGATGTTATGGTTTATAAACTGTATGGATTGAGTGAAGATGAGATAGCCATAATAGAAAGGTAAGTTAATGGTTGAATGCAGAACTTTTTGAAGGGTTGGTTATATCCAACCCTATGGTATTCGCATAAGCTCAATAAGCTCTTTATCTTTAAAAAGCAAAGCATTAACAACTTCGCTTATATTCTTTTTTTGTTCTTTTGCCAATTTTGCAACAAAACTCTCTATCTCAGGTTCAAGATAGATTGGTAAGTTAAAAGTAGCATTCTTATTGTAGAACTTTCCTCGTTCACCATTTGAAAAATCGTATTCTTCTTTCATTGTCTATCCTTTATTATAGATTTGTTGTTCTTCATCAGCAATAGAAATAGCTCGTTCATCTCTAAAAACAGAACTTGCTCCTTCAAAACTTATTTTATGTTTTGAAAGATTTATTCGAGCTTTATTGATATCCCACTCAAAGTTATAATTCATTATTAGCCTATACATATTTAAAAATAGTATATCAAAAGTTGTGTAAAAATAGAATTACCGATATGAATTAATTTTCTTTGAAGAAAAGCACTAGAAGAGCAATTATAAGTTCATAAACTAACAAAAAAACAATACAAAAATCACGATAATTATTTTAAAATATCATATGAAAACAAAAAACTTAGAAAACATATTTGTGATTGGTGATGTGCATGGTTGTTATCATACTTTGATGACTTTGGTAGATAAATTGCCCAAAGATGCTGAACTTATTTTTGTGGGTGACCTTTGTGATAAGGGGAACTTTTCAAAAGAGGTTATTGCCTTTATTAAGCAGAACAACTACCAAGCCATTAAAGGCAATCATGACTTTTTGATGCAACAACATCTCACCGATTCCCTAAATGGAAAACGTGATGTGCCTTGGAGTTATGACAAGCGTTTTGGTGGATTTGAAACCATTCAGAGTTATGAATCTTCTGCTCTTTTAGCCCAAGAAGATGTGGCATGGTTAGCAGGGCTTCCTTTGTATGTTGAGATAGAAGATTATTTTATAACACATGGATTTGGGTTAGAGTTTTATGAGCATAAAAACAATCAAGATTATGAGATGGATTTTTTAACCAATCGTTATTATAAAGGAATGCCTCTTAAGGAAGTTTCGCATACCAAAATAAATATCTTTGGTCATTGTGTGTTTGATGAGGTAATGCAAGGAGAGAATTTTTATGGGATTGATACAGGCTGTTTTAATCAAGGTAAATTAACAGCTTTTCAACTGGGAACACACAGACTTTATGAAGAACCAATGGATAAAAAAGATTCAAGTTATAATCTTAAGACCTTGACTCCTGACTGTTTTGACTTGGAGAAAAACTCTTTTGAAGAACTCTCTTCGTTGATTATTGATGAGAATTCACGTTATCATGATTATGACCTTATCTCCAATGAACTTCTTTTTTCGATTGTTGAAAAATATGAGTGCCGAGGTAAAAGAGAAGTAATTAAAATGCTACAACGTGAACAGATTTTTGTGAAACAAGCCAAAAGAATTTTAGGCGAGGAATACGAGCATTATTATGAACAGTATCATGGCGAAAAAAAAGTTTTTACTGTTAAAAAAGAGCGTGATGAAAAGTATGAAGAGCTAGATGTAAATAGATTAATAGAGATGAGTTGGCAAGATAGAATCACTTTTGATACCATTTATAAACAATATGGACTAACCGAAAATCAACTTAAAAACAAAATGCGAACCCTGCTTTCTAAAAAAGGCTATATGCGTTGGCGAAAGCGTGTTTCGGATCGTAAAACCAAACACCAACAAAAGCTTGACCATAAAAACAGCCGTTTTCAAGGACCTTGGTAGCGTTCTTGAAAAGTTTTTTAACGTGTAAACTTTTTCTAAAACCGTTCTTCTAGTAGTTTTTTAGCAGAGAGAAAAGCATCTTCAACACTTTCACCCATGAGCCAATCAGCAGAGATGGCATAGTTTCTCTTCTCATTGTAAACATAAGGAATATTGAGTGGTTTTGAGGTAAAGCCATATTTCCATAAATGGGTAAAATAGTTGTAGTTATAGAGTTTGAAGTTGGGTACAACGCGTTGAATTTCATTGACAATATAGGGCGTGATGGCATTTTTATTGAGATGATTGTGTTGGTTCGAAAATGCTTTATCCATGTGGATAACATAGGTATTATTGTTTTGAAGAGAGATTTTTTTTAGAGAATTTATTTTAGAAAGTTGAATTTTGTCCAGTTCTGATAGGGTTTTTCCTGTAAGTACCAAAGTAGCCACACTCTCATATTGTACTGTTTTGAGTTGCTCTTTTAGATGTTCTTCTAACTCAAAATCCATATTTAAAATCTGTGGTGCAGGTAGGGTTAAAAGTAAAAACTCAAAATCTTTATGTTCCACTTCATTTTGGTCTGTAAGCGTATAGCGATTATTTTTATAGACAATCTTTTTGATAAGCGTATCGGTTTTTAAAGTGGCATTTTGACTTAAGTATTTTAAAAAAGTATTCATAGCAGAGGCTGTATAGGTATGTGCATCTTTTTTTTCTAAGAGATTTTTTTGAACCATTAATTCACAAAAGCTTTGAAAAGCTTCTGTTTTGGTTTGTAAGGCATTGCATCCATGGTTGACTTTTGTTTGTTCCATGGAGCGTGTCGCCATACGCCCACCAACGCCTCTTGATTTTTCAAAAAGGGTAATGCTATGTCCTTTTTTGTGTAGTTGATGTGCAAGGTAACTCCCCGAGAACCCTGCACCTACAATGGCTATTTTCATTTTAGGTTACCAAATTTTGTTGTAAGCCGTATCGTCTAGCTTTACAATGTTAAGTTCGGCCAAGAAATCTGCTAGTTCTCTCCAACGCTTTGCATCGTTTTTTAGAGGTTCAAAACGGGTTAAAGTATCTTCGATAATTTTGTCCATGAGTTCTGACTTTTCTTGTTTGGAGTAGTCATAAAAAACTGTTTTAGCAAATTCACTGTTTTTTTGGCAGTAACGTGTCATCTCATTGGTTACGGCTACAAATTTATCAATGGCTTCACCTTTTTCTTCCAGGGTCTCTTGACTGGTCATGAGTTCTAACGCCGAAAAGTTTGCATAAGGTGAGAGACGTTGGTCTATAAATAGGTTTTCAAATCCTGTGTGTTCGGCTTCGATGCCTTCAAAGTTATAGAAACATAACCACGCACCATCAAACCCTTGCTCTTTCATGTTTTTGATATGATAAAAGTCAGTCTCTATAAAGTCTACATTTGCTTTGTCCAATGCAAAACCCTCTTTAATCGCATAACGCTTTAAGATTTCAAATCCAATGGTATTGGTAATGGGATTGGAGGCTGGAGTGGTGATACGTACTGGTTCATTGTTACGTAACTTTTCAATGCTCTCTTGGCGAATCATTACCCCACCATGGGTTTCAAAGTAACATCCTAACGACTTAATCCCATCAAAATGGTGTTCAAAAAGGTGTAAAGGCTCATTGATATGTAAATCGATTTCTCCTTTTTTTAGAAGGTCAAATCCATCATAATGTTCTTGGGGTTCAATAAGGTCAATGTCTAAACCAACGTCTTTGTATTTTCCTGTTTGAATTCCAGCAATAATAGGTAGATGGTCAGGGTTTAAGAACCATTCGAGTGCAATAGATAATTTCATGTTGTTTCCTTTAAAATAAATTGGTGTAATTTTGAGCTTGTTGTTTAATGTCATCTGCTGACCAGATGTCACTAATAACAGAGACCATATCGGGTTGATGTTGCATCACTTCTTGAACATTGGAGAGGTTAATGCCTCCAATGGCACAAATAGGAACAGTTAATGCCTTTTTTGCCTCTTGCAATATTTTGAGGTCAATAATATTGGAATCGGGTTTGGTAGGGGAGGCAAAGAAAGAACCAAATGCGACATAATCAGCCCCTTTGTCTTCAAAATCTTTAGCCATCTCAATGGAGCTATAGCAAGAGACCCCAATAATGCCTTTGAAATCTTGACGAATTTGTTCAAAACAGTGATGGTCACTTTTGCCAATATGTAGCCCATCTACTCCGAGTTCAATGGCAAGTTCTATTTTATCATTAAGGACAAAAAGGGCATTGTAGTTGTGGCAAAGGTTTTGTACTTCAATGCTAAGTGCTTTTATTGCTTCTAGTGAACCTTTTTTGTTTCGTAGTTGCACTATGGTAGCACCCCCTTCAAGGGCTTGGGTAATCTGTTGGATAATGGTGTCGTTGGGTGTTAAGGTATCATCACTAATGATGTAGAGACCTTTTAATCGTTGTGCATTAAGTGACATGTTTCACCTCCTTATGTTAAGTAAAGAATTCTATAAAAGAAAGTGAAAGTTTAATAGGTGAAAAATGTTAGTTAATAAATTTAATTCGTTACACTTTGGCAAGAGACAGCATGAGTTTCTAAAACGTCATTTTGTGCTGAAACACCCAATTTGTTACTGTAGTAAAAACACTCTTCATAGTTCTCTTCATAATTGTATAAAATTTTATAATAACCTTTTGAGATTGCCATTTTGTTTGTACCCATACGACTTGAACGCTGTCCATACTTAACAACATTAACAACGTTCAGCTCACCCAACTCTTCAGCTTTATCTCGAACATAACCTTCGAGTTTTGCCCATGAGTTTCGATTCACCTGTGGTGCTTGGGGAATAATATTTGCCAAAGTATAAACAGCATCTAAGCTCTCTTGACTCCAATCAAACGAAGCATCTGGTGCCATATGTCCTCGGTCGTAACCTGAGTTGATGTAATCAGTTGTGCTTACTCTGTTTTTAGATTCTAATTCTTTTTCAACATAAAATGAAGGACGTTTTTCAATATTTTGTTCATTCATTAAGTCACCCAAAAGCGTATAGCTCACTGACTTAACAGCTTTTTTTTGATAGTCATAACACATCACAATAAACTCATTGTCTATAATTTGACTACAGTTATTTTCATCAACAAATTTCTCTTTGTAAGTTAATTCTTGACCAAGAAAACTGTTAGCAGTTCCTCCTCCACCTCCACAAGCAATAAAAACAAAAGGGACAATCAATAAAAATATTTTATTTCGCATCAATTACAACTTTTTTAAAAATGCCGAAATAATAAAAATCGTACTGCCATTGACTTTGCCTTGTATGTGAGTAGGGTCACCTGGAACCATACGAATATTTTTAACCGTAGTGCCTTGCTTTGCTGTAAACCCTGCTCCTTTAACCACTAAATCTTTTATGATGGAAACCGAATCTCCAGCCACTAAAATCGTTCCATTAGCATCACGTGTTGCTTCTTGACCTTCTTCTTCCAGTCCCTCTTTTGCCCATGCTTTAACCTCCTCTTCCATATACATCATATCAAGTTGTTCTTGATTTCCAAGTTTCGAATAAACTCGATATGCCATGACTTGCACAGCAGGAACTTCTGACCACATCGATTCATTAAGACAAAACCAATGCGATTCATTTTCTAGTGGCTTATCTATAGAAGCCAAACAAATCTCACAAAGTACAATAGCTTCTTCTTTGGGTTCTACAACATAAGCACTTAAGCCTTCTTCACTACCACACAGTTCACATTTATGCCCTGCTCTATTCCATAATATTTTATCAATACTCATTATTTGCCTTTAAAAGAATTTGAAGATTATACAATAATTTGAAGGATAAGGATATTTGAGAGGATTAAAATTTTATGAAAATGATATATTACTTAAAAGTGATTTTTTTAAACTTTTAATATTAAATATGTTTAAGAAAAGTCTCTTCATCTATTTTGTTTAATTTTTTCTCAATAATATTTAAGTATGAAATCAACTCTTTTGAGACTTCTTCTAAGTTGCCTAAATAAGCTAAAGCATGATGTTCTTCTTGTGCTGTTATCTCTTTTTTAGTTTGAAATATTTTTGATAAAAAAGAGCCTTTAGGTTCTGGAAAATAAATTTTAAATATCTTCATATAGATATCATGAAGTTCTTTATGTTTATTATCCAACTTCTCGATGGCTTCTTCGGTAAAAAAAGAGAGTAGGCTTTGTCCTTCAGCATAAAACCACTTTCCAAAACTACACTCGGTTACTTCAAGGGGAATTTGTTCTTTTTTTACAGGTAATCCATTCACTAAACTTTTAGCTTTATCCACCCACTGGATATGAGACCTTCTAGCAGCCCTTATACTTTTAAGAAAATCTAGTTTTTCCATTTTAGCTGTTCTTATGCTCCGTGTACTTCAATAAACTCTTCATAAGTACCTTCAAAATCAATTAAAGTTCCATCAGCATTTATTTTAATAATACGATTTGCAAAAGCATCAATCAATTCTCTATCGTGAGAAACACAGATAACTCCACCTTTATAACCATGCAATGCTTCCCCAAAAGAAACAATTGCTTCTAAGTCTAAGTGGTTATTTGGCTCATCCATTACTAAATAATTTGCATCGTCCATCATCATTTTAGATAACATCACTCTGTGTTTTTCACCACCTGAACATGCACCAACTTGCTTACTTTGCTCTTCACCAGAAAATAGCATACGTCCTAAACATTGTCTAATTTCATCAATATGCCATTTAGGATCATGACCTTGAATCCATTCATAAAGTGTCTCTTCACCCGTTACTAAATCTGTTGAATTTTGAGGAAAATATGAAGTGGTTACAGTTTGACCCCAATTAAATGTACCCTTATCAGCTTTGAGTTTACCCATAATAATTTCTAAAAGCGTTGACTTACCGACACCATTACCACCAATAATGGCTATTTTTTCTGTTGAGTCTACTTTAATCGAGATATCTGAAAATACTTCTAAATCATCATATGATTTAGCCAAATTTTTAATTTCTAAAATTTCATTACCAAGGTCTCTATGAGGCTTAAACATAATTGAAGGATCACGTCTTGATGAAAGTTTAATCTCTTCGATGTCTAATTTATCCAATTGTTTTTGACGCGAAGTTGCCTGTTTTGCTTTAGACGCATTGGCTGAGAAACGTGCAATAAACTTTTCAAGTTCTTCTTTTTCTTTAGAGGCTTTTGCATGGTCTGTTTCTGCTTGTTTAGCAATAAGATTCGCAGCAATGTACCACTCATCATAGTTTCCTGTAAATTCACGAATATTTTGAAAATCTAAATCTAAAATATGGGTGACAACGTTATTTAAAAAGTGTCTATCGTGAGAAATAACAATCATAACGCCTTCATGACGCTTAAGTTCACGCTCTAACCATGCAATGGTTTCAATGTCTAGTGAGTTGGTAGGCTCATCTAAAAGCAAAACATCTGGCTTTAAGAAAAGAACCTGTGCGAGTAAAATTTTAACTTTATCCCCCCCTGTAAGAGAAGACATTAAATCATTGTGAACCGAAACTTCAAAACCAAGTGCTTCAAGCAGTTTTTCAATTTTTACATCTGATTCATACATAGGGTCTTCATCAGCACAAATCATTTCAAGTTCACCAAGGCGTTCATTGACTTTTTCATCTTCAAAGTCACCTTCCATATAAAGCTTTTCTTTCTCTTTTTGAGCATCATACAACTTTCTATTTCCATACAAAACTGCATCCTTTAAAGAAAAACTTTCAAAAGCATAATGATTCTGACCCAAAACACCCATTTTAAGTCCAGGCTGCATTTGAACTGTTCCATCTGTTTGTTCTATTTCACCTGAGAGAATCTTTAAAAAAGTAGACTTCCCTGCACCATTTGCTCCAATAAGACCATATCTTTTACCAGCATCAAGGGTGATGCTTATTTTATCAAAAAGTACTCTTTTACCATAACGCTGAACTATATTTACTGTGCTTAACATGCTATAACTTACCTACTTATATTAAATAATTTCGGCATTTTATCATAATGTATTAAAAAGTGAATTTACTGGGTTAATATTTGGGTCAATGCTTCTTTAAACTCTTCAGGATTTCGCATACCAGGGTACATGTTTAAAATATCTTCATTTTTATTCACAAAAATAAACATAGGTGTTGCACCTTCTTGTAGTTCTAAAGGTAAAGCTTCTAAATCTTGGTTGTAATGAAGTATTAAAAAATCTTTGGCTAATTCTTGTTTCACACTCTCATCACTTAAAGTTTCTTCATCCATTCTATCACAATATTTACAATCTGTTGAGCGAATCGATAGCATGATTATTTTATTTTCACGTTTAGCTTGTGCTAAAACTGTTTCATAGCTTAAGGCTTGAACTTGTGCTTCTTCTTGAACACTTACTACACTAATGTTTTCATCTTGAATTTTAGCTTCTTGGATAACATCCGTATTGTTATTTTCCTCTAGTTCTAAAGTTTGAATTTTTTCTTTATCTCTAGCTTCTTCTTCAAGAGTTTTAGCAATGGGTAGAGATTCATCAGCCTTAGAAAAAGGCAAGGCTTCAAAATGACTAGGTGAACTCAACTCTTCTGCAAATACAAACGTTACGGTTACTAACGATAAAAAACTTAAAAATGCTGTTTTTTTCATAGAATTCCTTTTTTAATAAATATCCTTTATGGTCTATAAACCCTAACATTTTCACAAGCTTCAGCATCACGTAAATATTGTGCATGTAGTTGGCTCATAACTCCTTTATCACAGTATAGCAGATATTCCTTGTCTTGTGGTAGTTTTTTAAACTCTGTTTTTAGCTTATAAAAAGGAATATTTATACTCTCACCTTTGGTTAAAAGTGTCTCTTCTTCTCCACGAATATCTATCACCACGTATGTTGAACCTTCTAAGTTTTTGACAACTTCAATGGGTGCATTATCTCTCACATCATCAATTATTTCATCAACATAAATACTTTTTGCCTCTTCTACAGCCTTGTCTAAAACCTCATAATTGAAACGTTTTGCTTCCTTTGCCATACGTTTATATGAGCCATGAGTAATAGGATTTTTAGAAATTACCCCACAATACTCTGGCATATTTTCAGCAAAACGTTGTGTTCCGATTTTACTGGCTATATCAATAATTTCAGGTTTATTCATGGTAGATAATGGACGTATAACCAACATGTTTGTTGCCTCATCTATGAGTGCCAAATTACGCAATGTTTGACTCGAAACCTGTGCGATAGATTCACCTGTTAGCAAAGCATCTATGTCCATCTCTCTTGCTATTTTTTCAGAGGCCATGAGCATGAGCCTTTTCAGCGTTACCCCCATATAAGTCTCTGCTGTCGAACGAAAAATTTCGGTTAAAACGTCATCAAAAGGTACAGAGATAATTTTTACACGATGTGACGAAGCAAATTTATTCCAAAGATAAAAAGAAACTTGCTTTACCCCAAGCTCATGAGCAATTCCACCAAGATTAAAAAAAATAAAATGTGTTTTTAATCCACGCTTTATGGTTAAATAAGAAGCTACCGTTGAATCAAAACCACCAGACATTAAAGAGAGAATTTCTCCTTGTGTTCCAATAGGATACCCACTTAGACCAATATGTTTATGGGTAATTATATTCAGCTGATTATGTATAAGTTCAAGACGTACCGTTACTTCTGGATGATGTAAATCAACGCCTTTGGCTTTGGAGTGAGCTAAAATATAGCCACCAACAGTTTGTTCTATTTCAGAAGAACTGAATGCGTGTTTACCTGAACGTTTAGTGCGAACCACAAACATTTTATCTTTTACTTCATCAGCAACCAACTCATATACTTTTTCTTTTATCTCATCTAAAGTATTAATATTATCAAATTGTAAGGCTTCTAAAACTTGTTCAATTCCAGGTGTATTTACAAGGCATGTTCTTACTTTATTAAGCACAACTAAGGGTGTTACTACCTCTATTTTATCTGAAAATTTTTTAATCTGAATGGAGTCATCTATTTCAGTTAAAAGCTTAACAAGGTTGTTATAGAGCTGTCCTATCATCTGTTTTTTAGCTGAAGAACCTTTAACCATGATTTCTGGGAAGAATTTTAAAATGAACTTTTGCGTACTCACTGGCATTTACCTTATCTCTTAATATGCTTAGAATTATAGCTAATAGTTCATAAATTAAATAATCTAAACCGTTTCAATCTTCTCTACAACATTCAAACCAAAACCTGCAAGACCAATAAACTCTGTCTCTTTATTTGATGTCAAGAGCTTAATATTATCAATGCCTAAATCTTTTAATATTTGAGCACCCACACCATACTCTTTAGCCTGTTCTTTTGAGATGGTCATGGTATCTAAAAAAATACATACTCCACCATTTAACTTTAAGTACTCTAATGACGAGGTAATCGTATCGAAACGTTTTTGGTTTAGCAATAAATCTACATCAGACCCAATGTTATAGAATTTTACATTTTCAGTAGCGTGTGTTTTATAAAACTGTACCACTTTATGTACACGCCCTAAATGGTCTTCATAGCAGATTTGATTAACTTTCATATTTAAAACTTCAATCTCCTCTTCTGAAATTCTTTTGACAAGTTGTTCATTGGCTAAACGGTATTCAACAAGGTCTGAAATATACACTATTGGCATATTATGCTTTTCTGAAAATATTTCTAAATCATCATGACGGGCCATTGTTCCATCATCTTTAATAATTTCACAAATAACCCCAATAGGTGCTAAACCAGCTAACTTACAAATGTCAACAGAGCCTTCGGTATGTCCTGTCCGTACTAAAACCCCACCATCTTTAGCAATAAGAGGAAAAATATGACCAGGACGAACAAAATCAGAAGCTTTAGTTAAAGGATTTGCCAGTTTAGAGATACAATCATCACGTTCAGCCGAAGAAATCCCTGTCTCTGCTATCGTAGAATCAATAGAAACTGTAAATGCTGTTTCATGATTAGAAATATTATTGGTCACCATAGGGATTAACTCTAATCGTTCAGCAAGTTCTTTAGGCAAAGGAGTACAAATAAGTCCTCTAGCCTCTTTTGCCATAAAATTAACCATATCTGGAGTTGAGTGTGTAGCAGCATAAACTAAGTCACCTTCATTTTCTCGATCTTCATCATCCATCATGATGACCATACGACCTTTTTTTATCTCTTTAATTGCTATTTCTACTCTTTTTAACGCTTCTGCTGACATACTTAAATTCTTCCTCTTGTAATAATTTATCGCGAATTATGCCATAGATATTTGATAATATAGGTTCAATTATGAGGAAGAGCTTAAATATATTAAAAGAAAAATTTGATTGTACTGTAAAAAACATAATGGAGCGGGAAACGAGATTCGAACTCGCGACATCCTGCTTGGAAGGCAGGGGCTCTAGCCACTGAGCTATTCCCGCGTCATATTAAAGTATAACCTTTTATAAAAAACATTCAACTCCACATATGGATGGGGCAGAGGGATTCGAACCCCCGAATACCAGTACCAAAAACTGGTGCCTTACCACTTGGCCATGCCCCAGTGAATTATTAATGACTATGTTTTATATATTAAAAAAGTTATGATTATATGGTTGCGGGAGATGGATTTGAACCACCGACCTTCGGGTTATGAGCCCGACGAGCTACCAAACTGCTCTATCCCGCGACATTTAGTTTATTTTAAATAAATATTTATAATTGGTTGCGGGAGATGGATTTGAACCACCGACCTTCGGGTTATGAGCCCGACGAGCTACCAAACTGCTCTATCCCGCGTTCATTAAACGCAATTTCATATAAATATTTATAACATTAGTGCCATCAATTAAGATGGATGGGGCAGAGGGATTCGAACCCCCGAATACCAGTACCAAAAACTGGTGCCTTACCACTTGGCCATGCCCCAAAACATGTTACACTTTGTTTGTGTGGACGGCATTATAGGGTAACTAGAAACTAATGTCAAGGGTTTCTTTAACTTTTTAAATCTTCTTTCATATGCTTACGTACAATCCTCATCATCTCATCCATAGCCTCACTTGCTTTTTTCTGAAAAAAATATTCAAAATACTCATCTATGTATTTATGAGGGTCAAACTGACTACGTGTCTCCTGGCGTTTAGGATCAATGATGATGGAATGTTTAAACGCTTTAGCGATTGGTACTAAATCAATAACTATACCACTCCTACCAATGACAATTAAAAGTGTCGAATGCTTCGTAGCCTCTTGAAGCTTCACATATTCAGGTGCTGTCTCTCCAAACATCACCACATTGTGACGCACCCGTTTATTTCCACAATGTGGACAAGTAGCATTACTCTCTTGCACTGTATATCCTATGAAAAATGTCTTGGTACAGGCTTCACAACGTAAATCTGTTAAAGTACCATGTAAATGTACCACATCCCTACTCCCTGCTCTATCCATAAGGTCATCCACATTTTGAGTCAAATGAAAAACCCTGCCACGGTACGCTCTCTCTAACTCTACTAATGTTTTATGTGCATAATTTGGTTCTTTACTTTCAAGTTCAACCCTTCGTTCATTATAAAATTGTGTTACAAGCCTACGATTCTCTATCCAACCCTCTGTAGAACAAACTTTCATAACATCATGCTTTTCCCAAAGTCCATCACTATCTCTAAAGGTATTAATACCACTTTCTTCTGACAGCCCTGCACCACTTAATATCATGATTTTTTTCATACATCTTTCTCTCTTTTAAAAGCTTCTATCTATTTAATTATATCCTATAAAAAACACAAAAATTTTATAAAAAAAGACTTTTTCGATCACTTTTAATCAAAAAAATTTATTTAAAATATAATTATTATTCAGTTTTACTTAATATATAACTTGATATTATCTTAAAAATAATTAAGGATTATACATGAAACCTACAATGATTAACAAAACATTTACAGCTTTGACAATTATTTTATTGTCTCAAACCCTTGTTGCAAAAAATTTAAACTACTCAAATGATTGTTTCATTAAAAATGAAACACCCGTTACCATTGATGTTAATAAGTTTACGCACGTTTGGTTACAACTGCATAACAATAATGATGGTTTAACAAAAACTCAAGCTCACCTACAAAATTATCTTGAAAATACTTTAGATAGCAACAAAGGTACTTTAGATGTAGAAAAGTTTGCTGATGTTTGGAATAAAGCTGGAAACAGACCCAATGAAGACCATCTAACAAAGCGTTTAGATGAAATGGTTGAAAATAGCCATTCTGAAGAAGATTGTTATGTTGAAAGAGAAAATACTTTAGACGTAAGTGAATTTTCTGATATTTGGGAAAAAGCTGGAAACAGACCTTTTGAAGACCATTTAACTAAACATTTAGATAAAATGATAACTAACACCTCTGCCACAGAAAATTGTGACCAACAATAAGTATGTCAAGAAGTAAGAGACGACAAAAGTCTCTTACACTTCAACACTTCCTCCTCTTAGAACATCCAAAACATTTGTGGCATAACAACCTTTAGGTAGCGTAAACTCCAACTCATAATGTGCTTTTTCTTCCACGTAGTTCTTTTTAATGTCACTTACCTTTATCCAAGCGTATCGTCTTGCACCATTTTCAGCTATCTCATTCTCATAGTTTTTTTCTATAAGCCCTGCTACTTTTTGGGTTCTACTCACACGTTTACCAGCTAACAAACCAGAAGGAGCAATATCAAATTCAGTAAAGCGTTTTGCTTCTTCTTGTAAATCTTCCAACTCAAACACCCGTCCAAAAGGATAATGCATCATTAAATCACCCTCTAAGATTTTAAAAAAATGTGGCTGTTCTTTTGTCCCTTTCAAAGAACCTTCTGGCAAAGAAAATACACCTTCTGCTTCAGTTTCTGAAAAAGCTTCTAATAGCATGGAAAGTTCAATTCTTTTTGAAAGCCATTGATTAAAAAGATGTGATTGATAGGCATTAAGTAAAAAAGTTCTTTTCTTTTTATCCCTTATTTTTAGTGTGCCATCAATTATTTTTTGCCCATCTTTCCAGTTGTCACCTTGATTTCCAAAGCGTTGGTTTCCAAAATAGTTGGGTACACCATAGGCTTTAACCCATTTAAGTACAGAATCAAGTTTATCTTTTTGAACGCCTAATACTTTTTTGAGACGCACTTTAAAATGGTTTCCTTTTAAATGCCCTATACGAATTTTGTTATTATGTCGGTAAGTGCCTAAAATTTTTATTTTTTCATGATTAAAGGTTTTAAGAATCTCTTCATTGTCTTTGGCTGGAAGTGAAAGATACTGCATGGTCATCGCATATTTGTCTTTTAAGCCAGCATAGCCAATATCACGCTGTTTAATTTTACAATACTTCGCAATGGCTGAAACCATCTCCCATGTGGTCATGTCTTTTTTACGTACATGAAGTACAAGATGTTCACCCTCACCTGTAAACGCATACAAAGGAATTTCATCAACAATAAAGTCACGGCTTGTAGGATTAAATATAAAATTGTTTTTCACTTTGACAGGATAAAGAAGATTTTGCATGTTTGTCTTTCTAATAGGAAATAAAATAGGAGTATAGCAAAAAAAATGCTTATCTTGTACTGAAGATTGAAAGTATTAGAAAGTGGTGGGTCGGGGGAGACTCGAACTCCCGACCACTCGGTTATGAGCCGAGTGCTCTAACCAACTGAGCTACCGACCCGTTTAGAGCAAAAATTAGAATGCTAAAGACTTTTCTTCATCATCGTTATTTTTGAGTCCGAATTATACATAAAATAAAATCTAAATGCAAGTAAATTTTCTAAAATACCAAAAAGAAAAGAGAATATAATAAATGATGTCCCTCCATGAGAAAACATAGGCAAAGGCAATCCAACAACAGGGGCTAGACCTATGGTCATCAGAATATTAACCGTCATATAGATAAAAAACAAAAAAGCAATACCAGCAGCAACAACCCGAACAAAATAATCTTTTATACTGTTCATTGAGATAATTAATAGATGTAAAATCAGTGCGATATAGAGTCCAATCGTTGTAATCATTCCCACAAAACCTAAACGCTCTCCTAAATAAGCAAAAATAAAATCTGTCGAAGAAACAGGTAGAAACTTTAGCTGTGTTTGTGTTGCATCTTCTCTATTTTGCCCATTCATTCCCCCTGAACCAATGGCAATCATTGACTGCTGAACATGATAGCTAGGCTTACCAATAAAATTGGCAATACGCTGTTTTTGATAAGGCTTTAAACCATGTGTATAGAGTAGAGGTGCTGCTAAACCAAGAATTAATAATAAAGTAATCCAAATACGTGCTTGAATACCAATAATAAAAAGTACCCCAAATCCACTTAAAAGTAAAACCAGTCCTGTTCCTAAATCTGGCTCTTTAGCAATCAATACAAAAGGAATTAAAATATAAATAGAAAGTTTAATAAACATTTTCCATCCATAACCATCTTTATGAGGAGGATTTCTTGAAATGATGTAAGCCAACATCAGCAAAACTGTAATTTTAATAAATTCAGAAGGCTGAAGGGTAATACCAACACCAGGAATTTCTATCCATCTTCTAGCCCCTAAAATACTTTTACCAAAAAATTCAACACTTAAAAGCAATACTAAGTTTATCCAATACGCTAACGGAATAAGCCATTGATATTTACGCCAAGGAATTAGAAAAGCAAACAGAAATACCCCTGCAGAAATTGCATAATAGACCATCTGTTTGTGAAAAAGGTATTCATTAATTTCATAAACTAAATAAGATGAGATGGCAAAAAGTGGTAAAAGTTGTAATATTAATATAAAATTGATTTGTTGCAGAATACGTCTGTCAAATTGAAACCAGTTGTTCATTCATAGTGTCTTTATTTAAATTTGATTTTATGGACATTATACAGAGGGGTTAATAAAGAGAAGGTTTAATCTTAAGTAGTGTTAGTATTTTCGTTACAAAGGATAAATACTAGATTAAAAGAAGAGAACTTTCAATTTAAAAGGAGGAAGAAAATCATGAAAAATTCAACTACCTAAGATTAGTTAACATCTTAACTTAAAAAAGAGTTATTTTACTTAAACTTATTATAATTATTTGTTTTTTTTATAAATATCAAAAATGCCGTTTACTTTTAGACTTTTTAACTGCTATATTCTTTTTATTTATATTTAATATATCACTCATTCCTTCTCTTTTCATCATTTTTTCAGCCAATTCTTTGGCTTTTTTCATGTTGACACCTTGTTTCTTTATTTCTTTCTTAAGTTTTCTATTCGTGGGGGCTATATTTGAACTAAATGAAAAACCTTCCATTTCAAAAATTTCAAGTTTTTTATTAATTAAAATTTCTATCTCTAGCAGTTGTTGTTTCTCTTTATCACAAATCAGTGACAACGCCATACCTTCTTGACCTGCTCTTCCTGTTCGACCTATTCTATGAACATAATCTTCATTATTTAAGGGTAATTCAAAATTAATAACATGAGGTAAATTAACAATGTCAATACCTCTTCCAGCCACATCTGTTGCTACTAAAACAGATATTTTATGTGACTTAAAGTTTTGAAGAGCCTCTTTCCTCATTCCTTGACTTTTATCTCCATGAATTGCAAGGGCTTTAATATTCGTACTTTTTAAATTATCCACAATTTTATCTGCCTGTAATTTAGTATTTGTAAAAACCAATACCTGTTCCCAAGAATTTTTCGCAATGACTGCACAAAGCAAAGCCATTTTATCCTCTTCATTAACATAACTAAGCATTTGTTTTACCTGTTTGGTCGCTAAATTTTCTTTATCAACTTCAATAATAATAGGATTTTTTAAAAAAGATTTTGCCAAAGTGATAATAGGTTTTGGAAAAGTAGCTGAAAACATCAATGAATGTCTCTTTTTAGGCGTAAGTGCAATTATTTCGCGAATATCATTTATAAAACCCATCTCCAACATTTTATCGGCTTCATCTAACACCAATATCTCTATCTCACTTAAATTTAAAGAGCCATTTTTTATGTGATCTAGCACACGTCCTGTTGTACCCACAGCTATATTTGCCCCAGCGCGTATGGCTGATACTTGTGAACCCAATTTTATCCCCCCATACAATGCCACGGACTTATGGGTAAACTCTTCTGCATATGCTTCAATTTTTTCATGAATTTGTATAACCAGTTCACGTGTAGGTGCTAAAATAAGTGCTTGTACTTTATAGCGTGCATCAGCCGTTTTTAAAACTCTACTTTCTTCTAAGTTTTCAAGCATTGGTAAAACAAAAGCAGCCGTTTTTCCTGTCCCTGTCTGAGAGGTTGCTAAAATATCTTTTTTTTCTAAAAGAAGAGGAATAGTTTTTTCTTGAATCTCCGTTGGGGTCTCATAGTCCAAGCTTTCAAGAGTTTGTAAAAGTTTTGTGCTAAGCTTTAATGTTTTAAATGACAAAGAAAATCCTCGTAAATCAGATTTAGAATTATAGCCAATATTTAGGATATACTTTCACTTATATTTTTAATAAATAAAAGGATTTTTGATGGGTAGAGCATTTGAATACCGTAAAGCAGCGAAGATGAAAAGATGGGGAGCAATGTCTAAAATCTTCCCTAAATTAGGAAAAGTAATTACCATGGCAGCCAAAGCAGGAAGCCCTGATCCTGACATGAACCCTAGACTTCGTACAGCTATATTAACGGCAAAAGCTCAAAACATGCCAAAACATAACATTGAAGCAGCCATTCAAAGAGCTTCAGGTAAAGATGCTGCAGACATTAAAGAGTTACATTATGAAGCAAAAGGTCCTTATGGTACGCAGTTTATTATAGACTGTGCTACGGACAATGGAACACGTACCGTTGCCAATGTTAAAGCAGCTCTTAGCCGTAACACGGCTGAAATGCTAACAACAGGTTCTTTAAACTTTATGTTTGACCGTAAATCAGTTTTCACTTTTGATAAAACAGAAGAAATGGACATTGAGGAGTTAGAATTAGAACTCATTGATGCTGGTCTGGAAGAGATCGAAGAAGACATTGAACCACAGGAAGATGCTGAAGATAAAAAAATTATTAGAGTATTTGGAGAATTTGCTTCTTTTGGAGATTTATCTAAAGCCCTTGAAGAGATGGGTATTGAAGTCACTAAAGGTGAACACCAGTACATTGCCAACACACCGATTGATCTTAGCGATGAACAAATGGAAGAAGTAGATGTACTAATCGACCGACTTGAAGAAGATGAAGACGTTCAAGCTGTTTATACGAATATAAATTAACTTAATTCCATGTCGGCTTTAACCACCAGCCGACACTACTTCTTCTTATTCCCTTTACGTCTATCACTATCTTTTTTCTTTTCGTCTCTTTTTTTCTTTTGTGCAGCGTAGGTATGTTTACGTTTTTTATCGTAGTCAATATAACCTTTTTTCTCACGTAGGGTTTTTTTAACAGGTCTTTTTTGACGAGGCTGTTTATCTGTCAGCTCAAAACCTTCATAGATTTCTCGTTTTACGTTCATGCGTAGATCTTTTTCTATTTGAGAGAAGCCATTGTAATCACGAATGGTTAAGAGCGAGATTACCATACCTTTATGGTTAGCTCTACCCGTACGACCTACTCGGTGCGTGTAGTCATCAGTTTTCTCTGGAATGTCAAAGTTAAGGACAAAGGGAAGTTCTTGAATATCCACACCACGTGCAGCAATGTCAGTAGCAACTAGCACTTGGGTCTTTTCAGCTTTTAATAAACTCAATGCTTTAGCACGTTCTGTTCTGGTTCTATCACCATGAATGATGGCAACACGAATTTTTTGCGTTTTTAAATATTCGAAAACTTTATTAGCAGACTCTTTAGTATTTGTAAATAAGATAAGTTGTTTAATACCAAAATCTTTAACCAATTGAGCAACTAACTCTTCTTTTCGTTTTTTATCAACTTTATAAGCTTTATGCGAAATGGCATTGACCAAGTCTCTACGATTACTCACTTCCACAATAGCAGGTTCACGCAAAAATTCTTTAGCAAGACGTTTAATATTTTGTGAAATAGTTGCTGAAAACATCATAATTTGTCGAGGTTTTGCACAAGCATTTAAAATGTCTTTTATTTCATTGACAAAACCAAGTTCAAGCATGGTATCGGCTTCATCCAACACAATGGTATTAATATTTTGAAGATTAACTTTTTTATCATTAATAAAATCTTGAAGTCGTCCAGGCGTTGCGACCACAATGTCTGTACCTTTTTTTAAACGTTCTAGTTGAATACTTTTAGGCGTTCCCCCTTGCACTTTAGCTACATGAATATCTAAATATTTACCACACTCCATAAAAGTGCGTGTTACTTGATCACAAAGTTCAATGGTGGGAACAATAACCAAAGCACGAATAACTTTATTTTCAGGCTTAGTTACTTTTTGTATTTTGTTTAAAACGGGTAAAGTATAAGCAATGGTTTTACCTGTACCAGACTTAGAAGCACCAATGATGTCCAAGCTTTTCATGGCAATAGGGATTACTTTATTTTGAATGGCAGTAGCATTTTCAAAAGTAATCGTTTTTACAATGTCGGGATGAAGGTTAAATTTTTGAAATGCGTTGATGGTAAATCCTTTTTGTCATAAAAACAGAATTATACCCAAATTGAGGTTTTATAAGCAGAAATTATTTTTTCGTGATTTCCTCATCACCCATTAATGATTTGGTCTTTTGAACAGAATACATATAAAGACCAATTACAACGGCAATTAAAACTACCCCTATCAAAAAATGATAAACAATAACGCCAGCAATCATTCCATAAATAAAGGTCATAATATGTTGTTTTTCAACTTTTTCTTCTTTATTCATAGTTGATTCATCTTTTTTAAAAAGTGCTATTGTATTTTGAATAAATTCATTAAAAGTTTGTATAATTGACCCTGATTCTTTTTTAAGTTTTAAAATACTCAATTTTGACTTACTTTTTTTTAACATCTATCACTCCTTAAACTATAATCGTTCAGCCGAAACATCATCTTTAAATGCCATTTTTTCTGCTTTTTTAAGTACTTTCCCTGCACCCTTATCTGTCATGAGTTTAGCCATAAGCTTACCAAGGCTTTGACAAGCCGTTAAGGAAGCTGCTATTTTCTCTTCAATAATCCTAGAACCATCAGGATAACCAATCATTGCTTTCATGGTAATCATACCTTTGTTAATCGTAGCATTTACAGCCACAGGAGCAGAACAACCAGCACCAATGTCTGCTACAAAATCTCGTTCAAGTGTAGAGCATAAAAAAGTATCTTCATCATTCAAAACTTCTTTTACTATTTTACGAATTTCATGATCAGTTGTTTTAATCTGAATACCTAAAGCAGCTTGACCCATCGGAGGAATCATAATAGCAAGAGGAAGTTTTTCGGTAAAAGGAATATCTTTCAAAAGGTCTAGTCTATCCAATCCAATATAGGCTAAAATAATGGCATCATATTGACCTTCAGCCAATTTTCTAAGACGGGTATTTACATTTCCCCTTAAATCTTTAACACGTAAATCTGGACGAACTGATAGTAACTGCATTCTTCTTCTAAGTGAAGTAGTCCCAACCACAGCACCTTCAGGTAAAGCATGAAAAGACTCGTAGTTATGAGAAAGAAAAACATCTGATTGGTCTTGACGTGTAGTAATGGCAGCCAACTCTAAGCCTTCTGGCATATAAGAGGGAACATCTTTTAAAGAGTGTACAGCAATATCAGCATTTCCTGCTAACATTTCATCTTCTAGCTCTTTAGTAAAATGTCCTTTTCCTCCAATAAGTGCTAAAGGTTTGTCTAAAATTTTATCTCCATTAGAGGTAATTTTATTAAGTTCTACACTTATATTTGGATAGGCTGCTTCTATTCTGTCTCTTACATGGTATGCTTGCCAAAGAGCCAAGTCACTGGCTCTGGTTGCGATGGTTATTTTATTCAAAAACACTCTTTATCTTATTTATTAAAGTATCAAACATCCCTGCTTCAGAATCTTTGATATTTTCAGTTCATTTATCTTTCGAAATTAATGCTTTATACTTGTTTCTACTTGCATCCCATTTTCCATCAATATAAACAGTTGGTGTCCCACTTACCATTGATTTGGTTGCCATATTTTTGTCAAATATAAGCTCTTTTGCCACTTCTTGGGTATTAATATCTTCTTCGCTAATATTAACCTTAAACTCTTTGTTGATTTTAGCCAAAACTTTAGTCGCGTTTACTTCTCTTGGATTAATCTTTAAAGAATAAAACTCCATTGCTTTTGCGTTATTACCTTTGTTTTGTTCAACTAACATCGCTCGGGTAATAATGTCTGACACGGGATGAATTCTAAGCAATGGAAAATGGTAGTAATAAAGGGCTAACTTTTTAGGGTTTGCTTTAACTGCTTTATAAATCTCAGGTACTTTTGTTTGACAAAATGGACACTGTGGGTCTGAAAAAACAACCAACTTATGTTCAGCATCTTTATTTCCTGCTATGAGATGCTTATCACTATAAACGTCAGATTTCAACTCTGGTTTCAACAAGTTTTTGTAGTCTTCACCTGTTTCAAGATTAATCAATGTTGGCACAGTATAACCATCTTTGACAAAAAGTGTTTCAGGTACGGTTACCTTGTCATAAACGGTGGCACTCTTTTTAACATTAGCATTAATATTTAAAAAAAATACTTCCCAGCCTTTTGGCTCATCTAAAACTTTTGAAGAGATAATCTCTACATCCGTAACTCTCACCTGCGCATTTTTAATCATATGCTTTTTAACATAATCTTTTACATCGTCCCCATCAGTTCCTGCACTAATTGTTAACGTTGTTACGACTACTAGACTCAATAATTTCGACATCAATGACATCATCATCTCCTTGTTTATTTAAACTATTTATATTCGTTTTATATTTAGAACGAGGTATTGTACCACCTAATTGTAAATAGAAGGTATACAGAAGTGCAATTAATCCTAAAATATCAGAAAAAACACCAGGAATAATCAAAAGAATCGCAGCTAAAAAATAAGAAGTAGCCGAGTCATGAAAAGACTTTCTATCTAACTTTCCCTCTTTTAAACTTTGCATATTTCCCTTAATAGTTGTGTGTGCATTTTGAATTAAACCCATTCCAATAATAAATGAACCCACAATCCAAATAACTGACCATAAAAAACCAATATTTGAACCCACTTCTAACGAAAGAAAAAGCTCAAAAATTAAAAACAACAATACATAAATCATTAGGCTAACTTCTCCATAATTACATTCACAACCTCATCCAAAGCAACAAGCTCTTTAGACAGATTTTTTCGAGAAATTAGTTCAACATTACCCTCTTCAATATCATTACCAACCACAAGAGCATAATTCATTCCAATCAACTCAAAATCTTTGACTTTAACCCCAAAACCTGTTTTTTTATCTGCCCTATCATCTAAAAGAACATCAACGCCTTTAGCTTGTAATGCTTCATAAAGTTCTATTCCAGCTGACATTTGCTCTTCTTTTTTTGCTTTAGCCACAATAATATCCACATTAAAAGGTGCTGACTCTTTTGTCCAAACACAACCATGTTCATCATGGTTTTGCTCAATAATCCCAGCTAACAATCGACTTACCCCAATGCCATATGTTCCCATCACAAAAGGTTCAAGCTTTTGGTTTTCGTTTAAAAACTCTGCTTTCATGGCTTCTGAATACGTCGTGCCTAGTTGAAAGATATGTCCAGCTTCAATTCCCTTAGTTTGTTTAAGTTCTCCACCACAAGCACAGTTTTTTGTATTTTCATCTATCACTTCAACATTCGCACCAAAGTCACAAGCATCACAAACCATGATTGTGTCTTCACCAGAATCTGCCAAAACCATAAATTCTTTAGAACCTGCTCCACCAATAGCACCTGAATCTGCTTCTACCACTTTAAACTCTAAACCTAAACGTGTAAATATTTTTTTATACGTCTCTTCCATTAAAGCAAACTCACGTTCCATGTCTTCTGTTGTAGTATGAAAACTGTAAGCATCTTTCATCAGAAACTCACGACCTCTCATAAGACCAAAACGAGGACGAACCTCATCACGAAACTTCCAATTAATTTGATACACATTGATTGGTAATTGTTTATAGGACTTAACTGTTTGACGTACTAAGTTGACCATGGCTTCTTCATTCGTTGGACTAAGTACAAAATCATTTTCATGTCTGTCTTTAAAACGAAGTAGTTCTTTACCCATTTTATCTGTTCTACCCGTCTCATCCCAAAGAGCTTGTGAAGTTACCATTGGTAAATGCACTTCATTACAACCAGCTTTATCCAACTCTTCCTTCACCACTTTTTTTACTTTTTCTAAAGTAATTTTTCCTAGTGGCAAAAAGTTATAAAGACCAGAACCCCCACTCGACTGAATAAAACCAGCACGCAACAAAAGTTTATGTGAAGCTAAAACTGCATCATTGGGTGTCTCTTTTGTGGTAGGTATAAGCATTCTTGAAAATTTCATTATCTGTTTTCCTATTATTATTGAACTTTTTGTTCATTTAAAAATTTGGGGTTATTATATCTAATGGCTTGTTATAAAGTGAAGACTTGAAAAAGAAAAAAATTGATTTGTTAGAAGAAAGGAAGTTCTATTAAAAGTTATTAAAAGAACTTCCTAAAAAAGTTTACTTAAATAAGTAACTTATTTGCCACCCATAATGTCACATTGACCTGTAATTTTACAAAGTGGACAAAAGTTAAGTAATCCTGCAATGAGAGGAATAGCTCCTAAATAAAACCATTGGTTTCCTGAATAAATTCCATAACCAATTAACGCTGACCCCAATACAATTCTTAGTGGTCTACAGAAAGATCTTATTTTTTTAGCATCCATATTTTTTATCCTTAGTTTTAATTTAATTGCATAGTAACACACTTAAACTAAAAATACTGTAACCAATGTTACAGTGACACCATCATACTTTAAAAACTTAAACATCATAGTTGAAATTAATGCTATTTTTGCTATAGTCCATTCATTAACGAAAATAGGAAAATTATTTATGGAATACTCTCTTCTTATCATATTATATTATGGTATCTTGCACGCAATGGGGCCTGATCATTTATCAGCAATTGCACTTTTTTCTATAGGTAAAAATAAAAAAGAAACCATTACACTTAGTTTACTTTTTGCACTTGGTCATGGATTCATGTTATATCTTATGGCGCTACTCATTAGTCACTTTGCCAATGATGAACTCTTAGCTTATGGAGATGTTATTTCAGCTGCTGTCATATTAATAATGGGACTTTACTTAGTTTATCTAGCCCTAACAGATAAAATAAAAATTGATAGACATGAACACAAGCATGAAAAGCATACACATGTTTACTATAAAAACGCTCACTTACATGACAAAAGCATATTACTTTCTCTTGGATTACTTATGGGTGTAGGAGGTATAAGAGGCATGTTAGTAACCCTATCAGCTGTTTCAAACCAAACCGTTGGAGTAGAGATGATTTTCGCCTTTGTTATGGGTGTAAGCATTGTCTTTTTAGCTTTTGGTTATCTCATTTATCTTATTAATGAACGTGTTGCTCTCTCAACAAAAAGTTTACGTTATGCCATTTTATCTGTAGGTCTTTTCTCCATTGCCATAGGTGGATATAACTTATCAGGTGTCTATGCTGTGTAGACTCACTTTAGGTTATCTATTGGGTAACCTAAGTTGGCTCTATTAACGCCATAGAAATAAAAATTTAAGGAATTTAACATGTTTAAATTAAACGAAGTAAAAGCACACTGTGACGTACCATGTGGTATTTATGACCCATCATCTGCTCAAATTGCAGCATTATCAGTAATCAGAATGATTGACTTAATCAATACAACTGAAAAAGGTACAGATGACGTAGCTTACCATAATAATATCGCTAGATACGTTGCTGTTAAAGAAAGCGAAGCTATTAAATGTAAAGATGAAATTGCTATTATTTGGGGTGACTTCATTAAGCCTCCACACTTAATTAAATACCCAGATTTACATACACTAGCGCATAAAATTATGATGCTTGGTGGTGCTGCTAAACAACACGCTTCAAGAGAAAAAGGTATGGAATTATTGGCAGCAGTAAACGAGTTTGCAGCAATTTTCTGGGAAATCAAAGGGGTAAAAACGCAAACAGTTACTGCTCCTTACGCTCCTAGCGAACAAGTAATCTCTCCAGTTCTTTAAGAACTATCTTTTAAGAAGAATTAATATGATTAGACTCTTTAAAGTTTCTGGTCATTCCCTTTTCCCACTTTTTCAAGATGGGGAAAGAGTCTTCTGTATTAAAAATTTCAACTTCATCAAACTCAAAACTTCAGACATTGTTATCTTTGAAAAAGAACCTCATGGTCTAATGATTAAACAAATAAAGTCTATTGATAAAAAAGGCTATTTCGTTCAAGGTACTGATGCTTACAGTATTGACAGTCGTGACTTTGGTAGCATTCATAAAAAAAATATAAAATACAAAGTCCTCTTCAAGTTTTAATGACAATTGGCTACAATAAACCAAAAAAGGTTTAGCTATGAAAAAGATACTTATCTCTCTTCTATTTCTTATTCCCTTATCTATCCAAGCAGGAGAAAAAATGTTAGAAGATAAACAAACATTTTATGATTTTAATGCCACCTCTATAATAGGTGAAAACATCTCTATGTCAAAATACAAAGACAAAGTAGTTTTAATTGTCAATGTTGCGAGTAAATGTGGTTTCACACCTCAATATGAAGGACTCCAAAAGCTTTATGAAGACCATAAAAATGATGGCTTTACTATTTTAGCTTTTCCTTGTAATCAATTTAAAGAACAAGAACCAGCTAACAACAAAGAGATTCAAAACTTTTGTAAAGTCAACTACAAGATTAGCTTTCCCCTTTTTGAAAAGATAGATGTGAATGGTGACAATGCCCATCCACTCTACAAATTTTTAAAATCAGAAGTAACGGGTGTAATGTGGACTGAAAGTATCAAATGGAACTTTACTAAATTTTTAGTTGATAAAAAAGGTAAAGTAATGAAACGTTATGGTTCAAGTACTAAACCCAAAGATATTGAAGCAGATGTTATCAAGCTATTAGAAGAAAAATAAAAAGATAAATTCATGAAAAAAATATTAATACTACTACTCATAAGCTTCCAAACACTCTTCTGTGCGACAACAGAAGAAATTTTGGAATACCTTAGCCTTTCTCACTCTGAACAAGAAGTGCTACAAATAGAACAAGTCTTTAATTCTATGCGAGAGAGTCAAGAAAACAACGAAAGTAATGATAGCACTTCACAAACTAGCATTGTCTATCAAGAATACTTAGAGGAACATATCAGCTCCAATGAAGTTGTTAAACTCCTTGAACTTTACCGTTTACCTATTATGAATCGATATGTTGCTGAAGTTAAAAATTTTAATATTAACCAAGATGATATGGATGCTTTTTTAGCCTCCTTAGAAGAAGAACCTTTATTAAATGAACGTGAAGAGATAGTTGATAATATTATAAAAGTTCTCGTAAATGAAGAACTACAACGAAACTTTTACCGAAGTATGATGCAACGCTACCCAGAGACAAATAGCTCTGAGAATTCAGATGACAATAAAAGCAATATGACGCCTAGAGAAAAAACTTATGTCAATTCAATGAAACAATCTAGTAAAAATAAACTGCTTTACGGTTCACAAGTTTTTTCAATGGAAGAGATGAGTGAATTAAAGGATGCGATTAATTCTAGTATTTTCAAAAAAATTAAACGTGTTGAAAATGAAGCTCTAGTAGGCATTATGAATAATTTTATACAAGGAATTATTTCTGAACCTAAACGATCAAAGGAAAATAATTAGATTTGATAATCATAAGGATTATTGACTTTAGGATAAAAAGACGCATAAAAATGACTAATGTCTTTGGATAAAAGAGGGTGTGAGTAATAATAACCTTGCACTTCATGACAAACATACTTTTCTAAAAAATGTAATTGTTCAAGGCTTTCTACTCCTTCAGCTACAACTTTTAAATTTAAACTCCTAGCAATGGCAATGGTCATTTTTATAATTATCTCCGATTCATTCACCCGACCTATATCAGCAATAAAACTCCGATCAATTTTTAATTTATCAAAAAGGGACTCTTTCAAATTAGATAATGAAGAATATCCTGTTCCAAAATCATCAAGTGCAATTAAAAAACCTTTGGTACGTAACGCTTGAATATTTTTAAAAACTATTTCCCTATTTGCAAACATAGCTGTTTCTGTTACTTCAAAGTGAATGGAAGAAGAAGTTATTGTATATTTTTCAATAATTTTACTAATTCTTGGAAGTAAATTAATTTTACCTAATTCACGACCAGAAAGGTTAATAGCCACTGAACCTACCTCTATCTCTTCTTGTTTCCAAAACATTAACTGTTGACAAACTTCCTCAATAATCCAGTCACTAATCTTTTCTATAAAGCCACAGGATTCAGCAATAGGAATAAACTTTAGAGGTGAAATTAAAACATTCTCGTTTTTCCAACGTAGAAGGGCTTCAACACCCACTATTTTATTATTCAAAAGTTGAATTTGTGGTTGATAGAGTAAATGAAATTCATTATTTTCAATGGCTTTCTTAAGCTTCACCTCAATCATAAATGCTTCATAAGCTTTTTCAGCCAATTCATTTGTAAAAAATTTATAGCTATTTCGTCCAGAATCCTTGGCTTCATACATTGCAATATCGGCTTGTTTTAAGAGTTGATTAGCAGAAGTTGTTTCTGAAAAAGTACAAATTCCAATACTCGTAGTTATATCCAAAAAGTGTTCTTCTACTTTAAATGGTCTACGACTAAATCCTTCCATAATAGAATTTGCAAGTTCTTCTAGCTCAAAATGACTAACATTAGGTACTAACAAAACAAACTCATCTCCACCTAGACGTGCTAAAAAACCTTTTTCTCCTGCAATTAATTGTAAACGTTTGGTAATTTTTAATAAAACTTTATCTCCTGTATCATGCCCTAAGTTATCATTAATCATTTTAAACTTATCAATGTCTAAAAAAAATAATCCTCCATTCATTTTATCTTTCTTTACTTTTTGAAGACATTCTTTTAATTTTTTTTGAAAATAAAGACGATTGGGAAGCTTTGTTAAACTATCATGCAACCCTATGAACTTAAGTTTTTCTTCTGTCTTCTTTTGTGTAGAAATATTTCTAATAATGGTAATAACTGTCTCTTTTTCCTCTATCTGATAATCAGCATACATAAACCTTGCTTCATAATATTGATTTCCCTTTTCAACTCTAAATTCAACAACATTTAGTTTTTTACTTTGAATGGATTTTTTTAAATTTTTATGAAAAAAAAGTTCTAAATCTTTAGGAAAAAAATCTTTATAATAATTTCCTATAATCTCTAGTTTACCCAAAAATAAGCTCTCTTTTTTCTTCATAAAAGCTTCAAGAAAAAGCCCCTCTTCATTGTTGAGAAACATCATATCTGGCATTGCCATGACCATGGCATTGGTATGTGAATCATAAGATTTTTTTTGAGCCAATTGTAAGAGTTCAAGTTCTTCACAAGAGAGTTTTAAGGCACGTTCTAATATATAAACATTATCATCATATTCTTCATAAGTTTTAGATACAAAAGTTAGCAACTCTTCAAAGTTTTGATTCTCTACTAACCTTTCTTCTGTATTTTTACAAATTCTATTTAACTGTCGTAATAAAAGTTTATGCACCTTAATACTCTCCCAATAGCATCACATTCTGTCAAATTTTTGTTGAAGAACCCATAATTTATCATATTTTAATAGGCGTTATAAAATACTTAAATATGCTCACATAACTTCTAATTTAAAAGAAAATAGGCACACACTTTAACAATAACAGATAGCCCTAAACAGCCCCTTGATCAATCATGGAGTCAGCTACTTTTCGAAAACCTGCAATATTAGCACCAGTCACTAAATCTCCCTCACAATGGAACTCTTTTGAGGTGTCATAAGCTGTTTTAAAAATGTTTTGCATAATTGTACGTAACTTAATATCTACCTCTTCAAAAGACCATTGTGCCATACTGGCATTTTGGCTCATTTCAAGTTGAGAGGTGGCTACCCCTCCAGCATTAGCAGCTTTTCCAGGTGAAAATAAAATACCATTGGCTTTAATAAATTCATAAGCTTCAGGAGTTGTGGGCATGTTTGCACCTTCATTAATAAGAATACAACCATTTTCTTTTAACGCTTTTGCATCAATCAAAGTTAACTCATTTTGCGTCGCTGAAGGAAAAGCCACATCGCAAGGAATGTGCCAAACAGCATGACCACCTTTAGGATATTGGCTCACTGGTGTGTAGGAACACCCACAATCAACAGTGGCATAATCTTCCAAGGAAGCGTGATGAATTTCTTTGATTGCCTTTAATGCTTTTATGTCAATGCCTTCTTCACGGTAAATTGTTCCCTTACTATCAGAACAAGAAACAGGAATTGCTCCCATTTCATACAATTTTTCAATGGTATAGATTGCCACATTACCAGAACCAGAAACAGCACAACGCTTACCTTGCAAGGTTTTAGCATAAACATTTAAAAAATTTTCAGCAAAATAAACTGAACCATACCCTGTTGCCTCTTTACGTGCTTTTGAGCCTCCCCAGTTTAGACCTTTACCTGTTAAAACACCATCAAACTCCCCTGTTAATCGCTTATATTGTCCAAACAAATAACCAACTTCTCGTCCACCCACACCAATATCCCCTGCTGGAACATCTTTATGTTTACCTATATGATGATACAATTCGGTCATAAAGGCCTGACAAAACTTCATGATTTCATTGTCAGATTTTCCTTTAGGATTAAAATTGGATCCCCCTTTTGCTCCACCAATTTGTAACCCCGTTAAGGCATTTTTAAATATCTGTTCAAAGCCCAAAAATTTAACTGTTCCTAAACTCACCGTTGGGTGAAAACGCAGACCTCCTTTATACGGACCAATGGTCGAATTAAATTGAACCCGATAACCAACATTGACATGAACTTTACCTGCATCATCAATCCAAGTAACCCTAAAAATAATGGTTCTTTCAGGTACAACAATTCGGTCTAATATATTATGCTCCAAGTATTTAGGATCTTCATTTAACAAAGGTCGTAATGAATCCAAAACTTCTGCTGTTGCTTGATAAAACTCATCTTGTCCAGGACTACACTCTTTTATATATTTTAAAACATCTTCTATTTTTTTAGAACTTGGCATTAGGCTTATCCTTATATTTTATTTCATCGTGATTTTAGCACTTTTCTACTAAAATACGTGTAAAAATTTTTCCCTCAATAGGATACAAACACAATGTCAAAACCATTAGAAAACTTAGATGAAGTACTTAAAAACCACAAGTTAAGCCAAATAGAATACACTAATATATTAGAAATCCTAGATGGTAGACATCCAAACATTGTAGAGCTTGGAATCTTTTCTGCTATGTGGTCTGAACACTGTTCATACAAATCAAGTAAAAAATACCTTAATGGTTTTCCTACCAAAGCACCATGGGTTATCCAAGGTCCAGGTGAAAATGCTGGTGTTATTGACATTGGTGGTGGTATGGCTGCTGTGTTTAAAATGGAATCACATAATCACCCTTCATTCATTGAGCCTTACCAAGGGGCTGCCACAGGTGTTGGTGGGATTTTAAGAGATGTATTTACCATGGGTGCTAGACCTGTAGCCAACATGAATGCCCTACGTTTTGGTAACATCACTAACAAGGACAACACAGCAAAATACCAAAGACACCTTGTTAAAGGGGTAACTGAAGGTATTGGAGGGTACGGTAACTGCATGGGTGTACCAACCATTGGGGGTGAGTGTTCATTTGATGAGTCATATAATGGAAACATCTTGGTCAATGCTTTTGCACTTGGTTTATGTAAAGCTGATGAAATCTTCCTTGGTATTGCCGAAGGTGTTGGGAACACGGTCATGTACGTAGGTTCAAAAACAGGACGTGATGGATTGGGTGGTGCTGTCATGAGTTCAGATTCATTTACTGAAGAGTCTAAATCTTTACGTCCTACGGTTCAAGTTGGGGATCCATTCATTGAAAAGCTTCTACTTGAAGCGTGTTTAGAGCTTTTCAAAACTAAAGATGTTGTGGTAGGTATTCAAGACATGGGTGCAGCTGGACTTACTTCTTCTGCCTTTGAAATGGCTGGTAAATCAGGTTCAGGTATGATTATGAACCTTGACCAAGTTCCTGCTCGTGAAGAGGGAATGACACCTTATGACTTTATGCTTTCCGAATCACAAGAGCGTATGCTTGTGTGTGTGAACAAAGGTAAAGAACAAGAAGTAATTGACATTTTTGAAAAATGGGACTTAGACGTTGCTGTAATTGGTGAAGTTACCGACACAGGTCGTATGGAACTTACATGGTACGGTGACACTGTTTGTGACATGCCTATTGCTCCTGTTAGTGAAGAAGCACCTATCTTAGATAGACCAACAACACGTCCAACCTACTTAGATGAGATTTCGGGAAAAGACATTGACTCTTATGAAACAGTAGATAACCAAACAGCTTTTGAAAAACTGATAGCTTCAATGGAAGTGGTTGATAAAGCATGGATTTATGATCAATACGACTCAATGGTGCAAACTAACACCACCAAAGCACCTGGTAGCTTAGATGCCTCTTGTATTCGTATTAAAGAGACTGGTAAAGCTTTGGCTATGTCTGCTGACTGTAACCCACGTTACTGTTATGTTGACCCAGAAAAAGGGGGTGCTTTAGCCGTTATGGAATCAGGGCGTAATGTTGCCATGTCTGGTGCAAGACCTCTTTCTATTACCGACTGTTTAAACTTTGGTAATCCAGAAAACCCCGAAGTTATGTGGCAGTTTGCCCAAGCTTGTGAAGGAATCAAAGAGGCTTGTTTAGAGCTTAACACACCTGTTGTTTCTGGAAATGTTTCTCTTTACAATGAAACCAATGGAACTTCTGTTTTTCCTACTCCTGCCATTGCCATGGTGGGACTCAATGAAAGTGAGAAAAAAGTACTTCCCTCATGTTTCCAAGAAGATGAAAACCATTTAGTCCTCATAGGAGATACTGGAACACAATTTGGTGCTTCACTCTACATCAAAGAGTTATTTGGTGAAACAGCTGGAACTTTGGCTGACATTGACTACAAGAAAGAGTTAGCACTTTGGAAACTTGTTATTGATGCAAATGACGAATGTCTTTTAGCTTCAGCCAAAGATTTAAGTTCTGGTGGTATTGCCATTGCTTTGGCAAAAATGGCAGCTGTATCTGGAAGAGGTGTTGTTGCTGGTATTCGACTTGAAGACAAAAGAAGTATTTTTGATGAGTCTCAATCTAGGGCAATTTTAGAGATTAGTTCAAAAGAAAATCTTGACAAAGTTATTGAAATGGCAAAAGGTTTAGGATTAAGTACGGATATTATTGGTAAAGTCGCTGGTGACAAAGTCAAAATTAATGACATAGAGATAAGTGTAGAACAATTACAAGAAGTTTATTTTAATGGCTTTAAAGAGGTTGTTGAACAAGATATATAAAGGTTTAAAACCTTTATATATTTCTAAATATTAAACACATTGAAAAGTTTCATGTTGCTTATCATACAGAGGCTTTTTATTCTTTTCACAAAAAAACTCAGAACTTGGAAGTTTGCTTTGCTCTAAAATAGTATCTTCTAAACTATCAGCTGATTCTATCACCAATAAGTTTTCTTCAAGTACCTGTGGTTTATTCATCACATAAGATGAATGAGGAAAAACGGTAATCATCTCACCATCTAAAACAATGGTCATACTTTTGTCAATTAAACTGTCTAAGCTTTCAAGTACCGTTAACTTTTCTTCTTGGAGATTCTGTGAAGGTTTTAAATTGTCTAAATTAACAATACAAAATCCTCCTACACACTTATCTGCTCCTAAAAGTGTTGTTGAAAGTAATACAGAGGCTGCACACAATCTTAAAAAATTGCTATTTATCATTTCTTCTCCTGTAAATTTTTCATTTGGTGACCCTTCCTGATAAAATTATCTCTAAAAAGTTTTAAAAATACAAATAAAATAGGGTTTTTTCGTAAAAAAGTAACTCTAAAAAAAGAAAGTGAAACAAAAAAACACAATTATGAAGATTTAGTCATATTTGGTGTTAAAAACTCCTTCCAAATACTGAATTCATCGACTTTAGGAAAGCCATCTAAAATCTCTTGTGGTTGAAAATTTGGCTTATATGCAAAGGCTTTACAACCTTCAACCCAATAACCTAAATAAATCCATGGTAAATCTAAAACTTTTGCCAGTTCAATTTGATATAAAAGAGAATATGTCCCCAAAGAAAGATTCAAATAATCAGGGTCATAATAAAAATAAATAGAAGAGATACCGTCATCTAAGATATCAATTAAATCTACACCTATTAAGTTTCCATCCTTGATATAGAGAACTTCTTTACCAAAATCATGTGCTCCTTCTACAAAATTTTCTTTATATTCTCGAGGTGAAATATTACGATGAGACCAACCATCATGTTTATGTTTATAGGCATGATATTTATTATATAAGCTTAAATGTGCTTGTGAAAGCGTTGGTTTTTGAATAATAATCTCTGTCTCTTTATTGCGTTTAATGGCTTTTTTTTGAGATTTTCTAGCTTTGAAATTATGCACATCAATACGCAATGATTTACACTCATTACAACCTTCACAGATTGGATGAAAATAATAATAACCAAAACGACGCCACCCACGAGTAATGAGTGCTGTATTGTATTCTTGTGTCACATTTTCAATATGTTTATAGCTCATCCGAACACTTCTGCCTTCTAAATAAGCACAATCATAATCAAGCATGGAAAAATCTGTTGATTTTGGGGGTACATCTGTAAATTTACTATTTGTCATAATAATAATTTTATCTAAAAATTGTCAATTTATAGTAAAATTAAACTTGATTTTTATTCGGAGCGTTATTTTTGTACCTATATCAACCCAGTTCAGGCTATGCCTATAACAGTGATTCCATATTTTTATATGATTTTATATCAACTTTCAAACCAAAAGGTTCATTGCTTGATGTTGGTTGTGGTGTTGGGATTATTTCACTACTTCTAACACGCGATTTTAAAACCAGTACCAGTATAGTTGATAAACAAGAAAGTATGCTAAAATACGCCGAACATAACTACCAACTAAATAAACTTGAAGTAACTGCACAACTCCAAGACTTTAGAAGCTATTCAGAAAATGAAAAATTTGATTATGTTATTTCGAATCCCCCTTTCTATGATAAAAATGTCACACAAAGTCAAAATGAACATCTCAATATTGCACGTTATGCCCAACATTTACCCATGGAAGCGTTTATAGCCAAAGTGAAAAAAATTCTAAAACCAAGGGGTCGCTTTATTTTCTGCTATGATGCCAAACAAGTTGACAAATTACTCTGTACACTAATCACACATAAGATTAATCCAGAGCAAATACGTTTTGTTCATGCTAAAGTCAATCGTGATTCAAAACTTGTTATGATTGCTGCACGAATGAATTCAAAATCCATGATGAAGGTCTTAGCACCTCTTATTGTTTTTGATTCCCAAAGCAATTATACAAATGAAGCTAAAAAAGCTTTTGAAAGAGCTGGAACAAACAGCATTAAAGGGGACTATTAGATGGAGAGTGAAATCGTATCTAAAGTAGGCTATGACTTTAAGTTTACACCCTCTTCCTGTGAAGAATGTGGAGGTGCATGTTGTACAGGAAGCAGTGGTTATATTTGGGTAAAATATCCTGAAATAGAAGCAATAGCAAACTTTTTAGAACTACCTGTGGAAGAATTTGCTACAATGTACCTAAAGAAAATTAAGCATCGATACTCTATAATAGAAAAAAAACTTGATGATGAAAATTTTGCATGTATTTTTTTCAATGAAAAACTAAAACAGTGTAGTATCTATTCGGTAAGACCAAGACAATGCAGAACTTTCCCTTTTTGGGAAACATTTAAAAATAATAGCGAAGAGGTAAAACAAGAGTGTCCTGGAATCATAAAATAATTCATAAAGCCATTATTGTCCTCTTTGTTCTTTTAGCCTTTTATCTTATAGGGTGTACTACCTACTCTCTCCCAAGTAAGAGTAAAGTGATTGTTGCAAAAGAAGACCTTAGTACCTATAACCCAAAAAACTTTTCTGAAGAAGCCCAAAAAAAGAAAAGGCAAAAGCTTAAAAATGAAGATGAGCTAATTATCAAAGCAATCTTTTTAGAAGAAGAAGGTGCCTATAAACAAAGTCATCAATTTTATGCACTGCTCTATGAACTTACAAAGAAAGAAGAGTATCTTCTAAAAGAACTTAATACAGCACACCAAGCAGGTATTATTTCAAAAAACTTAAACAATCTAAAAGCTTACACTCAAAAGTATCCTAAAAATCTCCAAGCACAACGTTTATTACTCTCATTTTATTTAAAAAATCAAGAGTATGACAAAGCCAAAGAGATAGGAAATAACTTAACCAAAACTTCTGTCCAACCTGTAGACTTTGAACTGGCAGCCAATCCCTATATTTTTACTGGTGACTACGAAACCTCATTGGCCTACTTAAAACAGGCCTATACTAAAACATCCAATGAAGACATATTACTCAAAATTGTTACCATTCAAATCAATTATCTTCACAAAATCAATGATGCAATTGAGAGCTTAGAGATGCATCGACAAACCGTAGGATGTTCAGAAAAAATTTGTTTACAACTACTGGGAATTTATGCAAGTAAATCAGAACTTTCTAAACTGATTCCCCTTTACAAAGAACTCTATACAAGCACGAAAAAAGAAATTTATATTGAAAAAGTCATTGAAAGCTACCTCTTAAATCAAGATTTAAATGCTGCTATTGACTATTTAGAAAAAACCAATAGTAAGCATAGTCTGCTCTACTCTTTATACATGGAACAAAAATCTTATCTAAAAGCCAATAAACTAACAAGAATATTATTAAAAAAATCTAAAAATCCAAGATGGTATGCTGAATTTGCTATCTCTCTGTATGAATCACTGCCGAATAAGAATAATAAAGTTCAATTAGAAAAAGTGATTGATAATTTTGAACAAGCATTCAATAATGGAGAGAAAAGTCCAGTGTATTTAAATTACTATGGGTACACACTGATTGACAATGACTTAGACATTCCAAAAGGTTTAAAAATTATTGAAGAAGCTTTAGTGCAAGAACCTGAAAACACTTACTTTTTAGACTCTTTAGCTTGGGGCTACTATAAGTTAAATAATTGTGAAAAAGCCTATCCTAACATGAAAAAAGTTGTGGAAGTTGAAGGTCTAAACGAAAAAGAGATTATTGAACATTGGGATGCCATACATAAAAAGTGTAAAGAAAAATAATATACAAAGGCAAAAAATTTGGCAAAAATTTTAGACGATATCATCAAAAAAACAAAAGCTGACTTAGAAAAAAGAAAAGTTGATTATCCATTAGAATGGTTAGGTCGTTCTTTGGCACTGAATCCTTTTGCACCAAAAGATGTTTTTTCAGCACTTAAATCAACCGAAGAGAACCCTTACCGAATCATTGCAGAAGTAAAAAAAGCAAGTCCAAGTAAAGGAATTATTAGAGAAGATTTTAACCCTATGGAAATTGGTCAAGCCTATGAAAAAGGTGGAGCTGACTCCCTCTCCATTTTAACTGAACCTCACTTTTTTCAAGGAGATAAAGAGTACTTGGGCATGGTACGTCGTTATACTTCCATTCCTCTTTTACGTAAAGATTTTATTGTCGATGAGTACCAACTTGTAGAAGCCTTGGCTTTTGGTGCCGATTATGTTTTATTGATTGCAACAGCACTAAGCCGTAAAGAGTTAAAAAACTTACTCAACTATACACGTCATTTAGGAATGCAAGCTTTGGTTGAAATTCATGATAAAACAGATTTAACCAAAGCTATTTTTGCTGGAGCTGATATTATTGGTATTAACCACCGTAATTTAGAAACTTTCGAGATGGACATGGCTTTAAGTGAAAAGCTTATTCCTCTTATTCCAAATGGTAAAATCATTGTGGCAGAGAGTGGTATTACAGATCATGAAACAGTCAAAGCATTGTCCAAAATTGGAGCTGATGCATTTTTAGTAGGGGAACATTTTATGCGTCAAGATGATATTAGCCAAGCAGTTAAAAATTTAAAATACGGAATTTAAAATGCAAAATATTGTCATAACAGGTTGCTCTACAGGTATTGGTTTGGCTACAGCCGAGTACCTAAAAGAGCAAGGCTATAAAGTCTACCCAACTGTTAAAAATGAAAAAGATTTAGCTTTTTTAAAGCAGATGGGTTTTAACAACGTTATGAAACTGGATGTAAGAAAAAGTACCGAAATATCAGAAGTGATAAACACTGTACTCAATGAAGATGGAAAAATAGACTGCTGGTTTAACAATGCAGGGTTTGGACAAGCTGGTGCTGTCGAAGATATTCAAACAGCAATACTCAAAGAACAGTTTGAAACCAATGTTTTTGGTCTACATGAATGCACAAGACAAATAATCCCCATCATGCGAAAACAAGGTCATGGAAAAATTATTCAACACTCTTCGGTTTTAGGTCTCATCTCTTTATTTGGAAGAGGTGCATACAATGCAAGTAAATATGCCATCGAAGGGCTAACAGATACCCTTCGATTAGAACTAAAAGATAGCAATATTTACCCTGTACTTCTCAACACTGGACCAATTACAAGTTCTTTTAGAAAAACTGCCATGCAAAAGCTAGAAAAAAATGTCGCTATTCATGATTCTATTTTTTCTGACTACTATGCAAAAAATTTATCTGCTGAAAAATCTAAAGTCCCCTTCAATGAAGAAGCCATCTCCGTAGCTAAAGTTGTGCATAAAATCATCTTAGCTAACAAACCAAAACCACGATATTACATCACTAAAGCTACCTATCTTTTGGGCTATGCTAAACGTATTTTGAGTACTTCTGTTTTAGATTATCTTTTAAAAAAGATTGCTTAAAGCCAGTCAACTCTCTTTAAGTAAACCTAGCTATCTTACTAAAGTTAATAGCCTTTAGCAATACTATATTTAGGACAGTTCGTGAACTTATTTAAAAATATTAAAAATGACTTTTGTAATGTAGGACGCAATGATCCAGCATTACATTCTAAATTTGAACTTTTTTTCAACTACCCTGGTCTTTGGGCTTTGTTCTATCATCGTATTGCACATTCACTTTACAAAAGAGGTTTACGTTTTATACCTCGTTTTATTTCTGGTTTTAGCCGTTTAATTACCACCATAGACATTCATCCAGCTGCTCAAATTGGAGAACGTGTTTTTATTGACCATGGAGCAGGTGTGGTTATTGGAGAGACAGCGATTATTGGAAACGATGTACTCATTTATCAGCAAGTAACCCTTGGTGGAGTAAGTACTTCGGTGGGAAAACGTCACCCAACAGTAGAAGACAATGTTGTCATTGGTGCTGGTGCTAAAATCTTAGGTAATATTACCCTTCACAAAGGCTGTAAAGTCGGAGCAAATTCGGTGGTGGTTAAAAATGTACCAGCAGCAGCCACAGCTGTTGGTATTCCAGCACGTATTTTAGCTTGTCAAACACCAACAGATAACTTAAGTCACAATATTTTGCCCGATGTCAACAAAGAGATTTTCCACTACCTCATCAAACGTATTGCTGTTTTAGAGGAAACTGTTAAAACAGGTGATTCAAAAGTTATGGAAAAAGAGGATCATGAACTTGAAGAGATTTATGCGACTTTTATTAAGTCAATGTAATAAAGCCTAATCCTTAATTAGTTTTTTTGTATAATTTGCAACTTAAGACTAACACTAAGGGCTAACAATATGCTTTCAAAACGGATTCAAACATTATCTCCTTCTTTAACCATTGCTGTTGCAACACTTGCAAGAGAACTCAAAGCAGCAGGTAAAGATGTTATCTCTTTTTCTGCTGGTGAACCAGATTTTGACACCCCTGTGGCTGTTAAAAATGCTGCAAAAGCTGCATTGGATGCAGGACACACAAAGTACACAGCTGTTCCAGGCACACCTGAACTTCTTCAAGCTGTGGCAGATAAACTCAAAAGAGAAAATGGCTTAAGCTATGCAAGTAACCAAATTCAAACCAATAATGGAGCAAAACACTCCCTCTTTAACCTTTTTCAAGCCGTAGTAGACCATGGAGATGAAGTTATAATCCCTGCACCTTATTGGGTAACTTATCCTGAACTAGTTAAGTATGCCAGTGGTATTCCTGTTATTATTGAAACAGATGACAGCACAGGTTTTAAAATTACAGCCGAACAACTCAAAGCTGCCATTAGCCCTAAAACAAAGATGCTTGTTTTAACTTCACCTTCAAACCCAACAGGTGCTGTTTATTCAGAAGAAGAACTGAAAGCATTAGCAGAAGTACTTAAAGGTACAAATGTTATTGTGGCTTCAGATGAAATGTACGAAAAACTGGTTTTTGACAATGTGAAATTTGTAGCAGCAGCTAGTATTTCTGAAGACATGTTTCAACGCACCATTACCATTAACGGCTTAAGTAAATCAGCAGCTATGACGGGTTGGCGTTTTGGCTATATGGCCTCTGCTAACACAGAGCTTATCGCTGTTATGAATAAGCTACAGTCACAAAGTACCTCAAACATCAACTCAATTACCCAAGATGCAGCCATTGTTGGACTTGATGGAACAATTGATTCAGAAGTTGAAGAGATGCGTCTTGCTTTTGAAGCACGTTGTCAAGAAGCTACTGACCTATTTAATGCTGTAGAAGGACTTTCAGTAGTAAAACCAAATGGTGCATTTTATCTATTTGTGAATATTAAAGAAGTTTCTAATGATTCCATGCAATTTTGTAAAGATTTATTAGAAGACCAAGGTGTTGCCGTAGTTCCAGGTGTTGGATTTGGAGCTGAAGGCTATTTTAGATTCTCTTATGCTACCAATATTGATACCATCAAAAAAGGCATACAACGTATTGAAGCTTTTGTTCAGAAACAAAAATAAAATGCTAAGAAGTAGTATATTCTACTACTTCTTAGCATAGTCAATGGGGTCTTCCACCCCAGCCAATTTAAATCCGTTTAAACGTAAACGACACGAATCACAAACCCCACAAGCTTTCTCTTCTTCTTTATAACAAGACCAAGTATCTTTTAGAGGGACACCCAATTCAATGGACTTTTTAACAATTTCAAATTTTTTCAAATGCACTAAAGGCATTTTAATCTCTAAAACCGTCTCCTCTTTTGTACCCAAATTAATCGACTTCTCCATAGACTTTATATATTCATCTCTACAATCAGGATAACCAGAGCTGTCTTCCTCTACCACCCCTATAAACAGTGCTTCTGCTCCATGTTTTTCAGCAATGGCTGTGGCAATGGAGATAAAAATACCGTTTCTAAAAGGGACATACGTAATGGGAACACCAGCTTCTACTCCTGTAGTGGGAACATCTAAACTATTATCGGTTAACGCTGATGCTCCAATTTGTTTAAAAAAATCTAAATCAATCTCATAACTTTCAATAGCCTCTAATTTTTTAGAAATTTTACGAAAAGAGTCTAATTCTTTTTTTTCTGTTCTTTGCCCATAATTAAAATGTACAGCAATCAACTCATAACCTTCATTTTGTGCTATTGTTGCTCCTAAGGCACTGTCCATTCCACCAGAGATTATGCATACAGCTTTCTTAGAATTAAACATTTAATACCTCATAATATTTATTTTTAATTTTTATCATACAATTCATCCACTTTTTACAAGTATTTTACCTATATTTCGGTAAACTCCAAGCCATGTTAAATATTGAGAACTTTACAAACGCAACTATCAATGTTGAATTATTAGAAAATATTGCAAACAGCCTTACTTCAAGGGAGATTGATTTAACGCTATGTTACAATAATAAAATACAACAGTATAATAAAGAATATCGTCAACAAGATTGGGCTACGGATGTTTTAAGCTTTCCCATTGAAAGTGATATAATCGTGCAAGACAACAATGTTATGCCTTTAGGCTCTATTGTCATCTCAATGGATTATGTAGTAGAAAAAGCAAAAGAGTATCAACATCGTAATGAATCTGAAATGGCTTTACTTTTTATTCATGGATTACTTCATATCTTAGGCTATGACCATGAAACAGATAATGGGGAAATGAGGGAAAAGGAAGCGTTAATAATCCAAAATTTTAACCTTCCCAATAGTTTAATTGTGAGAACAGAGGAGAATTAATGGATTTTGTCATATTCATATTAGCGATGGGTGGACTAATATTTGGAGCTGACTTCATCGTCAATCAAAGTGAACGTATCGCCTTACGTTTTAACATTTCAGAGTTTATCATAGGCTCTACACTGATAGCCTTAGGTACATCTTTACCAGAAATGGCTGCCAGTATGGCTGCTAGTTTTGATAATAAACCTGAAATAGCCATTGCCAATGCAGTTGGCTCAAACATTATGAATATTACGCTTGTTTTAGCTGTTATCTTCATTTTATCTAAAAAGTCTCATTGGGAAGAGACCCTAACGCGTGATTTCTTTGAAAAAGATAGTATCTGGGCATTACTGCCAATTTTAATCTTTTTACTAATGGGAATTGATGGTGAAATTGGTAAGTTTGACGCAACATTGCTTTTTATACTTATGTTTGCCTATCTCTTGTTTTTATTTCAAGATGCAAGAAATGATGAAGTTGAAGAAGTAAATCAAGAATTAAGGGAAAACTTCTCATGGTTAAGATCAATATTCTTACTTCTTCTTGGATTCCTTATGGTTGTAGTTGGTGCAGGTTTTGCCATAGACTCTGCTTCTAATATTGCTACTAATTTTGGTGTAAGTGAATGGCTTATTGGTGTTTTAGTACTTGCTTTTGGTACTTCACTACCAGAACTCATTGTATCCATAACTGCTGTAATCAAAGGCAAAGTTGGAATGGCAATTGGAAATATCATAGGTTCAAACTTAGCCAATACAACCATGGTCATCGGTGGTGCTGCAATGGTTAATAACTTAGACATAAGCTTACATGCCTACCACTATGACTTAGCCATAATGACAGCTGCTACTATTATGCTTATTTATATCACAGCCAATAAACTATACTCCAAACCTGCTGGGATTTCATTGCTTATTGTACTTTCTCTTTTCTTATATGAGAAAGTTTATCCTGTTATACCAATCGTACCTGCTAGTTAAACTTATAACATGAGAAACTACGACTGCATCGTTATTGGTGCAGGAGCAGCTGGTATGATGGCTGCCATTACAGCAGCCAAAAAGAACCTAACTGTTCTAATTCTTGAAAAACTTCCTAAAATAGCTGCCAAACTAAAAGCCACAGGTGGTGGACGCTGTAACCTAACAAATACCCTATCAAACGAAGAGTTTATGTCAAAATTTGGACGTGAAGGTCGTTTTATGACCCCTGCTCTTGAAAGCTTAGATCATAAAGAACTACAAACTTTTTTTAACAACTTAGGAGTTGAAACTCATGCCCCTGATGGCTTTAGAGTGTTTCCTGTAGGTCATGATGCAATGAGTATTATTAAAGCTTTAAAAAAAGAGATGGAACGATTAGGTGTGAAAGTCATTACTTCACAAAAAGTTGAAGCCTTAGAACATAACAATGAACAGGTAACAGCTGTTTTAACACAAAATAATACCTACTACAGTTCAAAGGTCATTATGGCTTCTGGTGGTATGGGTTATCCCATTTTAGGTGCAGAAGGTGATGGTTATCCATTAGCCCAATCAGTTGGACATAAAGTAACTGACATTCACCCAGCCATGATGCCTCTCAAAACCAAAGAACTTTGGGGAGCTAACTGTCGTGCAGATACCATTGCGAAAGTTGAAATGCACGTTGATATTAAAAAATATAAAAAACTTCATGCTAAGGGTGATTTAATATTTACCAAAAATGGTATTAGAGGGCCTGTTGTCCTCGACTTTTCGAGAGAAATTACCCCTCTTCTAGCAAAATTTGATGAAGTGCCTATTCTTATGAACCTTACCAAAGGCATGAATGAAGAAGATATACGTGAACATTTTAAAAAACTACAAAAAGATAATCCTCACATTACAACGCTGGAACTTATAAAAACGCTACTTCCTAAATCAGTAAGCATGGCACTCTGTGAACTCTCAAGAGTTGAAGACCCTACTTTAACACTCAAAAAAATCACTGGTGTTTCACGTGATAAACTTATTAAATTATTAGCTTGGACACCATTAACAATTAATGGTCATGATGGCTTCAAACTTGCCATGATTACCCGTGGAGGGATTTCTTTAAAAGAGATAAATCCAAATACCATGCAAAGTAAAAAAATGAAGGGTTTATATTTTTGTGGAGAAGTCATGAACCTAGATGGTCCATGTGGAGGGTATAACTTACAATGGTCATTTGCAAGTGGGTTTTTAGCTGGAAAGCTCTTACCGTAGGTTCAATTTTATCGAACCTATAAAATCTCAGCCCGACCATTTTGCATAACCACCATGTCTTCAATACGAATACCAAATTCACCAGGAATATAAATACCAGGTTCAACCGTATAGACCATTCCATCTTCCACTTTCATTTCAGATTTTGCACTAATATAAGGCATCTCATGAATGTCTAAACCCACACCATGACCTGTAGAATGAACATAATATTGACCATAACCAGCTTTGGTAATAATGTCCCGTGTAAAGGCATCTATCTTATTAGCTTTCATTCCCGAACGTGCTTTTTCAATGGCATTATCATGAGCCTTTAAGACCAAATCATACGCTTTTTGGATTTTTTTCTTTTTAAACTTCTGTGCATAACCAAATTTAAAATCTTCCGTAGCAGAAATGGTACGTGTTCGGTCAGAGCAATAGCGTTTATATTTTAATCCAGCATCGACCAACAGTAAATCATTGGTTTTTAATTTTGTTTTTGTGGGCAAAGCATGAGGTTTGGCAGCGTTAGCATTCACAGCTGTTATGGGGTCAAAAGAGAGTTCATACTTTCCTTTTTTTGAAAGCATTGCTTTTCCCATAAAAGTCAACATTTTTTCATCTTGATTAAAACCATGTTTATGAATAAGGTCAGCAAAATCATTAAAGGCAGAGGCCCCCAGTTTAGCAGCTTTTCGTAAAAGAAGAAGCTCTTCAGAACTTTTAATAACCCGTTTTCTATGTGAAAAATCTAGACTGCTTTTAAAATTAATTTTTAAGTTTTCAGATAACTTTTCAAAATGAAAAATACTCCACTCTTTTGGATCATAGACTATCTTTTTGATATTAGACTTTTTAATAAGCTTATTAGCTTCACCATATAAATCACCATTAATAATAACCATAGCACCTTGCACAAGCTCTTGTGCTTCAACGGTATAACGTGAATCGGTAATAAAAAAAGATTCACTTCCTAGTTTTAAAAACAATGCATTATCTGAACTAAAGCCACACTCATAATAGATGGCATTTTCGTCTTTTACTATGTAATTCATAGGAAGTTTTCCTTTTAAGTTTTTTAAATTATTTTTTATTATCTTTGTAAATTTTGTTGTGCAACTTGTGCTGCTTGAGCTTCTTTCATGGCAGCTACTTCATTCATAATCTGAATAATAGCAATCATTCCTAAGTGGTAAGACATTGGGCCAAAACCAGCAATTTGTCCAGCACATACAGGAGCTGTTAGAGACTTATGTCTAAACTCTTCTCGTTGGTGAATATTTGAAAGATGCACTTCAACGGTTGGAATATTAATAGCAGAAATGGCATCACGAATCGCAATAGAAGTGTGCGTATAAGCAGCAGGATTAATAATAATACCATCAGCATCACCATAACACTCTTGAAGTCTATCTACAATTTCACCCTCTAAATTTGACTGAAAAAATTCAATTTCTACATTGTTTTGCTTTGCCACACCCTCTATTTGTCTGTGAATGTCTTCGAGTTTCATTTGTCCATAAATATTTTGTTCTCTCATTCCGAGCATGTTAAGGTTTGGACCTTGGATTACCACTACTTTCATTTTTTCAAGCCTTGTTTATTTATTTGAAAATCATTTTAGCGAAATTAACGCTTAAAAACAATATTCCCATCCACATAAACTTCAGAGACTTTAAATGCCTCATCAAAGAGCACCAAATCAGCCTCAAACCCCTTTTCTATAATGCCTTTATTGAGTTTTAGTTTCTTAGCAGGAATGCTCGTAACCATGGCGATTAAAGCAGGTAGTCCAATCTCTGTATGTTCATAAAAGTTCTTCAAGGCTTCATTCAGTTTTAAAACCGAACCAGCTAAAGTACCATCTTCAAGTCGTGCTTCTCCCTCTTTTACCAACACTTTTTGACCACCAATCTCAGAGACTCCCTCATGCAAACACCCTGCTCTCATCGCATCGGTAATCAAAATTAACTGCTCTTTTTTAAGTTTATGCAACAACTTAAAAAAAGAAGAGTGTATGTGTACCAAATCTGCAATAACATCACAAGAGACCTCATCGGCTTGGAGTACTGCACCCACAATCCCTGGTTCTCTGTGGTGCAAAGGATTCATGGCATTAAACAGATGTGTCGCATGAGACACCCCCCAAGAAAAACTCTCTTTACACTCATGGTAAGAAGCATCCGAATGTCCAATGCTCAAAAGTATATGAGGATATTTTTTACTGATATACTCCACAAACTCTCGCCCACCTTCAACCTCTGGTGCAATGGTTATCATCTTCACAATATCCATATAAGCTTCTATCAATTGCCTATTTGGTTTTTGAATATGCTGGGGATTTTGAGCACCCTGTTTAATAGCATTGATAAAAGGGCCTTCCAAATGCACTCCCAAAATTTTTGCATTCCCTTTTCCCTCAAAATTTTTCACATTCAACAACGCTTTGTCAATCTCTTCAGCACTCATCGTCATCGTCGTGGCTAAAAAAGAAGTTGTTCCTGTTTGAAGTATACTCTTAGCAATGCCATCCAAAGCCTCAACCGTTCCATCCATTACATCATGACCATTTGAACCGTGTATATGGATGTCAATAAACCCAGCAGAGAGGTAAAGCCCTTGTGCATCTATTAACTCTGTATGGTCAGGTACATCTTGACTTAAAGAGACTATCCTCTCATCAAAAGTCAAAGCATACCCTTCTAAAACCTCTTCTTGTGTAATTATTTTTGCGTTTATTATGGTTTTCATTAACGAATTAACCTCATGTTTGTTTGGCTTAATTTATAAATGGTAGATGCCTTTCCATTTCGTACTTTAGGAAAAGAAATAATCACCTCTGCATTGTCTCTTGCATAAGTCTCATCATACTCTGCTCCACTCAAATTCGCCGAAGAAGAAAACACCCATCCCAGTCTGTCCAAAAGTAAATTATGCTCCGTATTTTTCACTACACGAAAAGACAAGCCATTAGGCATGATGAACGTTGTTCGTTTCGCTCTACGCACTCGGTTCTTATATTTGTTTGGCACTCTACTAAAGGTTTTTAATGTCTCTAAGGAGTTTACTACTTGAATGTAATGTTTGTTTGGCTTTCTTTGTTTTGCTTTGTCTATTTTATTTGAGTCTTGGGAGACGTAACCTATGGTGGTGTCGGTTTGGGTTAGGTAGAGGTTAGGGTTGGAATAACTAGTAAAAATCATTAATCTAAATTTATCTTTTCTTTAATTTTTAATATATCTAAATCTAGTTTTTCTAAAAAATTTTTCCACTCTTCCCAACTATTCTCATATATTTTTTGATAAATAATTCTTTTTTTTTCTTCATTGTTTAGTATTTGGTCTGATATACTTTGATTGTCTAAAGGGTAATAAAAATCCACATTAATTAGTTCACTATCAAAAGTTTGCACTTTATCTTTTAATATGCCATAAGCTTCAAGTAAACCTATAGATAAATAAAGATGATTCATATCTATGATACTTTTTATATCATAAAAAACCGTTATATAAATATCAAGAAAATCACTAGAATCATACCCAATAAATTCTCCTCCCAAATTATCGTCATAAATATCCCTATTAAACAGTGATATTTTTTTATTCAACTGATCATATATTTCTATTTTCTTTTCAAATAATCTTTGATATGTAATTTGAGAAATTTGATGGCTATGTTCTAGTTCTTGCTTATATATATTAATTTCTGATTTTAATTCTTCTAACTCTTTACTATATTTAGACTTCTCTTCTTCCAAAGCTAACTTAATCCACATTATAAAAATAATATTAACTACAACAGCAACAATTATCAGTACAATTCCTATGTCACCATATTCATTCAATAAGTTTTTAGCTAAATCATTCATATTTTTTTAATCCCCTCTAAAATAATCCTCTCCAACCCAGAACTATCAGCATACTGAACACACTCAATCGAAGCTTCAATATAAGCTCCATTATCAATAGCATTACTATAATCAATAAGCTTATACCCATTAAACAAAGCCAACATATCACAATACAAACGTGTAACTCTTCCATTAAGTTCATAAAAAGGATGTAATGCAATTAATTCACCTTGATAATACGCTAGTTTTTTAGCAAAAACTTCTTTGTCTTCTTTAACATTTACTAAATAATTATCTGATTTTAATTCATTGAAAATTCGTGTTGATTCACCATGTAGATATTGTGCTAAACAAAATTGCGAACCACCTTTACTCATGTTTACATCTCTGTAGACTCCTGAAAAGTCATAAAGTGATTCAAAGGTTTTTTTGTGGAGGTTTATAAAATAAGTTTCGTCTAAAAGAATATTTCTATTTAATTCAGAAGAAAACTTTAAATAAGCACTATCCAAAAGCTTCTTTTCTAAACTATGAATTAATTTGGCATCTTTTATATTTTTCTTATTTCTTGGTATACTTGTACCATCAATATAAATTGAACTTTTACTAAGATGATACTTCAATCTTATGTTCTTTCATAAAAGCTTCAACTTCTAATTCATACTCTTTTGAAACAGGTTCATAGCCTTCAATACGCTGAGAGTTTTCAACAACTTTAGCTATCTCTTCTTTAGACAATAGAGGCTTTTCCCCATAAGAAGTTTTAACATCTAAAACAAAACCATCTGCAAGTTTTTGGAGTTCATCTTGGATGTTAATACCAGCTTCAACAAGCTGATTATAAAGGTCTGTATCTATCTGAATTGTTTGCATGTTGAAACTCCTATTTTTATTTATTATAGCGTAAATAAGCCTTTGGACGAAATATGATTTGTAGGTAAGTTTTTATTAACAGTGAGTTGAAAATATCATCCTACAAGGCTTTATTTAAATTCAATTTTATTAAGCATTCAAATCACTCAAAACACTCTCCAAAGTCTCAATCAACTCTAAAGTCACAAAAGTAATAAAAGGAACAATATCACCACTATCTGCTTCTTGTAAACCAGCCAAATATTTTCTTTTCTTTTCACTTTTTAGTACAGCTGGGAAGAAGCCTTTGTTCATCAAAATAAGATTCATTAAAATCCTTGCTCCTCTTCCGTTTCCATCGTCAAATGCGTGAATACGTACTAAATTATAATGAACAATAGAAGCTACAAAAATAGGATGTAAAGTTTCAGAACTTTTTTCCATCCACTCTACTAACTTTTGCATTTGAGCTTGGACATGAATGGGTTCTACGTACTGATGAATCTCTCCACTGGGTAACAATAGATGGTTCGGCTGTTTTTTATACTCACCCGGTGTTGCTCGTTTTCGTGTAGCATTTCCTTTTTCATCCTGTGCATTGGTATAGCTAATTCCAGCAAGAATTAACGCATTTAATTCTTTGATGACTCCTTCACTAATTCTTCGTTGACTTGAAACTATATCGTACAAATAATCAATGGCTTCAAGATGGTTTTTTGCATCTAAAAAATCTTTAAATGGCTTTCCCTCAACCGTTAAACCTTCGGTTAAAAAGAAATGTGTGTCACCTCTACTTAATGTACTTCCCTCAATGCTATTAGAGTTGTATGTCCAATCAATTTTTAGTTTTTGTAAAATGGTCGCCCATAGGTTAGAGTCAGTATCTTTTAATTTGTCAATTTGTTCTTTTAAAGCATCTGCTTTTTCAAAAAGAGACGCTAATGTTGGACTTGGTGTTTCGTTGTAGTATTGGGTCTTCAATTGGCTTCCTTTATTTTAAATAACTTTTAAAATTCTTTCAACCTTTTCCGTAGGATTTTCATCTTTATAAATAGGACGACCTATCACAGGAAAGTCAACACCCTCTTCTTTTGCTAACTCTAAAGTAGCCACACGTTCTTGGTCTCCTGCCTCTTCTCCAAAAGGTCTAATGCCTGGACAAAGGGTTAAAAACCCCTCTGAAGTTACATTTTTAATGGCTCTGCTTTCAAAGGTAGAACATACCACACCATCTAAACCATTTTTGTAAGACATTTTGGCAAACTGCTCTGCTTTTTCATTAATGCTCTTTTCATAAATAGAAGAAAAATTTTCTTCATCAAAAGAGGTCAAAGCTGTTACAGCTAACACTAGGGGTCTCTTTTCATAAGTGCTGAGTCTCTGCATAACTGTTTTCATGGCAATGCTTCCTGCTGAGGCGTGAATATTAAACATGTTTACACCCAATTTGGCAATCTCTTCAGCTGCGTCTGCCATGGTATTGGGAATATCATAAAGCTTTAAATCCAAAAATATTTTAAATTCAGGATTAATCTTTTTAAGTGCATCAATAAACGGTTTTCCATCTCTAATATAAGCTCTAAATCCAACTTTCATCCAAATGTTATGAGCCTTTAATGATTTAGCCAAAACCAAGTTCTCTTCTTGCGTTGGTAGGTCTAATGCAACACATAATTCCATCTAATACATCCCTTAATAAGTTTTGATATAATTCTAGCCAAATTATAAAAAATAAGGATTAACATGTCAAAAAGATATGAAGTAGCACAAGAGGTTATGGAGACGTATAACTACGCAAAGTTCAACACGTCAAAAGGAACTATTTGGATTAAACTCTATACCGAAGATGCACCCAATACAGTTGCAAACCTTGCACACTTAGCTGAAACAGGATTCTACAATGGTCTTAAATTTCACAGAGTAATCCCAGGATTTATGGCACAAGGTGGTTGTCCAAATACAGCCAAAGATGCAAAAGGTATGCCAGGAACAGGTGGACCGGGTTGGAACATTGACTGTGAAACTGACACCAGTTTAGAACCACACAGAAGAGGAACACTCTCTATGGCACACGCTGGACCAAACACAGGTGGAAGTCAGTTTTTCATTACCTTTGTTCCAACACCACACTTAGATGGTGAGCATACGGTATATGGTGCTATTGAACTTGACGATACAGAAAGCTTTGCTGTTTTAGATAAAATTGACCAAAATGATGACATCATTTCTGTAGAGGTTGTTGCTAGTCGATAGCCTACTATTAAGCTTACTTTCTTTTTAAGAAGTGAGCTTAAAATTCACACTTCATCTTTAATAAATAGTAAAAATAAGGATTTATATTATTTTTTATTATTTTTTATGCTATACTATTCTTCTAAATCAAAGGAGAAGCGATATGGTACTTAAAACACTTTTACAACCAGCACTCTATATCATGAGTAAGCTCTCTTTTAAAACTAAGATTATTACCTCCATTTTATTGCTCTTTATTCTCTTACTATTACCTTCAAAAAAACTCTTTACCGAATATATTGAGAAGAATAATAGATATAATAAACAGTTAATTGGATTGCGTTATATTGAAGTTATTAATAGTTTTATAAAAACCGTACAAGTACACCGTACACTCTCTTTACAATATTTAGAAGAAAGTAAAAACAATGTTAAAGATAGTAATTGTTTACAAAACCTTCAAGAGAATGAAATTAGATTTCAAAATCAAAAAGAAACACTAATGGGATATGATGTAAAAAATTTTAACTTTTTAGGATCAAACCAAAGCTTTGCTAAAGCCATAGCTTCTTACGATGTCATTACAGAAGATACCTTTGACAGAATTACTTCTATCTCGAGTGTGTTTAAAACACATGGAGAAATCATAAAAAAACTCATGAATACCATCACAGAAATAGCTAAATACAGTCAATTTACCTCTAATAAAGACAGAAGAATTAACTATATAGCCATTATGCTTCAAGAAAAACTACCCTATTTAAATGATTTTACGAAACAATTAAGTGACACTTCTTTTAATACAATTAACACTGATAAAAAACTTAAAGCACAAAAACTTGTCTTATATTCCATTTCAACTGATTTAAGTAGTTTAAGAATTTTTTTAGAGAACAATTATTTAATTTCTGATTTACCAAACTATCATGCGTTAGAAGGACAAATAACAGCTGTAACCCACAGAGTAAATCAACTACTCATTATGATTGACAACAGAATTATAAACAGTGACAAAGAAAACCTAGACAATGACTTTTTTTTAGAAAAAATAAATTCAACAATTGAAACAGAAGACATGCTTTATACTATGTTCTCCTATGCTTATAAAGATGCTATTAATGAACTAATGTCTAAGTCTAATAATAGTCTTTGGTCTTTACTCACTTTATTTTTAGTCATTGTTTTAATTGCACTTTATATTTTTATTGCATTTTATTATTCTATTACAGGAAACCTCAAAAAACTTCAAACAGCTTCAGAGATGATTGCAGAAGGCAATACCAACATAAAACTTAAAGTTGATAAATCAGATGAAATTGGAGATGCCCTTTTGGCTTTTAATACCATGAGTGAAAAACTCTCCGAAAACATTGCTTTTTTAGATGGGTATAAAACGGCCATCGATACCTCTAGTATTGTTTCAAAAACAGATACTAAAGGAATTATCACCTATGTTAACAAAATGTTCTGCGAGGTATCAGGGTATACAAAAAATGAACTTATAGGACGTTCACATAATATCATACGTCATGAAGACAATTCCGTGGATATTTTTGAAAATATGTGGGAAACCATACAAGCTAAAAAAATTTGGAAAGGTATTTTAAAAAATAAAAATAAAGATGGTACAGCCTATATTGTTAATGCTACCATCCTACCTATTTTAGATTCTGATAACAACATTTTAGAGTACATAGGTGTTCGACATGACATTACAGAATTAGAAAAAAGTAAAGAGGAGATTAAAAAACAACGCACAGATCTCTTAACAAGTTTACCCAATAGAAATCAACTACTAGTCGATTTAAAAGTAGCTGTAAAACCCATTTTATTTTATTTAAACATCGATAATTTTTCAGGCTTTAATGATTTTTATGGTTCAGATATTGGAGACTCTGTTATTGTTAAGTTAGCTGATACTCTTAAAAAATTCAAAAGACTCGAAGCCTTCCAACTCTATCGATTGCAAGGAGACCAATTTATTTTACTTTTTCAAGAGGAACAACTTTCCAATAAAAATTTTCATACCTTTTTTACAGAACTTTTTACTCATATCGAACAAAATATTTCAAGCATCAATATTAAAAATCAAAACCGTATCAACATTTCCATCACAGGAGGAGTGGCAACGTACTATACCCATGACAACTATCAAAATTTGATTTTATATGCCAATATTGCACGAAAGAAAGCACAAGAGCAACAAAAGAAATTTTTAATTTTTGATCATACCATGCGTAAAAGTGAAGACTATGCACAAAATATAGAGTGGATTAAAAAAATTAAAGAAGCCATAGATGAAAATCGTATTACCACCTACTATCAAGGTATTGTAGATAATAAAACAGAAAAAATTGTCAAATATGAAACGCTTGTACGAATGCTAGATAATGAAGGCTTAACCGTCTCAACCCTTACACTTTTAGAAATTGCACAAAAAGCTAAACTATATCCTCAAATTACTAAAATTGTTGTTGCAAAAGCACTAAAAACATTCAAGAACATGAATGACATACAATTTTCCATTAATCTTACTATTGATGATATTCTTTCCGAAGACATTACCCAATTTATTTATAAAAAACTGAACAATTATCCAAACTCACACAATATAATTTTTGAAATTACAGAATCAGAAGAAGTTTCTGATTATAAAATAATTAATGACTTCATTGAGGAGGTACAAAAATATGGTTCAAAAATTGCCATTGATGACTTTGGTTCAGGCTATGCCAACTTTGAGCACATTATCAATATTAACGCTGACTTTATTAAAATAGATGGTAGCCTTATCAAAAATATTACCAAAGATAAAAATGCAGCCATTATTACCGAAGCCATTATTTCATTTTCTAAAAAACTTGGTAAAAAAACCATTACCGAATATGTCCATAATAAAGAAGTTTATGAAACGGTAAAAGCACTTGGAGCTGACTATTCACAAGGTTATTACTTTGGTGAACCCTCTCCAAATGTGATTTAATTTTACCAAATTATTATAATTTATTGATAATTGTTCTATAAGAATATTGCTAATTCAAGTAAAAATATCTCTTAACTATAAAAAACAACTTAAGTATTAATTTTTATTTCTACTCTAACTTTACTCTAAGTTAATTTAGAATACCTGTTATAATTAGGGCATGAAAACATTATTATTAACGCTAATTATATTATCAACTACGTCTTTAAATTCTGCTACTATTGAGGGGGTTAAACCCTCATACAATAAAGTTTATAGAACTGATAGACTTGGGGATTCTTATTACTTTTTACTGTTAACTAAAGATGGAAAATACCATCATCTCTTTACAAACAAAACAGATAGCCTTTCACCTTCTGAATTAAAATCTTCTAAACTGTTAGAAATTTTGAAAAAAAAGCAATCTTGGGGAAAAGCTTTTCCTAAAAAAGGTACTTATACCATTAGTAAAGGTAAAATATACACTAAACTACTGTGGAATCCCATCCAAATTCTTTCACCTCGTAAAATAAAATACTTAAATAAAATCTTTATTATTCAATAGGCTAACCCAATTTTTTGTTACAATAAGCACCTATATTTTATAAGGATTATTGATGCATGGATTTCACCGAATTGCTGCAGCTGTTAACAAAACCATTGTTGCCAACCCTAAAGAAAATGCCAACGAAGTTTTAAAACTGCTTACAGAGGCCTACCAAAAACAAGTAGCTGTTATTGTATTTCCAGAACTCACCCTAACAAGCTATACAGCTTCTGACCTTTTTTTAAATCAAACCCTTATTCAAAAACAGTATGATGCCCTAGCTTCACTTCTGCTTGATGCCAAAGCCATCAACACTGTTGCCATTATAGGTTTTGCACTGCTTCATAACAACCGACTCTACAATACAGCCATTGTTTTTCAAAATGGTGAAATTTTAGGAGTTGTTCCAAAATCTTACTTGCCTAACAAAAAAGAGTTTTATGAGAAACGTCAATTTAATTCAGGCATTAACATTCAAAATGAAACCATTACTCTTTTTAACACACCCCTTCCTTTTGGTACAGATTTACTCTTTAAAGCCCAAAATGAGATTCTATTTGGGGTAGAAATTTGTGAAGACCTTTGGACCATTACCCCACCTAGCAATCAAATGGCGATTAATGGAGCAAATCTTCTCTTTAATCTCTCTGCTAGTAATGAACTCATTGGAAAGGCTCACTACCGTGAAGAGTTGGTACGTACTCAAAGTGCAAGATGTATGTCAGCCTATGTTTACACCTCATCAGGCGTTGGAGAATCCACCACCGACACGGTGTATGGAGGTCAAGCACTCATTGCAGAATATGGCTCAACGCTTATTCAAAATGAACGCTTTAGGCTTACAAGCCATCTTATCACAGCCGATTTAGATTTACAACGACTCAATTGGTTACGCATGAATGAGTCCAGCTATACCGATACTTCCATGACACCTTTTAGAACCATCTACCTCGAAGAAACCGTTACAATAAAAACCCTTCAACGCTTTGTATCCTCCACTCCTTTTGTGCCGTCTAAATTTCAAGAAAAACAAATCCGATGCGATGAGATAATTAACATCCAAGCCCATGCCCTCATTAAACGAATGCAACATGCTCACATAGAAAAAGCCATCATTGGCATCTCTGGAGGACTTGACTCTACCCTTGCCCTACTCTCCACCCACAAAGCTTTTGAACTCATGCAATGGAAAACTCAAAATATTATTGCCATTACCATGCCTGGGTTTGGAACAACCAGCCGAACCAAAAACAATGCCATAGAGCTTTGTCAAGCCTTAGAGGTAACGCTAAGAGAAGTAGACATTAGCAAACTAGCCCTTACCGAATTTGAAGCCATCGGGCATGAGGTTGAAGACCTTTCCGTCACGTACGAAAATGTTCAAGCACGAGCCAGAACCAGTATACTTATGAACACGGCTAACCGTGAAGGTGGCTTGGTCATTGGTACAGGAGATTTAAGTGAAATCGCCCTTGGTTGGTCTACTTACAATGGTGACCACATGAGCATGTATGCACTTAATTCTGGAATTCCTAAGACACTCATTCAGTACGTTATCGAATCGTTTAAACAAAATGAGAAAATAGCCCCTATTATTGACGACATTTTAGCCACACCCATAAGCCCAGAACTGCTTCCTCATGACCAAGATAGCATTGTTCAAGAGACCGAATCTATTATTGGGCCCTATGAACTGCATGACTTTTTTCTTTATCACTTTATAAAATATGGAGCAACCCCAAAAAAGATTCTCTTCTTAGCCAACCATGCTTTTGATAATTATGAGGAGGAGACCATCAAAAAATGGCTTAAAAAGTTTATTTGGCGTTTCTTTACCCAACAGTTCAAACGCTCATGTATGCCCGATGGGCCCAAAGTAGGAAGTATCTCTCTTAGCCCAAGAGCCGACTGGAAAATGCCTTCAGATGCCGATGTTAAGATTTGGTTAGAAGCACTTTAAGCTCTTCTAACTTTTCTTTGGAAGCTTTAATCTTCCACGCGACTTTGTCCCCTAAAAAATCTCGTTCAACCTGAAAAATCTCTAATTTATTCAGAAGGTACTCACGTTTTTGAACGTCTGAATAAGAGGTATCAAAACCATAAACAAACTCTTTTTCATACCTTATCCTATCGGACAATGACACCACCTCTTTGACAGCCGAGGCATAGGCTCTTGCCATGCCACCAATGCCCAATTTTGTTCCTCCAAAATAACGAACAATTAGCACAGCCACATTGATAAGCTCTTCTCCTCTAAGTACATTGAGCGATGGTACACCAGCTGCTCCTTTGGGTTCTTCATCATCTGAAAAATTTTCAACTATTTGGTCAAACTCATTGAGATAACGTAAAGCATAAACCACATGTCGTGCTTTTGGGTGTTGGGCTTTTAGCTTCTCTTGTAACCCTTCATACTCACTTATAGGCACTAAATGGGCAATGAATTTTGATTTTTTAACCTCATAGTTTCCAACAAAAGCATTTTCTATCGTTTGCATTAAAGGGCATTGACCTTTTTAACAATAAAATCTATAAACGCATCATCATCATTAAAACATTTTGCCACTCTATAGTCATCATACTTAATTTTATCAGCTATTTCTCGGTGTTCAATATCAAGTTCATAGACCGTTTCAGAGTTGTCAATGGTAAAAGCCAAAGGATAAATCAGCACTTTTCGGTGGTAAGGATTACGCAATACATCCACCAAATTTGGCTCTAACCATGCAGCAGAACCTACTTTTGACTGGTAGACCAACTTAATGTTGTTAAACTTAATACCACGTTCATGAAAATAGATACGCAGTGCTGAAACATTGCCCTCTACTTGGTTCTGATAGGGGTCACCAGCTTTTATGATGCTCATGGGCAATCCATGTGCTGAAAGCAACAAATCATACTCTTGGGTATCTTTATCCCCAAAAGCTTCCATAATTTTATTGGCACACATCTCAATGTACTCAAAATCATCATAATAAGGGTCAATCACCGTAATCTTCGGTGCATACGCCAATGCTTCACAACGTGCTTCTATGTCTTCTAATGAAGAAAGTGTTGTGGTAGTAGAGTATTGTGGATACATCGGAAATAACACCAACTCTTCAACCCCATCTTTTTGAAACTGTATTAACGCATCCGTCGCAAAAGGAGGCACATAACGCATGGCAGGAGCAACTTTCATCTCAAGCTTGGCATTGAGCTTTTCTACAACTTGATAGGTCAAAGCAGGTAGAGGCGATTTCCCCCCTAAATGTTCCATGAAATTCTCTTTCACTTCATCAATACGATTGAGAATAATAATTTCTCTAATCAACGCGCGTGTGTATCGGTCCATGGTCAAAATATTTTTATCAGAAAACATGTTATGTAAAAACATTTGAACTTCATCGACGTTATTGGGACCACCCATATTTAGTAGTAATAGTGCTTTTTTATTCATAAAAGTATTCTAGCAGTTTTACTTAAACCTATCTTTATACGAACACTTCAAACACATCTCTTCGCTACACTCTCCGACTTTAAAGCCCTCTCTCATATCTGTAGCACGTTTTTCATGGAGTATCTCTTTTAGAGATGCTTCTTTTACATTGCCCAATTTCATAACAGCCTCATTGTCTAAACAGCAGGGAATCACATCGCCATTGGCCAAAATACCTATATGAGAACTTAACCCTTGGCAAGTTCCGTGACCATAATTTTTATTTTTAAGTGAAGGCCATTCAAAATAGTTGTCAAAATGTAGAAGTACCTTATTGTCTAAACGAATGCTTTTTTTCTCTTTAGGATTTAAAGTTTTTAAATCTAGCTTTACAGAAAATGCTTCTTCTAAGATATCAAAAAGTTCTCTGTTAAACTTCTCTTCTGACATTGCTTCATCTAAATTCCACATGCGTAAATTTATAAACAGCTCTTTTTCTTGTTCTATTTTTTCATGACAAAGCTTTAAAATGGGTTGCATGTACTGTTCAAAACTGATGCTCGTATCATTTTTATTAAAAGCATTCAGTGACACATTTATCTGTTTGACAGCTGGATGGAACAGGGTTTCAAAAGAGTGTTTTTTCATAAAATAACCCGAAGTGGTTAACATGGCTTTGAGTTTATGCTTATGAATAATATCTAAATACTTACTTAAGTTTGGTAACGTCAAAGGGTCTCCCACCACATGACAAGCTATCTCTTTGGTAAAAGCTTTTGCCTCTGCAACAATGGACTCAAAAAATTCTAAATCCATCGTGGTATTAGGTAGCTCTTTGGTTGGACAAAAGGAACAACGAAGTCCACAAACATTGGTAAGTTCTAGGTAAATACGGTAAAATTTCATGCAAGATTATAACAGAGTTAAGCCCAAAGTAAATGGGCTATTCTAAAATCTCTAACGAAGATTTAGATACAATATCATCAATAAAGGAAAGCCTGATGTCTCATTTTTTGAAATACTTACTTTTTGGAATAATACTCTTTTTTCTCTTCGCCTGTTTTGCTCCTGAAGAAGAGAAAACAGAAGTACTAAAAGTACCTGAGAAAATTACCATGCTTTTTGTAAGCCAACCCTCTTGCCCTTCTTGTGACAAACTTGAAGAGACAATGCAACTGGAAAAACCTCATAAGCTTATAAGTAACTATTTTTATTTCAAAAAAATCTACCTTGGAGAGCAACTTCCTGATGGTCTTATGCAACCTAATGGTACCCCTACCGTTTACTTTTTAGGTGCTGATGACGAAGTGTTAGTTGAACCCCTCATTGGTGAAAAAACAGAAGCTGGACTGATGGAGTTTTTAGAAGATGCCCTGCTTGAATTTAAAATTGCTTATAAAGTAGATTTAGTAAAAGAAAGAGAAACAAACAATGCCAATAAAATTTAAAAACCCTAGCCTACTCCTTTTAATCTTTTTAACTTTTGTGGCTTGTTCTGACAGTGAAGCTAACAATGTTATTGCCAAAATTCCAGAAGCCTCAGGTATTTCATTTTGCGAAGACTCAAACACACTGGTTGTTGCCAACGATGAAGGAACTTTTTACGAACTCTCTTTGACAGGTAAAATAATTTTTGAACATAAACTTGGGAAATACGACCTAGAAGGTGTGGTGTGTGAAGCCGAAGAATTTATTTTTGCTGTAGAAGATGGTGCAATACTTAAAGTCAATCGTAAAACATTAAAGAGTAAAAAACTAAAGCTCAAAGGCAAAGATTTTAAACTCTCCAAAAAAGCTGGTATTGAAGGTATTGCTAAAATTGATGATGTTTATTATCTCTCTATTCAAGCTAAAAAAAAGAAAGACTCTAAATTATTAATCGTTAAAAGAGGAGCAAACTACGCCAAAGTTATCAAAACAATTGAGCATGGTATTATTGACTCTGCTGGTTTAGAATTTCATGAAAAAAAGTTTTATGTAGTTTCAGACAATAAAGATAAACTTTATATCTATGATTTAAAAAGAGAAAAAATTCTTAAAAAAATTAAACTGCCAAAATTTGCACAAGAAGGAATCACTTTTGACAATAAAGGCAATGTTTATTTTGCAGATGATGATGGTGCTGTTTTAAAGTACACAAAGAAAGAACTTAAACTTTAACCATGAAGAGTATAGCCTTAGAGCGAATTGCTAGAACCAAAGAGTTAGAGCTCAATCATGTTGACCTAAGAGGCTTAGGGCTAACAGAGTTACCCCAAGAACTTTTAGAAATTACCCACATAAGAAGTTTGGCACTTTCATCAAACAAACTAATAGACCTCTCCATGCTCAAACACTTTTCTCATCTCAAAAAGCTTTCTATTACCCATAACCAAATAGAAGACATCTCTGTCTTACATAACTTTCATAAATTAAAATACCTTTTTGCTGCAAACAATAAAATAAAAAATTTAAATGGGATTTCAGGATTAAAAAAATTAAAAAAAGTTGTCTTAAATACCAATCAAATAGAAGATATCTCTCCTCTAAATAAAACTAAAGAGATTGTCTTTTTAGATTTAACCTTCAACAAGATAGTCAATTTTACACCAGTTAAAACACTTCCTAAACTGGCATGGCTCTCTTTAGCCGAAAACCCTATTGACATGGATAAAGCCAAATACCTTCGAAAAGAGCGACCATTAATCTATTTTTACCGTTTAGACTATATTAGGTCAGCCATTCTTTGTGAACTTTAGGCTTAAAATCGTTACTTAAACAATCCTCCATCTATCGCACCATAACCTTTAGTAAGTACCTCTGGATTGGTTACGCCATACATTTTATAGATGGTTGCAGCAACAGCATAGGGTTCAAAAGTATAGGAGTCATCTTTAGGTTGGGTATAGAGTCTATTATTATCTTGAATGGGTTCAAGTTGTGTTTCACCCACTATGCCCACATGATTAAAATATTGTTGACCACCAAAAATAAAGACATTTTGATTGTTTCCATGATCCCATCCTTCAGAGTCATTTAGATTCACATTTCTTCCAAATTCAGAAAAGACAATAATATTAACATTACGCTTCTCTTTGGCTGCTAAATGCTCAAGAGAAACCTCAATGGCATTCATAAGGTCAGTCATTCTATCACTGTATTCACTTATCGCGTCCGAATGGTCATCCCATCCTCCTAAACCACCACCCCCCACAGAGACCACTCTGGTATCAGGGTTTCCTATAAGCACATTGATGGTAGCTTTCATTTTTTTGCCAAATGTCGTATCAGGGTACTCTATTCCATCAGGCAGTACTACTTCATTTTGCTCTTGCATAAAACTGTCTAAGGTAGTCCGTTTATTAAAAGCATTTTGAATAGGTGCATGTTCATTTAAACGCTTGGCTAAGGCATCCATCTCTACCGATATTTGTGGGTCAGAAGGTCTTGGACTTTGACTCCATTCATCATTGGTATGTAAATGGTATTTTCCATTAAGGTCTCTTTCATAAGGGTTTGATAAGTTTTCATTAAATCCTGCAGGACGTAAATAGGCTTCCACATTAAAAGGACCAGTAGAGAAGAGTCCTGACTCTCCCTCCATGGTTAAAAATGGTAAAATTGTTTCAGCGTTAATTGACCCTGAATTTGCCAACACTTTTCCTAAGGTAGAAAAAATACCAGCACCGTAACTTGGGTCATCTACATCAAGTAAACCTCGTTGATTTTCAGAAGTACAAATACCATGAGCACGGGTTTCATGGTCTTTTCGATAACAAGTTCTAAAAACATTCATATCACCATTGGCCAACATACGTTCCATGGCTTCACCACCTGCTTGTTGCCAAAAATTATTGCTGGTTTTGGTCACTCGGCTTAAGTCGTATGGATTTTGACTCTTCTCTTGAACCTCATCTAAATTGCTAAGGTTTCCTCCCAATTCAGAAGCACCCCCATAAAGATAAATCATAATGGTTTGCGCTTCATTCGTATTAAAAATACTTGAACTAAACTCTACCGAAGACAAATCGACAGCTGTTGAAGCATTGGTCAAACTTGGAAATAAGGCAGACATTGTTATAAGACTTAATCCTTTTAAAAATACTCTTCTTTTCATGGTCTACTCCTCAATCTTTTTAAATGTATAGATTTCTGTTAATCTTGAAAGATACTCCATCACGATTTGGGTTACCCCTTCTCGGTCATTATAGGTATTCATATCATCATACGTTCCACGTGCCTCATTAATGGCATAGTTACTTAAAAGTAAAAGCTCCTCTTGTGTTGCCTCACGTGCAACAACGGAGAGGAACACATGATTAATTAGCCCCTTAACCGTTGAGGTATTCGCAATGCTTTTATCAATAAACTCCAGTTTCCAGCCTCCATCCCACTCATTCAATACATTGCTTTGAGTATCTGTCATGACATATTGACGAAGAAAATAATAATAGTATGCAAAAGAGAGTGTGTCTACAGGAACGCTATTGTCTCTTCCTAGTTTATAAGAGAGTGGACTTTGATGCATGTTGTCCATGTATTCACGCAGGTAAGGAAAAAAGTTTAGTCTGTCAAAGAAAGAGATAGCCTTCATAATAGGAAAAGTAGCTTCTTCAATGGTTTTTACTTTACTCGTATGCAATAAAAACTCTTTTGAAAACACAATTTGCAGTAAAATATCTTTAAAGCTATCAGGATTTGAGTCCACAATCAGGGTTATCATCTCTGCTTTTTTCGCAGCACTTCTTTCGGAGAAATAGCGTTCAACCAATCGGCTGGTCACCCCCTTAGTAAAGTCATCACTCTTTACCAATTCACGGTAAAAATCAAAGCCTGTGGTGACCGTTGTTCCAAAAAGTTCTTGAGGGACATCATTTTGATTGAGACCAATCACCAACTCATTGTCACTTCTGTTAAGTCGCCAATTTTGTAAAGCAATTCCAGCTTTTGGAACATGTGCATCGTCAAAATCCAATAAGAAAATTTCTAACATCTCTCTACCATTATCTTCTGGACTTCTAAAACGTTTCCAGTTGTCATCACTGGTCATATGTAAATAGGTAATCATTTGTATGGAGTAGTCATCATCCATAAGCATCACCAAACGGTTATAGACATTGAGTATCTCTGAAGCATCTACCGTTTCCAACTCATTCGCAGGAGAAAACATAATGTTTTGTGTCAAGACATAAGCAGCCCAACGATTAAAATACTCTTTTCCAATACCCAATTTAAAAAGTCTGGCTAAAATTTTCTCTCTATTTTCATTACGTTCACTCCAATTGTAATCTTTATCTTCGATATTCTCTTCGGTAGATTTCAAATCTGTGTTGGGCGTGGCAAGTTTTGCTTGAATGGTTGAGATGAATGTTCCAGAGTTAATTAAAATATCTAAATCAGTTTTTGGCAAACCATAAAAAAGTACCGAAAGTAGTTTTGATGCTAAGAGCCGTTTATTTTCAATACTTAAATCGTTAAAGTCACTGTCACTCATGCTCTCTAATCCATAATCATTAAAACTCAATGCTGTAGAAAATACATTCACGCCTTGGAATTGTGCATTGCGTACCTCCTCCACTTCATCACTGCTCTCTACCTCAAACGTAATCGCAGCAAAATTTATGGGAGAAGTTAGGTATTTAACATGATTACTTTTAGCAACTTCTTCGTTTTGTGCATTGAATACCTTCACCATAAAGTTTGAGGTTAAAGCATACGTAGCGTTCAACTTAAAAGTACTCGTGGTATTAACTCCATTAATCGTTCCAGAAATGGCAATGGTACTGAAACTGGTCTCTTCACTTGGAATAACATTGGTATAAACTTTTACGGTATAGTCTTGACCATCAATCTCCATATTTTTTACCAGTGCATTGCCTAAATTATCAACAGCCAATTTATCCATATTAAAAACAAACTCCAAATCAACAGAAGAAGCCACTTGAACCCAATAAGCACCCGTTGAAGAGAGTGATTTAAGGTCATTTAACTGCGCATTTCCCCCTAAAGCATAAGCACGTTGATAAGTCTGATTCGCCCCTTGTATAAGCAATAAATTCTCTTCTCCTATTTGAGCTATCAGTTCAGAGAGTGTTATCTCCACAGGAGCATTAATAAGATTCCAACCCTCTTCTAAAACTTTAGTATAACTGCTGGTTTGATTTTCAACTTCGGTGTAGTTAAGTGTTGTTGCTGAATCAACTTGTACCCAATACCCTTTACCTGTTTCAAAGGCTTCAAAATCATTTAAAAATGCTGTTCCATTATCCACATAGTGCTTTTGATAGGTTTTTGTTTTTCCTTGTATTACCAAAAGGTTCTCTAACCCAATTTGTGTTTTAAGCTCTTCTAGGCTTAGTGGTGCATTAATCCCAACTAAATTCCAACCCTTTTGCAAGGTGATTGTTTCTGCAAAAGAAAAGTTCAATAAAAAAACAATTCCAATTAATATCTTTTTCATCTAAATCATTTCCTTATTTAATGGTAATTTCCCCAAAATTGATGGGATTGGTACTGCTTACAGTAAACAACGCACTTTGACCTACTAATTGATTGTTTTCAAATACCAGTACACGAATATCACTGTTAAGATAATTGGTATTTAATTTTAGAAGAGCGTTGGTTGGAAGATTATTTATTGTGCCATAAACAGCGATGGTACTTTTAGAGGTCTCTTGTGCATCATCAAGCACCACCGAAGTGCCTACTTTAATAAGATAATTATTAAATTTTTCTTCTATGGTATGTCCCATATTGTTTACAGACATGTTTAACGTTTTCATTGAAGGGTTTATCATGCTAGTCATTGCTGTTTTAGAAGAAGTTTCATCACTTCCTCCTCCACAAGCAATAAAAATCAAAGAAACAAAAGGTGTTAATAAGTATGTTTTCATATTACTTTCCTTTAATTGTGAAGTTAATGTGACAACATTATATTTAATTAACCTTATATAAGAATTATTAATAATATTTATTACTCTTTTATAGGGATCTCGAGAGTAATACCTCAATAATTTTTTTATGATTTGCTTCAATAAATCTCATTTCCTTTTCTACTTCTCCAATCAACGAAACATAATCTATCTCTTTTTTATCTAAAGCACTGTACTCTATGGTCTTACATAGTTCACTAATGTTATTAAACTTTAAAGACATGCTAGTTCCACGTAAGGCATGAGCTTTTTGATAAAGATTCTCTTTGTCTCCCTCTTTTTCTGCAGCAATAAGCCCATCAACATTATCTAAAGAGTTTGTTAAAAAACTTTCAAAGAGACGAATAATAATAGGTATACTAAATTGTAATGAGGCTTTTGCTTCTAAGAGTGATGCGACAAAAACATCTATGTTTAATTCTTTTTCATTCATGATATTATCTTTCATAATAAGTTCTCCTTTTTGATTCTCTTTGTGTAAATTTTTATACTTTTTTAATAAAATATTTAACTCTTCTGGATCAATAGGTTTAGAAATATAGTTGTCCATGCCTTGTGATAAATAGCGTTCTCTATCCCCCTCTAAGGCATTGGCTGTTAAAGCAATTATCGGAACATCAATACCTGCATCTCTTATAGCTTTGGTCGCATCTGTACCGTTCATAACAGGCATGTTAATGTCCATAAAGACCATATCATATTTTTTTAACTTAACATACTCTATGGCTTCTTGACCATTAAATGCAAAGTCAGGGTTAATCCCGTACTCACTTAGCATCTCTTCAATCAAAATACGATTTAGAGGGTAATCTTCAGCCACTAATATATTTAAACCAAGTACTTCTTTTTCTATTGTATTCTCTTCTATATCCCCTTGTACATTATAATCTAAAATAGCATTATAGAGTATTGAAGGTGTTTCATCATACATGCCTATGTGATACAAAATATTCTCTTCATTGGCTAGATGATGTGCTTCATTTGATTCATCAATTAAAATTATCTTAGAGGAAATCCTAGATAGTCCTTTATATTGCCTATGATTAAAACTCACTATAATATTATCTTCATTGACTTCATTGTAAAAAAGTTCCTCAAAAGAACAGGCGATGACCTCTAGTTTAAAATGTTTTAATTGGGTAATCACATCCTCATAAATTTTACCCTCATAATCCAATACATAAATGGGATTATATTTAATTTGATTGGCTAAAGTTGAATCTGTTTCTGAAATTTCAAGTTCAAGTTCGAAGAAAAAACGACTCCCTTTTCCCTCTGTACTTTCCAATTGTAACCTCGAACCCATCAGTTCACAAAGAGAAGAACCTATACTTAAGCCCAATCCTGTTCCTCCAAAATTACGTGTTGTACTATTATCTGCCTGAATAAAAGATTTAAAAATACTCTCTTGTCGTACTTTAGGAATACCAATCCCTGTATCTTTAACAGAAAAAAGAATGCGTTCTTTATCTTTGATTTTCTCCAATGAACGTAAACAAAATTCAACCGTTCCATTTTTTGGGGTAAATTTAATAGCATTATTAATTAAATTTGTCAAAATTTGTATTACACGTAATCTGTCCATAAGTAAACATTCACTAATTGCTGAATCAATATTAATAATAAAAGAAATCTCTTTTTGAGCTGCTTGAGCTTTAAAAATATGCATGGAGTTACGTATATCTATAAATGGATTGGTTTCGACTAAATCCAAACTAAGGTGTCCACTTTCTATTTTTGAAAAATCTAAAATATCATTCACAATCTGAAGCAAAATAGAAGTTGAACCTTGAATATACTGTGTAAACTGTCGCTGTTTTGGGGTTAAATTACTTTTAGACAATAAATTTGTAAATCCAACAATTCCATTCATGGGAGTACGAATCTCATGACTCATGTTTGCCATAAATTCCGATTTTGCTTTTTCGGACGCTTCAGCCATCTCACGTGCATACTCCAACTCCGTAATATCTGTAAAACTGGCAATCACAAAATTTTCATCATCAAACGCTACCGACTTTAAATTAACGGTAAAAATACGTTCAAGACCATAAACATCTTTGACTAAAACTTTATGCTGTTTCTCAGGTAAATCAAAAATATCTTCAGTCCAATGTTTTTCTGAGGTAGTGGCTTTAACATAACCCTCTTTTTCAATAAAAAGTTCACAAATACAATTATATTTTTCTCTAAAAGCTTTAACCGACTGAAAACCAAATGTTTCAAGAAATTTTTGATTGGCTTCTAAGATACCTTTTCGATTAGCTGTAAAAACAATATTCTCTTGGTCATTAAAAAGCATTTTATTATATTGTTGCTCTTTTTTGAGTCTTCTTTCGGCTTCAACACGTTTAGTAATGTCATTACGTACAGCAATATACTCCAAAACATTACCACTGTTATCGACAAGAGGAAATATCGTTGCATAAACATAATAACTTCCTCCCTGCTTCATTCTGTTTCTAATTTGACCTCGCCAAATTTTATTCTGATGCAAGGTTTGCCAAAGATTCTTAAAAATTTCAGCATCAGTTTGGGGATGACGAACAATATTATGAGGAGAACCGATAAGCTCTTCTCGGCTAAATCCTGATGTCTCAACAAATTGGTCATTGACATACGTAATAATTCCATTTTTATCACTTTTTGAGACCAAATAACTTGCATCAATCGCATCTAAATATTGTTCAAAAGTTAATTTTTTTTCTACAATTTCATCTTTCAGTCTTAAATTATGCTTCTCAATGGTCTCATATGCTTCTGTTAACTCTTCGGTATTGGTTCTAATAGTATTCTCTAAAAAAGTTTTTTCAGTATCTAAATCATCATAAGCATCATCCACACGCGTAATGAGTTTTTGTGCTAAATCATCTAATCCATTGAAGTTAAACTCTTTACCATAAACCTGTTTAAGTTGTCGTTTTAAAAGACGGTTCATTATCCTTCCTCATAAATAACTGTTAAGGTCATGGTTTGATTGTGTAAAGAACAAGTACTCAATTCACTTGAAAATGCTGCTAACTCACCATAAGAGTAAAAACCAACCAATTGTACATTCTCACCTAAGGTCTCGCCAATACTCTCTAACTCTTCATCAGTCAACTGTTTTAAAACAAGTCGTCGACCCACACAAGAGACCACCAAACCTAAAGCTGTTTTATTATTAACTTTTTTTATCTGTTTGGCTGCCATTTCCGAACCATATATGAGTCCATCAATATTTGTTTTCATTAATCTTGCTAAATATCCTTCAGGAACATCTCCAGCAAAAGTTAAAGACTTTTCCTCTTCATCAACAGCTAAAATAGTGCGTATAATTGGGTCGTCATCATTATTTTTTTTAATAGAAACAGGAAAGTTTAAAGCAGATCCAGGTAAATCTTTAGCATAAACACCCAAATATTTTTTATAAAGGTCTAAGGCTGGTTCACCATCAATTTCATACACAACATTGTTCGTTGATTTACTCACATTTCTAAAAATACCAAATTCATCCCACCCTGCATAACAACCTGTTTCTACCATAACACTTTGACCATAAAAGCCAACGATAACCACTCTATTTTGACTTATCTCATTGTTTGCAACAACCCATGTCTCTTCAAAATTTGTCCCATCACCAGCCAACCCACCTGTACTGGAAACTTGATTATCAACTGCTTCATTAATCCCTTGTGCTAAAAAAGACCCATTCATATTTAGTCCATCAGATAAAACAAAAATATGTTTTAAATTCTCTTGTGGAAGTGCTTGAACCAATTCTTTTGTAAGTAACTGTTGGTCATCTTCACTACTAAACTCTTTTGTTGATATTTTAACATGCCCGTTATCCAATGAAACAGCTGTTCCAACAAGTCCTGCTGAACTAATCTCTTCTCCCAAAATATTACCACTGGATGAACAACCAACAATCTGAGAATTTGGATAATTATTTTGTAAAACATCTAAATATTCTTTATTTTTAATAGTCTCTCTGTCTCCAAAAATAAAGACAACATCGGTACTACCCTTATCTACAATATTCTCTTCTATGTGCCATGTTTTATCTTCATATATCAGTGTATCTATTGTCATATTATGCCTTTTAATTTTATAATTTATTTTTTAAAACTGTTAGTTTTTAAGTTTTTTCTTTAAAATAATTTTTCCCTCTTCAACACCAGGTTGGTCATAAGTGTTCACATCTATTAACTCTCCTACCAAAGAGGTCAGAAGTTCGTAGTAATACATCAAACCCCCAATGCTCTCTTCATTCACTTGATCTATTACAATTTCATCTAAAGGAATATCTCCTTTATTGTGTAAAGACTCCATCACCGAGTTACATTGTAAATGAATCAATTCGTGAAAAGCCACCCCATTTACATTGTCTAATGCTTCTAAATAAGGTAAGGTAACAGGAGGGATATACATCTCATATTCAAAATCTTTTATCTTAATAAAGGTCACCGATTTATCGCGTGTGCCTTCCATAATAAGCTGTAAAAAAGAGTGCTGATCTTTAGGACCAATCAGCCCAATGGGGGTCATGCCCACATTAAATGTACTGTTACGTTGCTCTTTTCCTAAACTTTCACCCCAAAGTTGCACGTACCATTCAGAAAAATATTTTAATGTATCCGAATAAGCAAACAAACAATTAATATTATAAGTACTGTGATGCTTAGCATAGAAAATGGCTTTTTCAATCAATGAAGTATGCAGATACCCATTTTCAAAAAAGCTCTCTTTAACCTCTTTTGCTCCTTTTAATAATCCACTTATCTCTACACCTACTAATGCCAGTGGCAAAAGACCCACCACCGAAAGCACTGAAAATCTTCCTCCTACATTCTCTGGTAAATAGAAAACTTTCGACCCTAAGTCTTGTGCAAATTTATCTAGATTTGAATCTTTATCCGTAATAAAAGTATAGTTCGCTTTATCGGGTCTAGGAGCAAAAATATATTTAAAAATAGAAATTGTTTCAACCGTTCCTCCCGATTTAGAGATAATCAAAAAATGTGCTTTGTCCATATCAATCGCAGATAGATTCGATGCAATGTTAATGGGATCCGTACTCTCAAAGAAATGTAGTTGTCGCTTGGGTTTCTTAACAGGTTTTAAAAACTCATCAATCGCCTTAGCACCTAAAGAACTTCCTCCAATACCAAGTACCACAATGTGTTCAATCTTCTCATCAAAACCATCTACATAGGCTAAAATTTCACCAATATCTTGATCAGGAAGCTTATAATAGCCAATCTGCTTAGACTCTTCTTCAATTGCCTCAAACAAGATATCTCTGTTCTCTTTCTTAATATTAGTAGTATCAAAATATAATTTGGTCTGCATCATAATGCCTTCTGTGCTTTGACAATAAGCTTATTGACACTCGTCTCATAAACCTTTACCAAATGCTCATCTACCGACTCAAAGCGTGTAACCAGTACAGGCGTAGTATTACTCGCACGTACTAAACCCCAACCCTTTTCAAAGTTAATTCGTACCCCATCTACCTCTATAATATCCACGATTTTTGGGAAGTCAACTGCTGGGTCTTTAAGCAGTTCTTTGACTTTATCAATGAGTAAAAACTTCTCTTCTTCAGTCGTTTCTACTTTAATCTCTTCGGTTGAAAATACTGCTGGTAAGGCATCAATCTCATCATCAAGATTAATACCATCATTAATTAGCTCTAACATACGCAAGGTTGCATAAATGGCATCATCATAACCAAAATAACGATGCTTAAAAAAGATATGGCCACTCACTTCACATGCCAAGTCAGCCCCTGTCTCTTTCATTTTTACTTTTAAGTTTGAATGCCCAGTTTTGTACATAATGGCTGTCGCCCCACGACGCTCCAACTCATCATACATCACCTGAGAACATTTTACCTCACCAATAACAATAGGATTATCCATCTTCATTGCATACAAAAGTGCCATTTGATCGCCTTTGATATTATGTTTATGCGTTAGTACAGCAATTCTATCAGCATCCCCATCATAGGCAAAAGCAATGTCTTTACCTTTTGCTAATGCTTCTTTAACATCCAGCAAATTTTTTTCCACAGATGGATCTGGATGATGATTAGGGAAAGTACCATCTGGTTCAAGATATAAGCCTTCATAATCCAACTCCAAAATATCAAAGATAGATGAGATAACCGTATCGACCACCCCATTTCCTCCATCTAAAACCATCTTTGTTTTCATCCCTTTAAGAGGGGCAAACTCCTTGACCATAAAATTGATATAAGGCGTTTTAACATCAATTTTAGTATTATCCACATTGTCTGGAATTTCAATCTCTTGATGCGCAATAATTTCATCTCCCAAAGCATAAATATCTTCCCCAAAGAAAGGGGCTTGACCCACCGTAATTTTAAAACCATTGTACTCTGAAGGGTTATGTGAACCCGTAATCATAACCGAAGCATCTGGCATCTGACCACTAAACTCAATGTAATTTGAATAATAGTTTACAGGTGTCGCAACCAAGCCCATGTCTAAGACTTGGCAACCAGCTGCATTTAAACCAGAGGTTAAATAGTCTCTTAGCACTGGTGAATGCGAACGTGCATCGTAACCAATCGATACTACTTTAGATTTTCCTATTTTCTTTCCTAAGAAATACCCTATCAGTTTAACACTTTGCTCATTTAATTCTTTTTCAAAAATTCCTCTTATATCATATTCTCTAAAAATTGATTTCTTTATCATAATTAAAACCTTTACTTAAGCTATATTTAAATTATAAATCAATTTAAGTTATATAAAGATTAAATAAATATAAATTATTTATTTTAATTTTATTAATAATATATATACCCTAAAAATCCAAATTAAACTTAATAGCTAATGTTCCTTCATTAAATTTTGGACCTTTATCTCCATCCCATCTTGTGGGTGTGTAGTAATTAGAATAGGTAATGCTTGGATAATTTTTTCTGGAGTCTTTCCAACCAAAAGAGTAGGCATATTCACTGTCATTTGAACCAATGCTATCGGCTTTATAATACTCATAAACTGAACCTGAAACAAAAAACTTATCATAGACAAAAGTTTTAGCTGAAAGAGTCAAACGGTTTTGTTTATTGGTAATATTATGCTTTAATTGTGCTGAAAGCATCACATCATCCAAGACCGTTGTTTTGGCTTTAATATACACCTTTTTACTGTTACTACTTGGCTTATATTTTACTTTTGCATTGAACTTAACAGTGTCGACCAATCTAACATCTTCCACTTTAGTTTTATAAGAAAGTTCCCAGTTACCACTTTGAAAATTAAACCTGCTTTCATTCTCTTTTGGGCTAAATTTATTATTGGCGTAATTGGAGTAATTCCAAGAAAAGGTATCTTGATGCCAATCACTGTAGCCAAAGGAGTAAGAAAAATCAGGTTGATAATAAGGATTGGTATAACTGTTCAAATCTAAGCTTGTGGTCGCTCCCAAAAAATAATAAGTATGAGGATTAATCGTAAAAGTACCTTTTAAGGCTTCTCGTCCACTATTGGAATTTCCTATATTTTTTAACATTGTAGAGTAACCAGCAGAAAACTTAAACCACTTATCAAAAGGCTTAAATCCTTTACGTTTTTTACCTTTATCTTCTTTAAAAAGTGCTACCTCCTCACCAATATGGTCACTTTCAAAGAGATCCAGTTTCTCCAGTTCTGTAAGTTCTTTTTCTTTGGTCTTAGAATACTTATTCGCTAACGCTTTTTGTTTTAAAAGAGCCAAACGTTTTTTCTCTTTTTCTCTCTTCTCTTTCTCTTTTTTGGCTGTATAAATTGCTTTTTGTTTTTGAAGAAGTAGTAAACGTTCAGTCACTTTTCTTTTTTCTTCTACTAATTTTATTTTTTTAGCTTCTTCCTGTTTTTTGAGAAGTGCTATCGAGGTCTTAAGCTTTTTTTCCTCAGTAGCCAACTTCTTTTTAAAAACTGTTAACTCATCTTTCGCCGTTATTAACTGCTCTTGGTACTTTTTCCTCACTCTCTCTAACTTTGCCAACTTCATAGCCAACTTAGCTTTTTTTTGGGCTATTTTTTTCTGATACCGTTCAACTAGTCTTTTTTTTTGTTGGCTATTTTTTTCTTTTTTAAATAATTTTTCATATAAACTTTAAAAGGTTCATACACTTCTTTACTAATGAGTCTATTTTTATAAGGAATATGATAGTCATAATTAAAGGGTCGCGTTGCCAACATAAAGTTCTCGCTGTTCACATCTCCTTGCACAATCTTTGCTCTAGGTAAATTCACTTTTAAAAAATCCAAAAAATCCAAAGCTTCTTCTTGGGTATCAAATACTCCAATACGCACCACAAAATTAATGCCTTTGCGTTCCATACGTGCTAACTCTTTTTCCTCTTTCAATGACTCCATCAGTTGTTGAGCATCATAACGCAGTTCTATCTCTTTACTTTCAATATAATATTTATTTTTCTCATCAATGGTACGTAAAGCAATTTGGTCATAAAGCTTAGGCTCTTTGGCATAATAAAAATTTCCATTTTTCTTATAATTTATCGATTCCAATACAGCTGCATTGGTCATGATATTTAATGATTTGTTCGTATGTTTAGACTTTAAAAAGACACCACCGTACCAACCATATCCCTCTTTATACAAACCTTTTACTTGTTCCATAAGTGTTTGAGCATAATCATCCGTATAACCATAAAGAGCATCATAAACAAAGGCTGCTTTGGTACTTAAAAGTCCTCTTTTATGTTCAGCTTTTCGTTCACGATTTAAATTTTCCCATAACTTTCCTTCATTGTAAATACTGTTCTGAATCCAATGAGGTTTACGATCAATTCCCTCTTCGGTTGAGGTTGCAAATTTTCCTGTAATGTTATATCTATCTTTTAACGCCAAATAAATATTAGACGAGTAATGCTTATATTTTAAATAATAAGGCTGCTCCATCATTGTCCACAAATAACTCTCACCATTGGTTAGTCTATCTTCAAATCCCATGGGGACTTCATGGTTATAAATGGCTTTATAGTCCAAGTTACGTTCATCAAATAGATAGCTATAGGCTTTAATATTAAAAAATTTCATCGCATTATAAATATAAAACTCTTTAGCAGGGTCAACTATATCTATCGCACCCCCTTTATCTTTTCCATTAAACCATCGGTCTTGCATTCCTTTTTTTAAAATTGCCCGTTTAAAATTCCACTTAGCTACTATAGAAAAAACATCTTGTCGATATTTTGGATAATCTCTTTGTAAATGAAAAAGTGCCGTCATTAGTTGCGATACAGAATATAAATCCCATCCACCAGCCCTTCCTGCTTTTGAACCATCTTTTTTAACCTTAGCCCCTGTTTTTGCGTTGTAATACAAATTCGGCAACTCTTTATTATAGAGCTGCATCTTCTTTAAAGTACTCATTAATTTAGCCATGCGACTATGAAAAACATCTTTATAAATAATGTCTAAAGACTCAGCTGACATGGTTGCCATAATGGTTTTTCCAATATGTTCAGGTCGAATCACTTTATATTTATGCCGTCCATTCACCAAACCTGTTTCAGGATTGTAGTTGTTTTCAAAATAGCTCCATGCAATTTTGGCCGATTGCAAACGCTCCTCTTCTCCAGCACAATTGGTACTGGCATTCTTCTCAACACCACCAGCATAAGGCTCTAATATTAAATGCTTCTTTTCAGTCGGCAAACAACGAAAATTATTAATGTTATTACGATAAGCATCATAAGTACCACGGCTTTCAACTTTCTTCAATCTTTGCAATGGCCCCATTTTAGCCGAAAGCATTCCTTCTAATATAATGGAGTTGGTATTCAATGTCATTGCCTTATTTTGCCCTGGTCTTTTTTCGTAAATTCCTGCGTAATATCCCTTTTTAGGATCATAATTATTTTTTAAATAGTTAAAAACTTTTTGAGAATAAGGCGTGTTAAATAAGTAATGCATTCCCAACCCAGCTTTGGTACTCACAGTTTTATACTCATCATAATCAGCTCCATGTTGATTGATGGTTTTCCATGGTTCACCATTGGTATAGACCGTATTAAAAAGGAAGTAGGGGCGTCGGTCAATGTTGTCTTCGGTTACGGCTGTTATCTGCCCTGTTCTTTTATAACGCTCTTCTTGTACTTGATAGATATTTTTAATGTATTGACCTGATTCAGGATCATCTACCCCATACTCAAAACCTAAGTACCAAAAGGGTTCACTCTCAACAAAGTTTGAAAAAAATGGACGGGTATCGGTAGGAATTTTAATGCCATAAACATCGACCTCATTAAGAAACTTATATTGTCGTGCTTCTCCAGCATTATGTCCCCAAAGCTCATAACCACGGGCAAGATACTCTTCATACCCCGTTAATGCTTCATGGGTAATATGCAGTTCTCCATCCTTAGAGTACTGTGCTCCATATAAATCACCCTCAACACTTAAAGCACGACAATATCGGTAACGAAGGGTAAGTTTCTCAATCGCTGGTGCAAGATTCTCTTCACACTGCTCAATAACATTTAAAGAAGAGAGTAAACGGGCCATATCAGCTGCTGACCACCCTGTACCATCTTTGACAGTTTTGTTAACATAGTTTACCATCTTACCTGTATTGGTATTATAGGTTTTATTAGGCAGTTCATTATTAAAAAGATCCATTTTTTGCATGGTGGTTAAAAACTTACCCATCATCACTTCATAACGTGTCTGATCAATAATTCCAAATTTTTTAGCAGCAAAAATGGCATAATTTGCATTCGCCCAGTCCCAAGTAGCAGCAGAAGGATACTTATGTGCTGCAGCTGTTAATCCTGTTTTTTCATTAAAATTGTTTTCGATGTATTTCCAAGCAACACGTGCCATTTTCATCTCTTGAGCTGTTGGTTTACATCGTAATTCACAAGGTGATACATCAAGACCTGGTTTAATACACGTATCCTCCTCTTCATCAAAACTAAAAAAATTTGCATTTGAACTTGAAACAACTGCTGTAATATTAGCATCTGATTCAATAATATTAGAACTATGTTTAATCTGCCAAAAAATTAAAATTAAAAGTAATACAATAAGGAAAAGAGAAAGAATGGTGGCTATAACATAAAATTTATTATTTTTAATTGTATTCATATTAATATATCCTTAAAAAAATTTATTAGATTATTAATATAAATTATATCCTATTTTAAATCAAAAAATATTAAATTAAAAAATTATTATAATATTATTTTAAATAATAGTGATATTTTATTTTAATCTATTTAAGCATATATAAAATATTATTTTTCTGTGATTATCTATTGATTATTAAAAATTTTCTTATTAATAAAACTTCGACTTTCATTTTCGATATCAATATAACTCGGTTGTAATGAGCGATACCAAGGAATAATAGGATGCATTTCTCCTTCAACCCAAAAAGGAAAAATATTATTTGCATAAATCGCACTTAATATCTCAAAATCTTCAAGATGCTTAGATGGCACAATATTATCATTAAAGCCATGCACAATTAAAGTAGGAACTTTATACTCATGGAGTTGATTAATCGGTGAATAGTCATTAAGCCAATCTAGTCTCTCTTCATCTTTTGGAATATTTGACAGTCTAATTTGTTTGGCTTTAGAAAAAATACGTAAATCTGTTGGCATACTATTAAAAATACTTGCTGAAATCTTATACTTTGGATTTATTTTTGAAATAGCCAAACTAGCCAGTTGTCCCCCTGCTGACTCTGCCATCACCAAAACTTTAGAACCATTGGCTTCATAAGCATTCGCATGATGCAGAACATGTTCTATGCCAATTTTGACATCTTGAACCATCTCTTTCATGCTTACCTTGGGATGTCGAAGTAGACGATAATTTATATTCACAGCCGTAAAACCCCTATCAGCATATTGTTTCGCAAGATGCGCATAATTCATCTTATCACCTTCTGTCCACCCTCCTCCATGTACGTAAATCATAATAGGATTGTTTTTACTAGATTCTTTAAAATAGACATCATAATTTTGTAATTTATCTACACCATAAGGTAAATTCTTTTGAGTTATAATCTTATGTTTTGATTCATAAGCAATTTTATTAAAATGAAAACGTAATAATGCACCATAGTAACTTGGTTCTATCCTTTTCATTATGGGTTGAACTTTACGACTTTTTTTAAGAGGAAAATATGCTAATAACTTCTCTGCTTTAACCCTATCCTTTGTCAGGTAAATGATGCTATTTTCTTCCAATGCTTTTATCCACTCTTGTTTATAGTTATCGCCCACAATCAGTGTTTTTGACCAATACCAATCCATTTGTAACCCTGGTGATAACGCAATAAAAACTTCTTCTTTTGAAGCCAAGCCATTTAAACTTTTTTGAAAAACAATAATTGATTTACAAAGTCTACTCTTTTCATCTTTTTCTTGATTATGACAGGCTTTCAAAAGATTCACAGGACTCTCTTTTAAAACTATCCCAATAATATTTTGACGAAAATAAGGAAGTAGATTGGTTTGTGCAATGGCAAGAAGTGTTCCTGTAAAATTTTCTCCCATTAAAATAACTTTTTGATAATTAACCATTGCCTCACGAATCTCTTTTTGCATGAGGCTAATGGTCTGATTGATAAATAAAGCTGAAGAGAGTAAAATAACTTTGTGCTTTGAAACTTGGCAAAATTTACTTTCATTTTTATCTTGAAGTGTAAAACAGAGTATTTTTAGGCTTTGATTATTATCTGGGTTATTAGCATACAAAGAGAAAGAAAAAGAAAAAAATATTAATATTTTTAAAATTTTCAAAGTTTTCCTTTATTGTACTTCTTTTCTATGCCCAAGCTCCTGAGTCCAATAAATTCCATAATGACTATCAGGATTAACCACAATGGAAATACCCATTTCATTAAATTTATTGTTCATTAGGTTCGTACAATGTGCAGGACTTTCAATCCAACGTTGGACAACCTCTTCTAAACTTGTAATACCAGCAGCAATATTTTCACCAATGATATCATAATCGACATAACCATGGTCATCTATACGTTCGGTAAAATAACTTTGGGTACCTCTATTATACCCAGCAATATCATACTGCGTACCTGAACCATCGTGTGAAAAAGTATTGGTCATGGCTAAATCATAACTATGCTCATAAGCTGCTTCATACAATTCAGGATTACACTTTAAAGGCTGACTTGGACCAACAAAACCTAAACCATTCTTACAATCAATTTTTTGACTACGAATCTTATTAATAACAGCCAATATCTCAGCCTTAGAAGGTTCAACAAATGTTTGTGTATCTGTATTACTAGAGCTACTCTCACCTGCTCCACAGCCACTTAATAAAGTAATAAGCAATAGTACTAAATGCACATTATATAACATATATATCCTTTTATTAATAAATTTCTATGTTAAACTATAGCACTATTAGTAGTTAAAGTCAATACTATTTTAAATAATAATATTAATTTTTTATTTTAATACAATATTAATAATTGTAATAGAAAAAAAGAAATAAAAGGTTCTATTTAATCTTGTAGACTATCTATTACTCTACAAGATTAAAATTGAATAAAAAAGAAAAAAATAATTTATCGAGGAATAATGTTAAAGGCTACTTGATATTTCACCATCAACCACATAAAAATAAATACCGAGCTATGGGCTAGGGTATTGACTAGAATATCACCTTGTTGAAACCATGCTATATTAGCAATAACAATACAAGCATATACATGCAAAATAAAGACATATAACGAAGCCTGTCCAATAGGAATAAAGAACCAACCCAATACTTTATTGATTGGCTTCCAAAAATAGGATAAAAGTGCATAAGAAACAAACAATATGGCAAAATCATTAAGCAATCTCCCTAAGCCTAATGTATTTTTACGAAAATATTGTTGATAAATACTTTTAAAAGTCTCCGTATCAATGATATGTAATCGCATATAATCAGGAATCTTTCCAGATAATGGATTATTATAAGTAAAAAATAACAATAGCAAATAAATTATAAAAATAATACTAAAAACAATCGCCCCTTTTTTAGAATGGAAAAAGTTCCATATCTCATTACGATAAAATCCTATGACCAAACCATGTACAAAAAGCACTTGCCAAGATAAAATTGGAAAAGCATACTCAAATTGAGCACCTGTTGGACGCACATGAAAGCCACTATTTCCTAAGTAAATTAACCAACTAATGGTTAAGACCGTTAAGACCTGTTTTTTAGCCAATGACCATAAAATAAAAGGTGAAAACATCAATAAGACCACATACAATCCCAAAATTTGAAACTGATGAGGACCATAACGAAGCATCACAAACTTGGCAATAATTCGGTCTTGATACTGTGAAAAGAGTGCAAAATCTGGATAGAGGTTATAGACTTTTCCAGCATAAGTGGTAAAAGTCATGGCTGCTGAAGCATCTACAAAAATATTTAATACAGCAATCGAAATAATAACCACCAAAGAGGTTCGATAAAGTAAAAAAGCCCTAGCAAACTGCTTGGAAACCGTATACCCTAATCCATCTTCTTCATGAATACGCACCCGTGAAAGCAGTCCTAAAATAGCCCCAGATAGCATTACAAATCCTTCAGCACCTGTTACAGCACCAATTCGTTCCCAAGCAATAAAGTTATAAAGTGAGAAGATATCTATATGCACCACAATTAAAATCAACATAACAAAACCCCGAATAAAATCTACTCGTAAATCGCGTTTACCAGCATCCGTAGGATATTGCCACCTATTCATAAATGAAGCCATCGGCTTCATTGGAGGTATATTTTTCATAATTTATCCCTTATTGATTATTAATCATTTTAAGAAGAGGACCTTCTTGTTTATACAAAATAGATTCTAAGACAATGGCATTGGTATTACAAGTTAACGCTTTATTAATACGCTTATCTTTTTCATAAATACCTGTATACCACCCTCTTTCACTCTGTAGGGGCTTAATTGCTTTTAGCAATTCTTTAGTGTAGTTACTATCATAAAGTGCATCCATCGCAAAAGAAGCTTTCGTACTTAACTGTTTCATATCATTAATCACCTCACCTTTTTCATCAATGGCTATCCATTCATCTTTATTAACGAACACAGTATTATAAACAAAATAAGGGGCTTGATCTAAATGATCTTCAGTCACAGCTGTTAAAATATTGGTTGCTTCATAGCGTCTTTTTTGTACTTCATATAAACGGTAAGCAAACTCTTTAGAGAAATAATCCCATCCAAACTCTAAACCATCTAACATATAGGGTTCCATAACCACATAGTTATTCGCATCAGAGTGCTCTTTATCTCTTTTGTCATAAGGTACTTCAACATCATAAATATCCACAAATTCTAAGTACTTATCATAACGCAACGCATTACTAATATCAACCCCAAAAGTTGCAAACATTTTAGAGGTGTATTGCTCATACCCCAAACGTCCCTCTTGTAAAAGCTCCTCTTCACCCTCTTCAACCACAGCCCCATACAATGCACCCTCTTTGGTCATCTCTCGTAAGTTCCATCGAGAAAGAATCTGATGTAAGGCTTGGTTGTACTCTGGCTGATGAAACTGTAGATACGCCAAAGGAATTAAAATACGACCAATATCAATCGCTGACCAACCGATTCCTTCTTTGCTCTCTACATTGGCATAGTCTGTCATGGCTAAAGTAGAGGCATTGTAAACTTTGTTAGGAAGTAACCCTCGATAGAGTTCAATCTTTCCTAAGGTTTCTAAGGCTTTACCCATACGTTTATCATACTCTCTAACATCAATAAGCTCTAATTTCTCAGCAGCAATGAGTGCCATAAGATAGTTTCCTGTATCCCAAAGGGTTGTTGAAGGAAAGTTATCAACAGAACTGACCAAACCTGTATTTTCATGATAGTTATTTTCAAAGTAAAGCCATGCTGTTTTAGCAGCCTTTTTATCGGTAGCCGTCAATATTTTTTTACTCACATTCAAGTCAGGTGCAATGGCACGTTCTATCTCAATGACTCCTAAACCTTGTTTCCGTAAATCAAGGTTATTTAAAAAGTAAATAAAGATACTTCCAAAGACCAATGCTCCTAAAAAGACAATATGATGTCTGGCACGTTTTAAATTTTTATAGTTGTCCATCTCTTATCCTTCAAATTTATAGAGTGCTGCTTGAACAATAGCCCAAAGTGAAATCATGTTAAAAAATGACCACATCAAGTTAACGCTGTACCCTGTTAAAAATATTCGCTCACCCATCAAATGCATGGTGGTCGCATAAATAATTGCAATGGCATAAAGCCCAATCAGTCCCATCTGTATGCGTACCATAGAGAGGTAATTACCTGCCATGGCTGTTTTAGAAGTCACCACAAACTTAATGGGTTTACGTCTTGCCACATCCCAAAAAGCCCTTAAGACAATGGGGAAGATGGCAATAAAAAATTGTCCTCCACGATTGGAGTTTATGCCCCAAGTGGCTATCATTAAGGCGACTTGATTAAAAAACAAAAAAGGTATTAAATGGATAAAAAAATCCATAGAATAGCTCTGCACAGGGGCAATGTTGGTAAACATAAAGATAATGGGTGAAAAAAGTAATATGGTTAACCAAATTGCTCCTGTGTATGACCAAAACGTCGAAAAATACATTAACTTCTGCCCCAAACTAAGCCCTGATTTAAAGAAACGTCCAAACTCTTTGGTAACCAAGTCTATTGTTCCCCCTGCGTATCTAAATCGTTGTGCCGACCAAGTAATCAAATCTAAGGGTGAAAGCATTTTTGACTCCACCTCAGGGTGCATTACCGACTTATACTTTTTTTGTTTATGGGCATGAACCAAAAGCGAGGTATAGATATCTTCAGAAGTATGATAAGAAATGTACTCAACATCCAGCTCTTGAATCGCTTTGTCTTGGTTTTTGGCTTCTAAAACTCTATCTACCCAACGTGAAATTGCCACACGACGTAAGGCAGAGGTTCGATGAATGGAAGTTGCTCCACAACAAAATGAGGCGTTATAATTATTTCTTCGGCGTTGAATCACATCAAAAAACATCGCTGGGTCATTGGCAAAAACATCTTGACCCACTTTAACTTTTCCAAATACTTTTTGAAAAGCATTCGCACTTTTTCTTCCAAAAGTACCTAATTTACTTTGCCAACTCTCTTCAAGGTTTTTACCTTCTGTTAGGTCACAAAACCACTGAGGGGTTTGTACCCATGCCACAGCGTCATCTTTAAAATACCCCATGGTATTGAGTAAAATATTGGGAAACAACCGTGTATCTGAATCGATAATCACAATAAAGTCACCTAAAGATTCATCCATGGCATTGGTAATCGCTCCAGCTTTACGCCCCTTGGATGAGGTTCGTAAAATTTGAGGAACACCCTCTTCTTTTGCCATGGCTGTCATCGCTTCGTTACCACTGTCATCTAAAAGATAATAACAGACCTCCCAACTCTGAAGTTTGTTAACTCTTTTGGCTGCCCAAATGGTTTCACGTACCAATTCGGGGTCTTCATTAAAAACAGGAATATAAACATCTATTTTTATTTTTTTATCTTGATAAAAGGCTACTTGCCCCTCTTCCACTACCTCATCCATGGTTTTAGGGGCTGATTTTTTGAGCGTATCTTTGGTTTTCCAAAAGTTAATGACTACCAAAATTGTTCCAATAAACATCATGCTTTCGGCAAAAGCTAAAGGAATGGCAAACCACAACGCATCCATGTTTAACGAGGCTGTCCAACGGTAATGTAAATACCAAAAACCCAACATAATTGCTACCACCCCAAAAAACTGAAAAAGCAACTGATTGAGTTCAGAGGGTTCTTGAGGTTTTTCTGGTTGACGGTCGTTATATTTAGGTTCTAAGAAATAGAGTTCATTCACTGCTTATCCTTCTTATTCTTTACCCTTAAGGGTGAAAAGTCATAACCATTGGTTGCCAATGTCTTTCCCTCTTTGTCTTTAAGTTCTATGAGCATTTTTACTTCATTTTCAAGACGTAAAACCGTTCCTAGTTTTAACAAAGAGTCTTTTTGCACCGTGACAACATAGTCATAATTTTCACGCTTATTATGGGTATCTAGTTTTAAATGAAATGTTGCCCCTTCAATCGCTTGAAGCATGTCGTTGACAACAAAAAATTGTATTTTATTCTCTGGAGTTTGTTTAGCCACCACAATAACAGGAGCATACGCCTCTTTTAAGGCACGGTAACCCATTTTAGGTTCTAAATAATAATCTACCACTCCCCAATTCATAGAGGGCCAACCCTCTTTAAACATAAACTGAAAAATGGCTGTGGTTGTGTCGTACTTTTGAATACGAAGCATCTCAGTTGCAAATTTAATTAAATCGTATTGATACTGTTGAGAGTCCTTAATAAACTCTTTAACACTCCCTTTAAACTCAATGCCATAATCTTTAGCGTTTTTAAATTGAAAGTTATGATACTCCCAATGCTCTTTGGCTTGTTTATAATTGGGTTTTAGATATTTATTAGGTACAAACTTCTTCAAACTTTCAAAATTGGGAATGGCTTGAGCACCATATTCAGTAATGACCTGAGCTTTTGATGGCTTGACAAAATCAGCATAGGTTTGAGAATACCAACCATACCAAGGGTGTTCAATATTCGAAGAGACTTTTTTAGTGATATGTTGTCTATCATAGGCACTTACAGCTTCATAAAGCTTCTCATCAAGTCGTTTGTTTTGTTTTGGATTATAATTAGGATATTTCCATTTCATCCAAGTAGAATCCCAAGGGGGTTCATTGTGCATTGTCCAAATGTAAATGCTTGGATGATTATAGAGAAAATCAACCATCTCTAAGGCTTGTTTTAGAGCCTCTTGCTCAAAAGCTTTGGATTCACTGTAACCCCATTGTAAATTATAATCTTGCCAAACCAAAAAACCCATCTCATCACAAAGTTTATAAAATCTTGTCGGCTCAATATGAGCATGAACCCGAATGGTATTAATATGGGCTTGTTTCATCAGTTCTAAATCTTGACGCAACGCCTCTTCATCCATCTCAGACATATATTGACTGGAGATGTAGTTTGTTCCTTTTAAATAGATGCTCTCACCATTTAAAAAATGTGCTTTGTTTTTATTTTGAACCAGACTTTTAAATCCTGTTTGTAGGGTATGTTTTGTATACGCTGTTTCAAGTGTTACGTTATAAAGATAGGGAAACCCCCTGTCATGCGTTGTCCACCGTTTTGCACCTTCTAACTCAAAAGATATTTGTTGATTCTTTTCATCCTTAAGCTCAAACTCTTTAACAAAACTTTCACCTTCAAAGTTTGCTGGTGCTACCGTGATTTTAACAGGGGTTGGAAAATTTAAAAGTGGTTTTTGAAACTTTTTCAAATCAAATTTAATGTTTAAGTCAACAGAGTTTTCTCTTAAAGTAGGGGTAATCTTAATCGCTTCAAACTTGTGTTTTTTATAACTTTTGATGCTAATGTCATTCCAAATTCCCCCAGAGTTTCGGTCTTGACCTTTAGCCGACCAAGCACCCCCTGGACGCGTATCATGATGGGCAAAGATACCTCTTAAGAGTGTTTTATGCAGACTATAGTTTTGGGGATAATTTTCCAAAGGAGAGTTAACTTTAACCACAATGCTATTTTTTCCTGCTCTTAAATAATCACTGATATCAAATTGAAAAGTTTGAAAATACCCTTTATGAGAACCGACCAACCGACCGTTAATCCAAACATCACAAAGATAATCTACCCCTTTAAATTCTAAAAAATGTTTTAATTCTTTAAAAAATTTTCTCGTATATATCTCTTTCTTAAACCAAATAATACCAGCATGGTTTACCCCTTGCTTGTACCAATTATTGGGTAAAAGCATGGTAGGGTCATCAGCTTTAAATGAATAAACATACCCTTCTGCTTGTGGTTCGTCATTGAGATGATATTGCCATTCTCCAGCAAGAGATAAAGTTTTAGGATAGAGCGTATTGGCTTGAATTGAGATAAGCGTTAAAAATAATATAAATATGTATCTCATAAGCGTTTCTTTCTTTTTAGTTTTAATTAACAGATTAATGACTTGTGGCTAATTCAGAAATATTTTTGATAATTTCCATAATCTCTTTTTGTTCTTCACTTAGTTCACCCTCTTCTTTTCGTGCATCGTCCACCAAAAAGCTCATGTCGGACTCTTCAATGTCAATGGATGTTCCTAAAGGATTAATAATGTATTTTCCTGCAATAATTTTTTTATCAATCTGTGCATGAGAACTCACTTTGGTGTAGCCTAAAACGACCGATGCTTTAACGGTTGCTTTTTCTTTAATAATACAACCCGAACCAATCATGCACGGACCTATAATCTTCGCTCCTTTTTCCAAACGGACACTTGAACCAAAATAGATAGGAGCTACCAGTTCCACTTCGTCTAAATTGATGTCACAGTTAATCCCCGTCCAAATACCGGGAGCAATCTCTTTACCATATGGTTTTACCCCATTAATCTCTTGATTAATAAGCATAATATTCGCTTCATAAAAGTCTTTGGTTGACCCTACATCTACCCATTGAAAATCAGGAGCTGTTGCATAAAAAGGTTCACCTTTTTCAACCAACAAAGGTAAAAGCTCTCCCCCAATATCAAACTCGCCATTTTCTGGAATGTAGTCAAATACTTTTGGATCAAATATGTAGATACCTGTATTAATAATATTGCTTTTTGCCTCTTCTACTTTAGGCTTTTCTTGAAAAGAGAGTACTTTTTGGTTTTCATCGGTTACCACTACCCCATATTTGTACACTTCATCTTTAGGGACTTCTTTACAGATTACAGTCGCTGTCGCATTGTTCTTTTTATGAAATGCCATCGCTTCTGTAAAATCAAGGTCAATTAAAGCATCTCCACAAATAACCAAAAATGGTTCATCAAAAAACTTTGAATAATCTTGTACTTTTTTAAGTCCTCCTGCTGAACCCAATCCAATTGGGACAATCTCATCCTCTACCAGTTTACCTTCAAGTGAGTAGGCAATTTGCATTCCATAGTCTGCTCCACCCTTGTAGTGGTCTTCGATGGTATTTGCCATATAACCCACCGTGACAATCACCTCATCAAAACTGTGTTTTTTAAGTAACTCTAATAAAAAACTCATAATTGGTCGCTCTACAATAGGCACCATTGGTTTGGGTAGCATGTAGGTTAATGGTCGAACACGTGTCCCTTTTCCTCCTGCTAATATAACTGCTTTCATAATTTATTCCTTCTCTTTATATTCTTTTTCAAAAACCAATGTGGTTAAGTTTTTATTAATTATTATCTCTTTACATATCAACACTGCTAATTTAAGACCTCTGCCATCTTCAGCAAGATAGTCAAGTTCTTGTGCTTCTTCTTTAGTAGGAAGAGAAGGAGAACCTTCTCCTTCATCTTCAACCGTTATTCTAATTTCCTTACTATTACTTTGAAAAGTGATGACAACTTTTTTTGAAGCAACTAAATTGTTTCCATGTATAATTCCATTAGTTACAATCTCTTGCGTAATTAATAATATTTGATTCTGAAGTTTCTTTTCAAATTGAGCATCATGAACATGTTTCTCAATCCACTCATATACCTTTTGAACTTCTTCAATTTTACTATGGATAACAAGCGTCTCTTTAGGCATCATTTTTATCTCTTTATATGAAAATTAATCGCAAGAATCAGAAATTGTAAAGATTTTATCCAGTTGTGTAATTTCTAAAAGTTCTGCTGGTTGATCATTGAGTCCACAAAGTTTTAATGAACCTTCTAATGTTTTTAATTGTTTAAACAAACTAATCAAAACGCTCAACCCCGAACTGTCAATAAATGTAATCTGCTTTAAATTTATAATTAAATTTATATGTCCATCCGAAACAACTTTAAACATACTTTCTTTCAGTGCTTTCATATTTAAAACATCCAACTTTTCACGATTAATTTCTACCATAACTTGTTTATTATCTAATTTTGTTATCTTAGTCATTTTTACTTCCTTTAATATAGTTATTATAAATAATATACATTATATACTTAAGTTTTATTTAAACTTATAAGATATATCTCTTAATCAATAGTATTAAATTTTTATCTTGCTTATTCATAATAAAATTAAACATTTTACATAATTAAATATAAACTTAAAAAATAAATTTAATTTTAATACTTAAAATATAGTATTTGTATGTTAGAATAATTATGTACCAAAGTAAAGGCAAACAATGAAAGACGATATGGAACTTAATAAGATATTAATTGTGGATGATGAGATTTTTAATTTGGATTTATTAGAAATCGCACTTTCAGATTTAGAAAATTCAGAAATTATACGTGCGACCAATGGCTTTCAAGTACTTAAAAAAATAAAAGAAATAGAAATTGATTTAGTTATACTTGATATTTCCATGCCAGAGTTAGATGGTATGCAAGTACTTAAAAAGTTAAAAAGTACCGAAATAACCTCCTATATTCCCATTATTGTCGTCACCTCAAAAACAGAAGACAGATATAAAGCTTTAGAGCTTGGTGCAGAAGATTTTTTATCCAAACCCATAGATGTTATCGAGTTACGTTTTCGGGTCAATAACCTTTTACGTTTAAAAAAATACAATGATTTACAAATTTCTTTTAATCAACTCCTAGAAGAAGAAGTAGCTAAAAAAGAAAATTTATTACGTAACTTAGCCCATGTGGAACAAGAGTTAGAGTTGGCTAGAGAAATTCAACAAAGTATTATTCCAAAAATTTATCCAAAGTCTGATACCTTAGATGTACATGGTTCTTGTACCCCTGCTTTTGAAGTGGGGGGAGATTATTTTGATGTTTTTAAAACAGAAAATAATAAATACACCATCTTTATTATTTCAGATGTTTCAGGACATGGTTTTGCTTCAGCATTGGTTTCAATGCAATTTCGTACGCTTCTTCGTGCTAAACTCTATAGTGAAAGTCAAAACTTTTCTGACCAAATTGAAGAAATTAATAACATTATGTGTGCAGATAATGAAGAAGGCTCTATGTTTATTACAGGTCTTTTTTTACGCTATTGTCATGCAACTGAAATAATGGAATTTGTCAATGCTGGTCATCACAATCCCATAGGAATAGACAAGATGGACTATAGCAGAGGCATTCCCATTGGTATTCAAGACAATATGCCATTCTCTACCTCGACCGTACATTTTAAGAAAGGGATGCAACTGCTACTCTATACTGATGGTATTATTGAAGAAGAGAACAGTAAAAAAGAGATGTATGGAAACAGAATTTATGCCTTACAAGAGCAAATTAAACTTTACAATGCACGTGAACAAACAGAACTTATTTTAAAAGCATTCAATAACTTTATAGTCAAACAAAAAGATGATGTGACTATTTTGATTATTAAAGCAATTTAATCCAAAATTATTGCTCTCTTATTGATATTTTTCTAAAATATCTAATAAGTCAGCTTTATTAATGGGCTTGGTTAGGACATCATTCATTCCAACATCTAAGAATTCTTCTTTTTCAGTTTTTAATGCATTTGCAGATAATGCAACAATGGGTATTTTTTGATCAAATTTTCGTATCTCTAAGGTAGCATCCTTACCCGAAAGTTTTGGCATTTGATTGTCCATTAAGACTAAATTATAAGTATTATTTTTAACAGCACTAATTACTTCAATACCATTTTTAACCACTTCAAAAGGCACTAAAAATTGTTCAAGAAGTAAAGATATAAGTAAAATATTAACTTCATTATCTTCAGCCACTAAAACAGTACCCGTAAAGTTTAAAATACTACTTTTTTCTTCTACAGAAACATCCTTTTTCACTTTGGCAACCTCCACAGGAATTTTAAATCCAAATACACTTCCTTTACCTGGAATACTTTTAAAGATAACTTCTCCTGCCATCAACTCTATAAGTTGTTTAGAAATAGCCAAACCTAAACCTGTACCACCATACTCTCGTGTAACCGTTCGGTCTTCTTGCTCAAAACTATTAAAAATTTTTTCTTGAGCCTCCTCTTTAATTCCAATGCCTGTATCAATTACTTTGACAATTAATGCTTTGGTAGCATATACATAAGAAACCTGAATGCTTACTGTTCCTTTGGTGGGCGTAAATTTTAGAGCATTTGAAACAAAATTTGAAACAATTTGTATCACACGCACATCATCAACCAAAAATATTTTCGGAAAATCTTTAGAATAAGTACTAAACAACTACCGTCTACAAGACGGTAGGTTAGTATTGCGTTTTGAAAAAACGGATACGGGTTCTTGACCCGTTACTTTTCCACCCCAAAGTTTTCTCCAATCTTAGGCTCAAAGTGATGTTCG
>CACVAU010000065.1 GCA_902727915.1 uncultured Sulfurovum sp.
GAAGATGCCGATAGTAGTATTTATGTATATTATAAAAGTATTCGCTTTATTCCCTTACAGTATGATAGAAATGGATATGTAGTGTTTTATCAGGCACATATAACATTGGACTTTATGTTTAAAAAAGACAAAGTAAAAGAACATCGAAAAATTGTTGGTCGTTTTGAGTTTCCTATCCGTCCTTCAGCTATTATTTCTAATGATTTACGATTAAAAGCCATTGAACAAGGTTCATTGAAAGCACTGGATGAGTTTATAACTTACTTATCAGTAAGAGGGCTTTTAGTAGATGGGAAATAACTCTCTTCATAATAATTTTGTATCTTTTTTGGAAGAAAAACCGTTATATTATAAAGAGATAGACCATGAACGTGTACATAAAGCTTATACACTTTTAAAGCCATATATCAGACAACCTCTAACCATTCATATTGTGGGAACAAATGGGAAGGGAAGTACTGGTCGTATTATGGCGTCATTACTTCATTTTTCTGGCATGAAAGTTGGACATTACTCTTCCCCTCATATTTTAAAATTTAATGAACGTATGTGGATTGAAGGAGAAGATGTTTCAGATGAGACTTTAAGTCTTGCTCACGATAAACTTTATGCAATTTTAGGTGAAGAGATGAGTGACGCTCTAAGCTATTTTGAGTACACAACACTTTTGGCTTTTGTTGTTATGGAAGACCTAGATGTAATTGTTCTAGAAGCTGGTCTTGGTGGTGAATTTGATGCTACTAATGTATGTTCTAAATCACTTTCTGTTATTACTCCTATTGGGCTTGATCATCAAGACTTTTTAGGTAATACCATTGAAGAGATAGCTAGAACAAAGATGAACTCTATAGAGAAGAACTTTGTACTCTCTATGCAAGTTTATGATGACGTTTATACTGTAGCTAATAGTATAGTAGAAGAAAAAAAAGCAAAAATGTATGATGTTGCTCAATGGCTAACCAGTAGATCACAGGAGTACATGGCCATAAAAAAAGAGACAGATAAATTAGCTTGGAGTGACTACCTTTTTGAAAATACTTTGTCGGCACTATATGCTTTAAATATTTTGGAATTGAAATATAGAATTGAAGACATTTCAAAGATAAAACTTTTTGGACGTTTCTATCAACTTTCTGAAAATATTAGGCTTGATGTAGGGCATAATTTATTAGCTGCAAAGGCAATTACAAAAGCACTTTCAAAAGAAAAAAATAAGCCTACATTGGTTTATAACACTTTAGAGGATAAAGACTATACAAACATTTTAAAATTATTTAAACCTTATATTCAAAATGTAGAAATTATAGAAATAGAAACTCCAAGAGCTTTAGCTTCGAACCTTTTGATAGATACACTAGAAAACTTAGATATTAGTTATGAAAAGTTTGATAAAATAGACCCAGATAAATCCTATTTAGTTTTTGGTTCATTTTATGTTGTAGAAGCATTTTTAAACAAAAACCAACAAAACATAAGATTATATTAAAAATAAATAATAATCTGATATAATATCTGCATATCACAATTACAAAGGAAAACAAAATGGCATTTTTTGGAAAGAAGAAGAAAAAACCTAGCATGGTCAGTTCGGCGAGTATTATTACTCCTGGTACATCTATCAAGGGAGAGATAAGATGTGAAGGGAACATTCTTTTAAATGGAGAGTTTGAAGGTTCAATTATCTCACAAGGGGAGGTTGTTGTGGGAAAAAGTGGACGTGTCTCAGGTGAAATCCAAGCAGCCAAACTACTAGTTTCTGGAGAGTTTAGAGGAAACTATACGGGTGAGGTAATAGATATTATGCCATATGGTAAAGTTTATGGTGATGTTAAAGTTAACAATATTATCATTGAGCCAAATGCTGTTTTTGAGGGTGAAACAAAAATTGTATCTGGTCGTATTGAACGTGATGAAATTTCAGATGTACACATTGTGCAACCAAGAAAAATCGGTTATTAAAAAAATCGTCTATTCATCCAAAATATCTTAGTTAAAAAAGAGAGAAATGAGACAATCTGATGTTTATGAATATCTTTGTTCTGAAGATATTCAGCTTAAGAGTAAGATGCTCTTTGTCTGTAAAAATGATAAAGAAGCTCAAAAAGCTGCTGATACTGCTACCCTTTTAAATTACAAATCTTTTATTTTACCAGATTTACGGCTGAGTGAAGGGGATGATCTACGTTCCTTCCAAGTAGAGTTTTATGAACTCATTGAAGCTTTACATGCTTATTTTTCTTATCAAGAAAAAAAGCTTTTGGTTGCGCCTTTACGAACACTGCTATTACCTTTACCTAAAGAAGAGTATTTTAAAACTTTTGAAATCGAGTTTGCTGCTACGTTAAATTTAAATACACTAAAAGACAAGCTTTATCATTGGGGCTATCATTTTGTGGACATTGTGACGCAAAAAGGAGAAGTCTCTTTTCGTGGGGATATTTTAGATATTTATCCTTTAGGAGGAGAGCAGGCTTATAGACTTTCACTCTTTGATGAAGATGTCGAAAGCATCCGAACTTTTTCAGTCGATTCCCAAAAAAGTGATAAAGAAGAGATAGAATCTATAGAAATTATTCCTGCACTTTTAGGTTTTGAGGAAGAGGAATACAATGCCTTAAAAGCACGTGTAGAGAAAAGTACATTGGACTCTTTTGTAAAAGACATTGATTCTTTAGGTTTTTGGTATTTAGATGATTTCGCTGAAAATTATGCAGAGAGCTTTGAGAGTTTATTACTTACGAATATGAAAGAAGAGTTAGATGAAATCTATTCTTTAGATACCCCTCTTATTCATAGAGAATCGTTTAAGTTACCTATTATTCCTCTTTCAGCTAAAGTACGTGAATTGGAAGTTATAAAACCCAATGCTATTTTAGAGTCTAACAAACATAAACGTATTACCATTATTGCTAAAAACGAATCCATTGTAAGAAGTTCAGAGTTAAATTCTTTTGAAAATATTCAATTCGTTTATGAAGACATTATTGTTAATCTTATTTCAGAAGAAGAGGTAATTATCTCTCTTAATAAGCCTGTTAAGCGTAAGAAAGTTAAAAAAGCATCTATTATATTAGATGAGCTAAAATTGGGTGACTACATTGTTCATGAAAACCATGGAGTAGGGCTTTTTAAAGGGGTTGAAAAACGCGTAGTTTTAGGAGCAACACGTGAGTTTGTATTGATTCATTATCAAAATGAAGATGCGCTTTTAATTCCTGTTGAAAATTTAAATACCATTGACCGTTTTGTGGCTGATTCAGGTTCATTACCTGTCTTAGACAGAATGGGAAAAGCAAGTTTCAAAAAGTTAAAAGGTAAAGTAAAAGAAAAACTCTTTGCCATTGCTGCTGAACTTATTAACCTTTCAGCTCAACGTCACTTAAAAAAAGGAATTCTCTTTAAACGTGATGACCTTGACCATGAACTTTTTATGGCAGATGCTGGGTTCATTCATACTGAAGACCAAAGAGAAGCTATTAAGTCCATGATGTCTGAGATGAACGAAGGTCGTATGATGGACAGATTACTCTCTGCTGATGTTGGCTTTGGTAAAACAGAAGTTGCCATGAACGGAATGTACATGGCATGGAAAAATGGTTATCAGTCAGCGATGGTTGCACCAACTACCTTACTCTCTTCACAACATTTTAAAAGCATGAAAGAACGTTTTGCAAAGTATGAGATTAAGATAGGAAAACTAGATAGATACACCACAGGTAAAGAGAAAAAAGCTTTACTTGAAGCCTTGGAAGATGGACGGGTAGATATGGTAGTAGGAACCCATGCATTATTGAAAGCTAAGTTTAAAAATCTAGCATTTATCATCATTGATGAAGAACATAAGTTTGGGGTAAAACAGAAAGAAGCGTTAAAAGAGATAGCCATTGATGTACATTTACTCTCTATGTCTGCAACCCCAATTCCTCGTTCATTAAACATGGCAATGTCTCAGGTCAAAACTTTTTCAGAGATTTTAACCCCACCTGTTGAGCGTCAAGGAGTAAGAACTTTTGTGAAGTCTTATGATGAAAAAATCATTAAAGAAGCCATAACAAGAGAGATGC
>CACVAU010000066.1 GCA_902727915.1 uncultured Sulfurovum sp.
ATCTATCACGTACTATTAACGCTACCACATCATGTTTTTTAGCCAACAATGCCAAGTCAACATCACCCACAAAGTCAGAAATAATAAAAAGCAAAGACTTACGTTTTATCCGTTTATAAAGAGTATCTGTAAAGGCTTTATAGTCAGAGTTTTTCTCTAACATCTCAAAGTTTTGCATTTTAGTGACAGCATCTTGAACAGCAAAATATTTTTTATTGGGTTTTGCCATTTCATAAAGTTTGTCTGCAAAGATAATGTTAGAAAACAAATCAGAGTTTTTAACAGCCGAAAACCCAAGTAAGGCAACCAACTCAGCCATTACATCCGACTTTTGTTTGACTGTTCCAAAATACGTTGAACCACCCATCATAACAGCTGTTACGACGTTTAGTTCACGTTCTTCTCGGTAAATCTTAATAAAAGGCTTACCCAGTTTGGCTGTGGTTTTCCAGTCTATCTTACGAACATCATCACCATAGACATATTCACGAAGTTCCGTAAACTCAAACCCTTCACCTTGAAACAATGAAGCATTGTTTCCCAGCATTTCACCAAAGACTTGCTTTCGTGCTTTTAAAAGTATTTTCTTAATCATTACGGAATGGAAACAGCTGCCAATACTTTGTCTATAATCATATCTTGCGTCACACCTTCAGCCTGTGCTTCATAAGAGAGAACGATACGATGACGAAGTACCTCTTTAGCTATGTACGCAACTTCAATAGGTGAAACATAGTCACGCCCTTTTAAATAAGCAATGGCTCTTGCAGCCTTATACATGTCTATACTTGCCCTTGGACTTGCCCCATACTCAATATGCTTCGCCATATCTTCTAAACCATAATTCATAGGCTCCCTTGTTGCAAACACAAGCTCTACAATATACGCTTCAACTTCTTCATCTATGTGAACAGCCATGGCTTCTTCACGAATCTTTTCAAGGTCTGAAAGCGTTGCTACTTGCTGAATTTCTCCAAAACCATTGTTTGCTACACGTCGTGCTATCTCTAACTCTTCTGTTTTGGTGTTGTAACCCACTACTATTTTCATTAGAAAACGGTCAAGCTGTGCTTCTGGAAGTTCATACGCACCCTCTTGCTCTACTGGGTTTTGTGTTGCCATTACCAAAAATGGAAGGTCTATCTTAAAACTTTCATCCCCAATAGTGACTTGTCGCTCTTGCATGACTTCTAATAAAGCAGATTGTACTTTTGCTGGGGCTCTGTTAATTTCATCGGCTAATAAAAGGTTTGTAAAAACGGGGCCTTGTTTAATTCTAAAACTATTGTTTGAGGGGTCATATATTTCAGTACCTATAATGTCTGAAGGTAGTAAGTCTGGCGTAAACTGTACCCTTTTAAAATCAAGTCCAAGTGAACCAGCCAAAGCATTAACAGCTGTCGTTTTTGCTAGTCCAGGAACACCTTCTAGTAAGATATGTCCTCTGGTAAGTAAGCCTACTAAAAGCCCCTCTATCATCTTTTCTTGTCCAACCATTACTTTGGAAATTTCTGTTTTAATATTTTCGACTATTGGATTCAATCCATGCTCCTATATTATATTCTAGTTTAATTCGCATTATTTTACACAAATGAAGTTAATAAAAAGTTAATGTATTTTAAGATGTAAATAAGAATATAAAAGAAGATAGAGGGTAAAAAACTTAAAGTTTTTATTTATGTTAAAATAAAACAAAAAAATAATTTATACATACAAATTAAAATATAATTTTTTTATTAAATTCTATTTTTTTCAATAAATAAACACAATATAAAAATATTTTTTATATTGTATAGTAATTTTTAAAATAAATTTTAGAAAGCGTATTCAAGCCCTAAAGATGCCGTATCTACACGAGACTTATCATTCTTACCATAACGAACAACATCTGCTACCATACTCCAATTTGGATTAAAGTTATAATTAATTCCCAAACCATAACTCAAACCTGATACTTCACTACTCAATACTTTTTGTTCAAGTTGTGTTTTTGCGTACCCTGCTAATGCAAAAAGATTCATATTGTCACTTATGGCTGTTGTTGGTTTCAAATAAGCACCCACAATTCTTTCAACATTACTTTCTGATGTAGCTGTTATTTCATCTGCCTTAATTCCAGTACCAGCACGTGCTTCAAGTGCTAAATTATCCATTATGTTGTAACCTATCTTAGCAATTCCAATAATAGGTGATGTATTTTTAAGAATCTCAGTAGCATTTTCAGTATTAATACGACTATTTGCTATTGAACCTCCAATATAAAACTTAGGAGCAGGAACAACTACAGGTAAAGGTTCTTTCTTTACTTCTTCAATTACTTTGACAGCTGGAGGGGGAGGAGGAGGAGTCACATTTATTTGTTGGTTTGCTTGATTTAAATCATCTTGAATAATTACCTCATCCATATTTAATTGACCAATTGTTCCTCCTGCAAAACTCAATGTAGAAACGAATACTAAGCTAGTTGTAATTTTTTTCATTTAACTATCCTTTTTTATTTAATTAGTATTTATAAGAAAAACTATGATAAATACTAATATAGTTGTCCTTAAGTATATTTAGTATTTGTTTATATATTAAGTTTTATATTTAATATTAATAGAATTTTTAACTGTTACAGAGTATAAAAAAATATAATATAATTATTTTATTTAAAATAAAATATTATTTATTTATAAATATTAAATTAAGTTTTAAATTAAGTTTTATATGAAGTGAAAAGTAGAGAAAAAAAAGAAAAAGCTTATATTTTAAAAGAAAAAGTAGATCCTCTGTCTTCCACGCTGTTTATTTCAAGCGTTGTTTGATGCAATTTTAAAATTTGTTTAACAATGGCAAGTCCTAATCCCATTGAGTTATCCCATGAGTGTTCGTCTGTTCTAAAAAACTTTTTAGTAACTTTGTCAATATTCTCTTCTGAAATACCAACCCCTAAATCTATAATACGAACTTCATTTTTTAATAATTTGATTGTCACAGTCTCATTTGAGTACTTTAAAGCATTTTCAATAAGATTTTTTAAAACTATCTCCATTAATGCTTTATCTGCCTTTACTTCCAAAGAGTTACCTTTAACAATAATTTTTCGATTTTTATATTTATCTTCTAAGTTCGTAGCAACCTCATGGGCTAAAGGCTTAATATCAAACTGACTACCTTGTAACTTTTGTTCACCACTCTCAAAACGATTCCATAAAAGTAAACGAGAGAGTAATTCTTCTATTTTTTCACCATTGTTGTAAATTTTACCCAAAAACTTAAGTCGTAATGGCATCGGAATTTCTTCATCTTCTGTCAATGTTTGAGAATAGCCCATAATGGCTGCAATAGGATTACGAAATTCATGAGCAATGGCTGAAAGCATGTCGGAACGTTGACGATTTTTTAATTTAATCTTAGCTGTGTATTTACGCTTCTCTTTTTCACGTTTTTTAATAATACGTAAAGTTTGAATCAGTTTTATATTAATACTTTCAAACTCTGCTGTGAAGAAACGTGCTGAAGCATCAGGGTTAACAACACCAGAACTCTCAGAAAGATAGTCTTCAACATTTTTAAGCTCTTTAGAAACACGTTTAGTAGCATAGTAAACAGAAAGTAAAAGTAATACCTGAGAAGCAATAAAAAGAAGCATATAAAAATACGTATTTTTATATGCTTCTGGAACGACAACTAACATCACCATAAAGAGTATCGTGATAATAATAACAATGGTAATTAATCTTGCTAATACATATTCATTTAGTGTTGGACGACTATACATGGCTACCTCAAAAATTAAGCTGTTTCCAGCTGATGTACCTCTTTTTTTAGCTTATTAATTTCTTTTTTATACTGATCCAATGCCACATGAATTTCACCAATATCCCACTCTTCTACAGCCAATTCAAGCTCATCATGCTTTATACGATATTCAGCTAACAACTTTGCTAACCTTTCCTTAAGAACTTTAATCTTATCACCTGTTGATTCATCCATTATTTTTCCTTTTAAAACTTAAATAAAAGGTCTTTAACTCAATTTACTATTTCCTGAATATTAGTCTAAAACCTTTGTATCATATTAACAAAAACATTATAAAGGTCTTCCACTTCTTTTATGGTTGTTCTTTCATTTAGCCCATGAATCCTATCATTACGCACTCCAAACTCCACAACTGCAATACCATAAGGAGCAATATGTCGTCCATCACTTGTTCCACCAGCTGTTGAAAGCTTTGTTGTAACACCTGTCTCTTCCAAAATAGCAGATGATAACTCTCGTACCACATAAGATTCACGATTTGTAATAAACGGATAAGAACCTTGTTCAAGCTTTAATTCATAATCTAAATCACCCAACTGTTCTTCCATAAAAGTGCGTAAACTCTCTTGTGTCGTTTTAGTAGAGTTTCGTACATTAAACATCATGTTTAAATCATTAGGACTTACATTGGTCACTTCCATACCAGAACGAATGTCTGTTATAACCAATTGAGAAGGAGCAAAGTTTTCATCCCCATCATCTAAATTATGAGCAGCTATCTTTGGTAAAACAGAAGCAATGTTATGAATAGGATTAATTGCTTTTTCAGGGTAAGCAGCATGTCCTTGTTTACCTTTTAAATGTAAATAACCATTAATAGACCCACGACGACCAATCTTAATGGCATCTCCAAACTCAGTCTCACAAGTTGGTTCAGCAATAATACAATAGTCAGGTAAAAGATTTATCTCTTTTAAATGTTTTAAAACTATCTGTGTTCCATAAGTTCCAGGCCCTTCTTCATCTGAAGTCAAAAGAAGTGACATACGTCCAGAAAAGTCCTCATCCATATCTCTAACAGCTTGTACAAAGGCTGACAGCCCAGACTTCATATCTTGCGCCCCACGTCCGTAGATGTATCCATCTTTAATAACAGGTACAAAAGGATTGTTATCCCAACCTTTTCCAGGAGGTACTACATCTACATGACCAGCGAAACAGAGGTGCTTACCTTCTCCAAACTTTTTGGTTAAAAAGACATTTTTAACCCCACCTTCATTAATCCATGTTGCTTCAAACCCTTCTAAATAGTTTTCAATGTAAGTAAGCAACCCACCATCATCAGGAGTAACTGATTCAGCACTCAAAATTTTTAAGAATAAATCTACGACATTTAGTCTTTTTTCCATATTATTTGACCTTGTTATTTAATCTGGAAGAGTAGCGAATCTTTGCTTTTTTATGGATTGGGGTTTATTTCAACGCTAGACATTCTTTATTTAACTAAGTTTTTAAATCTACTTATCCCCATAATGCCCACCAATAGCAAAAATATAAATAGTATCTTCATCAAAAGTATAAATTAATCTATCTTTTTGAGAAATACGTCTTGACCATAAACCAGCTAGTGAATGCTTTAACTTCTCTGGTTTACCATAACCCTCATAGGGATCTTCATCTCGTAATAACTGTTTTAAAATCTTTCGTAAATTTTTATGTAAAACCTTATCTTTTTCTCTTAACTTCTCATACTCTTCCCAAGTAGAACCTTCAAAAGTTAGCGTTCGCACTAATCATCCCCATCAAGATTTAGCTCATCAGCACTTGGTTTATGTCCACTTTTATTTTTATAGCTTAAAAATGACTCTTCTACTTGCCCCATAAGGGTATTGTTATTTAAAACATAAAGTGTCTCCTGCTCTCTATTATAGTCATCTAAAGAAAGGACTACAAAAGCCTCTCCATTTTTACGACTAACTGTTAATGGCTCGTGATTGTCTATAGCATTGTCAACATAGTGTTTTAAGTTTGCTCGAAATTGATTTACAGATAGTATCATATTAAACTCCTTTATTACTTGTACTACAATACAGTACCGTACAGGTACTAAAAACTTGATTAAAATTTTCTAGTAAACTTATGAAATAATCTTAAACTACTCGCTATAATAATTTCATGAAAAAATCACACAAAAACAGAGGGAGAAATGTCATAAACATTGATGAACTCAAAAACTATCTCAATGCTTATGCCACAAAAAGAAACCTCTCTACACCCATCGTCTCTTGGTTACAAAAAACTTTTATCCGTTGGCTCATTAACCATTTTGACGAAGTAGAAGTGGTTGAGTCTGTTAAACGTTATGAAGCTTTAGTTAAAGGTGAGATTCCTACTTGGTTTACCCCTTACGCTAATAGTGAATTTACTTATGTTCACATCAAAAACCCTACCTTTACTGATACCCTGCATACCTGTGTTGAGTTTCTAAGTTCTCGTAGTGAAAAGATAAGCCATAAGTTTCCCCGTATGACCGTAGAACATGTGATGGAAAAGTCACGACAAGAGCATCTGAAAATGCAAGAGAAACAACGTAAAAACATAGAGACTTCACAAGAAGCTTTAGAACATGTCTTCTCTTTTGATAACATGCATGTTGTCAAGTTTTTACCTCATCATGAAGAGCTTTCCTTAGAAATGGCTAGAGAGTCAGCACTTATGCAACACTGTTTGGGAGAGTTTGACAACATAGAAAAAGCCCAAGGGGGCTATGGTTCATACTATTTCGGTCTTATTCAACGAGAAGAGATTACACTCTACTCTTTACGTGATGAAAAAAACATGCCCCATGCTACCATCTCTGTAGGTTATAAACGTGGAAAAGCACAACTCAATCAGATAAAAGGAAAACAAAACAAACCTCCTGTTAGCCGTTATATTCCTTCTTCAGTGGCTTTTTTTAACCATCTTGCACTGGAGCATAACTATCATCCAGACTGTTTAGGTATGGGTGTGGTTTTTATACAAGGTAAATCCCAACAACTCTCTAGCATAAAAGATGAGGCTGTACAACAACACCTTATTGCCTATGATCCAAAATTTATTGATGCACTACCGAACCCTAGTAAAAGTTCCTTATGGTTAGCTGCCTTACGTAGCCCAAAACAGATGGGAACATTAAAAGAGACCACAGATGCCATGAAAGTTGCTTCTCTTATTCAACACCCCCTACTAATCAATGAACTACAATTTACGCATAATTTAAAGGCTAAAAATATTTTACAGCAAAAAAAGCATTACAGCATTGCTAAGCGCCCTTTTGTCTTCCCAAAACTTGAAGTAGCGAGGATTTAAAATGATAAGTAAAGAAGAAGAATTCGCCCTAGCCTTTGCCAAGTTTGAAGAGGAGCGTCTTGAAAACTCTGTTGAACTGTATGACGTAGAGAACTACTTAAGTGAAGAGTTTTACTTTAATATTGATGAGCCTAATGCTTCTACAAAAGTCTATGATGTTATCAAAAAAGTATGGACAGAGGGTATACTGGAACTCTTTATTAAAAACAACATATTAACCGATAAATTAGAAGTAAAAGACTTAGTAGCCCTTGACTCCACACGTTTTGTAAAACTTGTGGTCGAAGTTTTAAATCTTCAACTCATTAGTGAAGAAGAAGCATGGGGTCTCCTCTTTTTAAATACCCAGCGTATTCAAGACACTTTTGAAAATGCCCAAGCGTTTAAAAGTGCCTACTTCAAAGGAGCGCTTTTTTATGACATACTGTTTAAAAGTGAAGAAGAGACGCGAGGAGAAAAAGTTCAAAACTTTGATACACTACTTAAAACCCTACATCAAGCAAGTAAAGTAGAGCTAAGATGGTTAGAACAAGACATTTTTAACACTTTTAGCATTCAAGAAGCAAGTACTAATAGTTCAGAAAAAAACACCCTAGTTCCTTCTAAAAAATCAAATGAAAAAACCATTAATACCCTCTACCAACTTTTACAAAAAGAAGATAAAACCGAACTTTGGAACTTTTTAAACAATCTAGCTGAAGAAGAACGTAATCAATTTTTAAACGAACTCTATATACATAATAAACAAGAAGCCATCTTAACAACAGAAGATTATCTTGAACTTCCAGCACAATACCCTGATGTCTCTTATGCTTATTATTTACGAGGAATCTACTTTTATCATTATGCATGGGAAGCAAGAGGTTTAGGCATAACCAATACAGTAGGTCAAAAAAACTATGCCCTCTTCTATGAACGTCTAAGATACGCTAAGGCTGATCTCAAAAAAGCATATGAACGCTCACCCAATGAACAAACCTACTGGGCTGACCTCTATAACTTAGTAAAACACTTTAAAAGTAATGAGGCTGATTTACTGCAAGAAGAGCTTTATGAACGTATTAAAGCAAATGCCATGCAGAACTCTTACTGTATCCAACGTGTCTCACATCTTAACAAAGCACGATGGGGTGGAAGCCATAAAGAGAGTTTGAATTGGGCTAGAGAAGTTATTGCCCATAGTAATTATGCTGACCCTGTTAAAATTATTATCTTTGAAGTACTGATTGAGCAATATAACTTCATTTTAGAATTTGACAGAGATGAAGAGAGTGCGAATGCTATTTTTAAAAATGAAACTTTACAAAATGAGGTCAACCAATATTTTGATGAACTACTAGAGAGCATGAACAAAGCCACACAAGATATAAATGCCACCCTTACTTTTTGGTATGAGAAGGTAGGTGACGCAGAACGTCTTAATAAAATTACTGAACATCTTAAAAGTTTTTGAGTCATTTAGATTTGATATAATGCGAAAAAAAACAAGGTACAAGAACATGACAATAGAAGAGATGAAAACACTAAAAGTTGGTGATACAGTTAAAGATGTAAAAAGAAGTGAACAACATGAGAGAGAAATACTTTGCGAAGTAGAATCTATGGATGACAACAGCGTAACACTCATAGCTCTATTTGCTAAAGATGCTGGTGCCTACCCTCATAGATTCTTCTTTACAAGAGATGCTGATGCATTGGGACTTGTAGAAAAATAAAAAAGTAAATAGAAAACTAATCTATATATCTTTATTTTTCAAAATAACCACCATTCCGTTAAATGCACCTTTACTCAAAGGTGTTAAGTGTAAAGCATTTGGTCCAGCATTTATGATGCTGTCTTCTTTATCTAAAACACCGTTATTATTTTCATCGCTATAAAGCATTCCTATGTGAGCATAACGTCCATTGGGTCGGTACTTTACAGCTATAAAATCACCTTGCTTAAACTCTTTTCCCCATCTTAACTTTTGTTGAGGTTTTCCATTAACGATTTGAAACTTTTTCTTCGTTTTAAATTTGTCAACCAACATCATGACATTGTAATTTTTCTCATTTTTAGCTTTGTTCATTACTTTTGAAGTGGCTATTAAGACATCAGCACAATCCACCCCAATATAGTTCCGACTCTGATAAGGCATAGAACCAAAGATTCCTGGCACATTAAAGAAGGTTGTTAAGTACCCAATGTAACTCTCATCGAGCATATAAGAGACACGAAGTACTTTAGGAGAAAGCCCTTTTCTGCCTACATCTTTAATCCCTTTACTTTTCACCACTTTTCCATTGTTCAAAGTAGCCACAGCTTCAAACCAAAAACTTCCTAATTTACTTTGATAAAAATCATTGCCTTTGGGTCTGTTGGCTTCTAAAATTTTTTCTGTAAGTTCTACTTCTGTTATATTTTCAAAAGCTTTAATCTCAACACGTTTATAATCCAAAGTGCCATAACCTGTCCACTTATAAGCATTGGGTTCCCAAGGATGGTTTGCATTTTTATAAAACTTTGAGGTATCAGGAATAATCTGATACCACTTGATGCTTTTTGCATTTTTGACATCGAACTTTAGCCTTAGTTTTTGAGCTGGGGTTAAATAGACGGAAGATTTTGTTTTAAACGCTTTGTTGTCTATGCTATGGCTTATCTCTTTTGCCATGGTGGTTTGGCTTAAAAGGAGTAGGAGTAAAAATTTTAAGGTGTTTTTCATTTTGGGTTCTTTCTTTAATTTAATTTCTAATAGTGATTTCTACAAGAGATAACAACAATACGCTCTTCTTCAACAGCATAAACCAAACGATGGGTATCATCAATTCGTCGTGAATGAAAACCTGATAAATTTTCTTTTAAAGCTTCTGGTTTTCCTATGCCTTCAAAAGGGTCACGAAGTGTTGCCTCTATGAGTTTGTTGATTCGTTTTAAAGTCTTTTTGTCTTGCCCTTGCCAATAAACATAACTCTTCCAACCTTCAGCTGTCCAAGTAAGTAAACGACTACTCATCAATTAAGCCATGAGTTTCTGTTTTAAAAGCATGGTACTGGGAGATAGACTTTTCTAAATGCTGAACATTTTTAGGAGACTTTAGCAAGTGTAAAGTCTCTTGCATGGCATTAAAGTAGTCTAAAGACATCACCACAGCATCATCTGCATCTCGTCTACTAATGACTGTATAGTCTGCATCATCAACTACTGAGTCTAAAATAGATTTTAAATTATTACGTGCTTCTGTATAGTTTACTACGGTCATATTGACTCCTTACTTGTTCATTTTATTGTACAAGTATAGCTTTTTTTGTTTAAGTTTTAACGTTGGCTTCAGCCAACGCCCAATATTTTAGTTTAGTTTGGCTCTCATGGTTTCTAAAGCATTTTTACTTCTTATTAAAGAGGGGTGATTAGCAGGTAACATAGCTTCATTTATTTTGACAGCTTTTTCCATAAATTCAAAAGATTCTTGATATTTTTGCAGATAAGTACCTAACCAATAGCTCTTAGATGATTTTAGTTTTTTAAAGAGGTTGATAATAGTCTCAACAAGTGGATTTTGCAGTATGCTGTTTAGTTTCGTCGATGAGCCCATCATTTCCCTTTTTATTGCTTGGGATTATGATACAAGTTTGAACTAAATGTTGCGCTTAAGTTAATGGTTAAAAAGCTAAATTAACTAACATCACCAGAGTAAGAGATAATACCACCTACATGGTTTAAAACTTTATCCATACCGTTTCTTTGAAACACATCTTGAACTTGACCAGAACGATTACCTGAACGACAGGTAAAAATGACCGTTTTCTCTTTATGCTCATCTAAGAACTCTTGCGCCCAAGATTGAAAAAGTGATGTAGGTTTAAGTATATCTACTCCTGTAATGTATCCAGCATCATACTCAGGCATCTCTCTTACATCTACCAATAAAAAATCTACTTTACCTGCTTCTCTCTCTTGCAATACAATCTCTAGTTCTCTTGAAGTAATGGTTGGCTTGTTTAATAACTCGCTCATATCTCTTTATATCCTTTAGTAATTCTGAGTTTGTAGTATACATTATCCAATATTATGTTTACTTTCCCAACTTACTGCTTTAACTTTTTTTCTATATAATACGACAATTATTTACAAAAGGACTACTGTGATTATTGATAACACTGTATTGGCAAAACTAGAAAAACTCTCTATGTTGAAAATTGAAGATGAAAAAAAAGAAGAATTAGCAGGTCAATTAACAGAAATTTTATCTTATGTTGAAAACCTTTCTGAACTCAATACAGATGAACTTTCTGCAAGTTTTTCAACACTTGAAGGAGGAACACCATTAAGAGAAGATGAAAAAAAAGAACAACCTGAAATAGCAAAACATATCTTTTCACATGCTCCCAATGCAGAGAATGACTTTTTTGTTGTTCCTAAAATTATAGAGTCATAATATTTAAAAAACTTAAGAAAAAATAAATAAAAATTTATATATAGTTTTATTAACTTAATACAAAGATTTAATATGGCTATAGATATAAAAAAACTCCTCCAATCTGTCGTTTCTCATGGTGCATCTGACTTGCACCTTGTTACTCGTGCTGAACCTCAAATTCGTATTGATGGAACACTTAAAGCTGTTAATTTACCTGTACTTACAGGTGAAGACATTGAAGAAATGACCTATGCGCTTCTTACAGAAAAACAAAAAAAATCATTTGAAGAACATTTAGAACTTGATTTCGCAATTATGCTTCCTGGTATTGGTCGTTTCAGAGCAAACTATTATCGAACACTCGGTGACATTGCTGCTGCTTTTAGAATCATTCCTACAGACATTCCCTCTTTAGATGATTTAAAATCACCAGCAATTTATAAGGAACTTATCAAAAGAGAAAAGGGACTTATTTTAGTAACTGGTCCAACAGGCTCAGGTAAATCCACCACACTTTCTGCCATACTTAATGAAATTAACGAAACCGAACATAAACACATTGTTACCATTGAAGATCCAGTAGAATTTATTCATCAAAATAAAAAATCTGTCTTTTCACATCGCGAAACAGGTACAGACACCCAAAGCTTCTCCATGGCACTAAAATATGCCATGAGACAAGATCCTGACATTATCTTTATTGGTGAAATGAGAGACAAAGAAACCATTGAAGCTGCTTTATCAGCTGCTGAAACAGGTCACCTTGTTATGGGAACCTTACACACCAACTCTGCACCAGGAACCATCAACCGTATTATTGATGTTTTTAATGGAGATGAACAAGCCCAGATTCGCACCATGATATCAACCTCTTTGGTTGCTGTTATTTCCCAAATACTTTTACCAAAAGTTGGTGGAGGTCGTGTTGCCGTTCCTGAAATTTTAGTAACCAATCATGCCATTGCTAACTTAATTCGTGAAGATAAAGTACACCAAATTTATTCTCAAATGCAACTAGGACAAGCCCAAAGTGGAATGCAAACACAAACACAAGAACTCATCAAACTCTTAGACCGAAAACTCGTAAAAAGAGAAGATGCCCTACAATATTCTAATAAACCTGATGAATTAAAGAAAAGTATAAATTTTTAAATAAATTAAGATATAATCTCCAAAAAGATTTTAATTTGTTATATATTATGGATTAAATAAAAGGAATTGATTTTTATGGAATTTATGGGTTTTCACATTGTTGATATCATTATTGTTGTATTAGTAGCATTTTTAGCCATTAAAGGTTTACTTAATGGTTTTTTAAAAGAATTATTAAGTTTCATAAGTATTGTTGCAGGAGTTATCCTCGCTGCTCGATATAACACTACTGTTGTTGAACTCATTAATGAACAGAAACTTGTCCCACAAATTCCTGATGATTTTTCAAAACTAATAGGTTTTGTTTTAATTGTTATTTCTATTTGGCTAGTTATAGGGTTCATCTCTTCTCTTGTGTCGAGAGTCACACCAGAACCACGTGGTTTTCTTAGTCGAATTGCTGGATATATCCTATCAGCAGCGCGTTATGTCTTTATCTTCTCTCTCATCATTTTTGGTGTTAGTCAATCTGATTTCTTTAAAAAATCAGCCACAAAATTTAAAGCAGAAACGCAACTCTTTCAACCAATGACTGAATGTGGTGCTACTATCCTTAATATTGATTTAAACCAAACTTCAACAAATAATAATACCTCAAATGAAAATAATCTTACAGACATAAATTTAAGCATCAAACCTACTGTAAGCTTAGTAGAACAAAATTCATCAAACTACTAAGGAAGCCATAACAATGACAAATACTATATCATATGATGATGTACTAGAAAACTTTAAAAAGTTATTAAAATCTAATAACCTTAAGTATACCACGCAACGTGAACTTATTCTTAAAGTCATCTATGATAATGATGGTCACTTTACTCCTGAAGATATCTACAATCTCATCAAAGAAAGCTATACCAATATTAAACTTGGTATCGCAACAGTATATAGAACACTCACACTCCTTGAAGATGCAGAGATGGTAAGTTCAATTTCCTTTGGTACACAAGGTAAAAAATATGAATTTGGACTTAAAAAACATCATGACCATTTAGTCTGTATGAAATGTGGTAATATTGAAGAGTTTTATGATGAGACCATTGAAAAACGGCAAGAAGAGATTGCCAAAAAGTTTAACTTTAAGATGAGTGATCATGTTATGAAGATTACGGGTACCTGTTCGGCTTGTGTAGCGAAAGGGTAACCCTCCCCAAAAAAACAAACTTTTCAAAGTTTAAATGTCACAACAAATCAACAACCATACTTAATAACTTAATCAAAACATACCTCAGGAGAAACCTTGATATTTAATAATCAATATATTCAAGAGCGAATCAAAAAAACGGAAACACTAAGAGCAAAAGGGATTAACCCTTACCCAAACCAAGTCAAAAAGGGAACCCTCTCTTCTCAATTTTTAAATGAATGTGCTTATGTTCATGACATTGAAACTGATGAAATGAAACAAGACAAAAGTAAAGAATACCGACTAACAGGTCGTCTAAAATTTGTAAGAATCATGGGAAAAGCAGCGTTTGCTAAAATAGAAGATGAAGATGGATTGGTACAAGTTTACTTTAACCGTGACGATTTACCCGAAGGTTACTATAACGATGTGGTAAAAAAGCTTTTTGAAGTTGGTGATATTATTGAAGTTAAAGGTTACCCTTTTGTAACAGGTACAGGTGAGCTTACCCTACACTGTTTAGCCGTAAACTTAGTGACAAAAGCCATTTCTCCTCTACCTGAAAAGTTCCATGGTATTCAAGATCAAGAGATTAAGTACCGTCAACGTTACTTAGACATGATTATGGATGCAGAAGTAACCAAGCGTTTTAAACTGCGTTCTAAAATTGTTTCAGGAATTAGAAGATTTTTTGAAGACAAAGGTTTCTTAGAAGTTGAAACACCAATGATGCACCCTATTTTAGGTGGTGCAAATGCTAAGCCATTTACAACCCATCACAATGCTTTAGGCGTAGACAGATTTTTAAGAATTGCTCCAGAGCTTTACCTTAAAAAACTTATTACTGGTGGTATGGACGCTGTATTTGAGATTGGTAAAAACTTTAGAAATGAAGGGATTGATGCAACCCATAACCCTGAATTTACCGTTATTGAATTCTACTGGGCCTACAAAACCTACATTGAACTAATGGAAGTAACAGAAGAGTTATTTGATTATCTATTTGACACCTTAAACTTAGACCGAAAACTCCCTTATGGAGAACATGAAGTTGATTTTTCTACACCATTTGCACGGGTAACATGGATCGATTCTATTGTGGACATTGGTGGTGTTCCAAGAGAAATTGCTGAAGACAGAGACAAAGGTTTGGCATTCTTAAAAGAGAACAATCTTAAAAATGATGACAACTGGACTATTGGTTACGTACAAGCTGAACTTTTTGATGAGTTCGTTGAAGCAAAACTGATTAACCCAACATTCATTACGGACTATCCAGTAGACATCTCTCCTCTTGCAAGAAGGTCAGATGCTAATCCTGAAATAGCAGAACGTTTTGAATTCTTTGTAGCCGGTGCAGAACTTGCAAACGGTTTCTCAGAACTTAATGACCCAATTGATCAGTTCAACCGATTCCAAGCACAAGTAGATGCGAAAGAGTTAACTGGTGATGATGAAGCAATGCACATGGATACCGACTTTGTTAAAGCACTTAGCTACGGTATGACACCAACAGCTGGTGAAGGAATTGGGATTGACCGTCTAATTATGATGTTAACCAATCAACAAACCATCCGTGATGTTCTTCTTTTCCCAGCCATGAGACCTGAAGCTCCTGTGGTTGAGGCACCTGTTATCTCTGATGAAAACAAATGTAAAAAGTGTGGTCATGACATAGCAGATGAACTTAAAAAAGCCAAAAAAGGCAAAGGCATGTTCTGTATTGATGGAAATGCTTGTAAACAGAGAGCTTCTGAACGAACCTAAGCGTTCTAAATCTGTTGGCTAAAGCCAACCCTACAAGTTTTCACACTTTATTAAAGTTTGTGCTTTGTAGGGTTGTCTTCAGCCGACGTTGAATACAAATTTGATATAAATACACCTATTAAACCCAAAGGAACCCCATGAGTTATTCTATGGAAACATTTGACCCAGAAATTTTTGAAGCCATCAACCAAGAGAGAGAAAGACAAACTGACCACTTAGAGATGATTGCGTCTGAGAACTTTACGATCCCTGCTGTTATGGAAGCAATGGGTTCAGTTTTTACAAACAAGTATGCTGAAGGTTACCCTTACAAACGTTATTATGGTGGATGTGAACACGCAGATACAGTAGAGCAACTGGCAATTGATAGAGCATGTAAGCTATTTAACTGTTCTTATGCAAACGTACAACCACACTCAGGAAGCCAAGCTAATGGTGCTGTTTACGCTGCTCTTCTTAAAGCTGGTGATAAAATTCTAGGTATGGATCTTTCACATGGTGGTCACTTAACACACGGTTCTAAACCATCTTTCTCTGGTAAAAACTACCAAAGTTTTACTTATGGTGTTGAGCTTGATGGATACATCAACTACGAAAGAGTTTTAGACATTGCGAAGATTGTTCAACCAAAAATCATTGTTTGTGGTGCTTCTGCTTACGCACGTGAAATTGACTTTAAAAAGTTTAGAAACATTGCTGATGAAGTTGGTGCTATTTTATTTGCTGACATTGCACACATTGCTGGTTTAGTTTGTGCCGATGAGCATATGAGTCCATTCCCTTACGCTGATGTTGTTACAACAACAACACACAAAACATTGGCTGGACCTCGTGGTGGTATGATCATGACCAATGATGAAGCTGTTGCTAAAAAAGTAAACTCTGCAATCTTCCCTGGTCTTCAAGGTGGTCCACTCGTACATGTAATTGCTGCTAAAGCTGTTGGTTTTAAATATAACCTTTCAGATGAGTGGAAGACTTATGCAAAACAAGTGAAAGCAAATACAAAAGTATTGGCTAATATCCTTATTGAAAGAGGATTTGACCTTGTAAGTAATGGTACAGACAACCACTTAGTACTTGTTTCATTCTTAGACAAAGGTTTCTCGGGAAAAGATGCCGATGCAGCACTTGGTGCAGCAGGTATCACCGTAAATAAGAACACAGTTCCTGGTGAAACACGAAGTCCATTTGTAACTTCAGGTATTCGTGTGGGTGCAGCAGCACTTACAAGTAGAGGGATGAAAGAAGCAGAATTTGAAATCATTTCAAATAAAATTGCTGATGTACTTGATAATGTTGAAGATGCAGAACTTCATGCAAAGATTAAAGATGAGATGAAAGAACTTGCTTCTGGATTTGTTATCTATGACAAAGCCATTTACTAGAAAGTAAAGAACCTCATCTTGAAAATAGAGTTGCTAGATTTAGTGTTTCATAGTGAACACTTTTATATAGAACAAAAATCGATTGTTGAACAAATCACTTTTAACAATCGTACTTTTTACAGTAAATTTGAAAAAATTGATAGTAACCTCAATGCTATTTTACTTGAACAACATCACAAGCATCAAATTATCTTAGCTGTACCTTTAGTTGAAACTGACTTTGTAAATTATATTGTCATTGAATACCAACAAGATGACTGGAATAATTTCTACTCTTTAGTAAAACATTTATTAAAATCTTTGGACATTAAAAACTTTCAAGCTTATCGAAATACCCACAAAAAACGCCTTCAACTTTTCATTCTAAGAGAAAAAACCAAGCTAGATGATGCCTATAAAGAAGTTGAAAATATTAAGCATCTACTACAACTTAAGTCTAAAAAAAGCTATAAAATATATCCTAACAAAAATTTACCTAAAAACTTTAATATTATTACTCTACCAACCCAAAAAATATAGTATTCCTATACAAAAGCATGTTTTTTGTGTTATACTCTGTGTAAAAAATGGAGACAAAACCAATGGCAGATAAAAACCTACATGACATCAAGATTGATGAATTAGACAGCCCAAAAAAAACACCCTTAAAGAATATTCTTACACTTTTAGCTTTATTAGTTATTATATTAGTAATCTCAGTTGTGATCACAAAACTCATTCTTACCACAGATGAAGATTCAAAAATTGAAGACAATGTATCTAATATTGAACTTAGAAACCATACTAATGAAAATAATGTAACAAAAGATGAAGCTACAAGCAACAATCTTACTGACACAGCTGTACCTACCTTAAACCCAATCATAATGGATAAAAATTTAAGTTCAATTATAAAAGCACCTTTAAACACTAATCAAACACCTAAAGAAATTGCGACTTATAAGACACCAAAAAAGAATAATACTGACAATGAACCCAGTACAATCAAAAAGACAGCTACCGTAAAAAATGAATATACACCACCAAAAAGAACCTATGTTCCTAAACAAGAAGTTAATGACAATACTCAATCTACTGTAAAAAAAGCTACTTATTTAGGTGGAAAAGAAATAGCAGTATCTCGTAGTTATTATATTCAAGTAGGTGCTTATTTACATACCTCTAATATTATCAAACAAATCAAAAAAAATAAGTTTAATTATTCTCTTGTTAAGGCAGAAAATGATACAACTTTAACACGTGTTTTAGTAGGACCTTTCTTTAGCCATAATAAAGCCTCAAAGCAACTAGATAAAGTAAAAGCAAATATTTCAACAGGTGCATTTATTACTAAGGAACAATAATTACATGACAAAAAAACTTCTCTTTGATCAACTCACCCCCGTTTCCATGTATGGAAAAATAAAAGAGCTTTTCAAAGATGAAGTTACCATGCTCTTTGAGTCAGTTGTAACTACAGTTGAAGGTAGTTATAGCTTCATTACCATTGGTGCACAAGAACGTATTGTTTATAAAAACAACGAAACACTTTATAGCAATCAACAAAATCAAGTTGAAAAGCTAAATACTGATCCTTTTAACTTTCTACAAGACTATTATAGAAACCTAGATCAAAATGCTTATCAAGAAAAAGCTGAAGAAGTTGGTTTCTCATTTGTAGATGGGTTTATAGGTTTTATTGGTTATGATATGGTTAAAGTTTTTGAACCAACATTAAAAGCCAGTATGGATGACCTCTATGATCCTTTAAATACGCCTGACCTAGATTTAGTACGCCCCTCAATTATTTTAGCTTATTCCCATAAGAATGCAATGTTAACCATTATTCAAAATGATGAAAAGTATCAATTTGCTGTCAATAAAATAGAACAGCTTCTCAGTCAACCCTGTACCCCACAAAAACTAAAAGCTGCTAAACTTGAAGGTGAGGGAAGTTTCTCTATTGAAGAAGAGCGTTATAAAAAACTGGTAGATGAATCTAAAGAGATGATTCGTTCTGGTGACGTGTTTCAAATTCTCTTAGCAAATCGTTACACACAAAAGGGAGAGATAGACCCTCTCTCTTTCTACAGACTACTACGTTCTAAAAACCCTTCTCCATACTTGTTTTTGTTAGACTATGAAGATTTCTCAATAGCAGGTTCATCTCCAGAAGTTATGGTACGGCTCTCTAATGATGAAATTTTACTACGCCCTATTGCAGGAACACGAAAACGTGGTAAAAACAAAGCACGTGACAAAGAACTTGAACTGGAAATGCTAAATGATCCCAAAGAATGTGCAGAACATCTGATGCTCATTGACTTAGGTAGAAATGATGTTGGTCGTGTTGCTAAAACAGGAACAGTAAAAGTAACAGATATGATGCGTGTAGAACGCTACTCACATGTGATGCACATGGTGACTGATGTAGAAGCTATTATTGCTGAAGACAAAGACATGTTTGACCTTTTTAAAGCCACCTTTACAGCAGGTACCATGACAGGTGCACCAAAGATTCGTGCAATGGAACTCATAGCTGGATACGAAGGTTTAAAACGTGGATTTTACTCTGGTTCTGTGGGTTACTTTGCCTTCAATGGTGAGATGGACTCTTCCATTGCCATTAGAACCTCACTTATTAAACCTGACTCTATTACCCTACAAGCAGGTGGTGGTGTTGTTGCTGATTCTGTTCCAGCATTAGAGTACTTAGAAGTTAAAAACAAACTGGGTGCATTGTTAGCAACCATAAAAGATATGGAGAAACTATAAGTCCCATTATGTTTACCTATCTCTTAACGAGATAAAAAGCTAGGTAAGTTCTTAAGTTCCGATTTCTCAAAAGGTACATTTTTGAAAAACTTAGGATAGTAAAAAGCACGCAGTGAAGCATGGTAGGCACGAACCCTTTCTTCATACTCAATACTTGATTTTAAATCTGTCTTTGCTAAAGACTGAAGATATCTTTCGAACAACGATGGTGGGGCTAAGAAAGAAAGCCAAGTTGCTAGTTTATCGCGTTCTAATCTACCATCACGATAATACGTACTCAAATCTTCCGTTCGTTCATCACCAATCTGCTGAAAAGCGTAATACCATTGCCATTCAAATGAGTCATCTATAGGCTCATAATCTTTCCATTCAGGATGTTGCTTAAAGAAATTATTCATGGTTACTTCTCTTGGTATATCCCAAGCACCATTCACTACTTCTCTTTGTAACATAACGATGTCCGTACCAGAAGGTACATGCACGGTCTTATCGATAGAAACGCGTAAACCTGCTGGAAGAATGACAGCCGTCAACATCCAAATAGCGACCAGTGACAGCAAGATGACAGAACCCGATTTACGCCATCCTGAAACATAGAAACTAAGCATCGTCCAAAAAACAAGG
>CACVAU010000067.1 GCA_902727915.1 uncultured Sulfurovum sp.
CTACTTTTGACGCAGGTGCTGGTGTTTGGGACTGTGTAAAATGTTATGAGTGTGCTGAAGCCTGTCCAAAAGAGATTAACCCTATTGAAAAGATTACCAAACTTCATAACATGCAGTTTGAACAAGGAATTGCCAAATCAAACGTAGCAACACGTCACGCTGAAGGTTTCTTACGTGGTATGAAGAAAAGTGGTTACTTAGATGAAGCAGATATTGTTGTTTACTCTGAAGGTTACTTAGGAATGTACAAACACTTAACAACAGCCTTCAAAATGATGAAAGCTGGAAAAATTCATTGGCAAGATGGTGTTCCATTTATTGACTCTATGCCAAAGATCAAAAACCTAAGCGAAGTTCAAAAACTTATTGAAATCGCACAAACAAATAAGCTGTAAGGAGAAAAATATGAGCGAACAATTACACTATGCACTCTTTACAGGGTGTACAGCCAAACAATCAACACCAGAATTATTATCTTCTACACTTGCTGTGGCTGATAAATTAGGAATTAAAATCACTGTTTTAGAAGAGGCTTCATGTTGTGGTGCTTCTCACTTACAAGATTTTGATGAGTTCTTAGCACATGTTCTAAACGCACGTAACATCTGTTATGCAGAGAAATTAGGTTTAACCATGATTACCATCTGTAATACTTGTCAACTTAACTCGCAAATGACAAAACATGCTTTAGACAAAGACCCAGAACTAAAAGCACGTGTTAATGAAAAACTTGCAGAAGTTGGTTTAGAGTACAAAGGTACTTCTGAAATTAAACACTTCTTATATGCGATTATTGACGAGTATGGTTTAGACAATGTAAAAGACAAAGTAACAACCCCTCTTTCTGCCTTTAACATTGCTCCATTCTACGGATGTCATAACATTAGACCATCTGAGCTTCATGGTTCTACCAATGGAAATGAAAACTCATACAACCCTACTTCACTTGACAGCTTAATTGATGCACTTGAAGGTAACCCCGTAAACTACGCACACAAAAATAAATGTTGTGGTTTTCATGTTGAGTTACAAGCCAACCATACTTCAGAAGTTTTAGCTGGTAATGCCATGGTAGATGCCATAGACAACAACGCTGACATGATGGTAACTCCATGTCCACTCTGTCACCTTAAAATGGATACTTACCAAGACAGCGTAGGAAAAGTAGTAGGAAGAGACATTGCCTTACCTGTACTACATATGCCACAAATGGTTGCGCTTGCTCTGGGTTGTACTGAGAGTGAGATTGGATTGAAATTTCATGTTCAGAAGGCTAAACAGATTTTTACTGAGGCTCAGCCTGCGTAGATAGATAGTTATTTTTGTTGGAAATAAACTTCCAACAAAACTTATTTAGTTTCTTCTTTATTTTTCATGTATTCTAAGAGTTCTTCTTTTTTGATATTTAACTCTTTTACAATATCATCTATTGAAATTTTAAATTTTTCAATCATAAGAATTGCATTATCAAATCGCTCTTCTACCTTTCCTTTTTCTACACCATCTTGAAAGAATGGTATTCTTTCAATATCTACAGTCAACATTTTAACTCCTTGTTTTACATTTTTTTCTAAACCTCTATTGGTTGAATAGAGCGTTACTATTTCTAAATATTTTTCAAAAGCATTATCATCATTTAGTTCTCGTAGCTTTTTCAAAATCTTATTTATAACCGTTTGTTTGTCTTCCCCTTTAAAATCACAAAGGATAGACAAAGCTATAGCTGACGGATCATTACTCTGAATTAATTCTTCACAAGCTATGTCTCTCATGTCTATTATATCATAAGAGTAGTTCATTTTATCTCGTTTGATTTGAGATTTCATATAACACTTTTCTTTGCCTATGTAGACCATATATTGAGAAACTTTGTAACCTTCGTACAAAAAGAGTATGTCAGTATAATAACGACACATTCTTAAGTGCATTTGAGTGTGATGATTATTTTGTATCTCAATATGCACTATTTCATCACCATTTTGAAAAAGTAAATCACTTTCTCGTGACTCAACACGTGTAAACTCTTGGTTAATGATTTCCATATCATCTTTTATATCAATATGTAAAATATGTTTCGATATATCTCGTGCTATATTTTTGAGTATCTCTTTACTGATTACATCTTTTTTACCCATACTCAAAGCCTTTATTTTGAATTTTTAGTAGTCTAACATAAAATAATATTTTTTATTTGAAGTATGTCAAATTGTCATATTTTTGTATTTTTAAGTTTTATTTACTAAAAGTGTCTAATCTGTCACCTTAAAATGGATACTTAGACCAAGAACTCTATAGGTAAAGTAGTAGGAAGAGACATTGCTCTACCTGTACTACACATGCCACAAATAGTTGCTTTGGCTCTTGGTTGTACTGAAAGTGAGATTGGATTTAAGTTTCATGTTCAGAAGGATAAACAGATTTTTGCTGAGGCTCAGCCTGCTTAGTAGTTTTTACTCTAGGAGATAAGTTTTTAGCTTATCTCTTCGTGTCTTCTTCCTTCTTCTTCTTCTTCATATATTCTAAAAGTTCTTCTTTTTTGATGTCTAATTTTTGAACTACATCATCTATCGCTAGTTGAAACTCTTTAATCATAATCATAGCACTTCTAAATTGTGTTTGCTTCATTTCCCATTAATAAAGTGGTGTTTTTTCTATATCTACTGATAACATTTTCATTCCTTTCTCGACTTCTTTTTCCAAATCTCTGTTTGTTGAAAGTAAATTTATCTTTTTAATAAAATTCCTATACTCAACCTCATCATCTTTAGTTAACCTTTTAATCCATTTTAAAATTTCTTTATCTCCTATAAGTAAGGCTTTTAATTTAAATTATTTCGATAAAAATAAGCTAAATAAGTCAACTTCAAAATTAATTATATAATTATTAGTGTATAATCACTCCTAAAATGTAATGGCTTCTAACTCACCCAATTCAAGACCCAATTTTGTAAGATTTAGATCAACTACCTTTACTCTACTTTGTAAAAAACGTTTAAGTTTATCACTTTGAGGTCTACCTATTAGTGTTACTTCATCATAGACTGCTTGTGGTACAAAAAGGTTTTCATATAATTGTTCTAAAAGTTCTAACTTATTGACAACAGAAAGTGCTATTAAAGCTGAACTATCTCCAATAATCATTTAAGAGCATCCAATTCAGCTTTTATATCATAATCATCAATAGCAGGTATTTCATATTGATTTAAAAGCTTCATAAAGGAATAAATATCCATATCTAAAAATTTAGCCCCTTGTGAGATGGAGATTTTATGGCTCTTATAAAGTTCAAGTGCTAACTTCTGTTTTGCTATCTCAACAAGATTTTGCTTACTTTCATTAATACTTAAAAACAGTTCATCTGATATATCTATTGATAGTTGCATATTTGCTCCTTTTATTTTATTATAGCTTATTTCCAATGAATCAAAAAGATTAGGTGATAGTTAATCACACTACTAACGAAAAAACTCTCCACTCCCCATAAGTCCGATAAAAATCCTCCATCCAAACTTTAACAAAAGCTTCACTATTTTATCTAAATATATAAAATTGACCTATTTTACTCTACTCCATCTCCTCAAACCGTCGACACAATATTTCCTTAATCTCATTACGAGTATAAAGGTTATCTAAACTCGTTAATTTCTTAACGAGTCTTTTATTAGAAATAGTTCGTATTTGTTGACATAAAAGAATAGATGGATGTTCTAACTCATATTTGAGTAGAAACTCATTAGGATAAACCTTACGACCCTTTTTTAAAGACGTAATAAGAATGATGGTCACGACATCTAAAAGATATTTGAGATAATCAGAACAGGTCTTTTACCATGCTGTTCTCTTCCAATCGTAGGATTTAAATCAGCTAAATAGATATCATAGTGATTCATTATATCTTCTCAGAATCTGCATATTTAAAAGATGTTTCTATCTCTTGCATATCCTGAAGATAAAGTTTATCTTTAGATGCTGCCATCATAGCTTTCTTATATTGTTCATTTTTTTGTTT
>CACVAU010000068.1 GCA_902727915.1 uncultured Sulfurovum sp.
AACATGGACGAGACATTGTACTTATAGTTGATACTTCTGACTCCATGAGACAAAGAGGTTTTGACGCAACAAATAGAGCTAAAAATAAGTTTGATGTAGTCAAAGAAGTTGCAGCTTCTTTTGTGGATAAAAGAGAAAATGACAGAGTAGGGTTAATTACTTTTGCAGACATTGCTTTTGTAGCTTCTCCTTTGACTTTTGAGACAGAGTTTTTACAGCAGATTATTGGAATGCAACGGCTTGGAATTGCTGGTAAAAGAACAGCCATTAATGATGCTTTGGTACAGTCATACAGTATGTTGGAGAAATCAAAAGCAAAAAGTAAAATAGTTATTTTACTAACGGATGGTGTGGACAATATGAGTGAAGTGACCGTAGATGATGTTAAGTCTTTGGTGTCCAAATCTAAAGTAAAACTCTATACGATTGGGGTGGGAACAGAACGTGACTTTGATGGAGTGTACTTAAAAGGTTTAGCCAAAGCAGGAAATGGTGTTGCCTTTGCAGCTCGAAATTCTGAGATGCTTACAAAAATTTATGATGAGATAGACCGTTTAGAAGTTTCTAAAATAGATGATAAGAAAGTAGTACAGCATACTTATTTGTTTACTTATCCATTAATTTTTTCTATTTTGTTTTTACTCTTTTTTATTTATTTTAGAACCATGAGGAGTATGTAATGACCTTTGTAAATCCTCAACTCTTTTTTATATTGATTTTACCTCTGTTGGTTTTTGCTTTTGTAATTTTAAGGCACAAAGGGTCTGTGACCCAAGTTTTTAATGAAGAGGTGTTAAAACGTTTGAGTGTTGGTGATGACTCCTTGCCTATGGTATTACGAAATATGTTGATGCTGGTAGGGATTTTCTTTTTAGTCATTGCTTTAGCAAGACCTGTTATTGACAATGGTGAGAAAAAGGTACAACTTGAAGGGCTTTCAGCTGTGGTAGCATTGGATATCTCAGGTTCTATGAGAGCTAAAGACATCTACCCAAATCGTTTGGAGTTTGCTAAAACTAAAATGCTCTCTTTGTTTAAAGAGATGCCAACAGATGAACTTTCAGTCATTGCTTTTGCTCATTCATCATTTATGTTAGCTCCGTTTTCTTCGGATAAAGGTACGCTCAAACAGATTGTAGAAGGGGTGACGGATGAATACATTAACATGAGTTCAACAGACTTTTCTGCTTTGGGTGTCTACGTGGCTGAGCTACTGAAAAAGAAAGAACCAAAGATTTTAATTGTTTTTTCGGATGGTGGTGAAAAGAAAGAGTTAGAAGCCTTTGCCGAAACAATTAAAGATGAAGATATAGCGCTTTATGTGGTCTTAGTAGGAACAGAAGAAGGCTCACCAGTTGTAGATAAAGATGGAAAACCTTTAAGTCATAATGGTGCCATTGCCATCACCCAACGAAATAATGATTTAGGTGAGGTGGCGTTAGAAAATGGTGGTGCTTTTGTAGTGGCTAACACAGGTGACACAGGTGTGAAAGATTTGGTTGCAACCATTAAAGCACAACATCAAGACAAAGAGCAGGGTGAAGTGACCATTCATGACAGAGACGAGTTGTTTTATTATCCTCTTAGTTTAGGACTTTTTTTATTGTTATTGGGCTTTTCATCACTACCAAGCAGGGCTAGAAATGCAAAATAGTATAAGTACAGAAACAGGAAAAGTTTGGGGTTTTAGAGGAACTTTTCTTTGGGGTTTAGTAATTTTACTAGCATTTGCTTTGGGACAAGTCATTCCACTCTTAGGATACATGTTTGTTGAAAATATGAGCATCACTTTAGAGAGTTTTAACAGTTTTAGTACAAAAGTAACGACGGACGCTTTCTTACTTTTTCTTTCAGCTGTGGGAGGTATGTTTCTTGTAGTACCTGTGGTTTTGGGCATTGCTAAATTAAAAAAAGGTTCAATCCTGAAAGAGTACTTTAGTTTGAATGGATTTACCCTAAAAGTTTTGGGGTTAGCCATACTTGCTTTTGTGGTTTTGCAGTTTAGTACAGGTTTACTCATAGAGGCTATGGGTGCAAAAGAGATTCCCAATTTTATGATGAATCTTGAGTATCCAACGTTAATGACTAAGATTTTACTGGTTATTGCTGTGGTGGTAGCAGCGCCTATTGTTGAAGAAGTTATTTTTCGAGGGTTTTTACTTAAAGGTTTTTCTCAAACTTTTATGGGTGTACATGGTGCAGTCTTTGTAACGGCTGTACTTTGGGCTGTTATTCATCAGCAGTATGAGATAGCTTATTTGATTGCTATTTTTGTTATTGGTCTGGTATTTGGTTATGCTCGTGTGCTTAGTAATTCACTCTATATTCCAATGATAATGCATGCGTTGATGAATTTCTTGGCAATTATGGGTTTGTTTTATGCTAAGGGTGTATTTTAAGTAGCTTAAGATACGCATTAGTATTTATGATATAATAAGTATAGTAAAATACTTACTTTATGTGAAGTAGTGAAAAGGATTAAAAAATGACAGTAAGAAAAAACTTTACAATGCCAGAATCTATCGTTTATGATTTAGAAGAACTTTCACGTTTACTTAATAAAAAACAGAGTCAAGTGATTCAAGAATTAATTGAAGAGAGAATGAAAGCAGTTAAGAAACAAAAGAAGTTAGATTCATTAGAAAAGATGTCAGGAATGTTTTCAGGCTTAATTCCTGAACATGTTGATATGCAGTGGATAAAGAGTCAAGATGGACATTAAGAAAATATTTTTTGATGCGAATATCTTTAACGATATTTTTGATGATAAACGAGCTACTCATCAGCCAAGTAAAGAGGCATTGATGTACGCTTTGCAAAATGACATGATGGTCTATACAAGTTGTGATATCGCAACAAATATTTATTACATTACTTCAAAATATACGACGAAAATTAAAGCATTGGATGCTTTAGAGGTTTTAAAAGATACGGTTGAGATTATTCCTTTTGCTAAAGATGAATTAAGCTTAGCTATTGAACTGATGAGAAAAGACAGTGACTATACGGACATGGAGGATACCATACAGTATGTTTTAGCGAAACAGATGGGTTGTGACTTGATTGTAACGAATGATAAACGTTTTGTGGCTAAAGGGATTAAGTGTGTTGGGTCTGATGGGTTTATGCGTGTATTTGGGAAATAGGGGAAAGAAGACGCTTGAAAAATAATATAAATCATCAATATTTGTTTATAAAGGTTAACAATGAATAACACATCCATCACATGGGAACTAAAAGGAACACTGGCATGGAGTATTGCTATTGGATTACTTTTAGCCATTTCACAGATTATTCCTTTGTTTATTTATGCTTTGGTAGTTGAGCCTGATGTTGATTTAAATGTGTTAAGACGCTACATGGGCTTGATGGAGAATGATGCTTTTCTATTAGGCTTTATGGCGATTGGTTCTACTTTAATCCTTGTACCTTTGGTGCTGTGGATGGCGAAGTTAAAAAAAGATTCTGATTTAAAAGATTACTTTTCTTTAAATGCTGTAAGCATGAAAGTCTTAGGCTTTTGGTTACTCATAGCTATTTTACTATTACTTTTTCAAGCATTTTTTATGTGGCTTATGGGTTTACAGCAGATACCTGATTCGATGTTAAATATTGAGTACCCCAGTGAGCTTTCAAAATGGCTTTTGGTTTTGGGTGTGGCATTTTTTGCTCCTGTGCTGGAAGAGGTGATTTTTCGAGGCTTTTTACTTAAAGGTCTTGCTAATAGTCCTTTGGGTGCATATGGTGCTATTTTTTTAACCTCTTTGGTATGGGCTGTTATTCATGCTCAATATGAGTGGGGATACTTGGTACTTATTTTTATGATAGGTTTAGTTTTGGGTTATGCTCGAATTAGAACGAACTCACTTTTTGTCCCTATTATGATGCATGTGTTTTTTAATTTAGTGGCATGTATAGAACTTTATTTAGTGAAAGGAA
>CACVAU010000069.1 GCA_902727915.1 uncultured Sulfurovum sp.
ACTAATAGATCGTTTGTTTTTTATTTTATCTTTCAAATGACACTACCTTATTAAGTGTAATAACTCGATAAGTTATGGAATTGAAGATGTTTAAAAGCATATATCCCTAATTAGCAATTAAACCATTGCGATAGACTCTTAACCATGTTATGTATTAACTTACCATGTACTGATACTTACTGTATCTGCTACTTTTATGATCAACTCAAAGCTATCAATGCTAAGAAATTTAAGTATATTATTAAAATATATTTACATTTCTTAGAGGTGGGCCTAGAGGGAGGGTTATACCCAGCTCCTTTCCGAACCTGGAAGTCAAGCCTCCCATCGCCGATAATACTTATCCTGTCTGGATTGGGAATGTAGGTCGCTGCCTCTTTGAGTTTCTTTTTATCTTCCTCCTTTTTTATTTAATCTCTTTTTTTTATTTTTTTAATTTACTTTAAAATTTTTATTCTTTATTTATTTTTATAGTAGTTTACTAGGAATCTTTGATATACTCTTATTTAGAGTTTGAAAACTCGTTTTACTAATTAAGGAAAATTAATGAAAAAAATTTTATTTTTTATGGCTATGTCAATTTCGTTACTTTCTGCATTAAATGTACAAAGTGCGTCAAAAGATGAATTAATGTGTATTAAGGGTATTGGTGATAAAAAAGCTAATCAAATTATGAAGTATCGTAAATCTGGTAAATTAAAATCTACGGATGATTTACTTGAACTTAAAGGTTTTGGAAAAGTATTGGTAAAGAATATTAAACAAAATATTAAGTCAGTTGCTTGTGGTGGTAAAAAAACAACAAAAAAAACAACAACGAAAAAATCAACTAATAAATCTATAAAAGAGACATCTTCAAAAAAAACTGATACTAAAAAGACAGATACTACAAAATAGTATGAGCTTCCCCTTTTTAAGGGAATAGCTTTTATTTAATTACTAACAGCCTGTAAAAAATCTTCAGCTATAAGTATAGGATCTTCAAGTCCAACAGAAATTCTGATAAGTCCAGCAGTCACCCCTAAATAAGTTTGTGTTTCGTAATCAAAATCACGATAGATTGTACTTGCCATATGCAGTGCTAATGTTCGGTTATCACCAATATTAGCAGTTTGGGTTACAAGTTCTAGGTTATTTAAAATTTGAAAAGCTCTCTCTTTAGTATTACAGTCTAAAGTAACAATTGGACCAGAAGCTTGGTTAAATTCATTTTCAAAACGTTGATTATATTTATTTGATGCTAATGAGGGATGAGATACTTTGATATCTTTTGGTAGTTTTTTATCTAATATTTTAACAAAAATGGGAATGTTATTATTCACTCTTTGTAGTCTTAGAGCCAATGTTTCTAATCCTATCATGGTTAAAAAAGAACCATGTGCATTGGCAGACATACCCATGTCGCGCATTGCACGTTTTTTGGCAATGGCTATCATGGACTTTTGTGCCATTTTATTGATAATTGGGTGTAAGTGGGCATATTTTTCATGATGTAGTTTATCGTTTTCCTGTAGAGCTCTAAAGACAGCTATACCACCAAGTGCTGCTGAGTGTCCAGACATTGCTTTGGTTGTTGAATGAATAACGATATCAGCACCCATTTCAAGTGGTCGCATTGTTAGAGGTGTTACGGTATTGTCAATAACCAGTAAGGTATCATATTTATTACAGAGTGCAATGATTCTTGGTAAATCTGGCAGTTCTAAACTAGGATTACCTACTGTTTCGATGAGTACGATATGTATGCCTTGTTTTAGTTTTTCTTCTATTTGTTCAAATTCATCAATCCCACAAAATGAACTTTTTATTCCAAAACGTTTCATGGTTTCATTGACTAAGGTATAGGTTCCTCCAAAGAAACCTCCAATACAAAGTACTTCATCCTCAGATTTTAAATAAGCTGTCATAACCATTGCTAAGGCACCCATACCAGAAGAAGTTGCAATGGCTGCTAAACCACCTTCCATTTTTGCCACAATATTTTCGAGTTTAGCTGTAGTAGGATTGCCGACTCTTGCATAAAGAGGATTAGCAATTTCGCCTTTAAATATTCCTTCTGCTTCTTCAGCATTTTGATAACCAAATGCAGCTGATGAGGCGATTGTAGGTGCAATTGCACGAACTTTAGAGCCTACATTTTGTACGAGTAAAGTATTGTAGTAGTTATAATCTTTCATTGTAATCATTGTTCCTTTGATGTATAGTGATGGTAGGGCGATAGGCTTATATTATATAATTAAAATTTTGATTTGCTTTTTCATGATAATAATGAAGTTCACTAAGAGGGGTATCAAAAATTTTTATAAGTGCTTGTTGCTTTTCTTCCCAAAAGAGTTTCAGTGTAGGGTTATTGGTTTGACAAATATCTTCAAAGGCATTTGTTTCGAGTGTGAAGATAATATCTTTAAGTGAAATTTCATGCAGTGCTTTATTGAGACTGTAACCACCATTAGCACCTTTAGTACTTTGTAAAATATGTGCTTTTTTAAGTTCAAGTAAGATTTGTCCTAAAAACTTTTCTGGGGCATTTGCTCGTGAAGCTAGTGCTTTAATATTTAAGCGTTCATTTGTTTCTAAAAGTCCAAGTTGATGTATGGCACCGAGTGCATAAATGGTTTTTGTAGATATTCCAATCATGCTTATTTTTTTGGCTTTATGTATTGAAGTAAGTGATAAATTTTACAGCCAACACAGTAATTAAATGTTGCCTCTAAAAAAGCACAAATTAAAAGAATAGCAACTAGTATAGAAGCTAAAATAGTTAAATCTACTAAATACATGATTGTAAAAAGAAAAATAATAACCAGTCCCATATAAAGTGCAAAACGCTTGGGTGCCTCATCACATGGTTGGGCTTGAAGTTGAAAGTATTTAATAAGAGATTGTGATATATAAGCAAGAAGACTAAGCTTTTTTAAATTTAAAATACGAACAGAAAAGTCATAAAATAAAATAAGTGCAAAGATAAGTTCTTGTGTAAAAATTAATAACAATGCAAGTGTAATAACTTGAGCTGCAATAATTCGTACTAAATTAGTATCAATACGTTGTATTGATATAGGGCATACTTGTGTCATAAGACAACCTTTATTTTTAAATAATAAGGTAATAATAGTAAGAATTAGAAATAAAGTCAAGTAAATCTATAGATTTACTTTTTATTGTGTAGTTTTTAACGATGAATTGAGTTCTTTAAGTAGGGCATCATCTTTAAAGTTAATAAAACAAATTTTTCTTGTAATATTGCTAATGGTGGACATTTCTTTTTTTATTGCATCCCTTAATGTTTCAGTAATACTTTTATTGGAGGATAAGTCAACAGAAAATAAGAGATCATCACTCAAATAAAAATAGAGTTTATTTTCATCTCTAATAATATTTAAGTTTTCTTTTCTGTTTCGATTGTTAAGTTTACTAAAGTATAAAATTGTTCCTCCAGTAAGTAAGGTAAGTAGATAAATTAATAAAGAGCCAGAAAGTAAGAAAGAGGCTACGGAACCTAAGAGAACGATAGTAAATATGACAATTAATTGATTTCTCATGTTAACTCCTTTAATATGTTAATGTTCAAGAGTAACCGTGTATTGTGTAATAATTGGGTAAATTAAAGCTTTTGTAAGTGTCTGTATTGGCTGATTGGTGAAAGAAAGTAACAATTAAGTTCACACTTAAGTTTTACTTTTCTTCGTAATGTAGTTTAATACCTTTTGAGGTCATCACAAATCCCGAAATATGAATTTTTCCTTCATGTACTAGTTTATGATGATTTTTACACAGTGGAATGAGATTATATTTGTGATTTTTAGTCATTGATCCTATCATTCCAGCGTCATTAGCTAAGTTTTGTTCAGCAATATGATGTACATCTTCCACATTTTCTTCACATAAAGCACATTTAGTCATGTAGAGGTTTTTATTGTATCGACTTCGTTTTTTATTTGTCAGGGCTTTTAACTCAGAATTTTTACCAAGTAGGTTCTTTCTAATCTCATGAGCATTTTTTAGGAAAGTTTTATCCATATGTAAAGACTTTGCAAATTCTAGTCCATAAAGGGAACTTCCCATACCCAGTTGAAGCTCTCTATTATAAATAAGGGTGTCATTTTCTTCATCATAGTTAACACCCAAGTGAAGGAGAATAAGTGAATCTATTTTTTGCAGTTGATCAATATTTTTTAGTTGATGTAAGTGTGTCGCAAAGATAAATGTTGATTTTAATTCTAAAAGTTTTAAAATAGCACCAGCAACAATTGCTAGTCCTGATTCTGTTTCAGTACCTTGGGATATTTCATCGCCTAAAATTAAACTACGTTCTGTAGCACGATTGAAAATATTTTTGAGTTCCATCATTTCAACAGAAAAAGTTGAAAGTCCTTTATATAAATTGTCTTGAGAGACAATACGGGTAAAGAGTTGATCATACATGCCCAGTTTAAGTTGAGTAGCTGGAACAAAAAATCCAGCTTGTGCTAAAATAACTGAGAGACCAATACTTTTCATTAGTGAGGATTTTCCTGATGAGTTAATACCATACAATAGTACGCCATTTACTTTATGTCCATTTGAGGCATTGAGGGTTATATGATTGTGTTTTGTTTCAATTTTTTCACCTAAATATATGTCATTGGGTACATAAACACCTCTTTGCTCATTGGCTTCAATAATAGGATGACGAAGTCCAATTGCTTCATAAGCATTCGCGTTACTTTGAAGTTCTGGACGACTTAGATTCATTTTTTTGCTACATTTTGCATTGGAGACAGCCACATCAATATTCGCAACAAAAGAGATGAGCTCATCAAGTAGGTGTGAAAAACGATTCTCTAAGGTTGAAAGTGTTTGTAGGTAGCGTTCTTTAACCAATGATATAAGTTTAACTTGATTGTTTTCAAAGTTTTGGGTAATTTCTTCAAAAAGTTTAGCATTTATTTTAACAGTATTTTTGAGGTGTTTATAGTGAAAGTCTTTAAAGAAGTGATGCTGTCCTTCAATGGTCACAAAAGATGCTTTTAAATCTTTTTCAATTAACATAAAACGATTCTTTGTAAGATTGATACTATAGCCTTCACTTTCTAAGTATCCGATGTCGACATAACCATTTTTTGTATTGGCGATTAGTTTGTCTTTTTCAAAAAGTTTATTAATATGGTTAGAGACAGTTTCTAGTTTTTCAATTTCGCTACTTTGTTTTTGTAAAATAGTATCAATGACTGGGTAGATACCATTTTTAAAGATATTATCATTGATTTGGTTGATTTTAAATTTAGCACAAATATCTAAATTGAAAGTATGTTCTAAGAAAGAGATAAATTCATTTACTTGAGTAATAAGTGTGTTTTCGATGCCAATTTCATCCACTTGTATGTCATTAAATAATTTGCTAATGGCTTTAAGTGACATCATAATGTAGGTTAATTCTACAGGGTGAAGTTTTTGTAATTTAATACGTCGTGTAATACGCTCTAGGTCATAAATGTTTTTTAAGTGCGTATCGTATTGTTCTGAACGTTTCATAAGTTTTTCACTAAGATTATAACGTGCTTCTAAAAGTTCTTTATCCATGATGGGAGAGAGTAGACGTTCTCGTAAGAGTCGTTTTCCAAAAGCTGTAGAGGTTTTATCTATGAGATCGAGTAGGGTAACTTCAGATTTGCTTTTTGAAATCACACCCAGTTGTTCCAAGGCATTGTTGCCCAAATATAAATAACGATTTTCTCCTAAAAAATGGGGTCGATTCATTTTTGCAATAATGGCTTCATCATGTTCTATGATAAATTCAATTAAAATCGCAAGTGCCTCAGTTGTATAGGGGTGGCGTTCAAGATCGAGATATTCAATTGAGGAAAGAAATGAGTTAATATTATAAACACGTTTAAAAAGCTCATTTTGGTAAAGAACTTTACAGGCTTTTGTACTGTAAGAGCTAGAAAATTGCCCTAATTCCAAATAGGAATGTAACCATTCTTGATCAATGTTTTGATTGTGTAGGGTGACAATGACCTCAGCTGTATTATGGGTTTGTAAAAGGTTAAATACTTCATCAAGAGCATAAGTTTTATCATCACGGCTAGAGTGCATTTCATTGACGATTGTTTTTCCTGTCGTGATATCAATAGCAGCATAACCAACAGAAAATATGCCTTGGTTTTCATCAATGATTAAAGAGACAAGGTTGCTCTCAACTGATTGTGTTTGGTATTCAAAGTTTGTACCAGGAGAGATGATATTGGAAACATAGCGTTGAACATTGGGCATGACCCCTTTTTGTTTCACCATGATAATGGTATATTTTTGTGTATTGATTAACCGTGCTAAATAGCGTTCAATAGAGACAGCAGGTACCCCTGCAAGAAGAGGATTTTTAACAGAATTCTCAAGAATGGCTTTACTCTTACGTGTTAATTGGATGTTGAGTAGTTCAGCAATTTCTTTTGCTTTACCAATTTTTAACTCATCATTATTAACTTCATAAATTTCAAAAAATGTTCCTATTTCCATAAAAACTAAGGCATTGTCTCCATATTTGGATTCAAAATGTTGTTGGAGTTCAAAATAAATTTCTGTGAGAAGTTTGTTTTTAGAAGCAAGAATGTTTGCAGATATTTCCACGTGGTAAAGCCTAATAAAATTGAATAAATCATTTTATCTTTTTAGGCTTTATAGTATGGTTATTTTTTGTGTAAATATACCTTAGCGTAATCGACGTTTTTGATACTTGTCATAGTTATAAATATCATTTCTAAATTCAATTTGACCCTTATCATTCATTCCAGCTGTGAGATATACAAGATAAATTCTCAGTTTATTATCAACACTTAAAAATTTTTTTCGTTTCCCTTTAAGTGTTTTTTTTGCTTTTTTAATGTTTATTTTGGGGTTAAAAGTAGCAATGGTTTCTAATAAACTTCTGGGTTGCGAAAGTCTCACGCAACCATGAGAAAAGGCTCTTACTCTTTTTTTAAACAAATGTTTTGTTGGGGTATCATGTAGGTAAACAGAAAATTTATTTGGAAATTTAAATTTAATTTTACCTAGAGCATTTCTCGGTCCAGGTGGTTGCATGAGTCGATAAGGAAACTTTTGACCATAAAGGTAGTCTTCCCAGTAAAGCCAAGAGGTATCAATCCGACGAGAATTTTCATCCCATGTACGGTGTGCTTGAAGTCCTTGTTGGCGTAAATAATTAGGGTTTTTAACCATGGCTGGTATAATTTCTCTTTTTACAATACCTTCGGGTACTTTCCAATAAGGATTGAGTACAATATAAGAAATCTTTTGTGAAAAAATAGGTGTTGGATGTTTTCGATCTCCAACAATGACTCGTAAATCTTTTTTAACTTCACCTTTTTCAATATAGTGCAACATAAATTCAGGAATGTTTACAATGAGATAACGTTCATGTTCTTCTCTTGGAAGCCATTTAATTCGGTCTATATTAAGACGAATTTTATGAATTTTTTCATCAATTGAAGTATTTAAAGCTCTTTGTGTTCCTCCACCTACAATTCCATCAACAACTAAAGCATGTCGTTTTTGAAATACTTTGACAGCTTTATCCAAACAGTGACCAAAAACAGCATCTCTACTTAGGTTCATATCTCTGGATTGGTTATTGTCTTGTGTGATGAATATGCTTTCATTTGTTTCATTACATTCTTGATAATCAGCAGAAATTTTAAGCCGATTACGTAACTTTAAAACAATATCTCCACTGTCTCCAAGGGCTAATTTTTTAAAAGATGGTAGTTTTTCCCAAGCACCATTTTCTTTAAGGTTTTCCAGCTTTTCTAATGCTAACAGGAGCTTGGAATAACCAAAGTTTTTAGGGGTTATTTCTGTAATTGTTGCTTCGATATTATCATTAGCCATTAGTTTTGGAATATTGAATTTGGGTTTGGCCTTAACCCATGCAGCATTAATACGTCGCTTTTTTAAAGAATAAAGTTTTTGTGAAAAATTTTTCCATTCTATTTCACCATAAACTTGATGTTGTAAAAAATTATAATAGAGTGCTGTTAATTTTAGCTCTATACGAAAACGTTGTATTTGGCTTAGATTACTGTCTAATTGTTTGTTTAAAGTTTGATAATTTTTATAGATTAACCCTTTTTGATTGAGGGTAATATCATTTTCAATGTATTCAAATAGTTTTGTATATTTTTCTTCATGAAAAATATCTTTTTGTAACCAAAGTGTTGTGTATTTATTTTGACGATAAAACTTTTTTAAAAATCGTTTTTGAGAAATGTTTTTTAATAAAATAGAAGGCGATTTTTTGAAGAATTTCTTTAACTCAATATTTGTTTTAATAGGTTCTGAAAGGTTGTTTTCTGTCGGTATTGCTAGTAGTATATTGCTTAGTAGTAATAATATGATTAAAAATTTTTTTATGTTTATCATGGTTGATATCTCCCTCTTTGAGTAGTAAGTATAGTCTAAAAGGTGAGATAAAGCAATAAGTTTAATCTAAATTTATATCTTAATGTATGCTTCTACTTTGTTTTGCATCATATGCATACACATCATGTAAATAGTGAATTAAACCATCACTCTTGACACGTGCTGTTAAATAGACAATGTGTACGGGTACAGGGCTTGATAGGTTTAAATGGGTTTTGGTTTTACCTTGTAAAATTCGTTTTGAGCGATTATAGTTAATAGAACGCTCATGCTTAGCAAATGTTGCTAAAAGCGCCTTGGGTTGAGCAACACGTATACAGCCATGTGAAAATGCTCTAGGATATTTGTTAAAGAGCTTTTTAGTAGGAGTATCATGTAAGTAGACAGCAAATCTATTGGGAAATTTAAATTTGATTTTTCCTAAGGCATTACGTGGTCCAGGGGGTTGCATAAATTTATACTTTTTAGTTTGTCCTGTACGTAAAACCTTTGCCCAATCTATTTTTGAGGTATCTATTGGAGGGCGTTTAAGTGCGTAATCTCTACGTACTTCATAGCCTCGTTGTGCAAGAAAATCAGGGTTTTTTAAAATTTCTGGAATCATTTCTTTTCTAACAATACTGTCTGGCATTAACCAGTAAGGATTCAATACTATATAGGAAACTTTATCTGAAAAAATTGGGGTATGATGTTTTTTATCTCCTACAATGACACGCATTGTTAATTGGTTAATACCATTTTCTTTATAGTAGAGTCTGAAATCTGGAATATTTACCATAATATAACGATCAGTTGCTTCTTGGGGAAGTCGTTTAATTCTATCAAGATTTAGAAGAATCTTTTTAATTTTCCAATTGACAGATAAGTTAAGCTTCTTTCTTGTTGAAGCATTAATGGTTCCTGTTTGACTTATACCATGTCGTTTTTGAAATTGTTTAATTGCTTTTTTAAGACAGGCTCCAAATTTATTTCCTGTTTCTTGGCAAGAATAATCTCCTTCTTGTTGAAGCCTTATGATTAAATTTTGAACATGTTGACCCGAACGACCATATCGAAGTTGTGCAGAGTTAGGGGTTTTTTTCCAACCACCATTTCTTTGTACCGTACGTAATCTTGAAAGCTCATTTTGTAGTGCTTGATAATTAAAGCTATGAGGGGTTGTATTGGCAACAATATCAGATATCCGTTGTCGTAATAACATATCGGCTAAGTCATATTTAGGTTTAACAGTTACCCAATCAGCACCAATACCTCTACGTCTTAGAGATTTGAGCTTTTTTTGAAAACTCCACCATTGGATAGAACCGTAGAGATGGTGATCCATATAGCTACGATAAAGTGAAGTAAGTTCTAAATCAAGTCGAAGTTCTTGGGTTAATATACGTTCTTGTGTCTTAGCAATTTTTTGTTTGAGTTGTTTGTATTTGGTTTTTAATGGTCCTTTGTCTTCGAGTGTATCATCATTTTGAATATGATCAAAGAGATCATAAAGTGCCTCTTTAATTAGACCAGTATTATTGAACCAAATGGGACGATAGGTTTTACGCTGATAGACATCTTGAATAAATTTTTTATGTTTAAGTGTTTTAAAAGTCTGGTCTTCTTCTGTAATTAGAAGTGTCATTAAGCCTTTTGTACTTTTTTCATCATAAATAATTTCTGAAAGTGTAATATCTTTGGTATAATTTTGATAATTGACACTTTGTTGTTGGAAATTTGTATTTATTTCATTGAGCTTATTGCTTGAAGAGAGGGTTACAGCTTCAAGTACAACAGCCAGTGCTGTAACAAGAATGATAATTAAAAGACTTTTGAATAAATGCACAGGAACCTTTTTATTCTATAAATTTTTTTGAATATGAGTATATCAAAAAAAGAGTAAAAAGGTACAATAAACACAATATACTTGAATGTGTTTTAATTTAACGCATAATGGAAATCAGGTTTTAGAACTCTACGTCCCCATAAAAATCTTTTTTTATAAAATTGTTTTTCATTAAAATTGTAAATAACAACCGATTTACCAGCAGAACTTGCATGAATAAAATCTCCATTACCTAGGTAAATACCAACATGGCTTACACGACCTGTACGTTTCTTTTTGGTATCAAAAAAAACCATATCTCCTCGTTGAAGATTATCATAAGAGATAAAATGACCCACACGGGCTTGATCACGTGAAACTCTAGGGATATTAATACCTGCATCACGGTAAACCCATTGTGTAAAGCCTGAACAATCAAATTTATTAGGACCTGTTGCTCCCCAAACGTAAGGAACACCTAAAAAGCTTTTAGCATTTTGTTCAATATTTTCAATAACATTTTGTTTTGCCTGATAAAAATTATTTGTTTTTTTATAAGAGACATAGCTTATATCATTGGGGATGGCTTCTGTAGGTTGAATGATGGGTTGGGTAGCTTCAGTAATGCCCATAATATTATAGACTGAGGCAGTATTAGCTTGAAGTTCATTTTGAGAATTCGAGCAGGCAGAAAAAAAGAATAGGGTAGTTAGAATACTTATATTTAATAGTTTTTTATTTTTCATACTTTAAGTATAACGCGTTAAATCTCTAATAAATATAGAAAATTTCAATAAATTCTTTATTTATTAAATTAATCTTCTAATTTTTTACATAAAATGTTTAATCTCATGATAATCGTTTGTAACATGTTTTATTTTATTGAATTTAAAATATAATTAAATTTAAATCTAAAATGAGATATCCTTTTAAAATATGAAAAAAGGTATTTAATGTTTAATAAAAAGTTTAAAGTAGTACTCGTTCTAGCAGTTATCATAATTTTATTGGTTATGTTTGGAAAAAAACTGATAGATGGTATTGGTATTGGAGATGAAATGTCAACTTTTACAGAGTCTCAACTTATTTCATATTACAAAAAGTCTTGTGGGTATGAAGATAGTAGTGTTTGTAATGAATTAGGGGATATGTACCATTATGGAAGAAAGACAGCTTCTGTTGATTATGAACAAGCTGTTGATTACTATAAGCAGTCATGTGCTTTAGAAGATGGAAAAGGTTGTAATAATTTAGCTTACATGATTAATAAGGGAAAGGGAACGACTAAAAATAATTGGACAGCCATTAGACTTTATAAAAAAGCTTGTAAATATGAAGAAATGGAGGCGTGTTATAATGTCGGTGCCATGTACTATCATGGTGAGGGTACGAAAAGAAATTATCACCGTGCTGCATATTATTATCAGGAAGCTTGTAATAATGGAATTGGTGCAGGTTGTAATGATTTAGGCTACATGTATGAACATGGAAAATATGTTGTTGCTGATATACAACAAGCAATGTCACATTATTTAGATGCCTGTGATATGGGTGAGGCTTCAGGTTGTAATAATTTAGCACATATAAAAGAAAAAAAAGGAAATATGGCTGCTGCAAAACGACTCTATGAACGATCTTGCTTTTTAGGAGACAGACATAGTTGTAATAAACTTGAAGATGTTTTAGGCAGTAGAATTACTCAAATTGAGAGTGAACGTGTTTTAAAAGAAGCCATTAATGCTTGTAATCGTTCAACACATGGAGGAATCATGTGTTACCGTGTTGCTCTATATTATGAAAGTAAAGAAGAGACAGATGATGCACGTAATTTTTTTGAAAAAGCTTGTAATCGAGGACAAAGTAGAAGTTGTAAACATTTAGGTGACTTATCGCATCAAGCACATGGACTTTAATCCATGTGTAAAAACTTTATTCAGCTTCCAAAATAGCACCAGAACTGGCATTAGTAACCAACGTTCTGTATTGTTTTAGCCATCTGCTTGTCAATGGTTTTACAATTGGTTTAAAGTTTGCTTTTCTTTTAGCTATTTCTTCATTGGAGATATTGACTTGTAAGATATATTCATCAACATCAATGTGTATCTCATCTCCATCTTCAACAAGACCTATCATTCCACCCTCAGCAGCTTCAGGACTAACATGACCAATGCTTGCACCACGTGTAGCACCAGAGAAGCGACCATCTGTAATAAGTGCGACAGAAGCACCAAGACCCATACCCATAATAAGTGAGGTAGGCGCTAACATCTCTTGCATACCAGGACCACCTTTAGGACCTTCATAGCGAATAACGACAACATTACCAGCTTTTACTTTACCATTAATAATACCTGAAATACATTCATCTTGAGAGTTAAAACAAACAGCAGTACCTGTAAATACACGTTCACCTGTAATTCCAGCAGTTTTAATTACAGCCCCTTGTTCAGCTAAGTTACCATAGAGAATTGCCAAGCCTCCTACATCAGAATATGGATTATCAATCGTGTGAATAATATTAGTATCTTTAATTTCTGCACCTGCAATACGTTCTTTGAGTGTTTCTCCTGTAATGGTTAGGTTATCAAGAAGTACTTCTCCACGTTTGTCCATTTCATGCATTACAGCAGGTACACCACCAGCTTTATCAATGTCTTGCATATGTACCGTACTTAAACTAGGACTGATTTTTGCTATATGAGAAACACGTTTAGAGATGCTATTGATATCACTCAAATTAAAATTTACATCAGCTTCTCTGGCAATGGCTAACATATGTAAAACAGTATTAGAAGAACCTCCCATTGCCATGTCAACTGCAAAAGCGTTTCTAATCGCATTTTCATTAAGAATATTCTTTACATTATAAATAGCTGATGCTTTTTCACCCATTAATGCGATTTCACAAACACGTCTGGCAGCTTTTCTGTAAAGTGCTTCACGTTCTTTTGTTAATGCTAAAATAGTTCCATTTCCTGGAAGAGCTATTCCCATTGCTTCCATAAGTGTATTCATTGAGTTTGCTGTAAACATACCTGAACATGAACCACCACTTGGACAAGCATTACACTCAATATCAGTTAACTCTTCTTCTGTAATTTCACCAGCTTCAAATTTACCAACTGCTTCAAAAGCTGTAGCAAGATCAATGGGTTCACCATCTTTCGTATAGCCTTTTGCCATGGGACCACCTGAAACAAATACTGTTGGTACATTAACACGTAAAGCACCCATAATCATTCCTGGTACAATTTTATCACAGTTCGGAATAGCTATCATGGCATCAAGCTTATGTGCATTCATCACAGTTTCAATTGAATTAGCAATAATCTCACGACTTGGTAAGGAAAAAAGCATACCATCATGTCCCATAGCAATGCCATCATCTACCCCAATAGTATTAAATTCAAATGGAACACAACCAGCTTTCTTGATTTCATCTTTGATAATCTCAGATACTTTGTTTAAAAAGAAATGTCCAGGAATTATTTCTATAAAAGAGTTTGCTACACCAATAAATGGTTTGTTAAAATCTTCATCTTTTAATCCAGTTGCTCTAAACAGTGAACGGTGAGGTGCTCTGTTGTGTCCTTTTTTTACGATATCACTTCTCATTTACTTTCCTTATTATATACATTTTAATAAAATTTGAAAAAATTATATCGTATGTAGCTAAGCCTATTGCTGAAGTAAACTGTGTATGAACATAGTTTTTTGTACTTTGTAAAAAAAATGTTCTTAAATTATCAAAAAGCCTTTACAAAGAAAAAAATCTTGGCTATAATCGCACTCCAATTTAAAAGTAATGCTCACAAAAGATAGTGTGAACATGCGAGAGTAGCTCAGTGGTAGAGCATAACCTTGCCAAGGTTGGGGTCGGGAGTTCGAACCTCCTCTCTCGCTCCAATACATTTAAATTATGTTATTTTAAATTTTAATCTTTAGTTTTGGTGTCCAATTATGCCCGGGTGGTGGAATTGGTAGACACAGGGGACTTAAAATCCCCCGATCATTGCGATCGTGCCGGTTCAAGTCCGGCCCCGGGCACCACCTATTAAAACTTTCTTCAGCAGATGGCTTAAAATGATGAATCATTTTTTCCTATATTATCTGAAAAAACTGGAGCCATCGCCAAGTTGGTAAGGCCGTAGATTGCAAATCTGCTATTCACCAGTTCGAGTCTGGTTGGCTCCTCCAAATTACTAAAATTTTTAAAATTTTACTTTATTTATAATTTAAGCACTTGCTTAAACTACTGTCGGGAGATGTCAGAGTGGTCGAATGTGCCGGTCTTGAAAACCGGTGAGGGTTATACCTCCGGGAGTTCGAATCTCCCTCTCCCGGCCATAAAACTTTAGAAAAATCACTAAAATTTCCTCATTAATATCTACTTTGGTTTAATAATCATTAATTATTCATTAATTTTTTAGAAAAGTAACACTTTTAATTATTTTATTCTCAAGCACATTATTATGGGATTTAATCTCTTTATAAGTTAACAGAAACGAATAGTAAACTATTTAATCACACTATAAAATAATGAAAAGTAAACAAAAAAGATAAAATTCTAAGAAATATCAAGAAAGGATAAGGTTGCTACTGTTATGATGATGATGTAAATTTATTAGATTGATAGATTTTTTTCAAGAAATCTAACTTTACTATTAAATGCAAACATAAAGGAGAAAATGTGAAAATTACAAAATTAAGTTTAGCAGCTCTTGCTGCAATGACGCTAACAACAGGTGCAGTAGCTGAAGTCACTAATGAATTAAGTGGTAATGTTAAATATTGGTATGAGACTGCTGACACTGATAATGGTGGAACTAATGGTTTATTCCATAAAAGTGCAAGTGGTTTTACAGCTGGTCAAGCTGCAGTTTCAGTTGAAGCTAAAGGTAAAGCAGGTGTTTTAGGATATGGATTTAAATATACAGCTGTAGATACACTTGGTCTTGAAGGTAACTTAGTTTCTACAGGTAGAACATCAGCAGATGGTACAGTTGGTACAACTGCTCATTGGGCTGAAAAAGCATTTATTACTTATAAAATGGGTAGCACAACTGCTAAAGTTGGTAGACAACACTTAAATACTCCATTTGTATTTACTGAAGCTTGGAATGTTGCAGCAAACTCATTTGATGCAGCAGTATTGAATACTAAGTTAGCTAATGTAGATCTTATGGGTGCTTATGTTGGTAGAGGAAATGGTGGAAATGGTTCTGGTCCTGGATTCTCTAGTGTACAGAATAATGGTCAATTTGGAGATTTAGCTACAGATGGTGCCTATATTTTAGGACTTAAAGCTAAACCTATGAAAGCTTTAAGTTTAAATGGATATTACTATGATTTTGTTAGTAATACAGCTATTCAAAATGCATATTGGTTAGATGCAAATTATGCTGTAAATGGTATTAAGTTGGGTGCACTTTATGCAAGTGCTGAGCCAGAAGTTGGAGATAGTACAAATGCATTTGCTATTAAAGCTGGAACTAAAGCAGGACCAGTAAGCTTATTTGCTGCGTATTCAGATGTATCTGATGAGGGTTCACATGGTATTTCTAACGTAGCTACGGGTCAGAAGAAAACTAAATTACCAACAGCTGGTGTTTATAATGATGGTGTTATTGTAGCTCAACCAGGTGCAAAATCATTCAAAGTTAAAGCTGCTATGCCAGTAGGTTCATTTAAGTTAGTAGCTCAATATGTTTCTGCTTCAAATGATATTACTCAAGCTAAAGATGTTGATGAATTCGATTTAATTGCTGCTACTAAAGTTGCTGATGTAAATGTAAAGGCTATTTTTGTAAATAGATCATTTAGAAACTCAGTTGGTGCAGGTGGTACAGTAGGTAATACTGATTCTAATCATGTACGTATCATTGCTGGAATTAACTTTTAGTAATACTTTAAGAGTCTGCAACGTAGACTCTTAGTTTCATCTCCCTTGAGATGAAAACTTTTTATATTTAATCTTCTAAAATTTTCACATTATATTTAAAATGTTAACAACTTTTTGGAGAACAACTACCTCCATTTATATTAAAAGTATTAATATAGTCACAATGCTGACACTCAAAAGTTAACATTTTGGGTCCCGAACATCCAGTACTTCTTTGGTCAACAAGTTCCATACCTTCTTTATGGCATTTAGGACAAATTCCTTCTTGAATGGCTTGTAAATTTTCTTTTTTTTCACGCATAAAATAGATATAGGAAAGAACAAGTCCAGCTCCTATAATAAGAAGAAATGAAAGTAAGTAAAAGTTCATTGTAAAAACCTTGTTATATTTTTATTTTTTAATTAAATCTTTTGACTCAGTCACAGGAGCATCTTTGGGTTTGTTTACATTGGGATTTTTTTCTAAAGTTTTTTCCTCTTTAGGTAGTTCATCATCTGCTGAAATTTTATTTTTTATATCAGTCACAGAATCTTTAATGCTTGTTGTAGCATCACTTATTTCAGTTTTAATTTTTTTAGCAGCATCTGTCATTTCTTCCATCATCCCACTCATCGAGAACATACTATTAGCAGAAGAAAGAGTAAGTGTTGTGGCAGTTAGAATTGTAATTAATGTAAGTTTTATCATTAAAAATCCTTATAGGGTTGTATTTATAGAAAAATTATACAGCTTATTTTCATAAGATAAGTTTAAATTATATTATTATAAATTATAACTTATATAAATGTTACTTATGTAAACATAAATACCCTATAGAGATGTTATATTTAAAGTTTTTAAAAATTTTATAGAAGAAAAAACTTTTTGACTTTTAGTTTAATTATAACTCATTATAATCATAATTATTTAATGATAAAGGAATAACTTGCAAGAACCAAAAGAGTATCAAAAGAGAGATAATGAAGCATATAATTATGAGCTTGAACTTTTTTATCAAAAAGAAGAAGTGCATAAGCAGGAAGTGAAATCATTAAAAAAACAAATTTTTGTTTCCAATTTAAAAGCTTGGATTATTGGTCTTATTTTATTGGCAGAGATAATCTTTATAGTTTCTTATTTTACAAAATCAGGTGTATTTGGAGAAGTTAGTAATTCTCTTAATAAAGTTGCTGTGATTCATTATAATCAAGAAGTGACAGAAGATTACACAACAACAGTTATGGAAAGGTTAGATGAAGTACGTGAGGACGAAACCTTTAGATCCGTTTTGTTTATTATGGGTTCTCCAGGAGGAAGTCCAACAGCAAGTGAAGAACTTTCAGAGTATTTAAAAGATTTTCAAAAAGAGAAAAATGTAACGATGTATGTGGATTCTATTGCTGCTAGTGGAGGTTATTATATTGCATCAGCTGTTAAGCCTTTGATTGCTAATAAAAATGCTATTGTTGGGTCTATTGGAGTGATTATGCCTCATTATAACCTTGGTGAATTGGCGAAAAAAGTTGGGGTAGAAGAAGATTTTATGGCAGCTGGAAAGTTTAAGAAACCTATTTCAATGTTTTCTAAGATTGATGAAGAAAATAAAAAATATATGACTGAAAATTTATTAAAGCCTACCTATGATAATTTCATTCAATCAGTAGCTGATAATCGTGGTTTAAAGAAAGAAGACATTTTATCTGTGGCTGAAGGGAAAATTTTTATTGCAAATATTCCTGAAATACAAGGAGTTTTAGTAGATGAAATTTCATCTTTATATAAAGTAAAAAAGAAAATTCGTACATTTTATGAGGATGAAGTTGATTTTGTTAAAATTAACTTGGATAAACAAGAGAATTTTTTCTCATCCATTAAAGTTGATTTGAATGTAGATACTGATTTATCAACATTAAAGATGCAGTAGGTTAGATTTTACCTTGTAACTTATACATGAGCATCCCTAAATATTCATGCCAAGCATGTTCTGTATTGTTGAGTTGACGGCTTTGTAAGGTTGTTAGAATACCACTCTCTTGATGTTGTGTAAAGTCTGTGGGTGCTGGAATGGGATTGAGTCCAGCTTTTTGAAAAAGTTTCATACTTCTTGGCATATGATAGGCTGATGTGATTAAAATAAAAGCTTCGCTACCTACACGTTTTTGCATATGTTTTGCTTCTTCAAAGGTTGTTTTTGCCATTGTTTGCATGAGAATTCTCTCTTTAGGAATGCCTGATTCAAGTAATTTGATGGCTGTTTTTTCAGCTTCAGAGACCTTGTCATGTAAGGCATACCCTGAAGTAATAATTTTTACATTGAGTATTTTATGATAGAGTCGTAATGCTTCCCATGTTCGTTTATCTCGATCACCTCCCAAAAGTAAGATATAGTTAATGTTATCAGGAATATTTTCTAGTCTTTCATAAGTTTGTTCCAATGGTTTGATAAGTAAGCTAGAAAATGGTGCCCAACTTATAAGGCTAACCCATAAAATAGAGTAAAGAAGATAGCTTTTTGCTTTTTTATTGTTATTTTTGTAGAGAAAAAACAGTGCGAGTAGTGATAAAATAATACCTATAGACCAAGGCATTAAGAGTACAGTCAGCATTTTTTTAAGCATGAAACTTAGATCGACATTCATATTTTAGTTCCTATCTATGATGGATAATTTGCTAGGAGTATAGCAAAAAAGCATACTTTTTTATAGCTTGATTAAGCTATTTAGAAAAACTTTTTTGAAGGAGATATATAATTGTAATTTGCACAATAGTAAGTAGATAGTGTAAAAAATATACTTGTTCTTGGGCTGTGTTAATATTGTAATTGGCTAGGAGTTTATAGAAAAGGTAAGCAATCGCCATGCCAATAAGATAGCCTAACTGTTTAGCCGTATCTACCTTTCTTAGGGCTTCATTATGTTGTAGAAATAGGGTTTCAGCACGTATTAAATAAGAGCCAAAAACAAAAGTAACTTGATAGCCAAGATAGGTGATAAGTGCAGAGGTATAGTTGTAAGAGAAGATTAAAAAATAAATTAGTATGCTCAATAGCACTAATTCTACCCATAATGAAATTTTATAAAACCAATCAATGGTTAAAATTGTATTGTAGAGTTGTGCAATGATGAGCATTCCTAATGCTAGAGCAATTCCCCCTAAAGAATAAATAGAGGGCTCTAGTGGTGCATAAAGAATGAATATAGCACCTACATTTAAACCTAAAAAAAGTGAATTTAAAAATTTATAAGGCATAAAGTAGTTGAGATTAATACTTTTCATTAGTTATTTTAACAGAATTAGTAGGTTAATTTCATACCAGTATAAAATGCTCTGGGACTTGAAGCATAATTATAAGCTGTTTGATAATATTTGTCTGTAAGGTTATTGATTTTTCCATAGAAGTTTAGGTGTTTGTCTACTTCGTAGTTCATTGTCAAATTGGCAACACTATAGTTTCCTGATTTAACATCTGTTGTTGAGAATGTAATAGGATTATATATACGATCTTTTCTATCTCCTATATATTCACCGTTTAGACCAATATGTAGTTTGTCAATACCATAGTAGTCAATACCAAATTTCAGAGATTCATTGGCTCTTCTTTGTAAATCATTGTCATCTTTATCTTTTGCATTTAATTTTGTATAGCCTAAAGATAGGGCTACGATATCAAAAAAAGTGCTGTTATACGATAACTCATATCCTTTTATTTTTGAAGTTCCTAAGACAGTACTATAGCCCGTTCCATAGACAAATTCAGTTAAGTCATCAATTTTTGTATTGAAGTAGGTTGCTGAAAAATCTTTATAGGCTATGGTGACATCTAATGATTTTGTTTTTTCTGGTTTCAGATTGGCATTTCCTACAGGATTAAATACTCCTAGATAAGTATAGCCTGGATTAAAAAGGCTGTAGAGCGTAGGCACATTATAAGCTGTTCCATAATTACTTCCTATACTTATTTCATTAGGGATAAATGTATGTTTAAAGCCTATTTTTCCTGTTGTTTCATTATCAAATTTATTATATTTATCATGTCTGATTGATTGTGTCAGGATACTTGTTCCTAAGCTATTACTTACTTTATTATTATTTGTTAAGAAGAGAGCCTGATTTGTATATCCATTATTAATACTTGGGCTTTTATCTTCAAATTTTTTATAGTCTCCTCCTAAGAGTATAAAGCTATCAGTTAAATAGGCTATTTTAGAATTAAGACCATATTCTTTAATCTCTCCTAAGTATGTTTGACCATAACTGGGTACTTTTCTGTCAAACTTTGATTTAGAAGCGTATATATTAAGTTCATTAAAACTATCTATATGATTAAAGTTTATCTTAGAAAGTTGGCTTTCATTAGTCGAATTACTAACAATTTCATTGGGTGAGGTATTATCAATTTCAGTAGTTGAGTCTATAATAGTATGAGAGAGATCAATTTTATTTGTGGCATTAATATAAAATCCTACTTTTAGATGACTGCTGGTATTTTGATATCCATCATCTTCAAAATCATTCAGTTCTTCGCCATTTGTTGCTTGTGCAGAAAAACCACTTTGTTGACTTCTTGATTGGGATGCTTTAAGATAAAATTTTTTATTTTTGTATGATGTGCCAATATCTGTTGTTGAAGAATTAAAACTACCCAATTCTTGCTGTATGTGAAACTGTAAACCCTCTTTTGCCATTTTTGTTCTAATGTTAATCACTCCAGCAGCAGCATCAGCTCCCCAAATACCTGATTGTGCACCTTTTAATACTTCTATTTGTTCTATATCATTGACCATTAACTGTGAAAAGATTGCACCTGAACTATTAGAGATGTCATTGTATCGTATACCATCTATAATGACTAATAAGTTTTTGTTATCCATACCTCTTAGTCTTATAGAACTTACTTGTCCAGCGCCTCCATTAGCATTAAAACTAATTCCAGGCAGAGAGTTCAATGCTTCCGTAACTGTAGTATAGTGTCTCTCTTCAATCTCTTGTGCTGTAATAACATTTACATTTGAAGTGATATCTGAAAGTTTTTGTGATGTTTTAGTAGCAGAAGTAATGGTAATGTCGTCAAGATTATTTTCTGCAAAGAGTGTAGAAGTCAATAGTATGCTTGTAATGAGGCTGAGTTTTATGGTTGGGTTCATTTGTATCCTTTGAAATTGTTAAGAATTTTTATTCAATTTTAAAATCGAACGTAAATAAAATTAATTTTTGTTAATATTTGTTTATAGAAAACAATAGGCATACAAGTAGGGTGGGGAGGTTTTATACTCTTGATATTCAAAAATATGTTTATGGTATTGGTAGTTTACATCAATTTTACATAATTTAAACAATGTTGAATACATCGCAATAATAGCTAATGAAAAATAACGTCGCTTATAACCTCGTAGGTGTTTCATGGGCGAATATTACTTAAATAGGCTTAGAGTTCACCTTTGTGTCTACCAATCTTTAGTTTGCATGGGTTATAATAATCACAATTTATAGAGGAGCTTTTTTGAAGAAAAGTGTTTTTATGAGGCTTGGAATACTACTTTTAGTTTTTTCAATGTTCACATTTGCTGCAAAAGTACAATATGCCATGTGGGAAAAAGGGCTAGGATTTGGACAATATTTAGAAAAATATCAAATTTCACAAAAAATTTTGAAAGATTTAGATAAAGATGATTTAAAACTGATTGATGAAATTGGGTATAGCTATCGATATTTTGAGTTGATAGCTTCTAATGGGGTTCTCTTACAAACTTTATTGCCCATTGGTGAAGAGTTACAAGTGCATCTTTTTAGAACACACACAGGCTATAAAATTGAGATACTACCTATATCTTATCAGCAAGATACACATGTTGCCCTTTTAGCTGTAGATAAATCTCCTCATTCGGACATTGTTCATAAAGTCAAAAACAAACGTTTAGCAGGAGAGTTTACACGTGTTTTAAAGCATTCTGTTGATTTTCGAGGCATACAAAAAAAAGATAAAATTGCCATTGTTTATGATCAAAAGATGCGCTTGGGACAACCCTTAGGTATGCCTGATATAAAAGTAGCCATGTTGGAATCTCATGGTAAAAAAAATTATGTATTTAAACATACAGATGGTAAATATTATAATGAAAAAGGAAGTGTGCTTATTCAGAAGTACATGCAAAAACCTGTCAAGCATGTAAGAATCACCTCACACTTTACGAATAGACGTTTTCATCCTGTGCTAAAGAGATGGAAAGCACATCATGGAACAGATTTTGGGGGAAGAAGAGGTACCCCTATTTTAGCTGCTGCTGATGGAAAAGTAAGTTTCTCTGGATGGAAAGGGGGTTATGGAAAAGTGATTAAAATTCAGCATAAAGATGGCTATGTTACTTTGTATGCCCATCAAAGTCGTTTAAAATCAAAAAAAGGTGAAGCTGTTAAGGCAGGTGAAATCATAGGCTATATAGGAAGTACAGGACGTAGTACAGGTCCTCATTTACATTTTGGTCTTTATAAAAATGGACGGGCTATTGATCCTATGCGAATGGTTAAGTTTTCTAAAGAGGGGTTAACCGGTACAGGTAAAAAAGCATTTTTAACCCGAAAAAAGAAATATAAAAATATTATCAATAAAATTTTTGAGAGTAATATCCCTTCTTATGTATGGAATACTGTTAATGAAGTTGCTGTTTTACCTTCAATGAAAAAATATTATCAAAACAGAGGCTGGTAATGAAAAATATTATTGAAGACTTTAGACTTCAGCCTTTGACTAAACCCAACTTTGTAAAAACTGCTTTAGTTACCTATAGACAAAACGGGATAAATAAATCATGGGAAATTGTTGAGTCACACAATTCAGTAGCCATTTTAATTTATCATAAAGAGAGAGACTCTTTTGTATTGGTTAAACAGTTTCGTCCTCCTGTATATCATCGAAATGGTGATGGTATGACCATTGAGCTTTGTGCTGGTCTTATTGACAAAGAGAAGTCTTTGGCTCAAATAGCTAAGGAAGAGATTGAAGAAGAGTGTGGATTTAGAGTACCCATAGAAAATATAGAACGTGTTACAGAAGTTTTATCTGCTGTTGGTACTTCTGGTTCTAAACAAGTGATTTATTATACTGAAGTAAATGAGTCTTTACGGGTTAGTGAAGGTGGTGGCATTCAAGATGAACAGATAGAAGTTGTGGAAGTACCTTTAAAAGAAGCAAAAACATTTATGTATGATGAATCTATTGGTAAAACAGTTGGGTTAATGTTTGCTTTTATGTGGTGGTTTGATAGATATGCGTAGGGTGTTTTCCTTGAAAACACCATCAACTTAAAAATGGCATAATTAAAATATTAAATCTACCTATTACGGTGTTTTCAGGGAAAACACCCTACAAATTACTTCTTCAGTGCTTCAGCTATTAATTCAACTGGATTTTTAAAGATAGTCTCGACATCAGCATTATTCATTGCCTCACTCAATTGAACTTTACAAGCTGAACATTCAGCAGAGACATAATGTGCCTCAGTATTTTTAATCATGGCTGCTTTTGGTTTTCCTGCAGCTTCAGCAAAATGAAACTTTTCTGTTTGCATGGTAACCCCACCAAAACCACAACAACGGTTTGGTTCTGACATCTCTACCATGGGATAGTTTGCAGCCAATAAATTTCTTGGTTGTTCATAGATACCTTGTACTTTTCTTGCATGACAAGGGTCATGGTAGGTAACAGCTTTATCTATATGACCTTTTTCTTTTAGAAGGTTTTGTAAGTCTGTGTTGTCATCTAACCATGCTGTTGCCATATGAATTTTCTCAGTAACCTTTTTAGCTCTCGCTTCCCACTCTGGCATGTTATGGTTTTTAAAGAACACTTGCCAATCATGTTTAATCATGGCTGAACAGGTTGCTTCTGGAATAAGCATGGCATCACAATCATCCATAAAGCTTTCAAAGTACTCAATGTTGGCTTTGGTCATACGTTCAACTGAATCTACAGCTCCTGTAAAGTAAGCAGGTGCGCCACAACAGAGTTGATCTTTGGGGATAAAGATATCAATGTTTAACTCTTTTAAGATATCGACTAGACTGTCCCCAATATTTACATAGTTATAGTTAGCTAAACAACCTATAAAGAGTGCCACACGCATGTTCTTTTCTTCTTGTTTAGAGGCAGGTATCTCTTCTGGGTGAGAATTTAAAAAAGAAATTTTTGACATAGAAGGGAGTAGTCGTCCTTTTTTTACCATAGGCATTGAAAATCTAGCTCTTAAACCTCTTCCTTTATCATCCTCTGCAACGGCACAAGTTTTAAACATAAAACCAAATTTCATGACAATGTCCATGACTTTACGGTGTTCTAAAAGATAAAAGGCAATACGCTTAAACCAAGCAATTCCAAATTTATCTGCAATATCAGAACGCACTTCTTCAATGACCATATCAGTTGCTAAATCATTAGGACAAACTTCAACACAGTTAGTACATAAAAAACAACTTTCAAAGATGTCTTTAGCATTTTTATCTAATTCTAGATTGCCTTGTTGGTATTGTGCAAGTAAATCAATAAAACCTCTAGGAGAAGTCACTTCATCTGCGTTAACTTGATGAATGGTACAAACAGGAATACATTTTCCACATTTTACACAGTCATCTGCTGTTTCTTGAAAATTAAAAATCTCTTCTAAACTTTTGCTCATAATACTTCTTTATTTATCTCTTTGCTGATCTAACCAAACCATGATACCTTTTTGGGCATGTAGTCTGTTTTCAGCTTCTGTAAAAATTTCGTCTGCATGTTTTTCAAATATTGTTTCACTTACTTCATAATCTCGGTAAGCAGGTAGACAATGTAAGAATATAGCATCTTTTTGTGTAAGAGACATTAAGGCTTCATCTACAATGTATCCATTAAAGGCCTTCAGACGTTCTTCTTTTTCGTCTTCTTGACCCATTGAAATCCAAGTATCTGTGGTCACAACATTAGCCCCTTCTACAGCCACTTTAGGATCTGAACCAAAAGAAATTTTGGCAGACGAAGCCTTTGCCATTGTTAAGGCTTCTGTTACAATTTTTTCATCACATTCATAGCCTTTAGGCGTAGCAATACGTAATTCAAAGCCAAGTTTTGCAGCTAACATAAGCCATGAATGTGTCATGTTATTTCCATCTCCGACATAGGCGACAATAGGGTTTTCTACGCCAAACTCTAGCATGGTTAGGTAGTCTGTCATAACTTGTACAGGATGGAAAGCATCAGTTAGTCCATTGATAACAGGTACTTTAGAGTATTTTGCAAATTCTTCAAGTTTTGATTGTTCAAAAGTACGAATCATTACCATGTCGACCATACGGCTTATGACACGTGAGGTATCTTTCATAGGCTCACCACGTCCTAATTGAATGTCATTTGAGGAGAGAAATAGACCAACACCTCCAAGCTGATAAATACCTGTTTCAAAACTAACACGGGTTCTTGTTGAACTTTTTTCAAAAATCATACCAAGGGTTTGTTTTTCCATATAGGGTACAAAGTTTTTAGCTTTTGCTTCAGATTTTATTTTTTGTGCTAAGGTTATCATCTCTAAGATTTCATTTTTAGTAAAATCTTTTAGGCTTAAAAAGTGTCTCATGGGGAGTTCCTCTTACTAAATCAGGTAGTAGAATTTAAATTAAGGAAAGTATTCTAGCATAATAGATTTAAGGTTAAAAATCAAACAAGGTATTATAGGTTTGAGAACCTTTTTTTTGTTTATTTTCAAAGGGTACTTTATCAAAACTTAGTGTATTGTCCTTTATAATAACACAGCTTAAGTCAGCTCCATAGATAGCTGAAGTATCAATACATATTTTGTTTTTATATCGTCGAATATTCGCTTGAGATAGATGCCCAAACACATGATACTGTCCATTATCTTTGGCTTCTTCATGGATATAAGGTATTAGCCGATCTAAAGGTATGTGGGGATTTTTTGAACGAGAGACACATTTAATCATTTTTTTTCTGGCATCAGGTAGATTTTGTCTAAGATATTGCTCTTCACAAGGAGCATGGGTCAGGGTGACTGAAAAGTTTTCATCATAGAGATATTGATACCAAACATCACAGAATGCATAAAGCTCTAAAAAGAGTTCTTTTAGATGAGGTTTTTTTTCTAAAAGGGCTACTGTATTGTAATATTTTTCTTTATTTCGTAAGGTTTTGGCATTAATAATGAGTGTTGGATCATTTTGAATATATCGGTAGACCATATCTTCATGATTACCTTCAACCAAATAAAGACGTTTTCTTTGCTGGTTAAGTTGTTGGTAGTTTTTGTGAATAAATTCAATGCTTTCTTCAAGTTTTTCCTCACTGCCTTTATCAACAAAGTCACCCAATAAAATAATGGATTTATGTTCATTTTCGGGGGTAATAATAAGTGTGTCTTCTTCATTGGTGTGAAAGCCTTGTTTTTTTAAAAGCGTTTTTAATTCATCAATACACCCATGTACATCACCTACGACAATGTATTCATTTTCTGAGGGGAGTAGCATTAACCACCCACAATGTTTACGTCACGTCGAGCAGCATTGAGTTCAATGATAAATCCTCCTGTGGCATCAATGAGTGACATGATACCTAAAATAAGGAATGTTGGATTTTGTGCCCAGTCAAACATAAAAAACATAACGATAAAAATCATAGAGACAATAAAGCTTAGTAAGGTTTCTGATGCACCAAATTTATTGGCTGTGGCTGCTTTGGCAATTTCGATAAATAAGGCAATGGAACCAACAATTAAAAAAACTTCTTTGGCATAAAGTGTAAATTGATGACCTTTTGAGAAACCATGGATTAAAACAGGAAAGTCTAACAATGTTTGTATGTTTCTTTCAGCAAGAATTTCTTGTAAGGGTGCAAGATGAATTTCTCCAAGATGTAAGCCTATGTAGGCAATTAAAATCCACGTAAATGTTGACATTCCTGTAATAAAAAACATTCTTTTCCTTATTTATTATTTTTGTTCATTGTTTGAGATAGATATTCTGCATTCATGACTTTATCCATTGGTTGCTGGACATCTGATGGATAAATAACAAATTTAGAATTGTCAGAGCCAGAGAGTGTTTTCATGGATTCGATGTAAGCATTTGATGTTAAAAATTGCATAAGTTGTTCATCTGAAGTATCTATTAATATGGTTTTTAAATCAGAAATAACTTTATACATGGCTTCAGCACGTTTTTCAATGAGGATTCGTTCTGAGTCTGCTCGAAGTTCTTGGGCTTTATGTTGACCTTCTGCTTCTTTAATCGCAGCATTACTGGTTCGTTCAGCAATAATTTCTTGACTCATCGCATCCACAATATCTTGAGGAGGGTTAATCCCCTCAAATTTAACTTGTTTAATCTCAATTCCCCAACGATCTTTACAATCTTTTTCCATCAAAGCTTTGATTTCAGTGGGAAGGCTTTCTGCTTGTTCTTGAATTTCTGTAAATTTAAATTGAGAAAGTTTAGAAAAAGTACTGGTAATTACCAATGCTTTAAGTTCTTCTTTAAAGTCATTAACATTTTTAACGGCCTTCATAGGATCAATCACAATGGCTGTGGCAATCATGTCAACATTAAGATTGATGTTGTCTTTGGTCATAATATTTTGTGCATCAGGATCTACTCTAAACTCTTTAAGATCAATTTCTGCATCTAACTTATCAACTAAAGGGATGAATTTACGGATTCCTTCTTCAAGGAGTCTATCGGTACCATATCGGTCAACAATCCATGCTTTTTCAGAAGGAACAACAGCCAGTCCAAATAATTTTCCCAGTTTAAGCGTAATAACAATGGCTTTGAGAGAAGATATTAGTTTAGCGTACTTTGAACGTATCCCATTTTTAAAAGAGCGAAGACCCCCAAAAACCTTGATACGTAATGGATGTTCAATATCTAAAAAATAAAGAAAGACAGGGATACTTAATAAAATAAAGATAATAAGTAACAGATATAAGAATTCCATATAGAAAATCTCCTTTTTAAATGTTTATATAAGTTTCCTATAAATTCTATTCATAGAATGTAATAGTAACTATTATATTATGGTTATTATTATAACAATATAATAGAAATAAATGTTTATGAAAAGTGAAAAAATCTGATTTAAAAGAAAATTTAGCTCATTTTATGTTAGAATCATTTTCTAATATAATTTTATATTTAAATTCTATCGATTAAAAGGAACACATTGTTCAATGATAATAAAGGTAATGAGACAGATTTTTGTGAGTCTTATAAGTCTGAAATATTAGGTACTACAGTCGTTAAAGAGAAAAATTCATTTTTTAGTACATTTTTAAAGTTATTAACCATCTTAATCTTGTTGGCAATTATTATAAGCGTCTCTTTTTATGGGTATAATTATTTTCAAAACAGTCAAAAAACAACGAATACTATTTTACCTCCTGTTTCTATTCAAGTTACTGATGAAGTGTCAGATGATGATTTAATAGTGAGAATAGAAGATGAAGTTGAAACAATTGTTGTGGAAAAAGAGCTAAACACGTCAATAATTCCTAACCCTATTGTTGTAGCAAAAGAAGTAAAGATTAGCATGGAAGAAAGTATTGATAAAACAGCCAATGATGTAAAAATTGCCATTGCTCAAAGTGAAGCCATAGAAGAAAATAAAAGTAATACAATGACCGATAGAAATGTTAGTCAAGAAGAGGGCAGTTTAGAAGTACCTACTTCATCTCCCGAAGCAAAATATTTAGAAGAGTTGGCAGACTTATCTAAAGAGATTGATAAAGAGATAAAGGATTAAGTTTTCTCTTTGAATGTTATTTTTTTAAAACTTCAGCTACTTCTTTAGCATGGTAGCTGATGATAATATCTGCTCCTGCACGTTTAAATCCAATCATGGTTTCCATCATGACGCGCTCATAGTCAATTACTCCAGCTTGTCCAGCCATTTTTAACATAGAGTATTCACCACTTACATTGTAGACAGCCATAGGAAGAGAAGAACGTTCCTTAATATCTCTTACAATATCAAGGTAAGCTAAGACAGGTTTTACCATTAAAATATCAGCACCTTCAGCTTCATCAGCCAAACTTTCTAAGATAGCCTCATTTCTGTTGGCTGGATTCATTTGGTAAGAACGTCTGTCTCCAAAACTAGGTGAGCTTTCAGCCACATCTCTAAATGGTCCATAGTAAGCAGAAGAAAATTTTGTAGAGTAAGACATAATGGGTAAATGAGAAAAGCCAGTACTATCAAGACCATTTCTGATGGCTGTAATCATACCATCCATCATTCCTGATGGTGCTATCATATCTACTCCAGCTTTTGCGTGGACAATGGCTTGTTTTGCTAAATTGTCTAAAGTAATGTCATTGTCAACTGTTTCTAAAATAGGGTCAAGTACACCACAATGACCATGGTCAGTGTATTCACAAAAACAAAGATCAGTAACCACAAACATCTCTGGGTGGCTTTTTTTAATTTCACGAATTGAAGAGGCAATAATTCCATGTTCACACATGGCATCTGAGCCTACAGAGTCTTTTGTTTCAGGAATTCCAAATAAAATAATAGAATAAATGCCAAGTGATTTTAATGTATCACATTCTTTGAGTATCTCATCAATGCTCATTTGGTAAACACCTGGCATTGATTCCACTTCTTTTTTAATACCCTGTCCATTTTTAATAAAAAGAGGATAAATAAAATCATTAACGCTTAATTGAGTCTCTTGTAGTAAATTTCTTAATACTGGGTTGAGTCTTTTGCGCCTAAATCGTGTAAACATTTTTTTCCCTTAAGTTAGTTTGATGAATTTTATCATAAAGTGATATAATTTTGTCCATGAGACAAATTGATATTTCCCAAGTGGCAAAACTACCAACAAAGTATGGTACCTTTAACATTCAGACCTTTAAAGAGTTCGGTAAAGAACATTTGGCTATTTTTACAGATAATATAGGGGATAACCCCATTGTACGCGTACATTCAGAGTGTTTAACAGGGGATGCATTGGGTTCACGAAAATGTGACTGTGGAGAACAGTTGGCATTTTCTCAAATTCTTATTGCTAAAGAAGGTGGTATTATTATTTATCATCGTCAAGAGGGTCGTAACATTGGGCTTCTTGGTAAAGTGAATGCTTATGCTCTACAGGATGAGGGTTTAGATACCATTCAAGCAAACCATCAGTTAGGATTTAGGGCAGATGAGCGTACCTATGAAATTGTTGAGTATATTTTAGATTATTTCAAGGTTAAAAAAATTCAACTTTTGACGAATAATCCAAGTAAGATTGAGTCACTTAAAAATGTTGAGATTACCAAAAGAATTCCGATTCAAATTGATGCAAATCCTTACAATAAAGATTACTTAGAGGTTAAAAAAAATCAGATGGGACATTTACTTTAGTGAACAGTGAAAAGTTAAAACGGTTTACGGATTTACTCTTAGAATGGAATTGTATTCATAATCTTACAGGGGCTAAGAATGTATTTGAAGTTGAAAAAAACATTGAAGATTCTATATTTCCTACAACCTTTATCGAAAAACCCAGTTCTATTTTAGATGTTGGTACAGGTGCAGGGTTTCCTGGTATGATACTCGCAATTGCTTACCCTGAAGTACTTACTGTATTATGTGAACCACGAAAAAAGCGTGCTTCATTTTTGAAGTATGTTGCGATGGAACTGGAACTTTCAAATGTGAAAGTCGTTAAAAGAAGGGTTGAAGATTATGATGCTGAACCTTTTGGGCTTATAAGTTCACGTGCTGTAACAGATACGAAGATGCTTTTGGATTTAACTCAGCATCTACAAGATGAGCAGACACGTTTTCTTTTTTATAAAGGCGAACAAGTTTTTAATGAACTGGAGTCAATTAATGAAGTATTAGATTATGATATAATCGAAAAAAATCAGCGAAACTATTTATACATAAAGGCATAACATGTGGTTAAAAATTATTTTTGTGGTTATTGTTTTATTTTTACTTTACCGTTTGGTTGGAGGAAAAATTCCTTTTTTCAATAAGACAGAGAAAAAAAAAGGTGATGAAGAACATGAGTTTGGACAGATTGAAACCACATCAGAATGTGCAGCATGTGGAACATATGTGACAGAAGAAGATGCGCTTATTTATCAAAAAAAAGCTTATTGTTCTAGTGAATGTATTAACAAGATAAAGTAAAAATATGCAAATATTTGGACATGCGTGGATAGAGAGTCAAGATTTTTATTCTATTAGTAGTGTTGAAGAGATTAACACTACTCCTTCAAATAGTTTATTACAATTAGAACCTTTGGAAAAATCATTAGCCCTTGCTAAATATTGTCAAAAAAATGGGCTTCAATATGTTTTAGAAGTCAGCACTATTGAAGGGGCAATTTTTGCCAATGTATTAGGAGCTACTTATATTTTATCTAATAAAGCATTGGCGAAAGAACTTATGCCCATAGCACAAAGTTATCTTTTTGATACGCGAATTTTAGCTGAAATTAATAGCAGTGAAATAGAAGAGATGGCTAAATGTGGGGTTGATGGGGTATTTATAAAGTAGGAAAATTTTTTCCTACAAAAGTTTATCTAATCCAAGTAGAAGAACAATGGTTAATAATCCACCAGCAATACCAGCTAAAATATCATCTCCCATAACTCCCATACCCCCTTTTACTTTACGATCAATTACGCCTATAAGAGAAGGTTTCCAAATGTCAAATAGTCTAAAAGCTGCAAAACTTCCGAGAATAGCAATTTCATAAGCATAAGCATAAGTTAGTGTTTCAGCCGTTGACACAGCAAACATGAGTGCTATCCACATACCAGCTACTTCATCTATAACAATGCTTTTATCATCATGTGAATTACTTGCTTTTTCATATTTATTAATTTCAAATATACCAATAATACTAATCGCCAATGTTAGCATAAAAAGTGTTTGCATTGGCATGATTTGTAAGAAAGCTACCCCTACGATTAAAGCAGCCAATGAACCTACGGTACCAGGGGCTTGGGGTGCAAGTCCTGAACCTCCAAATGTAATAAAAAATCTGTTAAGTGTCATAGTAGTACCTTTTTTATGTTAATGAGGTGGTTTGATAGAGTCCCATGAGTTTAATGTAAAAGTCCTCTTCACTGTGTTCTTCCATGAGTCCATCATTTGGCATAAGGGCATCGTATAATTCCTGTAAATGGTCAAAACGTTCAGGAAAAAGGGTACTTAAAATACTGGCTGAGACTTCTCGTCTCATTAGAACGGATGGTGGCATCATCCCAGCATTAATGAGTTTTAAAATAGAAGCTGAATGATAATGTACATGATGATGTTGTCCATGAGGACAGGCTTTCATACTAACTAAAGTACGACATTTATTACAATAAACATACTGTTCAACCGTGCTTACGTTGATGTTGATATCTTTGGTTGCATCAAATACTGAGTTTAGTTTATCATGGTCGTAAAAAAGTCCAAGCCCTGCGTGGTGTTTACCTACGATAAGGTTTTGACAACCATAGTTTTTAGCAACCAATGCATCTAAAATAAGTTCATTGTAGCCAGCAAAAATATAAGAATTTTCTAAGGGTGCGATGACTACTTTATTGGCTGGTAAAAAACTTTCAATAAAGGTTAAGAGAGAGTCATATCTTACATCATATCGTAATCCCGTTGAGTTAAATGGTTTAAGTAAAAATACAACAACAAGGTCTGATTGATCAATGGCTTGTCTAATCATACGTTCATGCGCTCTGTTGAGAGGATTTGCAGCTAAGACCAAGGCAGAAACATTTTTAGCATCTGTTTCTTTAATTTTTTCTTGAACCATTTTTTTTGAAGCTGTTATGAGTGGGTAATTAACATGGTAATCACCTGAAACAGCCATGTTTCCTAATCTTTTAATGGTACTTTGCACACCTGGATGTGATGGGTCATCTGTTCCATAAATACATTTTAAACGATCACTAGGATCAATTGGAAATGTTTCATTTACAGTTAGTTCACCAACAACCGTTTTTTGATGAACAAGTTGAACAATATCACCTTTTTCTAACGACTTCAAACAGGCTTCATTTTTTTTACCTGCTGGGGTTAAAAGAAATGGAAAAGGGAATGCAACACCTTTATACATTTTAGTTTCACGTAATGCAATGGCTTCTTTTTCTGACATTAGTTTGGTTACAGGGCTAATAAGTCCTTCTTGAACCAATGCCATGGTTGATAATGCCTCAGCATCAATATATAACTGATTATTTCTTTTTGAAGATGCCATACTTTTTCCTTTTCTCCCATAAACTTTTTCTTGATATACCTAACTTTTTAGACAACTCAGTATCTGGGTATGAGTACTGAAAATTGTTTACGATGAATTTTACATAGTCATCTATGGTTAAAATTTCATTTTGATCATAAAGTTTATTGTCGGTATTAATTTCGATTGTTTTGTAATTTGTCTCAATATCAGATGTGGTTGAGATGATAAAATCACGCCCTTCGAGTATATCAAAAAGTTGTTCGCGTTCAGCCTTTTTAAGGGTTTGTAAATCAGAAATATAAAGTAAGTGTTTCACATTGGCTTTTTCTATTTTAGATTTCCAGTCTTTGCCACCAAGTGGGATAAAAGAGAGTACCCTGTCTTTTTGCTTTGCGTAAGTAAAGGCAAGTTTATCAACAAGTTTAACATAGTTGGTTAATACTAACAAGGGTGAAGACATTTTATCTATATCATCATCAATATTAATATCTTGGAGTAAGTATTCATTGTATTCTCTATAAAGTGTTTTATACTTTTTAAGGGTTTGATACTCTTTGTAATGCTCAATTTTTCTTTGAAGTTCTTCAATAATAAAAGGTTTTACAATATAGTCATTTGCACCAAGCTTTAACGGTGCAGCAACGGTATCATTATTAATATAGGAAACCATAAGAATAATAATCTTTTCTTTATATTTCGTAATCAGTGCATTAAAATTTTGCCCTGGCAAGTTAGTAGAGAGTAAATAAGCATCTCCTGTACTGGTTGTCATTGCTTCCTTCACAGAAGAATAAACTTCTGTTTCATATCCTGCTTGTCCAAGTTTAGAAGCAATACTTTGAGCTAGATAAAGCTCATTTTCAATTATGGTAATTTTCATTTTTAGTCCAATCATAATAGTATAAAGTGGCGACAGCTTCAACAGCGACACCTTCTTTTCGTCCAATCCAACCTAGTTTTTCAGCTGTAGTAGCCTTTATATTAACAAGGTTAGCGCTTAAGTTCAGTAAACTAGCAAGTTTAAATCGCATCGCTTTTTTATAGTTTAAAAGTCTGGGTGTTTCTGCAATAATACTTAAATCTACATTGCCAATCTCATACCCTAAGTCTTGTAACCTTTGTACGGTATCGCGTAGTAATTCACGAGAGTCAACACCTTTAAATTCATCAGATGTGTCGGGGTAAAATTCACCAATATCTCCTAGACCAGCAGCACCAAGTAAGGCATCAATTACGGCATGTATTGCTACATCACCATCACTATGTGCTTTAAATCCAAAAGGTGAATCTATCTCTACACCACAAAGTACCATCTGTTTACCTTCTTCAAAAGGATGAATGTCGATACCAAAGCCAGTTAAGGCACGCTGTGAAGGTTGCTCTAGGCAGTCCATCTTTGAAAGGTCTTCAATGGTGGTTAGCTTATGTGCTTTGACTGAACCTTCTACGAATACAATCTCCCCACCTGTGTATGCCACAGCTGAACTATCATCAGTAAATTTTTGATTTGAATTTAAAGCTTCTTTAAGTGTTTGAGTACAAGAGAGTTGAGGAGTTTGAATAATCTTTGTAGCTTCTCGGTCTATTGGTGTATTTTCATAATAGAGCGTGTCTACGACTTTAAGTGTAGGAACTACACACCTTCTGTTCTTTCTTGCTGATATTACACGATTTATCATAGGCGTATCTAGGCAACATCGCGCAATATCTGAGACTAAAACATAAGGAGTTTGCACCTGTTCAAGTGCATTTTTCAATGATTGTTGACGGCTATTACCCCCTTCTATAAAATCATAGTCTGCAAAGTGTAGCATAGCATTAACATCGCTTGGAGATGACGCTATAATAGTCTTTTTAAATTTATTTATCTTTTGAAAGTCATCAGCAACCTTAAGCCATAATGGCTGATTGCCAATCCATAACCATTGTTTTTTAGGAGGCAAAGAAAAGCGAGATGCTGTTCCTGCTCCCAAAAGAATAAGTGTTATATCACTCAATATATAGTCCCTTTGTTAAAGTGTAACCCAATTATACATGGGTAACCTTTGGTAACACTTTATGGCTTGAAATAGTAATCAAAAAAATAACATTTAGTCCTTATGAAAAAATCTTTAGTAGTTTTTTTGTTTTCTTTTGTGAGATATTTCCATCTTCTAAAAATTCTGAAATCATTGCAATACCACTTATTGTTGTAATATTAATAACCTTTTGAATATTGACTAAATTGATACCTCCTATGGCGACGATAGGATATGGTACATTACTAGACCACTTTGTAAGTTCATCAATACCAACGGTATCGTAATTAACAATTTTAGAATGCGTATGAAAAATAGGTCCTATGGCAAGATAAGAAGGTTCAATCTCTAAAGCCATTTCTATCTCTTTAGTGGTATGGGTACTAACACCCAGTCGAATACCTGCTTTATGTATGGCTTGTAAATCCGTTTCGATGAGGTCTTCTTGTCCAAGGTGGATACCATAAGCTTTATGTTTTATGGCTAGTTGCCAGTAGTCATTAATAAAAAATCTTGCATTGTATTTTTTAGAGATTTGAATGGCTTGTATTATTTCGTTTTCTAGTGCTTGGTCTTGTAAATCTTTTATACGTAGTTGGGCTGTGGTGATTCCTAGTGAGTATAGTGTTTCCAGTTTATTTGCTCGGTCTACTAGGGGGTAGAGTCCTAAAGGAGTATGTCCACAGTCTTTGAATTTCATGGTTTTTTCTTTATATATGCTAGGGTGTTTTCCCATGAAAACACCGTGTTATTTATGTTTGTAACTTAATTATATGTTTAATTTTTATTTTAATGGTGTTGTCAGGGACAACAGCCTATGAAAACTGATGCCAAAAAGGCGTACCCACCGTAGGAGTAGATGGACTTGCAAATTCACGTTCTTGCATGGTTCCAGCTTCATATCCTAAACGACCAGCTTGGGTTGCGTACTTAAAGGCAGCAGCCATTTTTACAGGGTCTTGGGCTAGGGCAATGGCAGAGTTTAGTAGAATTCCATCGTAGCCTAATTGCATTGCTTCCACAGCATCAGAAGGTTTTCCGATTCCTGCATCGACGATGAGTTTTAGTTCTGGAAACTGTTTTCTAATGGCTTTTAGATTAGAAGGGTTCATCAGTCCTTGACCTGAACCAATAGGCGAACCCCATGGCATAAGAATCTTACATCCTACATCAGCCAAACGTTTAGCAACAACTAAGTCATCGGTAGTGTAAGGGAAAACTTCAAAACCATCTTTGATGAGAATTTCAGCTGCTTTTACGGTTTCAAATGGGTCAGGTTGTAAGTTATATTGGTCTCCAATGACTTCTAGTTTCACCCAGTTGGTGTCAAAAACTTCTCTTGCCATTTGTGCTGTGGTAATGGCTTCTTTAGCCGAGTGACAACCAGCTGTGTTGGGAAGAACATGAATGTTAAGTTCTTTAATGATGTCCCAAAAGTTGTTTCCTCCACCTTCTCCAGCTGCTTGACGACGAAGTGCAACAGTAACGATTTGTGCTTCAGACTCTTTAATGGCATCTTCCATGTTAGCCGGGCTAGGGTAGAGTGCTGAACCAATGAGCATTCGGCTGTTTAATGTTTTTCCACCTATTTCCCAATTATCGTTTGAATTGATTTGAGTGTTCATCTATTTATCCCCCTTGCACTGGTGCTAAAATGTCTATGGTATCACCCTCTTGAATGATGGTTTCTCCATAGCTTTTAATTGAAACAAATGTTGTATTAACAGCCACAGCAAAACCTTTTGTTTTGTAATTTAGTGCTTCAATCATTTGTTTAATGTTTAGGTTCTCTTCTAACTCTTTGAGTTCACCATTTACGGAAACTTTAATCATTTGTTTATTCCTTCATTTAATGCTTTTTCAACAATAGCAGGGGCTAACAGGTATCCATGTCGATAAAGACCATTAATTCGTGTCAATTTATTACCTTGCTCAATATTAGGTAAATTGTCCTTAAGGGTTGGACGGCAATTTGTTAACATTCTTACAATTCTTGCTTCTGCAAAACCAGTGTGCATGGAATAAACAGCTGAAAGCAGTTCTAAAGATGAACGTACAGATACTTCACTTTTATCTTCACTCTCAATTTCTGTAGCACCAATGACATAACGGTTGTTAGCACGTGGAACAATGTATATTTTATAGCGTGGATGTAACATTCGTGTGGGTCTGCTAATGTTTACTTCTGGAGCATCTAACCAAATAACTTCACCTCTTACACCACGTAAGTTTTTGATTTGTTCATTTGCTCCTAGTCCTCGTGAGTCAAAGACCCAGTCAAATTTTTCTGTTTTATTATTGGCTGTTATCATACCTTCATTAACATTAGCTACTTTTGTCTCTTCATGCCATGTAACAGATGGGTGTGCTAATAGATACTTTGATGAGGTTTGCATAAATTGTTGGGCATTCACTTGACCTTCATGAGGAATGTAAAAAGCTTTGTTGTGTTGGGATAAGTCAGGTTCAAGTTCAGTAATGCCAGCTTTATCAAGAAGTTGAATGTCCGAGGCTTCATCTACTTTGGACTTTAGTGTCGCAATGAAGTGGTCAAGTTCAGAGTAGTCTTGTGGATGCGCTGTGATGATACTACCAGCAAGTTGATAGGCATTTTCAATGCCTATGGATTTTAAGAGTGGTAACCAAAGTTCAATAGAGCGTTTACCATAGTCAAATATGGCTGATTCTGCTGTTTCGAGTTCAGCAAAGACGGCAAGCATACCAGCAGCTGTCATACCAGCTGCCTTGTCCCCATTGGCTTTGTCTTCATCAAAAAGTGTGAGTGTGTGACCTTGTGCTAAGAGATTTAATGCTAAAACTCTTCCTACTAAACCTGCACCTGCAATTGCTATATTCATTTTGTACCCATTTCCTTTTTAGCAACGTTTATTGCTTAAATTAACTACCAAAATAGTTCTGAACTTTCAGGGTTCATTTTTAATCGTTCTATAAACTCTTCGGCGTAAGCTACAGCTTTTTCTTTGAAAGCTTTTGAAACTTTACTTACATAGACTTTCTCAGCAGATTCTGAAAAGAGTTGTACCCATCTGCTAAAGTCTTCCTTTTCTAAACCAACAATTGTAAAATGAGGTCCATAAGGGTCAGAGTTATAGAGAGGGTCATCTAAAAATACCTTAGCCCAAAAATCTACTAAGATATCAATATGTTTCACCCATTCATAATTGCTAATGTCTTCACCCAGCTCAAGTAGAAAGTAATGACCTATCTGTTCATCTTTCATTGCACCATGGTAAAACAAGGTTACCAATGTTTCTAGGTTTTCTCTTGTAATTGTACTTTGAAGCTCCAATATTAACCTCTTATTATAATTTTTTTAATACAAAATTATAGCAAGATATTATTATTGATTCCCATATAGGGTGTAGTCTCTGACTACGCCCTAATGGATATGTTACGACTTTTCTACTTTATCAGCTTCAATGTAAACTTCGCTTCCCATCTCTTGGAATTTCATAGACATTTCACCCATTCCCACTTGTTTGGCTGTTTCAACATCGGTTCCTAAGGTATCTGCATACTCTCTAACATCGGCTGAAATTTTCATAGAACAGAATTTTGGTCCACACATTGAACAGAAGTGAGCAACTTTTGCAGCTTCCATTGGCATTGTTTCATCGTGGTAATCTCTTGCTCTTTCAGGGTCTAAACCAATGTTAAACTGATCAACCCATCTAAACTCGAATCTTGCCAATGACATGGCATCATCTCTTGCTCTTGCACCTGGGTGACCTTTTGCTACGTCAGCAGCGTGAGCAGCAATTTTATAGGTAATTAGACCTTCTTTAACATCTTCTCTGTTTGGAAGACCAAGGTGTTCTTTTGGCGTAACATAACAAAGCATTGCACAACCATACCAACCAATCATCGCAGCACCAATACCTGATGTAAAGTGGTCATAACCTGGAGCAATGTCTGTCGTTAGGGGTCCAAGTGTGTAGAATGGTGCTTCGTGACACTCTTCTAGTTGTTTCTCCATGTTCTCTTTAATCATGTGCATTGGTACGTGACCAGGACCTTCGATTAATGTTTGAACATCATGTTTCCATGCAATTTTAGTTAATCTTCCTAGCTCTTCAAGCTCACCAAATTGTGCTTCATCATTTGCATCGGCACCTGAACCAGGACGTAAACCATCACCTAATGAGAAAGTAACATCATACGTTTTCATAATTTCACAAATGTCTTCAAAGTGTGTGTTTAAGAAGTTCTCTTTATGGTGGTGAATCATCCATTTAGCCATAATTGCTCCACCTCTTGAAACAATACCTGTTACACGTTTCGCTGTCATTGGTACGTGGTGTAAAAGTAGTCCAGCATGAATGGTAAAGTAATCTACTCCTTGTTCTGCTTGTTCAATCAATGTATCACGGAATACTTCCCATGTAAGGTCTTCAGCAATACCATTAACTTTTTCAAGTGCTTGGTAAATTGGCACTGTTCCAATTGGTACTGGAGAGTTACGTAAAATCCAGTCACGAGTTGTGTGAATGTTTTTACCTGTTGATAAGTCCATAACAGTATCTCCACCCCAACGTGTTGACCATACCATCTTCTCAACTTCTTCAGCAATAGATGATGTTACAGCAGAGTTACCAATATTTGCATTTACTTTTACTAGGAAGTTTCTACCAATAATCATTGGCTCTACTTCTGGGTGGTTAATGTTACATGGAATAACAGCACGACCTTCAGCTACTTCTTTTCTTACAAACTCAGGGGTAATTTGATCTGGAAGATTTGCGCCAAAGTTTTCACCTTTGAGTCTTGCTTCACGCTCTGGGTCTTGAAGGTAACGTTCATTCATTGCAGCATCTTGGTTCTCACGAATGGCAATAAATTCCATCTCAGGCGTAATAATTCCTTGACGTGCATACCACATTTGAGAAACATTACCACCTTTTTTGGCTCTGATTGGTGTTCTTACTAAACCAGTTGCTCCAGCAGTTACGAAGTCTAGTTGCTCGTCTGTCTTGTATCCGTTATCAACAGGTGCCATAATACGACCTTCGTACTCTTCAACGTCACCACGAGAGTTAATCCATTCTTTTCTAATTGCTGGGATTCCTTGGTCTACATTAATATCTACTGTAGGATCTGTGTAAGGTCCAGAGGTATCATATACTCTTAGTTTTGATTCATCTCCAAGTAAAATTTCTCTTACGGGTACACGAATATCTTTGTGAATCTCACCTTCTAAGTAAACTTTAGTGGAAGCTGGGAAAGGTTCACGTGTTAGTTCATCATTTGATGTTGAAAATTTATCTTTAAATGCTTTTGTCATGGATTATATTCCTTTATTTTTTTATGAGGGCAAGGGAGGGAAAGTGTTTATGTAGAATAAAATATTATTTTGAGATTTAAGCTCTAAAAAATAGTGATATACAAATAAATAAGTTCTCTTCCTTACGCCAATGTTAATTGGTTCAAGTTCAACGGACTAGCCATTTAGGCTATCTCAGCTATTGTTAGAATAGCACCCCGAGAGATGAATAGTTGAGTTATAACGGAGATAAGATTTATTTTTGCTGAAAAATATTGAAAATAGTGAGTGTTTTTATGAATCGACATTTTATTACTATTAAAATCAAGATGTTGTATTAGAGAGAATGTATATTTGTTTATTTTCACAGCTCAGGGAGCTGGAAATTTTTTTGTAGACTATTAGCCTTGTTTGGTGAAAAGTAAATAATTAATATAAACATCCCACAGGTAAAGGAGTTTGTGTTTCAATACTACTATTGAAAATTGGAACTTCCTTAATCTCTTTAAATCCGTCTTGTACTGAACCTTTAAATACATTACCTGTGTATCCCCATTTATTCATATGGGCGCGAACATAAACAATATCATCTTTTTTTATTTTAACATAGCCTCCAGAACGTGTAAAAGGTTGCATGTCTGGATGTGAATGAATCAGTATTCTTCTATAAATTAATTTTCCTTGTTTACTTAAGACTTCCCACCAGTCTGCATATTGATCACAACCTGTTTCATCACTTTTTAGGCTAACAACAAAATGATAAGCATTTTCTGTCCCTTTGGTTGTTACTGCTATTATTGTTGCTTCTGGTTTATTTGCTTGTAAGATACTCATGAAGAGTAAAATTATCATTATTTTTTTCATAAATTTTTCCCGTAATTTTGATTTCTACTTATCATAGCTCAAATATGTAAATAGAGGGTAAACAGAGGGTTATAATTTGTTAATAAAGAAGATTTTATTGGAAAACTGATTAAAAATTAAGCAAAAATAGCTACTTAATTGTTAATTAAATTGTTTATAATACTTTCATAACAAATTATATTCAAAGGAGTAAATTTATGAAATTTACAAAATTATCTTTAATTGCAGCTATTGCTGCAAGTACAATAACAACAGCAGCTGTGGCAGAAGTAGAGGTTTCTGCAAATGTTTCCGTAACGAATAATTATGTGTGGAGAGGGATGACACAAGCAAATGACGCAGCAGCAGTTCAGGGTGGTCTTGATCTGGGTATGAATGGTTTTTATTTAGGTACATGGACTTCAAACGTTGCTAATGATACTGAAGTTGATGGTTATGCAGGTTATGCTGGTGAAGTTAATGGGTTTGGTTATGATTTAGGTTATATTAAATATGGTTACCTTGATACCCCAATGAGTAATTTTGATGAAGCGTATTTAGGGCTTAGTTATGATTTTGGTACAGCGAGTATAGGTGCTACTTACTCTATGGGTATTGATGATTTTAGAGGTACAACAACTGAAGTTCCTGATGATATTTCTGTAGAGCTTTCTATTCCAGTAATGCAGGATTATAGTTTAGATTTTGCTGCTGGTGAATACGATACTTATGGTGAACGTTATTCAGTAGGTCTTTCTAAGTCATTTGATAAAGTTGATTTCAGTATAGCTTACTCAGCATTTGAAGCTGATACAGGAACAGGAAATACTGGTCAGATTGATCAAAACAATGTTATTGTTTCTGCTGGAACATCATTTTAATTAACAGAAATCTTTTATATGTTTTTCTCTTATTCTCATCATTATGATGGGAATTTCTGACTTATTATTTAATAGCTGGAATCTCTAACGTTACAGATTCTTTTTGTAGGTTTATATCTATACAGTTTTTTTGAGCTAAAACTTTTAATTCTTTATCCATTTTATTATTTCTATTACTACTGGTTAGTTCTAAAACAATAATAGCGTATTTTTTATTTTTAATAAATACCTGTTCTCCAAGTTTAATTTTGACTGATATCTTTAAAATTTTGCTTTCATTTGATTGTATAAATAAATTTCGTAAGAGAAGTGAAAAGTTATTTTGATGCATTTGAAATTCAGGAATGTGATAATCGGTTAAAAGACTAACTTTTCCACTGTAGTTCATTTGAAATAATTCAATATTTGCTTGTAGTAACATATTGATGTCTGTTAGGCTAAATCCATCTAAAATCATCTGTTTATCAATTTTTTCAATGGCTTTATTGTAAAGATGAATCCCAATATACTCATCACTTTCATAAAGAACATTAATACCATAAAAAAGAAAAGAGTTGAAATTGAGTGTTAATGCAGATTTTTTAACACCAAAAGTTTGAGGTGCATAAGTCAGGGCAAGGTTAAAAATTTCTTTTGGTTTACACGACCCCATAAGTACTTCAGCTGAGTTATTGAGGTATTTAATTTTGCCTGTATTGGTAAATAATATGAAAGGATTAGAGTCATTTTCAATGAAAAATTGGAAGTTAATTGATGTCATATTCTTGAATCTTCTTTCTTAAAGTATTTCGATTGAGTCCTAGGACTCCAGCAAGTTTTAGTTGTGATTTGTATTTGAGTAAACCAGCTTTAATAAGAGGTTCTTCATACAGTCCTAAGTGTTCTCTGTAAGCGTTATTACCTTCTAACTCTTTAAACAGATAGTTATACAGAAGTGTTTTGATATCTTCTTTTTTAAAAGTTTGTAAAATAAGCTCTTTATAAATAGAAGCTTTTAATGATTTAACATTTTGACTTAAATCAAGTTGTTTGGGATTTAAGTCTGTGTCAGCATGAATCATTAAATTACTTTTAACTTCTTTTTGAAATTCTTGAATTAGTAGTTCTAAATCTTCTCTTTCTTTAAGCGTAGGCATTTCATAGATGAAAGCAAATATTTTACTAAGTTTTTGAACTTCTTTTTTAGAATTTGAAATGGCAATAATACGTTTGTTTTCAAAATTTAAAATTTCTATATTTTTGATTTGTTCAAAATTATAAATAATAAGTTCATTATTAGCATCAAGTGCTGTATAAAGCTCCGATTCATGACTGGCATTGACATAAACAGCGTTAGGGTAAAGAGATTTAATTAATGAGAACTTACCTGTATGTTCTTCTCCAATCAGTATGGAGGAGACAGAAAGTGATTTTGTTAGGTTTAACCCTTTAATAATTTTATCTATTTTTTCAGAGTTGCTTAAAAATTGAACATTTTTCATGCATTTATTATAGTCAAGTGAGACTTATTTTAGTATGAAAGGTTTAGTTTTTTAAAAGAAGTTCTTTTAATGTTTCGAGAGGTAATAGGGTTTTATCTTTAAATTGAGATCTATTAAAGGTACGTTGTCGTTTAGCCAGTTGTGCTGTATGAATGATAATTCGTTCCTTCATTTCATCTTGGTTATAGATGCCATCCATATAAGCTAAGACCTCTTTTATACCAATAGACTTCATACAATTTGGTTGTCTGCTATAGGTTTTTTCTAAGTAAAAAACTTCATCAATGAGTCCATCTTGAATCATTTTTTGTGTACGTTTTTGTATTCGTGTACGTAAAACTTCGCGTTCAACTTCAATTTCATAAATGGGTAAATTGCTTGTAATGGTAGGTTTGGCTGGGTTTGCTTTAAAATATTCTGTCGGAGTAAGAGAGGTCTCAAAATAAAGGTTGAGCATTTTTTCAATACGGTAACGATCTTTTGTCATAATATTAGTCATATATTTTGGGTCTAAAGTATTTAAAAAAGTATGTGCTTCTTCTACATTTTTTAGTAATTCATTGGATTTTTTGATACTGTTTTGAGAGATAGTTGGTAATTCAGAAATTCCATTCAGTAGCGAACTAAGATAAAAGCTTGTTCCCCCAACAATAATAAGATTTTTATTTTCTTGCATAGAAGCTTCTTTGGCTTTTTTATAAAGCTTAATAAACGTGGTAACATCAAACGATTCATTAGGATATTGTTCATTAATTCCGAAATGTTTAATGTTGTCACGTTCACTAAGAGTAGGTTTTGCAGAAGCGATATCAATTTCTTTATAGAGGGCTAAAGAATCTAAGGACAAGATATTTGCACTGCTTTGTTTAGCAAGTTTAATAGATAAATCTGTCTTTCCTGAAGCAGTAGAACCAATGATTGCTAATTGTTTAAATGAAGTCATTTGAAATAATAACATATTAGGGTAAAATAGCTTTTTTAAAATGAAGGAATAAAAATGTTATTTGATAAAAACAATCGATTTAATCTTGCCAATCTTATTACTTTTGGGAATATTGCAGCTGGATTGATTGCCATACACTTTATAGTTCATGGAGATTTTTTCACAGCCATTGTATTGGCATGGATTGCTGGAGCTTTAGACATAGCAGATGGAAAAGTTGCAAGAAAATATAATCTTTCTACAGAGTTTGGTATACAAGTTGATTCTTATGCTGATTTTATCTCTTTTGTTGTTATGCCTTCTTTTTTACTTTATTATGCCATTACAGCAGGTGCTTCTGAAATGACTCAAGTGATTTTAGGAGTTTTATTTATTGCGTATATTATTGCAGGACTTAGAAGGCTAATTGAGTTTAATATGAAGTCAGAAGAGGGTGTGGTAACAAAGTTTTTTGAAGGTGTTCCAACACCATTAGGGGCTATTTTATTATGGGCTCTTTATTTACTTTTTGCTTATAATATAATGACTAACCCTTATGTTATTGGTGCTTTTGTGGCTGTGATTGCTTGGGCATTAAATTCTAAATTAAAAATTCCTCATCCATAATATGTTAAATAATTTAAAAGTCAAACTTACCCATCTTTCGGAAATGGTTATGTTTAAGCATTCCATTTTTTCTTTACCATTTATTTTTATCGGAATGTTAATTGCTGCTGATGGTTGGTTTGGTTGGAAACTTTTTTTCTTAGGCATTATTGCTGCAATAACGGCTAGAAACTTTGCTATGGGTGTTAATAGGTATTTAGATAGGGATATTGATATTTTAAATCCTAGAACAAAAAACAGACCTTCAGTAGATGGACGTGTTTCAAATACTACAATGCTTGGGTTTATTGTATTAAATGGAGTAGGGTTTATTTTGACAGCTTACTTTGTGAATACCTTAGCTTTTCAACTCTCTTTTCCTATCTTATTGATATTGGGTGGATATACGGTATTTAAACGTTTTTCGTCTTTAGCACATATTGTTCTTGGTATTTCACTTGGTTTAGCACCCATTGCTGGGGTGGTTGCTGTTTCTTCTGAAATTACAACTTGGTCATTATATCTTTCAGCTGGAGTGGTTTTTTGGGTTGCTGGATTTGATTTGCTTTACTCTTTACAAGATATAGCGTTTGACAAAGAGCATGGCTTACATTCTATTCCTGCAAAGTATGGTGTTAAAAATACAATGAATATTGCAAAAACTTTTCATGCATTAACCATAGTTTTTTGGATTATGTTTGTATTTTCTGCTGAATTGACATTTGTTTCACAATTAGCCGTTATACTATCTGCAATTATGTTAGCCTATGAACATTATTTGGTCAATAAAGACTTTACAAAAATTGACAGAGCGTTTTTTACGGTTAATGGTTATTTAGGCATAATGTTTTTATTTTTAATTATTTTGGAGGTACTTTAAATGAATACTGAACAGTTGCAGTTTCTTTTTTCACTTTTTTCATTTATAGGAGTAGTAGGAATTTTATTTTATATAATTTTAGAAAAAGCAAAATCTGAAAAAAAAGATTTACGTATAGAACAACTTGAGGATGAGGTAATGAATCTTAAAGATTATATACATAAGTATGAAGAAAAATTGGTAGAAAAAGAAGATCCAGAAGTTGAGAATATAAAAGAAAAGATTATTGCACTTTATGAAGAAGGAGCAGATATTGGACTCATTGAAAATGCCTTAAATATTCCAAAAGCCAAAATTGAAATGGTTTTAAAATTTCATAATATAAATAAATCTGATAATTGGAGAGAATCGGTTTAATAGCTTGTAATTCATAAACTTTTTTGCTATAATTTCGACCTCTTAATATATATGCGTTCATAGCTCAGCTGGATAGAGCATCGGTTTGCGGTACCGAAGGTCTCAGGTTCGAATCCTGATGGACGTACCACTTTCCTTTATTTTTATCCTAATTCAACTAGGAAATAATCATGAAAAACTATTTACTCCTGATAACTTTTATAACTTTTGTATCTTGTGGATATAAGCCTTCTGCACATTATGCTAAACATCTTATTGGAGACAAAATATTTACTAAAGTAGATGTCTCACTTTCAGATCCTGAAAATGCTGTATTAACTAAAGATGCTTTAAACATAGCATTGCAAACACGTTTAAAGCGACAAGTAGCTAAAGAAAAAAATGCTGATAGTAGCATTTATGTTTTTTATAAAAATATTCGTTTTATTCCTTTGCAGTATGATCAAAATGGTTATGTTGTTTTTTATCAAGCACATATAACTTTAGATTTTAGCTTTAGAAAAGGGGAGGTTACTGAGCAACGTAAGATAGTTGGTCGTTTTGAGTTTCCCATACGACCATCAGCAATTATCTCCAATGATTTACGTTTAAAAGCCATTGAGCAGGGTTCTTTAAAAGCTTTAGATGAGTTTATGAGTTATTTATCTGTTAGAGGTCTTTTAGTTAATGCAAGATAATTTTTTTAAATTTATAGAAGCAAAACCTTTATATTATAAAAAGATAGATTATGAACGAATACATGAAGCTTATGCGATTTTAAAACCTCATATTAGACAACCTTTAACCATTCATATTGTAGGAACAAATGGTAAAGGAAGTACAGGACGGATAATGGCATCTTTACTCCATTTTTCAGGTGTGGGTGTTGGGCATTATTCTTCACCACATATTGTTAAGTTTAATGAGCGTATTTGGATAAAGGGTGAAGATGTTTTAGATTGTACTTTAAGTGTTGCTCATGAAAAATTGTACAGGGTTTTAGGTCAAGAGATGAGTCATGCCTTAAGTTATTTTGAGTATACAACGCTATTGGCTTTGGTTGTGATGGAAGAGGTAGATGTTATTATTTTAGAAGCTGGTCTTGGAGGTGAGTTTGATGCCACCAATGTTTGTTCTAAAGCCCTTTCAGTTATTACTCCTATTGGGCTTGATCATCAGGATTTTTTAGGTGAGAGTATTGAAGAAATAGCACGAACAAAAATGAATTCTATAGAGAAAAACTTTGTGCTTTCTATGCAAGTTTATGATGAAGTTTATGCTGTAGCAAAAGAGATAGTTGATAAAAAGGAAGGAATTTTATATGACGTGAGTCAATGGTTAGATACTTCATCAACAGTGTATCAATCTATAAAAAAAGAGACAGAAAAATTAGCATGGAGTACTTATCTTTTTGAAAATGCGTTGTCAGCCATATATGCACTTAATATTTTAAAATTAAACTATAATCTTCAAGACCTTCAAAAGGTAAAACTTTTTGGACGTTATTATCAATTTTCTGAAAACATACGCTTGGATGTAGGACATAACACCTTGGCTGCACAAGCCATTATTAAAGCACTTATAAAAGAAAAGAATAAGCCCATATTACTTTATAATACGTTGGATGATAAAGACCATGTAAGTATTTTAAAATTATTTAAACCTTATGTAGAAAATGTAGAAATTATAGAGATAAAAACCCCACGAGCAATCGCCTTAAATCTTTTAACAAATACCCTTGAAAACTTAGATATTAGTTATGAAAAATTTGATAAAATCAATCCAAATAAATCTTATTTAGCCTTTGGTTCATTTTATGTTATTGAAGCACTTTTAAACAAAATAAAATAAAATATAAGATTATATTAAAAATAAATAATAATTTGATATAATAGCTACATATCACAATTACAAAGGAAAAGAAGATGGCATTTTTTGGAAAGAAGAAGAAAAAACCCAGCATGGTTAGCTCTGCAAGTATTATTACTCCTGGTACATCTATTAAGGGAGAGATAAGATGTGAAGGAAATATTCTTTTAAATGGAGAGTTTGAAGGTTCAATTATTTCACAAGGAGAGGTTGTTGTTGGAAAAAGTGGGCGTGTTTCTGGTGAAATTCAAGCAGCTAAACTACTTGTTTCTGGGGAGTTTCGAGGTAATTATATAGGTGAGGTGATTGATATTATGCCATATGGTAAAGTCTATGGAGATGTTAAGGTTAATAATATTATTATTGAGCCAAATGCTGTTTTTGAGGGTGAAACAAAAATTGTATCTGGTCGTATCGATCATGATGATATTTCAGATGTACACATTGTTCAACCAAGAAAAATTGCTTACTAAAACTATGGGTTATTAGGTTGAAAATAACTTAGTTACAAAAGAGAGAAATGAGACAATCTGATGTTTATGAATATCTTCAGAATGAAGATATTCAAGCTAAAAATAAGATGCTTTTTATTTGTAAAAATGATAAAGATGCACAAAGAACTTCTGACACTGCTACCCTTCTAAATTATGAATCCTTTGTATTACCAGATTTACGACTGAGTGAAGGTGATGACCTCCGTTCTTTTCAAGTAGAATTTCATGAACTCATTGAAGCTTTACATGCTTATTTTTCTTGCCAAGAAAAAAAGCTTTTAATTTCGCCTTTACGAACACTGCTTCTTCCTTTGCCTAAAAAAGAGTACTTTAAAACTTTTGAAATTGAATTTGCTTCGACGTTAAATTTAAATGCATTAAAAAACAAACTTTATTATTGGGGTTATCATTTTGTAGACATTGTCACCCAAAAAGGAGAAGTCTCTTTTCGTGGAGATATTTTAGATATTTATCCTTTAGGAGGAGACAGAGCTTATAGACTTTCTTTGTTTGATGAGGATGTTGAAAGCATCCGAACCTTTTCGGTTGATTCTCAAAAAAGTGATCAAGAAGAGCTAGAATCTATTCAAGTTATTCCAGCACTTTTAGGCTTTGAAGAAGAGGAATACAATGCTTTAAAAGTACGTGTAGAAAAAAGTTCATTGGACTCTTTTGTAAAAGACATTGACTCTCTAGGCTTTTGGTATTTAGATGATTTTGCTGAAAATTATGCAGAGAGTTTTGAGACGCTACTTCTTTCAAATATGAGTGAGGAATTAGAAGAGGTTTACTCTTTAGATACACCGTTAATTCATAAAGAATCATTTAAACTACCAATCATTCCAAGAGCTACTAAAGTACGTGAATTGGAAGTCATAAAACCCAATGCCATTTTGGACTCTAACAAACACAAGCGTATTACCATTATTGCTAAAAATGAATCCATTGTAAGAAGTTCAGACCTCAATTCTTTTGAAAATATTCAATTCGTTTATGAAGACATTATTGTTAATCTAATTTCAGAAGAAGAAGTGATTATCTCACTTAATAAGCCTGTTAAGCGTAAAAGGGTTAAAAAAGCATCTATTATACTAGATGAGTTAAAATTAGGTGATTACATTGTTCATGAAAATCATGGAGTAGGGCTTTTTAAAGGGGTTGAAAAACGGGTAGTTTTAGGGGCAACACGTGAATTTGTATTGATTCATTATCAAAATGAAGATGCGCTTTTAATTCCTGTTGAGAACTTAAATACCATTGACCGTTTTGTGGCTGACTCAGGTTCATTACCTGTACTTGATAGAATGGGAAAAGCAAGTTTCAAAAAGTTAAAAGGTAAAGTAAAAGAGAAACTCTTTGCCATTGCTGCTGAACTCATTAATCTTTCAGCTCAACGTCACTTAAAAAAAGGAATTCTCTTCAAACGTGATGACCTTGACCATGAACTCTTTATGGCAGATGCTGGGTTCATTCATACGGAAGACCAAAGAGAAGCTATTAAGTCCATGATGTCTGAGATGAACGAAGGTCGTATGATGGATAGACTTCTTTCGGCTGATGTTGGTTTTGGTAAAACAGAAGTTGCTATGAATGGAATGTACATGGCATGGAAAAATGGTTACCAATCAGCTATGGTTGCACCAACCACTTTACTCTCTTCACAACATTTTAAAAGCATGAAAGAGCGTTTTGCAAAGTATGACATTAAGATAGGAAAACTAGACAGGTACACCACAGGTAAAGAGAAAAAAGCTTTACTTGAAGCCTTGGAAGATGGACGAGTAGACATGGTTGTGGGAACCCATGCATTATTGAAAGCTAAGTTCAAAAATCTAGCATTTATCATCATCGATGAAGAGCATAAGTTTGGGGTGAAGCAGAAAGAAGCACTAAAAGAGATAGCCATTGATGTGCATTTACTCTCTATGTCTGCAACCCCAATTCCTCGTTCACTTAATATGGCAATGTCTCAGGTCAAAACTTTTTCAGAGATTTTAACCCCACCTGTTGAGCGTCAAGGAGTAAGAACTTTTGTGAAGTCTTATGATGAAAAAATCATTAAAGAAGCCATCACCAGAGAAATGCGAAGAGGAGGGCAGATATTTTACGTCTTTAACTCCATCGCACAGATTGAAGAGAAGAAAAAAGTACTGCTTGAACTGATGCCAAAACTTCGTGTGGCTGTACTACACTCTAAAGTCTCAGCAGTACAAACAGAAAAAGACATGGAACTTTTTGAAGCTGGTGAGTATGATGTAATGCTTTCAACTTCTATAGTTGAGTCAGGTATTCACATGCCTCATGCCAACACCATGATAGTCGATGGAGCAAACAACTTTGGAATCGCCGATTTACACCAACTAAGAGGGCGTGTAGGACGTGGAGGTGTTGAGGGTTACTGTTATTTCATGGTGGAAGATAAAGACAGACTTTCTGACAATGCCAAGAAAAGACTTTTAGCTTTAGAGTCACACTCCGACTTAGGTTCAGGTGCTGTTCTTGCTTTCCATGACTTAGAAATTCGTGGTGGTGGAAATATCATTGGAGAAGCTCAGTCTGGACACATAAAACAGATAGGCTATTCACTTTACTTACGTATGCTTGAAGACGCTATTAAAGAGTTAAGTGGAACAGTTGAAGAAGAGGAAGTGACGGTCGACATTAAGTTGACCATTGATGCTTATTTAAATGAAGAACTCATAGAGGAAGACCGACTAAGACTAGAACTTTACCGTAGGCTTTCACAATGTACCTCTACAGGTGAAGTCCATGAGATAGAAATAGAGATAGCCGATAGATTTGGAAAACTAGATACGATTTCAAGACAGTTTATTGATGTGATGGTCATGAAAGTATTGGCTAAAGAGAAAAAAGTTTCTAAAGTAGCCAATGCAGGGGAAAAAGTGTTTATAGAATTTGTTGATGAATCTAAAGAACGTCTGTTCTTGAAGGCAAACTCAAAAGACGATGATGATTTGATTGCTTGTGCTATGGCTTATTTGAAAGGGAAAGTTGTCACTTGAAATCAGTTATGATAAATAGGGCATCAGATTTAGAAAAAAAGTTATCTTTATATTCTCATGACTATTCAAACTTTGAGGTGTATTTATTTAATGATGAAAAGTATAAATATATAGCAGATTTACTTTATAAGGATAATATCACAGAGGTAAGCATAAAAGAGTTTAACAAGAAATTTAATGAAAAAGTTGAAATTGAAAAAGGTAAGTTAAGATATTCAGCAAAGAATCTTAGTAATTTTTCAAGTGAATTATTTAAACTCTTATATCTCAAAAATAAAGAAAACTCTTTTGAAAACTTTATCAAGTTAATAGAAGAGAAACTTGTTTGTTTTAGCTATGATTATTGGTTTCAATTGAGTTTTGAGTACTCCTATGTTGAAGAATACTTTTTAGAAAAAGCTAGAGATTATATTATAAGTAATTTGGCTCAAAAAGAAGATTGGATAAAAGATATAAAAAGTAGGGCTTTAAATCCATATTATAGTCCTACAGGATATATCGATGTTAGTAAAGTCCCTGACAGTTTTGAGAATAAATTTGACTTATATGATTGGTCTAAACGGGATCATAATCCTGAATCTTTTATAGGGCTAGGAAAGCCATTAGTTAGGTCTCTTCTGCATAACCTAATAAAAAAGGAGAACTCAACCTTACATTATCATAGTCATTTTTTTCATGTTATGAAAATACTTGATGCTTGTAGTGATGATTACGTCACACTTGGTCAACTCTTAACTTCCTCAAATATTAAGTTAAACACTTATTTTCTAACACAACGAAAGTATATTGTTTATGGATTTTTAAATTTATATCATTATAAGTCAGCACCACGTGTATCAGATGATGATATTGACTATGGGGAACATTGGAACAAGATGATCTCTACACAGTTGATTAATTTGTTATTTGAACATTTTAAAGACTATCATTATGTTCAAGAGAGTTCTAAAGTTGTTTTTCAGATACTTAACTACATTATAAAAAAGCATCTTCATCAAATGAACAATCATTATCATAGCAAGGCAAATTATATTTTAGATTTATTGTTGGTTAAGATTTCAAGCTTAGAAATTAATATTTTAGGAAGGAGAAAAGAGTTTTTATTTGATTTAATTGTTGATGATTTAGTAGAATATCAAATTGTAGAATTGGAAAAACAAGAACGCTTTAAGGAAGAAAACTATTTTTTATTGTCTTGGTTATTAGAACAAATAGTAGGTAAGGCTAAAGTGACAAACAAGCAATATCTTGAGATAGTTGAAAAAATCAGTAATGTTTTTGTGAGAGATATTGAAAAAGCGTTTATTGATGCTATAGTGAATGATTCTTTGTATATTCATGATGAGGTCTTAGAGAAACTTAATTTTGGTTTGATTTATGAAGTTTCATTGCATAAAGATAGATGGTTAAACTTATTAGATATTACAGATATGCAAAAACAAATGAGTAATCAGTCTAGTTTTATATTGCGAGAAGTCTCAGGGTTATTTTTTAAAATTTTACTTAAAATATTTTCGACTAATAATTACAAGAAGATTGAAAGCCTTATACATGAGTTAGCATTTAAATTAGGTATTCATGAAAAGTATGGAATATTTACATTCCGTGAAGACTCTGTTATTCATCTATATTTGGAGCAAGTAAATTCTTTTTCGGATAAATATTTTGAAGATTTTTTAACAGAGTTTGTTAAAAAAGAAGATATTAAAAATGTTTTATTGCTTTACCAATATACTTTATCTTCTCATCGAAAAAATATGATTGAGGATAAGTTGAGTATATTACTTGATAAAGAGTGTAAACTTTCTTCTTTTAAAACTATGGAAGAAATTATTCAAATGGCTAGTAATAATGGTTTTGATGGTATTAAGAATAAATTTTTGAATATTTACAAAAATGATGTTTATGTTAAGGGTTATATTAAGAGAAAAGATGAATTGGCTGAAATTGTTTATCGTAATGAACTAATAGATATTTATGATGATAAACAGTTATCCGAAACTGAAAAAATAGAAAAATTAAATCAGACCAAAAATCCTTTTGAACGAAATATGCATCATCTTTATAAAAAGTGTGAAGAGTTTAGTATATTTATTCGAGCTATTATATTTTATGATGAAAATGCTGATAAAACATATAGAAGATTGAATGAACTTTTAGAGAAAAGAGTTGATACACTTTATTTATATAATATGTTGAGTGCATATTTTAAAATGTATGAAAATGATACATACAAAAAAGAAAAATTTACATATATTTTAAAGAGATATAAGGAATTATCTCAAAAAGCTCCTCATCATAAAAAAGAGCTATTTGCCTATCAGATGCTATTGTATGGATATACCATAACGAATAATATAAAAGAGTTTTATAAACTATGGGAAGAGATGCCTAAGATATTTCAATATGATTTGAATATTGTTGTTAATAGGTCTGAGTTCCTAGAGAATAATGCTCAAAAAGTTGAAGCTATTGCGTATGTTAAAGAAGTTAAAGAGTTTCATAAAGAATTAAGTGATGAAGATGAAAAAAGCTTAGAAAAACTTTTAGCTGATTTACATTCAGGTGTTAAGCATGAGGTAGAACATAAACTTCAAGCTAGAGTTGATTTAAATACTTATAAGTTTACATTGAAAGATGCCAAAGAGTCTTGGCTTCAAATAAAAAATATGTCGAATGAAGAGCATAGTGAAATTTTTTCTAATGTCAATACTCCAAATGAATTTATTAGAGATATTATGTTAAATATTTCAGAAGAGTTGTTAAATAGAAAAATAAATATACAACGTCAGAAAGAAGATACAACTATTGAAGTAGAAGATATTATCAATGATTGGGTTACCTCGTTGTTAGGACAAAGAATGTCTTACTTAGGTTGGAAAGTAAAAGACCAAGTACGTGGTGGTGTATCTGCTAGTAGGAATGGAGTGGGTGAAAAAGATTTAGAAGTCTTTAGTCATAGAGGTGATAAACTATTGTTATTTGAGGCTTTTAGATTGTTTTCTAGGAATACAACTGATATTAGTAGTCATATGAATAAAATATCAGGTTACAATGCAACAGGTTGTCAAACTTTAGTGATTATGGTGTATACATACGTTAACAACTTTTCTAATTTATGTGAAAAATATATAGAATATTTGATAGGTTTAGAATATGATGGTTTTGATAGACTAAGCCAAATAAAAGAGCATACTTTTAAAGAAGAAAGAACTTCAAGTACAAATATTATGCTTTATAGTGAAGATAGATTTAAAAATGAGAAAAAAATTAAAATTTATCATTATCTTTTGGATTTTACTTAATGCTAAAACGACCTAAATTCCTCAAAAAATCCTTAGCAAGTTATCATCCTTGGCTTTATCATTTGATAGTTTTTATCAAAAGGATTGAACGTCATATAGAATGGCAATTTGATGGGCGAAATTATGTAAAAAACTTTCAACAAGAAGTTTTAGCATTCCGTGTTAAAAAGCATCAAAGTGTCCTCATACGAAATTATTCAAATAACGCTGATATGCAACTTCAGTATAATAAAGTAGACAATTTAAAGTTAGTCATAGAGGCTTTAGATGGTATAATCATTAAGCCAAATGAAACTTTTTCTTTTTATAAAGTACTTGGAAAACCAACAATAAAAAGAGGTTTTAAAAAAGGTATGGAACTTTCTCGTGGAAAAGCAAGAGCAGGGGTTGGTGGAGGTATTTGTCAGTCTTCCAATCTTATTTATTGGTTAGCATTACATTCTCCTTTAGAAATTGTAGAACGTCATCATCACTCTTTTGACCCCTTTCCTGATACAGGGCGTGTTTTACCTTTTGCTTCAGGTGCTACGGTGATGTATAATTATCGAGATTTACGTTTTTACAATCCAACAGAACAAACATTTCAATTACGACTTTGGTTAGATGACAAATGTTTAAATGGTGAGCTAAGAAGAGATGTTGAGATGGATTTAAAATATCATGTTTATGAAAAAGAACATTGTTTTGAGAAAAAAGAAGGGCAATACTTCAGAACCAATGAACTTTGGAGAGAAGTGAAAAGTAAGGGACGAGAAGTAGTACATTTAGAACAAGAGTTTCTGGTTAAGAACTATGCTGAAGTTAAGTATGTTCCAGAAGAATTTCAAGAATAAAAGGAAAAAAATGAAAACATTAATGACATTTATAGTTATGAGTTTAACAACACTTATGGCAGACAATCTACTAAAAGCAGGTAGTTACTCATGGCAGAAAGGAGGAGCAACAGCTTCTTTAACAGTAAAGAAAGACAAAGCAAATGGTTATGGAATTGAGGGAGATGCGCTTTATGGTATGTCACGAAAATATGGACCTAGCTTAGGTGATTTTAGTTTTACAGGTTTTATGAAGAATGGTAAATTAGTCTATACCGAAGGAAAAGGTCGAGACAAATATACCTTAATTCTTAAAGTAAGAGAAGATGGTAGTTTTGATGTTAATGAAACAGGCTTGGCACCCTTTGGACATAATGTGAGGTTTACAGGTCATTTTACTTCTGATGATAAACCAAGTTTCTCTTGTTCTAAAGCTCGAACCTTTACAGAAAAAGCAATTTGTGATAATAAGGGGTTAGCACGACTCGATAGGAAAATGGCAAGAGCTTACAGTCTGTTAAAAAGTGGATTTTTTTATAAAGAGAATGCTGAAACTAAAATCAATGCTCTTACAAAAGAACAAAGAGCATGGGGGAAACAGCGTAACACTTGTGCAAAAAAGAAAGCTTATTTAAGTTGTTATGAACGTTCATATTTTCAGAGGATTAAGATTCTAAATCAAGGTTTTGAAGGATTGTGGAATTATGATAACTAAGAGTAGGGTACAAAAGATTATCCTTACACTCACTTTAGTTTTATTTTTTGGCGATTTATTACAGGCAGAAGTGAAAGAAGTAGAGCATAAAACATCAATCCTTTATGAAAAAATTTTAAAAGTTAAACGTTCTAAAGGCATAGCTGAATTAAAACAACATATTCATTCTGCAACCTTTGAAGAGTTAGATGAAGGCATTAATCTATCTGTTCGAGGAGAGAAAAGAAGATACTCACTTATAAATTTTCTTATTTTAAAGAAACCTTATTTACTTAAGAAGATACTCCCTTTACTAGTAGAAAAGGGTGTAAGCCTCAACAGTACAGTAAAACATAAAGTTAGTCCCTTAGAACTAGCGATACGAAGAAATCGCTTAGAGATAGTAGAACTCTTATTGAAAGAAGGAGCTTCTTATAATATTATTGTTGATCGAGTACCTTTGTTTTACATGGCGTTACAAAGTTATAATAATGATTTGAAAAATTTACTCTTATCTTATAAACCCAAGTTAATTTATACTGAAGAGATGAAAAAAAGAGGTCGGAGTTATTTAACTTGGGCATTAGTAGGAGATAACCTTTCGCCTGTTCTTGTCAAGTATTTGTTAGAACAAGGTGAAGATATAAATAAAGTACATCTAAATGGTTATGAAAAGGACACACCTTATTCTAGATTTTTAAAAAAATATACGATTAATAGACATACTAAAAATAGGGTTAAAGCACAAAAGCAGTTAGAGGTCTTAAACCTTTTATTAGATACTGGCGTTGAGCCATTTTTTGATGGCAATAGTGGGTGTGTAACGCCGTTAAGCGTTATTCATAATGATGTAGTAACTTTGAGAAAACTTTTAAATAAAGGTTTAAATCCAAATACCATTGGGTGTAATAGAGGAACTTATTTAGCTGTACCAGTGATGTTAGGAGAACTGGAAGTATTTAAAGTCATGATGAAAGAAGATGGTGACTTGTATGCTTTAGGAATCTATGGAACTCAGAATATACTTGGACAAATAGTGAGTACAAGTAAAGCAGGAGATATTTTAGAATGGCTGGTTAAAAATAAAAAAGAAGTTTTTGAAAATTTAAGTGAAGAGGTAGCAGGAAAATATGTTAATTCTTTAGTCCATGCGCATAAAGATGGTAGCTTTTACAATCTCGTAGACACTTTGTTAAAATTTTCGAGTGACTATCAAAAATCAATCAATCACTTGTTAGTTGTGGCAATAAGAAGTAATAAGTTACAAACAGCGAATCATTTAAAAGGTTTAGGAGCAAAGATATTAGTTGCTGATTCTCAAAAATATTGGGAGTCAGAACGTTATTGGGATGACCACAGTGCTAAGAATACGCGTAAGAAACATTTTGAGGTAATTAGTACTAAAATAGACTGGCTTTTAAAAGAGAATGTTAGTCCTTTTTTAGGGGAGAAAGCTGTAACTAAGATTATAAATTTTAGTGAGCTTACACTTGAACAGTTTCATGCTATTTTTCAGTTATATCCTAAAAAATTAGCTAAAAAAGAGATATTAGATGAAGTATTTATTACACTACTTGAAAATTTGGATTTTAGAGATAAGTTAGTACTGAATGAAGAAAAGTTACTTTTATTACTTGAATATGGATTAGTGTTAGAGGATGTAAAGACCAGCAAAAATACGTTATATATGCCTTTTAAAATGAAGTATTACATGGAACATAACCGTAACATAGAACTTTTATGGCTTTTGAAAAATGGGGCAAGAGTTTGCAAAGAGAATCAAGCAGATTATATTAAATCGGTCTATATGAGAGCTTTAATTGATAGAGCTGGTAGTGATGTTGAAAAAATTGATTTTTATCCTCAAAATGAGAGAGAAAGTCATGCCCTAGATAAGGTGGGTGCCTATTCTTATAAAGATAAATGGTATGTAAAACATAAGAATCTTTTTCAAAATAATAAATTTAAAGGAGCATCTAATCTGATAAGTGATGATAAAGCTGTTGAAGATGCTTACAATAAAAATGATTGGGATAAATTGTATTTGCTTATGCATGAAGGAGGACATGCTTTTGATAAATACCTGTGGTTAAAGGCAAAAGACCATAGCCAATACAATGGGTTAACCTCTATAATATTGCAAGGAAAAGTAGAAATATTGAAATGGCTTATTGACAATAAAGTACCAATAGATGCTAGATTTTCCGAGCGTACGCCTCTCATAGTTGCTGTAAAAAAAGAGAGTATAGAGATGATAGATTTATTGATAAAAGCTGGAGCAAATTCTGAGTATGTGAATCAGATGCATTTTAAAGAAGAGAGTGCCATTTCACTTTCTCAAAAAAGTAAAAACCCTAAAATTCAAGTCTATTTTTCTGATAAAATTTCTAAAGATACTTTTTCAGTTAAAGCTTTAAATGATGCAATATATGATGATGATTTACCTTTAGTAAAGAAAATACTTTCGTCAGGAATTAATCCAAATATGAATTCTGATGGTCCACTTCCTCTTGCCATAGCCATTCGTGTAGAGAGGCTTGAAATATTGGACTATATGTTAGGGCATGGTGTAGATGTGAATGATAGTTCAAGATCTACTACTAACGCACTCATAGACACTAGTGCTTCACAGAAAGATCCTGAGCTGATGCATTGTGTGTTAAAACATGGTGCAAGGGTAAATTTTTCTAATCATAAATATAATGCTTTAAAAAGTTTGTTTGGGGCTAGTGGGAAACACTGGCAAGAAAAAGTAAAGCTTTTAGTTGATTATAATACCTCATTAACAACCGTTTTTAATGAAGCTGGACAACTTGTGATTCATGCTGTTATGCAACATGCCCAAGAGGATTTAATTTATTATATTATTGATAAAATGCTGAAAGATGGAGACAGTAAAGCTTTGTTTAGAGCAGATAATTATGGTCAAACCATTTTGCATTATGCTGTAGCTTATCAAAGTGAACATATGGTTCAAAAACTTTTAGATTTAGGCGTTGACCCTAAAGTAATAAGTTATGGAGGGCAACAGGCTATCTTTTTGGCTTCAAGTAAAGAAACGTTAAAGCTTTTAGAATCGAGTTCTACGGATAAATTATCCATTGCGACGAGTCATTGTACGGTTTATGTTGAAAATGAATTTGATAAAAGCAAAGAGAATAAATGTCAAGTTACTGCTAAGTTTTGTGAAAAAAACAAAAGACATGCTCAAGCAGTTTGGTATTATTTTTTAGGAAATGACCTCGACCGAGTGAAGGGTTATACACTGAATCAAACATGGTTAAATGAATGTCGTAATGAGTATGGATACTATGCTTATATGGATATTGCTCATGCTTATTTATTAAGTGATGATATGGAAAATACAAAAAAATATTACAAAAAAGCCATCGATGAATCAGAAGGAAAAACAGAGGAATGGATGCTTAAACGTTTTAAAGTTTTAAAAGGATTGTATCCAAATCATGTAGAAAAAGCTAAAAAAATTTGGAATGAAGTTTGGAAAAAGAGATATAGAGAAAATTTTAGTTTTACTCAAAAAGTAGCATCTTATTGATGAATATATTACAAAAGTTAAAGGAAAAATTATTAAAACATTAGCATCAGCAGGGATTGCTTATTTATTAAAGTTTATTGGCTTTATTGTTCTTGGGTTGAGTATTAACATACTTTTAATGGTTATCTATTTTGATGACATTTCAGCATTGTTTAAAAGTGAAAATATTTTATTAGGGGCTATTACACTTGCTGTTGTTGTAATTTTTCCTATTATTTGGATAATTATTGGAAAAGCAGAGGCAGTCTCTTCAGCTATCTTCAAAGTCATGGATGGACACTTAGACGACTTAATTGCTTTTGTCATTAAAAACTTTTTAACACAAGGCAGTCGAGATAAAGTGGGCGACTATGGATCTAAACTGGAAAAACAGTCAACTGTTACACGTTTTATTTTAGAGTTTTTATTTGAAAAAATAAACTTTTTTGAAGAGGTATCAAAGTTATTGAAGGAGAAAGATTATAGTGATAAAGAGTTAACACTTAAAATGTCAGCACGAATTAGAGAAGAAGAGTTTTTTGAAGATTTAGAGCCTAGTTGGATGACGGCATTTATTTTAATACTAGCAAATGTAGGAATTATTTACTCAGCACATTATTTTTTGTAGGGTAATAAAAAGAAGGCTTAAATATGAATTATTTTACAGAAACAACAAGCACGAGTTTAGGAGGAAATCTTCTTAATTCCCTTAAAGGAATTTTAGTTGGAATTTTACTTTTAGTAGGATCAATTTATTTACTTTCATATAATGAACATCGAAGTATCAATCAAGCATTGGCACTTGAAGAGATGCAAGAAAAAATTGTTTTAGTAGATAGACCTCAGTATAAAGTAGAGTATGAAAAGCAACCCATTCTTATTTATGGGGATGTTGTACCGATTAACCCTTTAGAGGACACACTTTTTGGCATTAAGTCCAATGAACTGGGTTTAGAACGAAATGTTGAAATGTATCAATGGGTAGAACATGTTAGTTCACGTGATGAAAAGCAAGTGGGTGGTTCAACTGAAACCGTAACGACTTACGAGTATGAAAAAGCGTGGCGTTCAACAGAAGAGGACAGTCGTTTATTTAGGTACCCTGAAAATCATGCTAACCCAAAAATGAAGTATAAAAGTAAAACTTTTAGTACCGATGCCAATCTGGGTGAATTTTATCTTTCTGAGAGTATTGTGACACAGTTTTCTAATAGCAGTGATTACAATGGATTAGCTACTATGCCAGATCAGATACTTGATATGACGAATCATAAAACATTTTTGTATAAAGGGAAAACAGCAGATGAACCTGAAATAGGGGATTTAAAAATAACTTACACACAGACAGAAAAAGGTATTTACACCTTAGCTGGAATGACAAAAGGAAAAACGTTTGGCGCGTATAAGAGTTCAAATGACAGAAGTTTACTCTTTACAAGAGTTGGTCAAGTGGAAGCAAGTACAATCTTTGAAGAAGAATTTAAAGCCAATACCATGTTAACATGGCTATTTCGGGCTATAGGTTTATTACTTATGTTCTTTGGATTTATGTTAATTATGAATCTTCTTGTAGCCATTGCGAATATTCTGCCAATTTTTGGAAGTTTAGTAGAAGGGGTTACGGCACTTATTGCAGGAGCATTAACACTTGTGTTAGGGTCAGGTGTGATTGCTATCGCATGGTTCGCTTCTCGACCAATGTTATCTTTGTCTATTTTGGGTGTTGGCATTAGTTTGGCTATTTTAGTTTTCTTGTTAAAGAAAAAATAGAGAACTTCTTAATAAAAGCCATTGATTTAGAGAGTAAAAATACCTAAAATATATTTTATATCTCTAAGTTTAGGTATCAGAAGTTGCTATCCGAATACCATAACCGAAAACTTTTTCAATAAGCTTATGATGAATTTTTCCTCGTAATCTATAAATTAAAGTACGGATGCAATTGTTAGAGGTTGGTTCATTTTCCCAAATTACTTCTTCAATCGTTTCAAAACTGACTGCTTTACCATTATACTTAATCAAAAGTTGTAATAAGTGTTTCTCTTTATGTGTTAAATGTACTTTAATATTTCTATATAAGAGTTCATTACTTTTTAAATTAAAAACATATTCTGTGTCTAAATGATATAGCTTTTTATTTAAAATGTTTTTCTTGCAAGAAGTATTTTTTTTATGAACTTTAAAATAGACAAGTTTAATGACGGCATAGAGTTCTTGATTATGATAGGGTTTAACAAGGTAACCATAAGGATTTGTTTCTATGGCCTTTGTAATGGTTTCTTCATCTTTATAGGCAGTTAAATAAATAATAGGAATGTTACAAGCTAAAGATTGATAAAAATCCACACCATCTTACTCTTCTCCTAAGTTAATATCCATAAGAATTAAATGTACATTGTTGTTTTCTAAAATTTCTTTTGCCCTAAGTGAATTGGTCGCATAGTCCAATACATAGAATCCCATTTTTTCAATAGATTTCTTTCTTTTTAACGCTAAAAGTGCATTTTTTTCTATGATTAAAATATTAAATTTTTTCATCTTGACCCCCTATTACTGTCAATAAAACGATTCAATGTTTGTTGAATACCTTGTATTATTTTAGCGAAATAAGTTTTAGTTTTTAGAAATAGATGCTTATGAGTGAGATGAGTGCTATTGTCTAAATTAAAAAAATTAATAAGTTATTTTTTGAATTGTGACAAATTTTGTAACAAATTTTACTTATTATGTATAAGTAAACATTAATTTAAAAAGGAATAATTATGAAAAATCGATATTTACTTCCATTAGGAATAGTAACAATGCTTTTTATAAATGCTTGTGGTACAACGAAGGATACCCCAACGGAAGAAAGTGCTGAAACAGTGACAGGAAAATTTGTTGATACTTATGTTTCGGGACTTAAGTATGTTTGTTCATCAGGAACAATAGGTACTACAAATAGTGGTGGAGAATACACGTGTAATGTAGGTGATACAGTAGCCTTTTCTTTAGGTGGATACTTATTAGGTTCTGCAACAGCATCATCGGGTAATATTACGCCTGAAACATTGTATCCGAACAATCCTACTGCTGAATTAAATGTAGCACGTTTATTACAAACACTTGACAGTGATCCTACCGATGATATTATTACTATTCCAGACAATTATTCTGATTTAGATAATGTAACAACTACCCCAAAAGATAATGCCTTTATTGCTACTATTCAGTCAACAGTGGGAACACTTGTTAGTGAAGAAGTTGCTCAAAATCATTTAAATAATGCTGAGCTTACAGTGGGAATTAAAGGTCTGACCAAATACTATAGAAACAGTAAAGGTGCTATTGGTAGTAGGGTCTATGCTAATGATGGTACTTATACTGGAACATTTGGAGATCAAAATGTTAGTGGTACCTATACCATTAAAGATAATAATTTGAGCATTGTGCGTAGCAGTGGCAATTCAGATGTCAAGTTACAACTTACTTACTTAAAAACAGTGAATGAAGTGTTAAAGTTTGATATATCTGTGAATGGTGGCGAGACCTTTAGAACTTATTCTTACTTTACAAAAGCATTAAGAGATGCCGTATTGACAGATGCTATTGTGGGTAAGACAACTTATTATCGAAATAGTAAAGGATTTATTGGTAGTAGAGTTTATGCTACGGATGGTACTTATACAGGTACTTTTAATGGAACAGCTGTGAATGGTACTTATACTATTAAAGATAATGTATTGAGTATTATACGAACAAGTGGTGCTTCACCTGTTAATATTGTAGTAACTTACCTTGATAGTATTGGTGATGTTACAAGTTATGATATTTCCGTGAATGGTGGAGAAGTGTTTCAAGGTTATTCTTATGCTTCTACGACACTAAGAGAAGCTGAACTTAGAAATGCTATTGTTGGTCAAACCAAATATTATAAAAATAGTAACGATTTTTCAGGGAGTCGAGTTTATGCTACTGATGGTACGTATACAGGAATATTTAATGGCAATGAAGTGAGTGGGACTTATAGTATTAAAGATAATATTCTTAGTATCGTAAGAACCAGTGGTACTTCAGATATTAACCTTGAATTAACCTATTTAAATATGAGTAATAATGTGTTAAATTTTGATGTTTCTGTCAATGGTGGTGATACCTTTCAAAGTAAAACTTATGCAAGTGCATCAGAAAGAGATGCGAGTTAAGCTTGATTTTAACTTAAATTAAATTAACAAAATATATTTAAAAATATATTTTTTTGTTATGCTAAGCACTTAAATACTATAATTAAATTCACATTTTAATTATAGGAAATAGAAATGAAAAACAGATTACTTAAGTTACTTTTAGGGGCTTCGTTATTAATGGGAGTTACAATTGGAAATGCAGGAAACATAGAGCATAAAATGATACGGCATATTATTCATGGTACACCATGGATAGAAACACGTTTATCTTATGCTATGAGTGTTAATGAGTTGGCAGAAAAATATTATGGCAATATGGAAGAAGTTCATGAAATTATGAAAGTCAATAAAAACATTCATAGTCCAGCTACGATTTTACATAAAAACCTTACGGTTAGCATACCCGTTATTGCGAGTTTTACAGAGCAACCAGAACGTTTAGGCTGGGTTCACTAGTTGTGTTAAGGTTGAATATGATATTCAACCTTAAAAAAAGAGAATCCCATTAGACTAACTAACTTGTGAACCACAAAAGTAATCCCACTTGTCCCATCACTATCAACCAATAAATAACTTGAAATGACCCCTTGAGTGTCTTATGTCTAAAAAGTTTTTGTACAATAAGCGCAGATGGAGAACCACCTAAGAGTGCTAAAGTTTGTAGGTTAAGTTCTGGAACCCTAAGTTTTTCTGTACCAGAGATAAACTTATCGTAACCATATAGTAAAAAAGTACTAATATTAATCGCGATAAGATAAGCAACGAGTAGCTGTACATATTGTGAGGCATAGAGCAATACAAGTGTTAAAATAACGAAAGATAAGAGTCCAAAAATAAGATAGGGAGAGTAGTGTTTTTTTCCTGCAATGACATTGACTGCTGAAAGCCCTTTGGGGGTTTTTTCAATGTTAAATTCAACACTTTGTCCTTGGCTTAATTCATTAGTATTTTGTACTTGTGAAATATGGACGAAAATATTCGTTTCCTGTTCATCTGAAGCAATAAAACCATAACCTTTTTCGTTATTAAAGTGAATAATATAGCCTTGCATTAAGTCCCTTGTTTTTTTCAGAAATTATAGCATACTAAACAATAGGTCTACTATTTTAGGTTATACTTGAAGGTAACAGAAATTCAATTAAAAGGAACTAATATGCATTTAATATTTGCTACTTTATGCCTCAGCACTCTCTTACTCAATGGAGGAGGAGGTGTTTTAGATGTTAATTGGTCAACGATTCAAAAAACGCAACAAAAATCAATGGCAGCGTATCCTAAAGTATTGGTTGATGGTATAAAAAAGGTTAAATTTCCTGTTTACCTCTCATCAAACTATGCGTATAATAAAGAGATGAGTGTTGTGGCAGATAAATATTTTTATGCTATTTCATTTAATTTAGATAAAGCAATGGTGTTGTTTGAGGGAGATAGAACTTTTCAAGAGTCTGTGGATGCAAATAGTCCAGAATTTAAAAAGATTATAGAAAAATTAAAACCTGTAGAATTTTCCCAATCAGAAGGCGTAAGAATAGCTTCTTATCAACGTCATGGGGTTAATTATAGTATTTCCGTTGAATGTGAGCAACCAGATAAAGATAAGCGATGTACAGAAGAAACGTTTGTTAAAGCTTTATATTCAAGTATTATTATGACAGGAGGTCAACCATGAAATCGAGTATTGTTTTTTCTATATTGCTAAGTATTTTGTTCACAGCTTGTAGTCAAAAAGAAGAACCATCAAAGTATAAGGGAAAATATTTTTCTTATTATCCAGCTGGAAAATTATCCCCAACACACAGTGGTATTGGTCGAATGGGTGATAATTATATTTATGCACCAGGTATTCGTTTTCCGATAGAACATGCACCAGCTTATATTAATTCTCAGGTTTATGGTGTTGGAGGTTATTTAGGACCTAAAGGCAGTTTATGTGATAAAATAAATTATACCTACCCTTGGCATGATAATTATTGTGAAAAACGGGGTTGGAGTATGCCTTTATGTGCTACAGGGAAAGGTCATCAAGGTGTTGACATACGAACAGCAACCTGTGAACGAAAAAAATATTATGCCGTGGCTGTTGAAGAGGGCATTATTACTTCCATAGGTAGTTATACTGTTAAGTTAAGAGGGAAGTCAGGTAGAACGTATCGTTATTTGCATTTAGATTCAAAAACGTTACAAGTTAGAAAAGGACAAACGTTAAGAAGAGGACAACGTATCGGACTTGTTTCTGACAATATGGGTTCAACACCGACTTCAATTCATTTACATTTTGATATGAAACAGACAATTAAAGTAGGAAATCGTTCAAAATCCGTTTATGTGCCTCCTTATGCCTCTTTGGTTGCAGCCTATAAGCGTTTGTTAGATGGGAATCCTTAAGATTTTTATTTTAAAGTGTTACCTTTTTACTCAAACAAGGTAGGTTTGAGCGTCTCATTAGGGGCTTGAAACTTATTCCATTCAGAATAGAAAGTTGATTGTGTAGATATTTTACACTTCAATTAAGAATTATCCCTAATAATATTTCAATTAACTTCAGATTATTCTTCATGAGCGTATAATCACCTCAACAATTATTAAAATTAAGGAGTATCAATTGAATATTCACGAATATCAAGCGAAACAATGTTTCGCTAAATATGGTGTACCAACACCTAGAGGTATTATTGCAAACACACCAGATCAAGCTGTCGCTAATGCAGGTGAACTTGGTGGAAATATTTGGGTTGTAAAAGCTCAAATACATGCAGGTGGTCGAGGACTAGGTGGTGGTGTTAAACTTGCTAAAAGTAAAGATGAAGTGAGAGAACTTGCTACGGAAATTTTAGGAATGACGTTGGTTACGCATCAAACTGGTCCAGAAGGTAAACTCGTTCAAAAAGTTTACATTGAAGAAGGTGCGAATATTCAAGATGAACTTTATCTATCAGTAGTACTTGACAGAGCTGCTGAGATGCCAATTATTATGGCATCTACTGAAGGTGGTATGGACATTGAAACTGTCGCTGAGAAAACACCTGAAAAAATTATTAAAATTGCTGTTGACCCAGCTTATGGTTTTCAAGGCTATCATGGTAGAGAGCTTGTATTTGGTTTAGGTATTACAGATAAATTAGAACAGAAGAAAATGATTGATTTTGCTTCTAAACTGTATAAACTTTATATGGAAAATGATGCTGAGATGATTGAAATTAATCCTCTTATTAAGACTGCTGAGGGTGATTTTTTAGCACTTGATGGAAAAGTTGGATTTGATGATTCTGCTTTGGGTAGACATCCAGATATTGAAGATATGAGAGATATTTCAGAAGAAGATCCAGATGAAAGAGAAGCTTCTCAGTATGGTCTTTCTTATGTGGCTCTTGATGGAGAAATAGGTTGTATGGTAAATGGTGCTGGTCTTGCTATGGGTACAATGGATACAATTAACTATATGGGTGGAACACCTGCAAACTTCCTTGATGTTGGTGGTTCAGCCAATGCTGAAACGGTTGCTAAAGGTTTTGAAATTATTCTTAAGAATCCAAATGTTAAAGCAATTTTTGTAAATATTTTTGGTGGAATTGTAAGATGTGACCGAATTGCAAATGGTATTCTTGAAGCAACTAAATTGGTAGATGTAAATGTGCCAGTTATTGTTAGACTTGATGGTACCAATGCTCCAGAAGCAGCTGAAATTCTTAAAAATGCAAATATTGACAATGTTATTGCAGCAACGGATTTAGGTGATGGTGCAGCAAAAGCAGTAGAAGCAGCTAAAGGAGAAAAATAATGAGTATTTTAGTAAATAAAGATACAAAAGTAATTGTTCAAGGTTTTACAGGTGGAGAAGGTACTTTTCATGCTGAACAATGTCTGGATTATGGAACACAAATTGTAGGTGGTGTAACACCAGGTAAAGGTGGACAGACGCATTTAGATAAACCTGTATTTAACACGGTTAAAGAGGCTGTTGCCTCAACAGGTGCTACTGTGTCTATGGTTTTCGTTCCACCTGCATTTGTTGCTGATGCTGTTATGGAAGCTGCTGCTGCTGGAATTGAACTGGCTGTGATTATTACAGAAGGTGCGCCAGTTCGTGATATGCAAGCTGCTAAAGCATGTGCTGTAAAAAATGGCATGATGACCATTGGACCAAACTGTCCAGGTGTTATTACAGCTGATGAATGTAAGATTGGTATTATGCCAGGGATGATTTTCAAAAAAGGTAAGGTAGGTCTTATTTCTAAGTCAGGTACTTTAACTTATGAAGGTGCAAATCAAGTTTGTAACGAAGGTTATGGAATTTCAACAGCCGTTGGTATTGGTGGTGATCCGATTATTGGTCTTTCATACATTCAGCTTCTTCAGATGTTTGAAGAAGACCCTGAAACAGAAGCTGTTGTAATGATTGGTGAAATTGGTGGTGACCTTGAAATTCAAGCTGCTACTTATATTAAAGAAAACATTACTAAGCCAGTGGTAGCATTTATTGCTGGGCAATCAGCACCTCCAGGTAAAAGAATGGGTCATGCTGGTGCTATTATTTCTGGTGCTACTGGTACAGCTAAAGAGAAAATGGATGCACTTTCTGCTGCTGGTGTTGAAGTGGTTGTTTCTCCTGCTGAAATTGGTAAGGCTGTAACCAAGGTGCTTGGTTAGCTCTATAAATTTTAATACTTTTAGAGGTATAGATGAAGGATACCTCTAAAAATCTTCTTTTTATTACTCAAAATATACAATTTTCTGTTATTATACTCTTAAAACATGTTATACTAGTAAAATTTTATAAACGTATGGCATAATATACTTTTGTTTTAAATTACTTTTATTTATTTTTATATATGGTTATTAAATGTGGATAGTGGGAAGGAAGCATGAGAGAATTAATTTTAGTCAGTATGTCAGCATTATTGGGTTATATCGTTTTTTCAGCATTTTTTACAAGTGAAACACCAGAGGAAGCTTTAAAAAAAATTGTTGAGCAGCCATATGAGAACAGATTGGTGAGTCAAGAAGTTGCTTTCAATAAAGCACACAATAATCACCAAGAACAACTTGTGGCATTGGAAAATGAACGTAAACGTAATGAGTTACAAGTGTATGAAAATATTATGATACAAAATAAAGAGAATGAAACAAAACTCAAAATTAAAGAGCTTGATAATGATTTAAATCATAAAATAGCTGTTTTAAATGTTGAATCAAATGCTGAAGAGACAAATAAAAGTTCGGCAACTTATATTATTTCAGCATTGCTTCTTTTTTTATTATTGTATATCTACTTAAGATATCGAAAACAGTTAAATCAAATAGAATTAGAAAAGTTAGAACGTTATAATGAAATGATAGCAAAGAAAGAGTATGCTGAAAAGATTTTAGAGCATATAAGCGAGGGTAAGCTTAGTTTTGAAACTGAGCGAAAGTTACTTTCTGTTTTAGATGAATTAAATGGTAAAACCATTAATCCACGAAATGATGATGACCTGTATCATCCCAATCCTGATATAGCACAAATTACGAATGCTAAAAAAAGAAAAGAGTACTAAGTCAAAACGGTTTAGATTGGCTTTTTTCTATAAACTCTCCCATATTTTTTTCATCTTTTTAAACATAAGTATACAAAATACTCTATAACAATAATTTATTATAACAGTAAAAAAGTTATTAGAATATGATTTTTATTATATTTTACTTATAGATAAAAAAATTAATAAAAATTTAAAAATATACTATTGAAGAGGAACTTTTATGGCTATAATAATTGATACTTAATCATATCGTAAAGTAAAATTCTTTAAATTAAGGAGTTATAAATGAAGTTCGTAGGGGTAATTTTATTATTAGTTTCTTTGTTTGTAAATTTAAAAGCAGGCAAAGTAACATGGGGTGAGAATGGTAGTCCGTCTATTGCAGGAACAGCAGGTCAAGGTTGTACTCAAAATAGCTTTGGATTAGAAGAACGAAATGCTACTAAAGGCAACTGTCATTAGTTAGCATTTCAATTTATTGAGAGGCGAGAGGATAGTTTACACGATTCAGAATTTACTTCTTTACGTGTATCAGCAGTTATGCTTTAGGGGCTATCATCTCTTCAGGTTTGACATTTTTATCAAAGTCTTCAGCCGACATTAGTCCTAATGCTACAGCTTCTTCTTTTAGCGTTGTACCATTTTTATGGGCTGTCTTCGCAATTGTAGCAGCATTCTCGTAACCAATATGAGGATTAAGGGCTGTTACAAGCATTAGTGAGTCATTTAGGAATCTATCAATATTTTCTTTAATTGGCTCTATTCCTCTTGCACAATTTACATCAAATGAAATCATTGCATCAGCAAGAAGCTTTACAGATTGTAAAACATTATGCGCAATGACAGGTTTAAATACATTTAGTTCAAAGTTACCTTGTGAAGCTGCAAAACCTACAGCTGCATCATTCCCCATTACTTGTACGGCTACCATGGTCATTGCCTCTGCTTGAGTAGGATTAACTTTACCTGGCATAATAGATGAACCAGGCTCATTGGCTGGAATCTCAATCTCACCTAATCCACAACGTGGTCCAGAAGCTAACCATCTAATGTCATTGGCAATTTTCATAAGGTTTGCTGCTAAAGCTTTTAATGCACCAGAGAGTACTACTTCTGCATCGTGACCAGTAAGTGCATGGAATTTGTTAGGTTGAGATACAAAACCATAATCTTTAGCCATAAACTTGTTAAGTTGAGCAGCCACACGCTCTGAAAACTCTGGATGAGAGTTAAGACCTGTTCCAACAGCTGTACCACCAATAGCAATTTCTCTACAATAAACAAGCGCATCGTTAAGTTGTTTTAGGTTTGTCTCTAACATTGCTACATAACCAGAAATTTCTTGACCCAATGTTAATGGTGTTGCATCTTGAAGGTGGGTTCTACCAATTTTAACAATGTCAGAGAATGCCTCAACTTTTCCTTGAAGTGTTGCTTTTAATTGCTCCAATGCTGGAATAAGATTATCAGTTACGGTTACCACTTCTGCGATACGCATACCTGTTGGAAAAGTATCATTTGAACTTTGACCTTTATTTACGTCATCGTTAGGATGTACAAGGTTTTCTTTTGTAAAGTCTCCACCCATAATTTCAGTTGCTTTGTTAGCTACTACTTCATTCATGTTCATGTTTGACTGTGTACCTGAACCAGTTTGCCATACAACTAAAGGAAAGTTGTCATCTAACTCACCAGCAAGAATACTTTCACAAGCTTGTGCCATGGCAGTTGTTTTATCATCGTCTAAACGTCCAAGTTCTTGGTTAACTAAAGCACAGGCTTTTTTAAGGTTTGCAAAACCATATACAACCTCAATTGGCATTTTTTCATTACCTATCTCAAAATTATGTACTGATCTTTGGGTTTGTGCAGCCCAATATTTATCAGCAGGAACCTGCATTTCACCCATGGTATCTTTTTCTATTCTAAATGACATAAACTGTCTCCTATTTTGTATTAATAATATATTTTACTTGCTAGGCTGTTAAGAGTTAATGAATAGATTCTTGGTCGCTAGAAAGCTAAGTAGTGTGGGTAGGGTGGTAGCTTAGAGATACCTAGCTAGCACCATTGAGTAGAATCAATTATTTAGATAAAACATCAGTTAAAAAAGTTGTTTTTTTCTAGTATATTAATACCTTCTTGAATACTTTCTACTGAGGTCTGAAATTTTTCTTTGGTTTGGCTATTAAGACTTATTTGCACTATTTTTTCTACTCCGTTTTTACCAAGGATGATAGGTACACCAACAGTTACATTAGAGTAACCATATTCTCCATTTAAAAGTACAGAGCATGAAACAACGGTTTGACTATCATTTAAAATAGCTTCTACCATATGAGCAACAGCACGACCAGGACCATAATAACCAGAGGTTCCCAAGTGTTTAACAATTTCTGCTCCACCTCCTTTAGTTCTTTCGATGATGTCTTGGAATTCTTCATCGCTAAGTAAATCAGTTGTGGGTACATCACCTACATGTACATTTTGTGGTAGTGGAATCATATTTTGACCATGATCACCAATTACCAAAGCACCAGTTTGACCTGCACCATAACCTAATTTGTTGTAGATTTGGTATGCCATACGAGAACCATCTAAAGCACCTGCCATTCCAACAATTCTATTACTATCCCATCCTGTAATTCTATGAATGGCATAAGTCATAACATCTAAAGGATTAGAGACGGAAATAATGATTGCATTTGGTGAATATTTCATGACATCTTGGGTTACAGATTTAATAATTTTTGCATTAATCATTAATAAATCCTCTCTGGTCATATCTCCTTTTCGAGGTACACCAGCAGTAATAACAACAATGTCACAATCTTTTACGTCAGAAGCTGATTGGGCAGCTGTAATAATGGTGGGCTGAGCTGAATAGTGTGAAGCCTGTGCTATATCAATGGCTTTCCCCTGTGCAACACCTTCTGCAATATCAAAAAGAATAACTTCCTTACACGTTCCCATCATTGCCAAACTGTAAGCTGCTGTTGCACCAACAGCACCAGCACCTATAATTCCTACTTTTCTATTTATCATGGTTTATCCTGATTTTATACATAGTATTTAATTTAAATAAATGATATTAAACAAATAATATTAAATATTGAAATTTATTTTACTGTTAATGTTATTATAAAGGCTTTATATAACCTAAAAGTTTAGGTTATATGTCATCGAAGAATTTTAGTTCTTCTAGTTTGTCAACCATCTCTTGAACTGAGGCAACTGAGTTTTGAAATTTTCTCACTTGAAGATTCTTCAGTGTCATGGTAATAACTTCTTCTGCTCCACCAGCACCAATCATAACGGGTACTCCTGATACAATGTCTGAGTATCCATAGTCATTTTGGAGCATAATGGCACAAGAGTGAATTTGGTTGGTATCTTTTAAAATGGCATCAACCATAACAGTTGTTGACTTTGCAGGGGCATAGTAGGCTGAACCATTGCCTAATAAGTTTACAATTTGAGCGCCACCATTTCTGGTTTTTTTAACAATCTCACCAATCTCTTCAGAGTCGAGTAAGTCATCAATAGGTACACCAGCAACGGTGGTAAATTTAGGAAGAGGTACCATGGTATCTCCATGTCCACCCATAACAGTTGCACGAATCTGACCTGCCCCATACTCTAGTTTCTCATAAATAAAGTGTGCCATTCTTGCTGCATCTAAAATTCCAGCCATACCCAGTACTCTTTCTCTTGGAAAACCTGTATATTTTAAAGCAACATAGGTCATGACATCTAATGGGTTTGAGACAACAACGACAACAGAATCTGGTGCATATTTTTTAATCTCTTTGGCATACATTTTTACAATATCGGCATTCATGACAAGTAGGTCATCACGGCTCATTCCAGGGGTTCTAGGCGCTCCAGCTGTAATAACAACAACATCAGAATCTTTCATATCTTCTGGACCTTTTGCTGCCTTAACAATGGTATGTTGTCTGGCTGCATTTGCTGCTTGTGACATGTCTAAAGCTTTACCTTTTGTAATGTCATAGTTTCGTCCACGAAGTACAACATTATGACAAGTTCCATTCATTGCTAGAATAAATGCTACTGTTGAGCCAAAATTACCTGTTCCAATAACTGTTACTTTTTTACCTTTTGCCATTAAAGTCCTTTTTTCTTGTTATTGTTCACTTCACCTAATCTTTAGCTTGAGAATAGATACCAAAATACACATTCGCAAACAATAGTTTAGAGTGAAAAAATGAACTTACTTAGATTATATCATGAGTTCGTAGCAAAAGTGTAACAATAGGTTAATATATAAATTTCTTTTAATAGATTTGAGAAGAGTCGGAACAGTTGAATTTTAATTAAATTTAAGGAAAAGAGAGAACTGCTTCTATAGAAAATTTGATTGTCATAACATAGTAAAGAGTAGTTGTACTAATCCCTTAACGACCCAATTTGCAAATTTTTAAAATGAAACATATGAACGATGAATTTTAATTCAAGAGAAAAGTAGTGAGAATTGAAAAGAGTAACAAAGAAGAGTTAGTAAAACATAAAATAGCAAGTGATATTATCTTAACAATTATAAATTTATTTAAAGAGTTTAGAAATAAAAATGTAAATGTTCCTACAAAGATTGTAGGAACAAAAACTACTGATGCTTATATACCATCAATAATTGCATTAAGAGTAGCAGAAGGTCTCATTGCCTTAGAAGCTAACTCATCGTTTGGATGGAAGTACCCACCAACATCTTGTGCTTGACCTTCAACAGCAAGAAGCTCTTCCATAATAGTAGCTTCGTTGTCTTGAAGTGAGGCAGCAACTGGAGCAAATTTTTCAGCCAGTTCAGCATTGTCACCTTTAGCAAGTGCATCAGCCCAGTATTGCGCTACGAAGAAGTGAGAAGCTTTGTTGTCTGGTTGACCAACTTTTCTTCCTGGCTCTTTGTTGTTATCAAGGTAACCGTTGTTTGCTACATCTAACGCTTCTGTAAGCGCTTGAAGTTTAGCATCATCATGTTTTTGACCGATAAATCTTAATGATTCAGCAAGTGCAAGAATTTCACCAAGTGAATCCCATCTTAAGTGACCCTCAGCTAAGAATTGATCAACGTGTTTTGGAGCAGATCCACCAGCACCAGTTTCGTAAAGTCCACCACCAGCAATCAATGGAACAATAGAAAGCATTTTAGCAGATGTTCCAAGCTCTAAGATTGGGTACATGTCTGTAAGGTGATCTCTAAGAACATTACCTGTAACAGCAATAGTATTTTCACCTTTTCTTACTCTAGCATTTGTAAATCTAGTAGCATCAGTAACTTTCATGAATTGAATGTCAAGTCCGTCTGTATCATGGTCTTTTAAGTACGCGTTTACTTTTTTAAGTAATTCAGCATCATGTGCTCTGTTTTCATCTAACCAGAATATTGCAGGAATACCTTCAAGTCTTGTTCTTTCAACTGTAAGTCTTACCCAGTCTCTAATTGGAATATCTTTAGTTCTAGCAAGTCTCCAGATATCACCAGCTTCACATTCAAAGCTCATAAGAACACCATCAGCACCAGTTACCGTTACTGTACCAGCTTCAGCCAATTCAAATGTTGTTGGGTGAGAACCATACTCTTCTGCTTTTTGTGCCATAAGACCAATGTTTTGCATTGCACCCATTGTTGCAACATCATATTGACCATTTTTAACACAGTCAGCTACCATTTCTTCGTGGAACATAGCATAAGTAGAATCTGGAACAACAGCAACCGTTTCACCAGCAGCACCAGTTCTATCCCATTGTTTACCACCTTCACGTACAACTACAGGCATAGAAGCATCAATAATTACGTCGTTAGAAGCGTTGAAGTTTGTTGTTCCTTTATCTGAATCAACCATTGCAAGTTTTGGTGCATCTGATTCAAGTGCAGCAAGGAAGTCAGCTTTAATAGCAGCTTCATCAGCATGACCAGCAATTTTTTTCTCAAGGTCAGACATACCCATGTTAGGGTTCACACCAAGTGCAGTAAATGTATCTGCATATTTAGTAAATACTTCTTCAAAGAAGATTTCAAAACCGTGACCAAACATAATTGGATCAGAGATTTTCATCATTGTTGCTTTAAGGTGTAAAGACCAGATAAGTCCTTTGTCTTTAGCATCAGCGATTGTTTGCTTGTAGAATGCTCTAAGTGCAGAAACAGACATGAATGTACCATCAAGTACTTCACCATTTAGTGTGTCAATTGTAGTTAAAGTGTTACCATTAAGCGCAATTGTTACTGATTGGTCTTTGTCAAGCGTTACTGATTGCTCATGTGCAAAGAAATCACCTTTTCCACCCATGTGTGCTACATATGCACCTGAGTTTTCAGCAAAGGCTCTAAGTCTATGAGGATTTTTATGTGCAAATCTTTTTACAGCTTTTGCTGCTCTTCTGTCTGAGTTACCTTCTCTAAGTACTGGGTTAACAGCAGAACCTAAACATACAGCATATTTTGCTTGGATAGCTTCTTCATCAGAATTTGCTGGGTTTTCAGGGTAGTTAGGGATGTCGTAACCTTGACCTTGAAGCTCTGCGATACAATCTTTTAGTTGTCCTACAGATGCAGAAATGTTTGGAAGTTTAATAATGTTTCCATCTTCTTCAAGAACAACATCTCCAAGTTTAGTTAGCTCATCTTCAGCTAAACCCATAGATGCAAGTACTCTACCTGCTAGTGAGATATCTTTTTCTACAACTTCTACACCAGCTGCTTGTGTAAATGCGTTTACGATTGGTAACAGCGAATAAGTTGCTAACGCTGGTGCTTCATCAATTTTTGACCAAATAATTTTAGGTAATGACATATGTCTTCCTCATAGTAAGTTTTTGTAGCACGATTCTAGCTATTTTTGCTAAATAAAAAAATTAAACAGATAAGGGCTGAAAATTATATTGATTATGTGTTTCTTTCTGATACAAGCAAATTAAGTAAGTATTTTATAATGCTATAGCATGATATCTAAAAATTATTATATTAATAATGATTAGACTATTTGACATTTTATGACATTTTTTCATTAAAATATAGATAAGATAAATTCCTGAAAGAGTTGTGTATGAAAAAAAATAAAATAATGGTTGTTGAGGATGAAAAAATAACTTCCTTATTTATTCGAGAAACCTTAGAAGAGTATGGCTATGAAGAGATTATAGAATATGTTTATGGTCAAGATTTGATTGATGTGGTTAAAAGTGGTACTGTGCCTGACTTAATTTTAATGGATATTAATATTAAAGGGGCAAAGGATGGGATCCAAACAGCTAAAGAAGTATTACAATTTTGTGATGTACCCATTATTTTCATGAGTGCTTATAATGACAATGAGACCATTAAAGAAGTGCTAAATGTTTCGTTATATGGGTTTATTTCTAAACCGTTTAATGAAAGAGAGTTGTATATTGCACTTGAAATTGCTTGGAAAAATTTTTATACCGATATTAGCACTTGTAAAGTGGGAGATACTAAAAAGGTTCAACTTTATGAAGACTGTTATTATGAACTTGAAACTAAAAGTATTTGTCTTTTAGATGTACCTGTATCTTTGTCACATAATCAACAGATTTTATTAGATATTTTAGTGAAAAATATGAATTCTATGGTGGATAAAAATACACTTTCTTATAGTATTTGGGGCATAGAAGAAGAGAGCAGTTCTTCACTTAGAACGCTAGTTTATTTATTAAGAAAAAAGTTAAAGGGTATTGAAATATCATCACAAAGTAAACATGGTTATCTTTTAAAAGCATCCTATTTATAATACTTTTTCTTGCCATTGTATGAAGACTTTTGTACCATTATGACTATTGATTTTAAGTTCGCCCTCCAATTGACCTTCTACTAAAATTTTGACGATGTTTAAGCCCAAAGAATTTTTACGTTTACTTTGAAAACCTTTACCTGTATCATTGATAGTAACGATGATTTGATTGTTTTCCTTGTGAATTTTAATGTTAATTTCACCATTATTATCTTCAAAGGCATACTTAAAACTATTGGTAATAAGCTCATTCACAATAAGTCCTAGGTAAATTAAATTATCAATTTTTAGATTATACTGAATGTCATAATTAATGCTAATTTTATTTGAAAAGTTTAGCGCAATGGTTTGACAAATACTTTGTAAATACGGATAAGTTTTAACATCAAGGGATTGATTATTATGTAAAAGCATTTCATACAGTTGTGCAATGGATTGGATTCTATTTTGCGTGACAATTAAAGAGTTGGTTGTTTCAGTATTTTTTGTTCTTTTAATTTGTAGTTTGAGTAGGGAAAGAATCATCATTAGGTTATTTTTAATACGATGATTTAGTTCTTTATACAAAATGTCTTTTTCTTCTAAAGAGACTTTTAAAGCTTTAGTTTTTTCTTTAACAAGATATTCTAACTTGTTTTGTTCTTCATTTTTAAAAAGAATTAATTTTTCATTGCTAATTCTTATTCTGTGAGCTAAAGCTATAGAAAAAAGTAAGGCTTCTAACACTAAAGCGACATCTTGAAGATAAGTTAAACTATAAGTTCGTAAATCATAGTGAAAAATTGATTGAAATATTTGAAGGGCAAAGCCTAATACAATAATACTCCAACCTAAAACGTAAAATTTTGCTTGTTTTACACCTTTAAAAAGAGCATAAAATGCAACATAGACGATGTACAAGCCAAATATAAAACTGATATAGTGTACGGATTCATTTAGTACCCAAGTATCATAACTTAAAAGAACTAAAACAGGGAATATCCATAACATAATATTGAGTATGATATTTAATTTTTTAAATTGTTTAATTTCTAAAAAAGTTTGTGTAAAAAGTAGTGTCGCAAGAACCAGTATAATGGTAAAGCTTCCTGTCGCTTTTAATAAAAAATCATTAATGGTTTGTGAGGGGATATAGAGTGAAAGCATCCCTGAATAAAAAGCACTGTTTAAGATTAGAGCGACAAGATAAAACACATAATAGAAATATGATTTATCTTGAGTAAATAAAAAGAGCATAAAGTTATAAATTAAAAGTGTTAGCATAACTCCTAAGAAAATAAAAATATACATTTGACGTTTAGATTCTGCTTTAATAAAATCAATTTCATTCCAAAGTATCATTTTTGCTTGTGTTAGATTAATTTTAGAATAGCTTTTTAAATAGTATGTTTTGCTTTGATAAGGCTTTAACGATAAATAGATAATAGGATTAATAGATTCTCTATTCTTCATTCTATGTAGTAAGCCTCTACGAATAGTAAGATTTTCATCATAAAATAAAAGTTCTTCTACCTTTGAGTTTTCATATGAATTATCATATTCTAAAATTTTCTTAAGAGGTTTCGCACTGCTATTTGTAAGCGTTAGTTTAATCCAAAGAGCTGTATTTTTGACATATCCTAGTGAAATAATATTTGACTCATTAGGTGAAAATTTTTGTTTTAAGATCTCTTCTTTAGTTAAATTATTGCTAGTATCGATGTAAATGGAAGCATGTTCTAAGAGGGAGAATTTAGAGCTGTTTTCATCAATGTTAATGGCAATAAGAGCAGTATTGAAAAATAGTATAGAAAAAAGTATTATAAGGTATTTCATGGTTTAGTATTTATTATTGATTTGGCTGGTAAGCCATGTAGCGAAGCCTACCATGTAAGGCTTAATAGAACTTTATTTTTTATATTTTATAGGAAATTGAGTCAATTATTTTGACATTTATTGACTTTTGTTTGTTAGAATTTATTATCAATTAATTAAAAGGATTAACATGAAAAAATATATTAAAGCGTTAAGTTATTTAAGCATTTTATTGGGTTCGAGTGCCCATGCCTTAAGTACGGCAGAAGAACAAGCTTGTGGCTGTGACCATGTCATATCGACTTATAGCTGGTCTGTAGATGGTAATATTTCCAATTTTCAACCAGCTGATACCGTTTGTTTAGATGCTTCAGTTGATTATGGAAGCATGAAATGGGAGCATATTAATGGGACAAAAGAAGACCCTATTGTTATTAAAAATTGTGCAGGTCAAGTGTATATTAATGCACACAGTAGTACTTCAGCAAGTCATTCTTATGGGTGGAGATTTTACAATTCTAAGTTTTTCAAAATTTTAGGAAATGGGGATAGTCAACATCAGTATGGAATTAAAGTATCTACACCTAAAGGCTTTCATGTGACGATGGAACGCTTTACAACAAATTTTGAAATTGCTAATGTGGAAGTTGCTGGAATTTCCTCAGTAATCGATAAAAATACTTCAGGGTTTGCAGGTATTGGTGTGAAAACACAACCTCGTTGTGATGGAAAATCAGATAGAGATGTTTGGACAATGCATGATGTTAATATTCATGATAACTATATTCATCATGTTGGTGGAGAGGGGCTTTATATTGGCTATGGTCGTTATGATGGTTTCATTAATCAAGATACAAAAACAAGTTGTGTAGGACGAAAAATGTATCCTCATGCAATTCGAGGCTTACGTGTCTTTAATAACATCGTTAAAAATGTTGGTTATGATGGTATTCAAGTAAAAAATGCTGATAGTAATGTGGCTATTTATAATAATTTTATTAGTGACTATGGTTTATTAGAAAATGGTAATCATGATGAGGGTTTATTTATTGGCGATGGAACGGAAGCCTTAATTTATAATAACTGGGTTGATAATGGCTTAAGTATTAAAAAAGGTCATGGTATACAATTAAATGGTTTTGGAAATACAAAAGTATTTAACAATGTGGTTATTAATTTAGGCGTTGATGTTAATAGAACATTACAACCTGCCTATAACAAAAAGAGCAGTCTTTATCTTAATAACAATAGTAACTCTTATTCAAGTGATAAAAATGGAACGTTCGAGATTTATAACAATACTTTTATTGGTGCACAAGATTATGGGATAGAGGCATATACTGGACAAAAGATTATGTTACATAATAATATCTTTACGGAATATCGACGAATGCGTAGTATTTCTTCTAATGCCACACTCATAAAGAGCGCTAATATATTTGAACAAAATGCATCTCTATTAGATTTTATTGATTTCCCTAATAAAGATTTTAATTTACAATCAACCTCAATAGCCGTAGGTACAGGGGTTAATAAACAACTTGCTTTTGACTATAATCATTCACGAAGAGTTGATAATGTGTTTGATATTGGGGCATATGAATATGGTGGCATTTCTGCTAGTGGTATTCCTTCATTAACCATTGTTACCCCATCTCTGAATACACCAATTAAAAGAAAAGCTGTCTTTGTTGAAGTAGAATTAAAAAATGCCAGTAATTCATTTAATAATATTGAAAAAGTACAATATATTCTTAATGATAGGTTAATAGGAACAGATGTCTTACCCCGAGTTACAGAACATTGGATAGGTGGTCAACGGTTTAAGGTGGGTGATAATGATTTTTATGCCATTGGTACACACTTTAATGGAGAAATTACACGATCACCAAGTATTAATATTAGGGTTTATGACTAAGAAAAAAAGTCTCAATCTTGTTTATGAGCCATTTACTTAAAGTGAAAGCTTAATTTACATTTTTGAGATGCTTAAAATTCTATTTTGATATAATCAATATGGTAAACAATATAAGGATAAATTGATGAAAAAAATAGGATTGTTTTTACTAATATTAAGTATTAACTCCGTCGCGTTAGTTGATATTGAAAAAGAGATTACTGAACCAGTAGCAGAAATGAAAATGTTAGATGATGCAATGAATAGGGGAATTCAAGAACAGCGTGAACACAATGCACGAAGACCAATGATTGTTGAAGAGGATATGAACTTTAGTCCCACAACGATGTTAACCTTTGTTGATAAAGGTAATGAATACATCTTGGAAAAAAGTGTTATAGATATAAAAAATACTGAAGTTAAGGCAAAGTTAGAAAATAGAATGCTAACCGTAACGGAAGTGAAAAAAATTGAAGAAGTGGTGATAGAAGATTCTGTAACAGTAGGTGTTAATAGTAAACGAACACAATTTTTTCAAAGTACAACTTCGGAAACGTTGTCCTTACCTAAAGATGCTGATGAAACAACCTTTTTTAGTCATTATGAAAATGGTTTACTAAAAGTTTCACTTAAAAAAAAGTAAAGAATTTTTAAGAGAATCTTTTAGATTTTGGGTTAGTTTTCTTTAGAACCTGTATTAATGTCAAATAGTACATAAGGTAAACACCTTTTAATGAGAGCTGTGCTTAAAAGATACTACCGTAGCAGTTAAGAAGCTTTCTTCTATGACATCCCAAATGATTACTCCCATACCGAAAAGACCTCTCATAACGCTTTCTACTTATATTAAAGAAAGTACTATTTGTATGTAATGTAGATTACATCTTAATTATTAATTATATTTTAATAAAAATATTTAATTATATTTTTTATGATATACTATAAATAAAATGTTGAAAGGATATAAAATGAATAGGTTTCAATTGGCAATAATGGGTACATTGGTAACCGTTTTTACTGCTTGTGGAAGTGAAGAGCGTACGAATGTTGCTGCTGCTACGACGAGTATACAAGCTGATGCTGGTGTTGATCAAAGAGTGGTCATTAATGAGAGCATTACGTTAGTGGGTAAGGTAGAAAACTTGGAAAATTCAGAATTAATTTATGAATGGGAAGAGCAAGGAAAAATTTTAGGAACGACACAAATATTGACTTATCTTCCAACGGAAGTAGGTACCCACTTGTTAAGTTTTACAGTTCAAAATAGTGATGGTGTTTCAAGTACAGATAACATGATTGTCATCGTCACAAGTCAAGAAATAAATACTAGTATTCCTGATATCTCTAATACTTTAAAGACAGAATATTTAAGGGCTGTTAATGAAGCAAGAACCCAAACACAAGATTGTGGAAGTAAAGGAGTATTTACGGCAACAACCGTACTGAGTTGGAATGATAAATTGTATAGAGCTGCTTATGAACATGTACAAGATTTAATTGCCAGTCAAACTTTTTCACATGATGGTTCTGGTACGGAATCAGATTGGTCAGGGTATGTACTTGCTAAAAAAAGTACACAAATTGAACGTGTGGAAAACCATGGGTATAGTTGGGAACGTTTAGGTGAGAATCTTGCAGGGGGTGCTGTTATTGATAATGTAGAGAAAGCTGTGCAATCATGGTTGGAGAGTGATAATCATTGTGAAAATTTAATGAACCCACTTTTTAAGGAGATGGGGATTAGTATGCTGAGAGATGAAAGTTCGCTGTACACCCATTATTGGGGACAAAACTTTGGAACACCTAAGTAAAATCTTTAATCACTATTTATATTAATGGGTAAAATTACCCATTAACAATTAATTTCTCTTCCTCATAAACGCCAAGATCCTTAGCTTCTAATAAAATAGAACGACTCACTTTCATCTTAGATTCTATCATGACATTTGAGAGCTTTGATTTAATTTCTAACTGTAAAGGATGTCTTCCTGGATATTTTTGTGCTAAAGCGTAAAGCTCTTCTATCATTTTTATGTCTGGTAATAAACTCATGGCTAAGACCACAGGTTCAGAGGGAGGTTCAGGCGTATGCTTTTGCTCTTTAAGGACTTTTACCTTAGACTTTTTAGCATCTTTAATGGATGAAATATTTAAAATATTCATACGCGTAAAGTCACCATCTTTGGTAATTTTTACTTTAAAAGCAATGGGTTTATTTAAGTCAAAATCTTCATCGAGTTCCACCAAACGGTTTTCAAATAACATTAACTCAATGTTTCCATGTAAGTCCATAATGTTGGCAATACCAAACTTATTTCCTTTTTTAGAAATACGCGTGTTTATCTCTTCAATTTTACCAATAAATAGAGCTTGTGAACCATCAGCTAAATCGTCTATTTCAGAGCTTAGGGTGTATTTTATCTCATCGAGTTGTTCACGGTATTTGTCCAGTGGATGACCTGAAACGTAGAAACCAAGTGACTCTTTTTCCAGCGCAAGTATTTCAAGAAGTTCATACTCTGGCATATCACTAATGTTTACGGTAACAGTGGTCATCTCTTCAGCATCACCAAAAAGTGAACCGACAGCTTGTTTTTTCGCCAGCATTGCTTTTCCAGCTGCTTCGGTAATGGCTTCTACTTGGCTAATTAAGGCACAACGTGAATGACCAAAATCATCAAAAGCACCTGATTTTGCTAAGGATTCGATAACACGTTTGTTTACTTTAGAGGCATCAATTCGTGAGACAAAGTCGTTCATATCTTTAAATTCACCACCTTCATCACGTGTGGCAATAATGGAATTAATCGCCACATCTCCAGCACCTTTAATGGCTCCCATACCAAAGAAGACAATCTTTTTACTTTCTATTTCATCGGCTTGGAAAACCAATAGTGAACGGTTAATGTTGGGTGGGCGCAGTTCAATGTTAAGGCTTTTTAATTCATCTACATATTTAATAACTTTGTCTGTATTGTTTTTTTCCAGCGTTAAAATTGCAGCCATAAATTCTGTAGGGTAGTAATTTTTTAAGAACGACGTATAGAAGGTAATAAGGGCATAAGCAGCTGAGTGGGATTTGTTAAAACCATAACCAGCAAACTTTACAATAAGGTCGAAAAGCTCTCTAGCAGTTGCCATGTCAAAGCCTTTTTTACCAGCTCCTATGGCAAATTCTTCTTTAAGCTTGTCCATCTCCTCTTTAATCTTTTTACCCATGGCACGACGCACCAAGTCAGCACCACCAAGGCTGAATCCACCAATGGTCTGTACAATCTGCATAACTTGCTCTTGATAAACAATAACCCCATAAGTAGGCTTTAAAATGGGTTCAAGTTCTGGGAACATGTAGGTAATTTTTGCACGTCCATGTTTACGTTCAACGAAGTCGTCGAGCATTCCAGACTCCATAGGTCCGGGTCTATAGAGTGCCAACATCGCAATGATGTCTTCAAAGCCATTTGGTTTAAGCTTTTTGGCTAAGTCCTGCATACCAGCCGACTCAATTTGGAACAGTCCTAAGGTATCTCCTGTTGAGATGTAGTCATAAACACCTTTGTCATTGACATCTTCTTTAATAAAGTCAATACGTTTTCCATGACGCTGTTCAACAAGTTTCAGAGCCTCTTCAATAACCGTCAGGGTCTTAAGACCCAAGAAGTCAAATTTAATTAAATCGACATCTTCAACGTATTTACCATTATATTGGGTCGCTAAAGTGTCTTGACCTGTTGGTTTAAAGAGAGGGGTTTTCTTCCAAAGAGGCTCATTGGAAATAACAACACCAGCAGCGTGAGTTCCTGCATTTCGGTTAAGTCCTTCAAGGGCTAGGGCATAGTCCCATGTTCTTTTAGCCAGAGGATTTGTCGCACATAGCTCGGCAATTTTTGGCTCTTTAGCATAAGAGTCAGTTAGGTTAATTCCCAATTCATCAGGAATCAGTTTTGCCATGGCATCAGCTTGTGAATAAGGCATGTCAAGAACACGTGCAACATCACGAATAACCCCTTTGGCTTGTAACTTACCAAAAGTAATAATCTGAGCGACGTTCACACGACCATATTTTTCAATTACGTAGTCCAAAATCTCTTGACGACGTGCTTGACAGAAATCCATGTCGATATCTGGCATGGAAACACGTTCAGGGTTCAAGAAACGCTCAAAGAGTAAACCGTAAGGAATAGGGTCAATATCAGTAATTTCCAAGGAGTAGGCAACTAAGGAACCTGCTGCTGAGTTATGAACAACGTAGTTGGAGGTGGTATAAGAGTGGTCGTCTTCTACTGTAAAGTCATAGACATTTTCTTTTTGTTTCTTATGTTTTATAATACTTCGTACTTTTAGTTTTATAAACTCTTTTTCTATTTTATAGACATTTTGACGTTCTTTGGGAATATCATAGATTGAACCATTTGAGGGCATATTAATGGTGTAACATGAGTTTCCCTCTTTGAGTTGGATGGAGGTATATACTCTTTTATCTTCTCGAATCGTAGAAGGTATGCCTACTTGAAAGAGTAGTTTCCTACTTTGCATGGCAAGTGTTTTAGAAACCGTTGTGATTTTGATTCTATCTTCTGTGATATAACCATCAGCAGCTATATATCCATCTAGTATTTCTAATATTTCTTGTTTCGGTAGTTGAAATACAAAGTTTGGAATGTATTTTGAGTTTGATTCAAATTTATAATTAGAAAAGGTTTTTGCGAAAAAAGCGTGTAAAAATTTATCAAGAATATTTATCTCAATAATAGATTTGGTTTTAAGAAGAGAGTAGTCGTAGTTATTCTCTTCTATAAAAGCCAATGTTTCAGATATGCCATGTGTATCATCTTTATGAAAAACGACTGATACAGATTTACGTTCCATATTTTTTCTGATATGACCATCACCTATCCATCTTCCTAAAAATTTTCTAAAAAAGTAGGTGTTTTTTAAATATCTTTTGATTTTTCTTTGATTGAGTTCGTCAATATAGCGAA